>NZ_JBFCVU010000003.1:0-577745 GCF_040705255.1 Ruegeria sp. ANG10
ACACCAAAGTCTTTTAAAATTAGTATTTTCAAGGGGTTATAAAATAGGTATTATTTTACCCCACGATTAAGCCCCTTTACCCCTGCCCCGCCTCGCCCGCTATACTGAATAAGCAAGTCGACTCAAGGAGCGTGAATACTATGGAGTGGCAACAAACCATCACTGACTACGGCGCATCCTGGCAAGAGACGGACCCGGATAAACGCCTTGTGCTTTTGACAAAGTGCTTTGCTGAAAACGGCCGCTATGTCGACCCGACCGCCGAAGTGAATGGCCGCGCGAACCTGTGCGATCATATTGGCGACGTTTTACAAAGTTCTGGTGGACGTGTTGAACTGACAAGCGAACCGTCCAACCATCACGATGTTGTCCATTTCACTTGGCACATGATTGATCCAGAAGGCGGTATCCTTGTGTCTGGTCACGATTTCATTCGTTTGGATGCCGAGGGAAAGATCGCCTATTTGGCCGGCTTCTTTGGTGATCCAGTGCCGCTGCATTGAGCAATCAAACACTGATCTGTTCCGGCGGATTGTCCAGCAGACGCCGCAACCTGTGCATCGCATCCTCAAACCGCTCAAGTGACACATGCCCGTTCATGGCTATACGAACCGCATTTGGGGCCCGTCCGTCCCGCAGGGCGAACTCATCGGCAGACCGGAGCTGTATCCCCTCTCGTTCAGCCGCACGGCTGAAGGCTGCGGCGCGCCAACCCGAAGGCAAGTTCAGCCACACAAAAGGCACATCCGGCGCCCAGTTTAAATCGAACCCACCCAAAGCGTTCACTGCAACGCGAACATATTCGCCCATTCGAACCCGCACGTCCCTTGCAATCCGCGGCGTACGAGGATCAGACAACAGCAACCTGGTCAATTCCGCCAACGGCTGCGCCAAACCAAAGTACCCGTATTCCGCCGAACGCCGCAGGTCCACGCTCCGCTCGCGCGGCGCAATGGCAAACCCAACGCGCAGCGCAGGCGTCAGAGTTTTCGAAATCGAAGACACATGCCATCCCCTTTCAGGTGCCAAAGCACGAAAGCTGGGTTCACGAGCGTCGCCCATGCGATAGCAATCATCTTCGATGATCTGAAGGTCAAAACGCCGGGCCACTTCGACAATTTCTTTCCGACGTTCAAGCGGTGTGTGCGCGCCCGTTGGGTTCTGCACTTCGGGCGAAACGCAGATAGCTTGTGCTGGTGTCTGGCGCAGGACATGTTCCATTGCGGACGGATCGACGCCCCACTTATCCATTTTCACGCCAACCACATCAGCGCGCATCAATTCTCCGGCCCGACGGAACCCTGCATAGGAAAGGTCTTCGACCAAAACGACCGGCTTTGGCCCCCGCAGGATTGTTTGAAACACAAGGCACAATCCATTTTGCCCCCCATGAGTCAGCACAATATCATCATGGGACAATGCACCCAAAGGCAGGTCGGAAAGCCACTCCACCACGGCTTGCCGCATGGGCTGATAGGCGTCGCGGGTCGGGTAGTTCAAAAACAGGCCTGGATCAGCCTGGGCCACTTTTTGCAGGCACTCCCGGATTAGCGAGACCTGCCCAACATCCGCCAATCGTGGGCTGAACAGACTGACATTGGCGTTGTACTTGTTGTCTTGCAAATGTAGCTGGCGGGCCCAGACGTCGTCCAGAATTGGCGATTTGGGCGGGGCGACAAATGTACCACGTCCGACCTCGGCGTGTAACAATCCTTCATCCGTAAGAATCGTATAAGCCCGCGCGACTGTGCCAGGCGTGATTTGTAACCGGTACGCCAATTCACGCACTGGGGGTAGCTTTGTTCCGACCTCCAGCAACTTGTTATCAATCGCTTTTCTGATTGTATCAGCGACCAGAGTATATTTCGGCCCCTTGGATTTTGGCAGCGATTCCGGCCAAATTGTATCCATTACAATTCTTCCTTTGATTTTGACACAATCCTGAATGTATCAAACACATATACCGAACACTTTAACTTTGTGTCAATACAATTTGAAAGGATACCCCGATGACACGTTCGATGCACAACCCCGCCCTCTTGCTGCTGAACGACAGCCCTCGGCTGCCGCTGATCGCCGCGCTGGCCGTGCGGTTTGCGGCGACGGTCACGAAATGGGAACGTCAACGCCGTAGCCGGCTCAATCTGTCCAAGCTGGATGACAGGCTTTTGAAAGACGTCGGTCTGACAAGATATCAGGCACGTCAGGAATTCACCCGCCCATTCTGGCAGGGTTGAGTTTTCCCCAGTCCCTTGACGGGACCTCTTCCTGGCCGGGCTTAGCCCGGCCTTTTTTATCCGAAGGCAGCCGCGGCCGATCCCTCGGGTGGCAGTGAATATGTCATTGTGGCGCGCGCGACGGGCTTCTCCGACCCTTCGGAAAACATCAGCACATCCCCAACGGCCAGGTTACGGCCCAATTTCAACAATCGGCACCGGGCAATCATATCCTTGCCACCTTCGGGTTTTCGCAGAAAATCCAAGGAGCTGTTCGTGGTAACGGCCAGAGATTGCCGCCCTTTGCGCGCGAGAATCATCGCATAAACGCTGACATCGGCCAGCCCGAACATGGATGGCCCTGAAACTGTACCGCCAGGACGCAGATGGCGATCTTCGACAACCAAACGCATCTCGATCGAGTCCTCATCCAGCTTTTCCACGACGAAATCCCGATGTACCTGTGGGAAGATTTGCCGCAGGTATTCCATCAGGTCTTCCCGGCTCATGGCCAATGACATGCTTCCCCTCCTCAGTTTGCCGACCTAGAGTTGGCCCAACATCGCAACGGAGGGCAAGATGGCAATTTTGGAACGTAACGACACAGGTGCAGTCGCCACACTGACAATGAATGCGCCCGATCGTCTGAACGCCCTGAGCGACGAGATGCTGGCTGCCCTGCAATCCGAGTTCGACAGCCTGCGCGACGACAGCGCGATTCGGGCGGTTATCCTGCGCGGTGAAGGCAAAGCGTTCTGTGCGGGTCATGATCTGAAACAGATGACAGCCGGACGTCAGGCCGAGGACGGTGGAAAAGCCTATTTCAAGGACCTTTTTGCCAGATGCACCCAGATGATGCTGTCAATCCGGTCCCTGCCCCAACCAGTTATCGCACAGGTCCACGGTATCGCCACCGCTGCAGGATGCCAGCTGGTTGCCACCTGCGATCTGGCCGTCGCAGCCGAAGGTACGCGGTTTGGGGTGAACGGTGTGAATATCGGTTTGTTCTGCTCGACACCGATGGTTGCCCTCAGCCGGAACATCCCGCGCAAGCGCGCGTTCGAGATGCTGACGACTGGCGACTTTATCTCGGCCGAAACCGCAGCCGAGCAGGGTTTGATCAATCGCGTCGTGCCCGAAATGCTGTTGGAGCATGAAACCGTGTCGCTTGCCGATCAGCTTGCGGCCAAATTGGGTTCGGCTGTGAAAATCGGCAAACAGGCCTTTTACAAGCAGCTGGAAATGCCTCTTGAGCAGGCCTATGACTATACCGGAGACGTAATGGCGCAGAATATGCTACATCGCGATACCGAAGAAGGCATATCCGCATTTATCGAAAAAAGGCCGCCGAACTGGCACCAATAAAGCGATTATTGTCAACAATTTTTACGATTGTTCGTAATTTTGCACTTCCCAAAAGGGCGACACTGTGGCAATGCTGGGACAGGGCTATGGCTCTTGATACACTTTTTGGGTCGCCGTGGGCGGAAGGTCCCTCCAAGCTGGTTTCTCTCACCGGCGTCGACATTCCCGCAGCGGCGACCCCAAAATTCCCTTAAATTCTTAATCTAAGCGGCCTGTGTTGCGTTGCACGGTTCACTGTCCTATGTGGCAGCGCATGACACAAAAACTGCATATCGTGGGCGGCGGCATGGCCGGGTCCGAGGCCGCCTGGCAAGCGGCAGAAATGGGCGTAGATGTGGTGATCCACGAAATGCGACCCAAAGTTGGCACTTTTGCGCACCAAACCGGCAATCTGGCCGAGATGGTGTGTTCGAACTCTTTTCGCTCAGACGATGATGAACAGAACGCTGTTGGCTTGCTGCATTGGGAAATGCGCGCCGCGAACGGCCTGATCATGACAACGGCGGACGCGCACCGGTTGCCCGCAGGTGGTGCGTTGGCCGTGGACCGCGATCCTTTTGCCGAGGCGGTAACCGCCAAACTGCAGTCCCATCCGCGTATTGAGGTTACAGGGGAAGAGATCACCGCTCTGCCCGATGATGGCCACTGGATCTTTGCCACCGGCCCTCTGACATCGGCAACACTGGGCGAATCCATCCGCACCGAAACAGGTGCCGAGTCGCTGGCCTTTTTCGACGCCATCGCCCCGATCGTCTATGCCGACAGCATCGATATGAGCAAAGCCTGGATGCAATCGCGCTATGACAAAGGCGAAACCGAGGAAGAGCGCACCGCCTATCTGAACTGTCCGATGGACCGCGATCAGTATGAGGCCTTTATCGACGCCCTGCTGGCCGCTGACAAAACCGAGTTTCACGAAGGCGAAACGGCGGGGTATTTCGATGGCTGTCTGCCGATCGAGGTGATGTCAGAACGCGGGCGCGAAACACTGCGCCATGGCCCGATGAAGCCGGTCGGTCTGACCAATCCCCATCAGCCAGACGTCAAACCGCATGCGGTGGTGCAATTGCGCCGCGACAATGCGCTTGGCACGCTGTTCAATATCGTCGGCTTTCAAACCAAAATGAAATACGGCGCGCAGACCGAAGTGTTTCGGATGATCCCCGGTTTGGAAAACGCCAGCTTTGCGCGGTTGGGGGGCATTCACCGCAATACGTTTATTAACTCTCCTACATTGCTGGATGCGCAGATGCGGTTGAAATCGAAACCGAATATCCGCTTTGCCGGGCAGATTACCGGGGTTGAGGGCTATGTCGAAAGCGCGGCGATGGGGCTTTTGGCCGGTCGTCTGGCTGCAGCAGAGATCCAGGGTCGCACCCTACCCGAGGTCCCGCAGGACAGCGCCATGGGCGCTCTGATCCACCATATTACCGGCGGGGCCGAGGCGAAAACCTTCCAACCCATGAACGTCAATTTCGGCCTGTTCCGGCCTGTCGACGGGTTAAAGGGCGGTCGGCGTGGCCGCAAGGATCGCTACAAGGCCTATACGGACCGCGCCAAGGCCGAGTGGACCAACTGGCTGGAGCAGTGTTGACTGGACGCTATTGGCACATGCAGCGTAGTATCAGTTTATGAGCGATAAGTACCTCAAAGACGTCTATAATCTGGACACCCCGCAAGAGACGCATGCGCACTATCAGAAATGGGCGTCGTCCTACGATGCCGAAGTTGGCGCGCATGGCTATGCGACCCCTGGACGGGTGGCCGAGGCGTTATGGTCAAAACTGCCCGAGCCGCAAACGCCTGTCTTGGACTATGGGTGTGGCACCGGATTGTCCGGTGTAGCCTTGCGTGCGGCGGGTTTCGAAGTGATTGACGGCGTTGATCCAACCCCGAAGATGCTAGAGGGCGCTCTGGCCAAAGGGGTCTACCGAAATCTTTCAACCTTTGAGATCACCAATCCCGATCCTTTGGATCAAGGAGCCTACAAGGCGATCACCGCAATCGGTGTCATCGGGGTCGGCGCAGCACCTCCTGAGGTTTTTGATATGTTGATGCGTGCACTTCCCGAAGGTGGTCTGCTTGGCTTTTCCTTTAATGATCATGCGCTTGAGAACGTCTCTTACACCTCGCGTTTGAATGATTGGCTTGATATGGGGGCTGCTCGGTTGCTGTTTCGGGAATACGGCCCTCACCTCCCAGGAATGGACCTTAAGTCGGACGTATATATCGTTGAAAAAGCGTGATATTTAAAACTCGATTTGCCCCATCTCCAACTGGTCCGTTACATCTGGGGCATGCTTATTCGGCAATGCTGGCCCATGATATTGCCGCTTCTGAAAGGGGCCAATTCCTGCTGAGGATCGAGGACATAGACCGGTCTCGATCACGGTCACATTGGGAAGACCAAATTTATGACGACCTGCGGTGGCTTGGGCTGAACTGGCCTGAACCTGTCATGCGTCAGTCCGACCGGTTGGCGGAGTATGACAAAGCGCTGGACGACCTGTGGGCGCGCGGCCTGCTTTACCCCTGCATCTGCAATCGAAAAGACATCGCCGCTGCGGCCAGTGCCCCACAAGAAGGTGCGCCGCTGCACGGTCCAGACGGGATCATTTACCCCGGAACGTGCCGTGATAAACGTCGAGACACGCCGCGTCCCACGGACACTCCTTTGAGATTGGATATGGCCAAGTCTGCCCGCAAGCTTTCGGGCTCGGACCAACCCGATGCAAAAGTCGGCGCTTTTAACGAATCTGGCGCGGGACCAAATGGAGAGACGGGCATCATCCCGTTTTCTTTGGGCGAGCTTACAGACACAATCGGCGACGTTGTTCTGTCGCGGCGCGATATGGGAACGTCTTATCACTTGTCAGTGGTCTTGGACGACGCCGCACAGGGTGTTACACACGTTGTACGCGGCCAGGACCTGTTCGAAGCGACCCGTATTCATGTTGTGCTGCAAGCCTTGCTGGGTTTACCGACACCGCAGTATTTACATCACCGGTTGATCCGCGACGATGTAGGAAAACGTCTGGCCAAGCGTGACGATGCGCGGGCGATCTCAAAATACCGGGCCGAGGGGGCGTCGCCAGCAGAAATCCGGGCGATGATCGGACTGTGATCCCTTCACTCCATGGGTGACATCAGCTCGACCTCGTCGCCGTCTCGTACCGCGGTATAGAAACAGGTCCGGCGATTTGTATGGCACGCAGCGCCGGTTTGGCGCACTAGAACCAGCAAACAATCGCGGTCGCAATCAAAGCGGAAATCCACCAATTCCTGCACATGGCCCGAGGTTTCGCCCTTGATCCAGAACGACTGACGCGACCGCGACCAATAAGTGACGCGCCCAGTTTCCAACGTCTTCTCAATGGCTTGAACATTCATCCAGGCCATCATCAACACCTCGCCCGAGCTAGCATCCTGGGCGATAGCAGGGATCAGCCCGGCCTCATTAAACTTCAGCGAGGACGGATCAAACGCGACGGTGGCAGACATGAGAAAAACCTTTTGCATCCCGGTAGATGCTCACTATGTATGGGGAACAGACAACGAGGGAAAGCCATGTCCGGCGAGAACGACCTGATAAAGCTCTATTCCGGCCGCATTCTGGCGCTGGCTGCTGACATTCCGCATCTGGACCGGCTTGAGAATCCTGATGCCACGGTGAAAAAACGCTCACCACTGTGCGGGTCGACGGTGACCGTGGATGTGAAGATGCAGGACGGCAAGATCTCGGAGTTCGGACAGGACGTCAAAGCCTGCGCCTTGGGCCAAGCTTCAGCCTCGGTCGTGGGCAGCGCCATCATCGGGGCGACACGGGCTCAGGTGGAAACTGCGCGCGATCAATTGGCCGCCATGTTGAAGAAAGACGGGCCCGCACCTGATGCACCTTTTGATGGGCTCGAAGTTTTGATCCCTGCGCGGGACTACAAGAACCGCCACGCATCGATCCTGTTGGCCCTCGAGGCCACCGCCGAAGCGATGCGGCAAGCTGAACAGGCAAATTGCGCATAACATTGGAATTTTTGCGGGCAATCCGGTTTAATCACCCCGCATGATGTCGGGGGGATTGGATTGGAAAAATTACTTGAGCACTTTGTTACGCTTTGGGTCGTAATTGATCCGATCGGCACAATCCCTGTTTTCATAGCAGTCACTGCGGGCTTGACTGCAGCGGCTCGCCGTAAAACCGCTCTGCTCGCCGCGTTGGTCAGCGCCGGTGTGCTTCTGTTCTTTCTGATTTTCGGCCAATTGCTGATCGAGGCTCTGGATATCGGATTGAATTCATTTCAGGTCGCAGGTGGTATCATCTTGTTCCTTTTCGCGCTGACGATGATCTTTGGCGAAAGCAAACAAGTCGTCGAACAGCATGAAGCCGAAGAGGAAATGGAAATTTCCGCCAACAAACCTAATCCGGCGATTTTCCCGTTGGCAGTGCCATCCCTGGCGTCACCCGGTGCTATGCTGGCAATTGTCATTCTGACCGACAATAACCGTTACAGCGCCGCGGATCAGGGTATTACGGCGCTGGTCATGCTGTCCGTTATTATGATTTCGTTTGTTCTGATGCTGCTGGCGGACCCGATAATCCGGGTCATCCGTTCTTCGGGTGCTGCGATTATCAGCCGGGTGATGGGCATGATCTTGGCTTCGGTCGCAGTGAATTCCGTTCTGTCGGCGCTTCTTGAGATCCTGAAAACCGGGCAGTTATAAAAAAACCGCCGCACCTTCCGGGCGGAAAGGGCGGCGGCAGGTTATGCGTGTCTCGCGTGGGGTCCGGATAGCCGCGCGGGGCCGAGGCTGGCCCCTCAAGGGAAATGGGACAGGCAGGTCACCCTTGACTGAAATGGGGATGACAGCGCGGTATGATCGGCACGAGATCGCAGGCAGAAAGGCTTAGAACGCTCCGGGCAGGTGTAGGGCAACCATCAGCATGACCACCAAAGACACGGCCCCCACAGCATCCTGCAAAATCGTCGATTGCGAGCGGCTTAGGGCGGTCTTGATCTGGGTCAGCATGGTCTCACCTCCGGTCGAGATTTAATCCTTTGTTGACCTTTTGTTCTCATATTTTGATGAGTCGGTAAAGAACTTTTTGAGAACATTTGTGAACTTACTAGAACATAATTCCTAACCCACTGAAATCAAACGGATTGCCTGATCCTGTTTCATAAGCCAAAGCAGAACACGTGCCGCCTGCCCCCGGTCAGATTTCAATTGGGGATCAGCAGACAGCAACGCACGGGCATCAGTTTGCGCTGTTGCCATCAACCCAGCCTGACGTTCCAGATCCGCAATCCGGAATTTCGGCAACCCGGATTGCGCTGTCCCGATCAAATCACCCGCGCCCCGCATCTGTAGATCAGTTTCCGAAATGCGAAACCCGTCTTCGGTTTCACGCAGCACTTCTAATCGTTTGCGCCCTCCTTCACTGAGCGGAGGCTGATACATCAGCAGGCAGGTTGAATCCGCCTCGCCTCGCCCAACACGGCCGCGCAACTGATGTAGTTGCGCCAGCCCGAAAATCTCGGCCCGTTCAATAACCATGATCGAAGCGTTGGGCACGTTGACCCCAACCTCGATCACGGTCGTGGCGACAAGTACCTTGGTTTGCCCGTCCTGAAAGGCCTTCATGGCGGCATCTTTATCGACCGATGGCATCTGGCCATGCACCAACCCGACCACTCCTTCGCCCAGAATGGCGCGCAAGCGTTTGAAACGCTCTTCGGCCGCCGTCAGGTCCGAGACTTCGGATTCGTCGACCAACGGACAGACCCAGTAACACTGACGTCCTTCATCAATCGCACGGCGTAGGTGCGAAACGACTTCGTCCATACGATCTGTGCTGATGATGGCCGTCTTGATGGGTTTTCGTCCGGGCGGCTTTTCATCCAGCACCGACACGTCCATATCGCCATATTGCGCAAGCGCCAAACTGCGAGGGATCGGGGTGGCCGTCATCACCAGAACATCCGCGCCCTGCCCTTTTTCCGACAGCTCCATTCGTTGTCGAACACCAAACCGGTGCTGCTCATCGACAATCGCCAGCCGGAGCGCCCTGAATTCAACATCGCTTTGAAAAACCGCGTGGGTTCCGACCAAGATTTGAATATCGCCGTTTTTCAACGCCGCTAGTTTTGCCCGCCGTTCCGCGCCCTTATCCCGGCCAGTGAGGATTTCCAGCACGACCCCGGCCTCTTCGGCCAATGGGCGCAATCCCTCCAGATGTTGCCGGGCCAATATTTCAGTCGGCGCCATCATGACGCCCTGACCTTTGGCCTCGACCGCGATGAGCAAGGCCATAAAGGCCACCAATGTCTTGCCGGCACCCACGTCGCCCTGCAACAACCGGTTCATACGCGCGTCCGAGGCCATATCGCCCCCGATGTCGTCAATGGCCCGCAGCTGCGCTTTGGTAGGTTGGTATGGTAAGCTAGCAAGGACCTTGGCCTGCAAAGCCCCCGTTCCGACACTGACCAGTCCCCGCGCTTTCCGCTCTCGCTGACGGGCCAAGGCCAACGTCAACTGATGCGCAAACAGTTCATCATAGGCCAGACGTTCCCGTGCCGGAGCATGAGCAGCCACATCATCTGCGCCTTGCGGGTTATGCGCAGCTGTAATTGCAGTGGCCCAGGTTGACCACCCTTGCTTAGCCACCAGGGCGGGATCGATCCATTCAGCCAAATCCGGGGCCCGCGCCAGCGCGCTGCTGGCAGCCTTATAGGCCGTTTTCTGTGTGATCCCCTGTGTCAGGTGATACACCGGTTCGAAATCCGGAATATCCTGCGCCTCTTGCACAGGCAGCATGTGATCCGGGTGGACCATTTGCGCCATGCCATCGAACAGTTCGAGCTTGCCCGAGATTACCCGTCGGGAACCTTCCGGCAAAATACGCTTCAGGTAGTCACCGCGCGCGTGAAAGAACACCAACTGGAAATCTGCCTGGCTGTCCTCGACATGCACCCGATAAGCTCCGCCCTTGTTGCGGGCGGGCCGGTGCGTACCAACAGTCACTTTAACTGTCAGAGTGGTCGGCAGGTCAACACCCTGAATCGTATCGCGCCGACGGCGGTCAATGACGGCATATGGCAGGCTGAACAGCACATCGCGCGGCGACTCCGTCCCCGCTTGGGTCAAGACCTGAGCCGTCTTCGGCCCGACCCCATCCAACGTTTCCAACCCTGCAAACAGCGGAAATAGGCTTTCTGGGCGCCCGCTCATGCGGTTCCGATCAGCTGCAACCAGCCATCTTCATCTAATGTTTCAATACCCAGTTCGGCGGCTTTCTTTGCTTTGGAGCCGGCACCGGGACCGGCCACCAGAATGTCGGTTTTCTTGCTGACCGATCCCGAGACTTTAGCCCCCAATGCCTCGGCGCGGGCCTTGGCCTCGGCGCGGGTCATCTTTTCCAGCGTGCCCGTGAAGACAACCGTTTTGCCCGCGACCGGACTGCCGGCTGTGTCGGGGCGTTTCGCCTCTTGTATGTCCAACTGTGCGACCAGCGCATCAATGCTGGCGCGCTCGGCCTTTTGTGCGAAAGCTGAAATGAGGGCGCGGGCCATAACCTCACCGACGCCATCCACGCCCAACAAGTCGTCCCATTCGGGACCTTCGAACCCTTTCGCGGCGGTAATGGCGCGTTCAAAGTCATCCCAGTTTCCATAATGTGTTGCGATCAGGTTCGACGCGGCCTCACCCAAATGGCGGATGCCCAGTGCAAACAGTAGTCGACCAAAGGGGATTTGTCGTTTCTCGTCGATGGCCTCCCACAGATTACCCGCACTTTGCGCCCCCCAGCCTTTGCGATTGGCCAGTTTGTTCAGGTTTGCCGCATCGCGTGTCTGCAGGGTGAAAATTTCGACCGGCGTTCTGACTGGCAGATCCGGGTCATCGTAAAACATCTCGATCTGCTTGGCGCCCAAACCTTCGATATCAAAGGCCTTCCGAGAGACGAAGTGCTTCAGCTTTTCAACGGCCTGTGCGGGACAAATTACACCCCCAATACAGCGGCGCACCGCGTCGCCTTCTTCGCGGACCGCGTCGCTGTTGCATTGGGGACAGGTCTTGGGGAACTGAAACGGCTCTGCCCCTTCGGGTCGTTTCGAGATATCGACGTCGGCCAGTTTCGGGATCACATCACCGGCACGGTAAACCTGCACCCAATCACCGACCCGAATATCCTTGCCGTCGCGGATAGTACCACCTTTGGCGTCACGGCCCGCGATATAATCTTCGTTGTGCAAGGTGGCATTCGATACGACCACACCGCCCACCGTGACCGGATGCAACCGGGCAACCGGGCTGAGCGCTCCGGTGCGGCCAACCTGAATGTCGATCGCTTCAAGTCGGGTCCAGGCCAGTTCTGCAGGAAACTTGTGCGCAATCGCCCAGCGGGGGGTTGTGGATCGGAACCCCAGACGCCCCTGCAAGGACAGATCGTTCACTTTGTAGACGACGCCGTCGATATCATAACCCAAGGTGGATCGCTGGGCCTCGATTTCGCGGTAATGTGCCAGCATCTGATCCGTCGTTTCACACATCTGGGTCAGGGAATTGGTGGCAAAACCAAGACCGCGCAGCCGGTCGATTGCCTTCATTTGGGTTTCTGCCAACGGTTCAGACAACTCGCCCCAGGCATAGGCAAAAAACCGCAACGGACGGGATCGCGTGACGGACGAATCCAATTGCCGCAAGGAACCCGCTGCTGCGTTTCGTGGGTTGGCGAAAGGTTTTTCTCCTGCCTCGTCCTGCCGCGCGTTCAGCTTTTCGAAGTCTTCATGCGACATGTAGACCTCGCCCCGAACTTCCAAAACGTCCGGCGCATTTTCTAAGGTTTGGGGAATATCTGAAATCGTCCGAGCATTTGCCGTGACATTTTCACCAACTTCGCCATCCCCGCGGGTGGCCGCCTGAATGAGTTTGCCCTTCTCATACCGCAAGGAAAGCGACAGACCGTCAATCTTAGGTTCAGCCGTGTAAGACAAAGGTTTAGATGCTTCTAGCCCGAGGTATTTTCGGATCGAGCGGTCAAAATCCTGCACGTCTTCGTCATCAAACGCATTGCCAAGTGACATCATGCGAACGGCATGGGTGACTTTCGAAAAACCGTCAGACGGGCGAGCGCCGACTTGATCCGAGGGGCTGTCGGCGCGCTTTAAATGCGGAAACCGCGTTTCGATTTCAGCATTTCGATGCTTGAGCGCATCATAATCGGCGTCCGAAATCTCGGGGGCGTCTTCGCCGTGATATAGCGTGTTTGCCCGCGCCAACTGTTCAGCCAATTGCGCCAATTCAACGCGCGCGGCCTCTTCAGTCAGGTCAGATACCGGAATCAATTTGCTCATGGCCTCGCCCTGTCACCTAGTCTTGGACCTCAGTGATAGGGCGAGCTCATGGTCAGGTCCAGACGTGCTGTTCAGTGAGTGTGGACGGTCGCCCCGGACCACGGACGACCATGTTCAAATCAGGCCCCAACTGCCATCCGCGTTTCGTCAACACTGTTGCTTTGCGGATCACGCAGGACATAGCCCCTGCCCCAAACTGTCTCGATGTAATTTTCACCATTGGTGGCGTTGCTGAGTTTCTTACGCAGCTTGCAGATGAAAACGTCAATGATTTTCAGCTCGGGCTCGTCCATGCCGCCATAGAGATGGTTCAGGAACATCTCTTTGGTCAGCGTGGTGCCCTTGCGTAGGCTCAGCAGCTCAAGCATCTGATATTCCTTACCGGTCAGATGAACCGCCTTGCCTTCCACTTCGACCGTTTTGGCATCAAGGTTCACCGCAACGCGACCGGTCTGGATGATGGATTGCGAATGCCCTTTTGAGCGGCGGATGATGGCATGGATTCGGGCCACCAACTCCTCTCGATGGAAGGGCTTGGTCATATAATCGTCGGCACCGAACCCAAAACCTTTGATTTTGCTTTCCGTGTCGTCTGCGCCTGACAGGATCAGGATCGGTGTTTCCACCCGAGCGATGCGCAGTTGCCGCAGGACTTCATGACCATTCATGTCCGGCAAATTCAGGTCCAGCAGGATCAGATCATAGTCATAAAGCTTTGCAAGATCGATACCTTCCTCACCCAGATCCGTTGCATAGACGTTAAGGTTTGCGTGCGTCAGCATCAATTCAATGCTTTTGGACGTAGTCGGATCATCCTCGACAAGAAGTATACGCATTTACTGCTCCAATTCGGGTCAATTTACCAATTCAAAATGAGCCTGCTCAAAAATGGTTAATCTGACGTTACCGTTGAATCATTTATTCCTTTTCATCCATAGGTTGTCGATATTTTTTTAACGCGGTCACCTTTAAAGCGTCCGTGCCGTGTTCTGCGACGGCCGTAACCCATGCGTTAAACTCCTCATCACTGAGGCCGTATCGCTTTTTGGCGTCTGACAGTGTGATCAGCCCATAAACCACCCCCCGTACGACGATTGCCTTGCGCGATGCGACCCATCGTGTCGTATCTTTTGGCGGCAGATCGGCGCGCGATAAAACCGTTCCATCCGGCAGGGTTATGGATCTTGGACCCTCAACTTTGTGCAAAAACATTTTATGACCCTCTTCGTGCTGCGACAAAGCTGACACCACCCTACTTAATGCAGAGTGAAACCGCCCCTTGAGAGTGTGTAGAATTTTCCTATATTCTGCCGGTCTTTCTTAACCCGCACTGGAATCACTATGGCCCTCGCTGCCGAGACCCAACTCAATTCGCTTGGCTTTGCCAAATCGCCCTCGGAAACGCGGGTGGTTGTTGCCATGTCTGGCGGTGTAGACAGTTCCGTAGTCGCCGCCCATCTGGCAGATCAGGGCTATGACGTGGTCGGCGTGACGTTGCAGCTTTACGATCACGGCGCGGCGTTGGCCAAAAAAGGTGCCTGCTGTGCCGGGATCGATATCCATGACGCACGCCGTGTGGCCGAGGAACGTGGTTTTCCGCACTATGTTCTGGATTACGAGAATATTTTCAAAGACGCGGTGATCGACGAGTTTGCCGACAGCTATCTGGCCGGAGCAACGCCTGTGCCCTGCATCCGCTGCAACGAACGGGTGAAGTTCAAGGACCTGCTGGAAACGGCCAAGGACCTTGAGGCCGACTGTATGGCCACCGGCCACTATATCCAGCGCAAGATGGGCCCGAGGGGGCCGGAATTGCACAGTGCCGAGGACGCGAACCGGGACCAATCCTATTTCCTGTTCTCGACCACGCCAGAGCAGTTGGATTTCCTGCGCTTCCCTCTGGGTCACCTGCCCTCGAAGGACGCCACCCGCGAGATGGCCGCGCAATACGGGCTGGCCGTGGCGGACAAGCCGGACAGTCAAGACATCTGCTTTGTGCCCAACGGCAATTATGCCAGCGTCATCGAAAAACTGCGCCCCGGTGCGGCAGAACCCGGTGAGATCGTGCATGCCGACGGGCGCGTGTTGGCGCAGCATAACGGCGTGATCCACTATACCATCGGACAACGCCGCGGTCTGGGCATCGGTGGCCTTAGCGAGCCGTTATACGTCGTGAAACTGGACGTGGACGCGAAGCAAGTCGTTGTCGGCCCCAAAGAAATGTTGGCCACTCGCACCATTCCGGTGCGTGAAATCAACTGGCTGGGGGATGAGCCCTTCACCTCTCGCGGTGAATGGAATGTTCTGGTCAAGGTCCGCTCGACCCGCCCCCCGCGCGAGGCGATCATAAGACCTTTGTCCGATACCACGGCAGAGGTTGAGCTGTTGACGCCCGAAGAAGGCGTCTCGCCTGGTCAAGCATGCGTGTTCTACGCGTCGGAAGGCAGCCGTATCTTTGGCGGTGGCTGGATCTGGCGCGGGTATTAAATCGCGTCCGTCCAAGAGTTACTAAGGATATAGAGCCCGGCGCAAATCATCACATAAGGAACCAACCGTTCCAATCGCCGGGCCAATGTACCGCTCATGAACGGTGCTTTTGCCCCTAACAGCGCAACAGTAGCCAGACCAAGTGCCGCCAACACGGCCCCGATAACACCAGCCGTTCTGAACGTGGGGGCCGAGTCGGCCAGCAGAGGCGCAAGGACCGCAAACGTATCCATCGACAGGCTGATGAACAACAGCGTGACCATGATCACCGACGCCCCGGTATCCAGATTTGCGTGCGTTTCACTCTCGGTTCCCCGCCTTTGCCGGATCAAGGCTAAGATGCCCAGACCCAAAGGTATCAGCCCCAGATACCCAGCCCAATGCGGCACCACATCTTCGACCCCCAGCGCCAGCAAAAGCGCTGCGCTGATCACAACCCCCTGCGCAAGCAAAAAGCCAAAGACTGCGCGTTTGGCCCCCGACACCATCGACAGCGCCAGCAGCGCCGCCAGATTGTCCAGATTGGTCAGAATCTGAGCCATAAAGGCAGACAGGCCGAACAGTACGAAATCCAGCATTACGGAGTCATCCGATCAAGAACGGCTCGGGCGGCCCTCAAACCGGGGGCCTCACCACCGCGCCCCAGACGTTCCATCGTGAGGGTCATGGCATCGCGCTGTGCATCGGGTGCAGCCGTGACCTGTTTCAACGCTTCTGCAATCTGTTCAGGTTGGCAATCATCCAGCAAACACTCGGGGACCGTTCGGGTCTCGGACACCAGATTGACGAGCGTTACAGTATCCAGCTTAACCATCCGCTCGGCGATCAGGGTGGTCAGCCAGTTCAGATTATAGGCTATCACCATAGGCGTCGATTGCGCGGCCAGTTCCAACGAAACCGTCCCCGAAGCGGCCAGCGACAACTCTGCCGCCGCAAACGCGGCCCGTTTCTGTGCTTGTGCCTGATCCGAAGGCATCTTACGCGGATCGACGACGACAGGGTTTCCGGGCCAGCTCTGCATATGCTCGGTGACGGTATCCACCATATGCGCAACCGCGGGCACCACAATGCGTGTGTCCGGCCTGTCGTTCAGATAAAGGCGCAGCGCCTCACCAAAGATCGAAGCCAGACGCTCAATCTCACCCCCGCGCGAGCCAGGAAGCGCCAGAATGATCGGCGCGTCGCCCAGATCGTAGGTCGCGCGAAAATCCTGGATATCCTGATCCGTAGAAATCGGTTCGCTGGCCACCGGATGGCCAACGAAATCGCACTCCATCCCCGCGCGTTCCATATAGGGTGGCTCGAACGGCAACAGTGCCAGAACGTGGTCGATTACCTTGGCCATCTTGTCCGCGCGCCCCGGGCGCCACGCCCAGACACTGGGGGCGACGTAATGCACCGTTCTGATATCGCTCTGCGCTTTTACCTGCTTGGCGACGCGCAGAGAAAAATCCGGGCTGTCAATGGTGATCAAGACATCGGGCTGCGTATCCAGAACGGCCTGAGCTGTCTCGGCAATCCGACGTTTCAGGTGGAAGAACTTGGGCAAAACCTCAACCAGCCCCATCACCGACAGTTCGGCCATTGGAAAGCGGCTGTCCAAACCCTGCGCCTGCATCAGCGGTCCGCCAACGCCATCGAACTGGATATCGGGTACAAGGCTGCGCAACCCTTCCATCAAGGCGCCGCCCAAACGGTCGCCCGAAGGTTCACCGGCGACCAGGAAGACTCGCATCAGATCGCCCGCTCACGCACATACAGAAACAGGCCCAGTCGGTTACATTCGTCGATGACCCGATCCTGCTGCAACACGATCACACCACCTTTTTCGATGACAATACCGGCCAGCCCGGCGGCCACCGCACCAGAAACGGTTCCCGGGCCAATGGTCGGCAAATCAGCGCGTCGATCCTGATCGGGTTTTGGTGCCTTGAACAAAACGCCCCCCCCTGCATCCGGTCGTTGGGTCAGGGATTGCAGCATCCAATCTGTGCCAAAGATGCTTTCGACTGCAAGCGCCTGCCCTTTGGACACCGCACAAGCCTGACCGATATCCGCAGTCCCCAAGGCCCGCAGAATACCAGCTGCCCTGTCTGCATCGGACAGATCAGCCTCGGATGGCTGCGTTTCGGTAAGGCACCCGAGTTCCGGCAGTAACGCCGGGGCAATTTGGTGCGCGGCACGAACAGTCAGCCCGGTATCTTCAAATATGCCGATCACGGCGCGCAATGCCCCATCATCCCCGGACATCATCGCCTGCTGTAACACCGGAACCAGAGGCATCGTGGCCGCATCGATGCGCGATGGATCAATGGCAGGACGACGCACCGCGCCAGCCATGCAAATCTGGGTCACACCGCGCGCCTTCAAATCCGCAAGGAAGCTTCCCAACTGTTCTAACGGAAAGACGATATCCGCAGTCAAAGTGTCCGGTGTGAACCCTTCCATCGCACAAATCAGAGGGCGATCGGAAAGTTGGTCAACCACTTCGCCCGGCAATGCGCCTGTTCCAGCAATCAATGCCAGCATCGACCTATTTCCTCGGCGTCAGGAACGAGCGATCGGATTGCCCGGTCACGAAATCCACGATCCGCTGCACATATTCGCTTTCGTTGTCTGCACCCACCCGGTGCGCACGCTCCATGAAAGTACCATCGCCGGTCGACAATTCGCGGAAGGCTGCGCGCAGGGCCGAGATATCCTCACGCGAGACGCCACGCCGTTTCAGGCCAACCAGGTTCAGCCCGTCCAACTCGCCCCGAGGCGCCTGAACCAGGCCGTAGGGGATCACATCATTGGCCACCATGGTCAGCGCGCCGATGATTGCACCACGGCCTACGCGAACCCACTGATGCAGGCCGGAAATCCCGCCCACAATCACGTCATCCTCGATGACACAGTGGCCCGCCGCACCGGCATGGTTCACCATGATTACACGGTTGCCGATCTGAACGTCATGCGCCACGTGCACACCCGCCATCAGCAAACAATCGTCGCCGATCCGGGTGACACCGCCGCCGCCTTCAGTTCCGGTATTCACCGTCACATGCTCGCGAATGCGGTTGCGTTTGCCAATCTCGAGCCGCGTATCTTCGCCCCCGAACTTCAGGTCCTGAGGAATTTCTCCGATCACCGAGAAATTGAAGATCACGGTCTCATCACCGATCTGGGTATCACCGGTGACGACAACATGTGATTTCAATTCGACCCGGTCGCCCAGTTTGACCTGACTGCCGACAAAACAGAACGGCCCGATTGTGCAGCCTTCACCGATCTGCGCACCGTCTTCGATGATTGCGCTTGGGTGAATGCCGCTCATGTTGTCTTTTCCATGTCCCAGTCGACATAGGCCGAAAATTCGGCTTCGGCTGCGACTTCGCCATCAACCGTTGCCCGGCCGCTGAACTTGAAGATCTTGCCACCCTTCTTACCGCGCACGGTTTCCACATGCATTTCGAGCACATCGCCAGGGATCACTTTGCGGCGGAATTTGCACTTATCGATGTTCATGAAGTAGATCAGCAGTTCGCTGTCGATCACGTCCATACCGACGCCCAGCATCACGCCTGCAGTTTGTGCCATCGCCTCGACAATGGTCACGCCGGGCATGATCGGCGTTCCGGGAAAGTGGCCCTGAAAATGCGGCTCGTTCATGGTGACATTCTTGATGCCAACAGCCGACTGATAGCCCGAGATATCAACCACCTTGTCGACCAGCAGAAACGGATAGCGATGCGGCAAGATCCGTTGGATCAACTGGATATCGGCGCTTTTGGTTTCCGTGCTCATGGTGTCGCAGTCCCATTCTGGATTTCTGTTTGCGGCGTGGTTAGCAATACCGCGCCCTAAGGGCAAGCAAACCTATTCACTGGCCCCATTTTCAGCGGCGCTGCCGTCGCCGATCGCCGCATTGATCCGCGCAATGGCGGCATCGGTGATATCGGTTCGATCCGAGCTGAGGAAAACACTGGATCGCTCGATGATTATCGAAGCGCCGGATTCTCGCAGCAGGTCGATCAAAACCGGCCGCGCAAGTTCCAGAAACGTCTGTCGAGCCTCTTCACTACGCCGTGCCAGTACGTCCAATTTTGCGCGCTGTCCTTCCCGATGCGATTGAACTTTTTCGTCAAAAGCATCAGCCAGAGGGCGGAATTCTTCGGCCGTCATGGTCGCGCGCTGTTCCGTCAGAACTTTTTCCTCTTGACTCAGCTCGGCCACGATCCGTTCGTTTTCTTCCCCTAAAAGAACGCCTTCGGCCTCGATCTCTCGAAGGACACGCTGACCAAAGGCAGATTCAGCGAACAAACGCTCGCTGGACAACGTCACCACGCTGCTTTGCGGAACCCCCAATTGCTGAGCCACCGCAGGTCCCGAATAGACAAGGGTCAGAAAAACGCACAGGGCCCGTAAAGGGCCCTGCAGATTCATGAACACAGTTTTCAACATTCAGGGTCAGAACCGGGCCTGAACCGTCAGGTCAAAGTTCTGCTCTTTGTCAAAGTCTTCCTTTTTCAACGCTTTCGAGAAGTTGAAACGCAGCGGACCAAACGGCGTTTCCCACAGAACCGACACACCAATTACGTGGCGGATCGCGCCGTCTTCGCCGACGATGTCAGCACCGGCCGTGTTGACGTCGTTAAGGTTGTACAGGTTGCCAAAGTCGTAGAACACTCCGCCGCGCAGACCGAATTCTTCAGGCAATCCCAGCGGAAAGTCCGATTCCAAACGTGCAACCCAATAGTAGTTGCCCCCGATTGCGTCATCCTGCCCGTTGGACAAGTCGCGCGGACCAAGACCCGCGGGCTCAAACCCGCGGAAGATGCTGGGCCCCAAAACAAAGCGGTCGATAGTGCGGCTGAAATCATCACCTCTCCAGTGCAGCGCACCAACCTCCATCGACGCACGCAGAACAACTTCCTCGTTCCAAACCCGTGTTTGGGCGACACCACGGGCCGTCGTCTTGAAGTATTCGTTATCTCCACCCAATCCTGCGGCATCGATACCGGCCTCAAACAGGACGCCTGCATTTGGGTTCAGGCCTCCGATCCGGCTGTCATAAACGTATGACACACCAAGAGAGCTGGTCGTGCGCTCACCCTGATCGATTTCCGAAGAAATGACCGCGCCGTTAACCTCATCACCTTGCTGGGTCATTTCGCTGTTCTGCCATCCATAGCGCAGACGCAGGGATGACAACTCGCCAATCGCATAGCTCAACTGAGGCCGGAAGAAGAGCGTTTCGGTGTCATAGCTGGCAAAGCTTGAATTGGTCGTCGACAGGCCCAATCCCAGGTCAAACCGAAGTTTGCGCCCCAACAGATAAGGTTCCGAGAAGTTCAACGTGTACTGTTCGGCATCCTGTGCAGTCGACAAGTTGACGCCAATTGTTTGCCCGCGCCCCAGAAAGTTAGACTCCTGAAGCCCAATCGCGACCCCAAAACCATCAGACACCGAGTAGCTACCACCCAAGCTCAGCGAGCCTGTCGGTTGCTCCTCGACATCAACATCCACAATCACTTGGCTGGGTGAGGATCCTTCGCGCGGCTCGACATCGGCCGCGGCAAAGAAGCCCAAGGCCCGGATACGTTCAGCGGCCTGACGGATCTCACGCGGGTTAAAGGGGTCGCCCTCCACAGTGTCAAACTGACGACGGATCACACGGTCAAGCGTGGTTGTGTTGCCTTCGATATCGATCCGTTCGACAAATATCCTTGGGCCTTTGGTCAGAACAAACTGCACATCCAGCGTCAGGTCGCGCGCATTGCGCGTCACGCGCGGTTCAACGCGCAGGAAATCGACGCCCTGCTTGATGCCCAGACGTTCCATCCGCGCAATCGAGTTTTCGATCAGCATCGGAGTATAAGTCACTCCCGGTCGAATTTTCAGCGCATCCTGATACGGAGCAGGATCCACGCCCGGAATTTCGCTGACAGTGCTGATCTGCCCAAATGAGAATCTTTGACCTTCGGTGATATTCATCACTAGGAAGAAAGCGTCGCGCTCGCGAGTGAATTCCACATTTGCGCTGTTCACGCGGAAATCGACATAGCCGCGGGACAGGTAGAAATCCCGAATGACCTGTTTGTCGAATTCGATCCGGTCAGCAATGAATGTGTCGCTGCTGACAAACGTCCGCAGGATATTCGCCTGTTTCGATTCCAGAACCCTACGCAGGCGCCGATCAGAATAAGCTCGGTTGCCGACAAAACTAACACGCTCGACTTCGATAGTGGTCCCTTCTGCGACTTCGAATACCAGATCGACACGGTTGTCACTGCGGCGAATGATACGGGGAATGACCGTTGCAGACACGCGCCCCTGAGACGAATAGATCTCGGCGATGAGGTCAGCGTCAGCCTCTGCGACTTGCGGTGTAAAGACGCGGCGTGGCTCTGACGAGATCGCTTCAAGCAGCACGTCATCTTTTACGCGGCTGTTACCTTCAACGCTGATCTGGTTGATTGTCGGATATTCTTCAACTTCGATCACCAGCGTGCTGCCACGCGGCGTCAATTCGACTGTCTCAAAAACACCACTGTCAAGCAAACGCTGATAGGCATCGTTCAATTCACCCGCTGTGACCGACTGGCCCGGCTCGATTCCTGTGCGTTCAATAATGGTCGAGGTTTCGATACGTCTGTTGCCTTCGACATCGAACGAATTAATGACGAAATTTTGCGCCCACGCGGCCTGCGGCAAAGGTACAAAACCTACCAATGTAAGAAGGAATATTAACGTTAGTGACCGCCACAAAATCTTGTTTTTCGGCTTCTGCCCACCGCAGGATGTGCCCGCGCCTCGCCTATCAGTCATATTTTTCACTACCCAATATTTTTGGACTTTAAAGCTGATTAGCGAGAATATTTAGCCTTGTCAAAAGACCAAAACAGAAAGCGGCCCGTGGGCCGCCTTGTGTAGTTTCAATAACAGGTCTTAAGAATCACATAGTGATCAAATAGGCCCAACCGCCCATTGCCACGGCAGTCACACCGAAGAACAGCAATGTATCCCAGTTCAACACGAACAGGCACCCAAAGCTTTTGGCGGATTTACGCAGGGCCTTTGTCATAACTACCTCTGGCACGGTTCAATTACCGGTCATCAACCTAAGCTGGAATTGAGGCGGAATTGGGGCATTTTCTTGCGATCGATGCCACAATCAGCAGAACAAATCGTTCGTAACCGAAAAGACCATAAGCCCCAGGATCAACGATACACCAACCCCCATCAGCACGCGCAGCACACCGTCGCTGGGTGGTTTGCCTGCAATGGCTTCATACGCGTAGAAAACCAGATGGCCCCCATCCAATGCCGGAATGGGAAACAGGTTCAGCAAGCCTACGGCAGTCGACAGAACGGCAATAAAGAAAATGAAATTCTGGGCACCCTGGCTGGCCATCGCACCCGAAGTTTCCGCAATGCCGATAGGACCGGAAATGTTGCAGGTACTGATCGCCCCCGTCACCATATGCCAGACGCCCGACAGAGAGCCGTCGACGATGCGAATGGTCTGTTGCACACCGCCGGAAAGCGATGCCAGAAGGCCCGCAGGTTCCGTCGCAGGTTCCAAAGCCATTCCACCCACAATGCCAATACGCCAATGGGTTACAAAGCCACCTTCGGGCTGCGGCTCATCCGTGCGACGTGGGGCCAGGGCAAATTCAAGCTCGGCCCCGTCCCGCCAAACGTTCAGCAACAAAACCTTACCGTCCGACCCCTCTACATGTTCTTTGAGCTGCTCAAAGGCAAAGATTGGATCGCCGTTGACGGCTGTAATGACGTCGCCGGACTTCAGATCGATATCCATGGCTGCACTGCGCGGAACAACCTGTTGGATCAGCGCTGGGAACAACCAGGGGCCGGATACATCCAGTGTCTGCCCATCGCGGATCACCGTGTAATCCAATTCCGGTTCAACCGGGAGTGCATCCGTAAAATCAGACCAAGCCCCCTGCTGATCAAAATCAGGAACGGGAAGACCCGCTATGGCGACGATTTCATCACCGTCCTGCAATTCCTGAGCTGTTCCAGGCAACGAACGCAATTCGCCGACTGTCAAAGGTTCGCGCGTAACGCCCTGAGACATAAAGATCAGGCCAAACACCACAATGGACATCACAAAGTTGAACACGGGCCCAGCGGCAACAGTAGCTGCCCGCGCCCACAACGGCGCGCCGTGCATGGTGCGGCGCAGTTCTTCGGGGGTTTGCTCGGTAATTTCCTGCATCGCGCCTTCGTCCTTGCCGGATGCGGCGTTGGCATCCCCCAGGAATTTGACATACCCACCGAAAGGCAAGGCTGCGATCTGCCAACGGGTTCCGCGTTTGTCGATACGGCTCCACAATACCGGGCCAAACCCGACCGAGAACACCTCGGCATGGATGCCGGACCAACGCCCAACGATATAATGGCCGTATTCATGTACCGCGACGATGACGGACAGGGCGATCACAAAGGCAACGATGGTATAAAGCAAGTTGCCGAATTGAGGGATCAGAGAGAGTACGTCCAAGTTTCTATCCTGCTTTCTGCATCACGGCTTCTTCTGCCCACTTACGTGCCAGATGGTCCGTTTGCAGTACGTTATCAAGGGTTAAAGAGGCATCAAGAAGGCCGTCTGACGACTCAAATCTGTCCAAAACACTTTCAACGATCTGGGCCATCTCGGGAAAACTGACCCGGCGTGCGATGAACAGGTCCAGAGCCCGCTCTTTCGCGGCGTTGAACACCGCACCTGACAGACCGCCGCGCTGCATCACGTTACGAGCTAGGCGCAGCGCCGGATAGCGGGCCTCATCCGGGTCCTGAAAGCGCAACTGACCCAGTTTCGCCAGGTTCAGACGTTCGACCGGTAGCTCACGCCGATCCGGCCAGTGCAGCGCATAGCCGATTGCATGGCGCATATCCGGTGCGCCCATATGCGCCATGACCGCGCCATCGTTGAACCCAACCAGCGAATGCACGATGGATTCAGGGTGCACCAGCACTTCGATCTGATTCGGAGAAACACCAAAGAATTCCCATGTTTCAATCACTTCCAACGCCTTATTGAACATCGAAGCGCTGTCTATAGTGATCCGCTGCCCCATATCCCAATTCGGATGGCTCGAGGCTTGCTCGACCGTGGCATTGACCAGATCGCTCAACGGCCAATCGCGGAACGCGCCGCCGCTGGCGGTGATAATGATCCGCTCAACGGCATCCATTTCCTCGCCCACCAGCGCCTGGAACACGGCAGAGTGTTCGCTGTCCACCGGCAATAGTCGGGCATTGTGTTTTCGCGCCGTTTCCAGCACCAACGGTCCCGCACAAACCAGCGTTTCCTTGTTTGCCAGGGCCAGCGTCGCACCTTGTTTCAGTGCCTCAAGACCCGGTAGCAATCCGGCTGCACCGACGATGGCCGACATGACCCAATCCGCGGGCCTGGCTGCCGCTTCGGTCAACGCGGCCCGCCCGGCCGCAGCTTCGACACCGCTGCCGGATAGTGCAGCGCGCAGGTCCTCAAGCCGATCCTCATGCGCGGTCACGGCCAGATCAGCCTTCAGTCGGCGTGCATCGTCGGCCAGCTTTTCGATATTTGCCCCGCCGGTCAGTGCCACCACGTCATAGGCCGATGGGTTCCGGTCAATCAGGTCGATTGTGTTCTGCCCGACCGATCCGGTCGCGCCGAAAATGGAAACTCTGCGCATTACATGCCCCCGGGGGAGTAAATCAAACCCGCGATCAGAACGAACAAGGCCGCCCCCATCATCCCGTCAAATCGGTCGAGAAACCCGCCATGTCCCGGGATCAGGTTCGAGCTGTCCTTGACCTCGAACTTCCGTTTGGTCGCACTTTCGACGATATCTCCGGCCTGACTGGCCATCGAGGCCAAAACCGAGATCACAACAAACATGAACCCAAATCCCGCATAGATCGCAAAAACGGCCCCCACGATGGCTGCTGCGGCCCAGCCTCCGGCAGTGCCCGACCATGTTTTCTTGGGGCTGACCTTGGGCCAGAATTTAGGGCCACCAAAGGTTTTGCCAACAAAATACCCGGCCACATCCGTCGCCACGACCACCGAGATCAGCCAAACCATCCAGCCAAAGCCCATCGTCTCGCGGATCGAGATGAAGCCCAGACCAGATGCGGCAATCCAGACGGCGAACAGCGCATAGATCATTTTCGAACGACCGACCTGCCCTGCCCCGACCAATGCCGGAGCCAGCAGAACCGGAAGCTTAAAAAGCGGCGGCACATGATAGCTGATCAAAACGACCACTCCGGTCAGAATACCAAGCTGAACGCGCACGCCGACCTTGTCCGGGTCGATCATCCGCACCAGCTCCCAGGTCATCAAACCGCAGGCAATTGCGATGAATGCTTCGAACCAAAGGCCGCCCAACCAAACCTCGACCGAGCCGATGGCAATCAAAACGGCGGCGGACAGAACCCGGGCGCTTAGGTCAGACCATCGGCCGTCGCTCATACTCGCACTGCCCCAAACCGGCGCTCGCGAGAGCCAAAGTTGCGGCACAGCCGTTCAAGCTCGGCCGCGGTGAAATCCGGCCAGAGCGTGTCGATGAATTCATATTCGGAATAAGCCGATTGCCATAGTAGGAAATTCGATATCCGCGCTTCACCACTGGTCCGGATAACCAGATCGGGATCGGGAAGAACGTGCGTGTCCAGATACTTGGGCAGAGTTTCTTCATCAACATCTTCGGGGCGCAACCGTCCTTCGGCTACGTCCAAAGCGAGGCGCCTGGTGGCCCGCGCAACCTCATCCCGACCGCCGTAATTCAAGGCGACTGTCAGGTGAACCAGATCGTTATTTTTGGTTTCTTCCTCCAGCGCGTCCATCAGGGCAATCAGTTTGGCGTCCAATCGAACGCGATCCCCAATGAACCGAACCCGGACACCATTCTCCTTCAGAGTCCGGGTTTCTTTGATAATGTAGCGCCGAAACAGGCTCATCAGCCCGGCAACCTCGGCCTGCGTGCGTTTCCAATTCTCGGTGGAAAAGGCAAAAACCGTCAGGTATTTGATTCCAAGTTCCGGGCAGGCCTCAACCACCTCGCGCACGCGCCGCGCCCCGGCGTGGTGTCCGAACAGCCTTGGCCGACCACGCGCCTGCGCCCAGCGACCATTTCCGTCCATGATAATAGCGACATGGCGCGGCCCAAGCGCGGGCGAAGTATGAGGGGTGTTGAGCATTCCCTGTCTCAGACCTGCATGATCTCGGCCTGCTTGGTCTCAAGCGCGGCGTCTACAGATTTGATCATCTCATCGGTCAGGTCCTGAACCTCGGATTCCCAGAATTTCTGATCATCCTCGGACATACCGTCCGCCTTGGCTTTTTTGACTTGATCCATCCCGTCGCGGCGCACATTCCGGATCGAGACACGGGCGTGTTCAGCATATTGCCCGGCAACTTTGCCCAATTCGCGGCGGCGTTCTTCGTTCAGTTCCGGGATTGGCAGCATGATGATCGTGCCGTTCAGCTGCGGATTGATCCCCAGCCCACTTTCGCGGATCGCCTTTTCGACTTTACCCACCAGCCCCTTGTCCCAAACATTGACTGTCACCATGCGCGGTTCGGGTACATTCACCGTCCCAACCTGATTGATCGGAGTCATCGAGCCATAGGCATCTACCATCACCGGCTCTAGCATCGAGGCCGACGCCCGCCCGGTCCGAAGCGAGGCGAATTCGGTTCTGAGGTTGGCCATGGCGCCATCCATGCGCCGTTTCAGATCATCGGTATCTAGTTCGAAATCGTCAGACATGCTGCTCACTCCCCGTATTCAGGTGCTGTTTGCATGGCTTCTAAGCCATCGCAATTGGGATGTATAGCAATGATGATGTGGAAATGCGCCAATGACCAGAGGTGTCTTCAGCATTTTTTCGGTTGTTTAAATACCAAACAGACCGGACGACATCCTAGTCGACCGGTCTGAAGGAAGCTTTTCCGATCAGGCGTTTACGTCAACGACGACGCGACCTTTGACCTGACCTTTCAGAATATCAGCGCCCAGTTGCGGCAGATCGTTAAGGGTTGCTGGCTGAACCATCGCTTCCAGCTTGTCCATCGGCAGATCGGTGGCGATACGCCGCCACGCCCGGACGCGATTTTCATAAGGCTGCATCACGCTGTCGATACCCAGCAGATTTACGCCGCGCAGAAGGAAGGGAATGACCGTCGCAGGCAAAGCAGCACCACCCGCCAACCCCACAGCCGCGACCGAGGCACCGTATTTCATCTGCCCCAGGACGCGCGCCAGCATCTCTCCTCCGACCGCATCAACGCAGCCAGCCCAGCTTTCGCTTTCCAGGGGCCGTTTGGTGGTTTCGTTCAGCTCTTCCCGCGGGACGATTGTGCTGGCCCCCAGGGATTTCAGATAATCCCCCGCTTCTGGCCGACCGGTAACTGCTGCCACTTCATAGCCAAGATTGGACAGAATGGCCGTGGCCACCGATCCGACACCGCCTGCGGCCCCGGTCACCAGAACTGGCCCGTGATCGGGTGTCATCCCGTGATCTTCAAGCGCCATAACGGCCAGCATCGCGGTAAACCCGGCCGTGCCCACGGCCATCGCCTGGCGCGCATCCAAGCCATCGGGCAAGGGCACCAGCCAATCGGCCAGCGCATTGGCTTTCTGCGAATACCCGCCCCAGTGCGCCTCACCCACGCGCCAGCCGGTCAAAACCACCTTGTCACCTGGCTTAAAGCGGTCATCTGATGACGCTTCGACTGTCCCGGCATAGTCAATGCCCGGTACATGTGGGTAGTTTCGCACCAGCCCGCCGCCTTTTGGCGACGTGCACAAACCATCCTTGTAATTCACTGTCGAATACTCGACCGCCACGGTCACGTCGCCATTTGGCAAATCATCCAGAGACAACTGCTTGACCGAGGGGCTGGCCAGACCGCTTTCGTCATCCTTTTCCATCACCAATGCATTGAACATCCAACATTCCTTTCGTTTTTCCAAAGCCAGCCTTTGTACTTCACCTGGCCAAAATACCTCGGGGGAGTCGCACAGCGACGGGGGCAGAGCCCCCAATCCACCTTTAAATCCAGAACCTTTCCTGCACTGTTGCGCGGCGCATTCCGTCTGGCGTTTCAACCTCGATAACAGTCCCTGCGTCCCAGTGGCTCAACCGCAGCATGCCGATAGAAACATTCGTCCCGAAATCCGGGGACCACGCGGCCGATGTCACCTGCCCCACACGCCTTCCACCTGAGAACACAGACCACGGCCGGTCGCAGGGCGGCACTGCGTCGCCCTCAATCGCAATTGGACGAATCTGCTGCACCGGCCCTTCCTTGGCCACACGCAACAATGCATCCCGACCGATACACCCAATCGCGGTATGAGTGTTACAGAACTTGCCCAAACCACATTCGTGCGGCGTGTTGTCGTCGGTCATGTCATTGCCATAAGACAGCAAACCACCTTCGATCCGCTCGATCAGGTTGGGACAACCCGCCCGCGCCTGCAGGTCCTCACCCGCCGCAAAAAGGGCGTTCCACAATGGCATGCCTATTTCAGTGCCTTCGACATAGATCTCGAACCCACCCTGTTTCGAATAGCCCGACCGAGCAACGGCCAGGTCACGCCCTTCGAATTCGAACATATCGAACTTGAAAAACCGGATATCCCGCACGCGATCGCCGAACACACGCGCCATCAGGTCATCCGCCTTGGGCCCCTGAACCGCCAAGGGCGACACGTCGGGTTCATCCACCAGAACATCCAGCCGATACCCGTTGGCGACCCCTTTGACCCAAAAAAGCAAGTCACTGTCCGCAATGGAAATCCACCAACGATCATCGGACAATTTCACCGCCACAGGATCATTTAGCATCCCACCGGTTTCATCGACGATGGGCACGTAATAACACTGCCCTGGCAACATCCCCCGCAGATCGCGCGGCGTCAGCATTTGCATCAAACGACCCGCGTCCGGGCCGCGCAGTTCAACCTGCCGTTCACAGGAAACATCCCAGACCTGAACGTGGGCTTTCAGATGCCTGTAGTCTGCCTCGACGCTTTCGAAAACTGTGGGCAATAGCATGCGGTTATATACCGTAAACGCTTTGACACCCGCTGCCTCGACACCGTCTGAGAAGGGCGTGCGCCGCAACCGGCGGGATAAGGAAATCTGCGGCATTCAAACCTCCGTGGGCATAAACACCAAATCGCTGACAGGTGCGGCTGATCCAGTCTCGGTCAGCATTTGATGCAATTGCCCGCGATGATGGGTCTGGTGGTTGAACATATGGATGACGCATTGCGCGTAAGGCAATGTAACGTCAGCTTCTTTTGCCGCCGAGAACCATGTGAATTCACCGGTCAGTAGGTCCTCTTCCAGCGATCCAGCCCAATTGGAAATGCGGGCATCAACTGTTTTGCACAGCGGCAGCCACTCGGCCAGATCAGCGCACAAAGACACACTTTCGGGAATGCCGCCACCTGGACCATCGCCCTGATCAAAGCGCGAAATCCAAATCCAGTTACCCCACAAAAGATGGTTAGCAGTCCCCATGATCGAGCCAAAAAAAGCGCCTCGATCTTTCGCTAGCTCCTCGGGCGTCAGATCTTGAAGAAAAGCGGATAACTGGCTGTTCTGCCAGTGATTATACCGCGCCATTTCCTGCGCATAGGCCCCGGTGATCATTATTTTGGTCCATGCCAGTCAATGGGGCAAATCTCGGCTGATTTACCACCGAAATCCCAGACGCGGCCATAGTCACGCACCTTGGATTTGGTGCCGCGCGCCACGATGATGTCCGGCCCCATCCAGTATTTCGAATTCGAAACCATCACCGGATGCTCGGGATCTTTACCCGCCAGCATCTCAATCTCGCCCTGAATCTTTCGACCGATCACGATGCGGCGTTTGTTACCATCGCGTTCAATTTGGACTGGTGCACGCTCAGCACCGATGATCTCGCTAACGAGCATGGTGAACAGACCGGTGGTCCCGCCCGCCTGTCCGCTAAAGATTTGCAGCAGACCGTTATAGGCCTTACCGCTAGCGCGTTCATCGACGTAGGCCGCAACTTTCCACTGGCCCTCACCCATGCGACCGGGGATATCAACCAGCAGACCAACGTTCAAACCCGACAGGTCCTCGCCCTCGTAATGGCCTTCGTCGATGATGACCCCCATCCAAGCGTGGCAATGCCCTTCGGTCGGAGGATGCGCCCCAAGCGATACTACGCAGGGGCAAAACACATCGCACGAGCAGTTCAGGATCAATTCGCCTTTGATTGCCCATTCCGTCGGGCTCATCTCGCGCCGCTTGGGATTGGGCATACGGCTATCAATGCGCTGGCTGATCGGCAGCCTGTCGGCTTCAGATTTTCTGTTTTTAGCCATATACTTATCCTCCGAAAATAAAGGGATAGATCAGCAGGAGAATTCCCCCTGCAACAAGAACAAACCCCATTGGCCGTGTCACTGCGTGTCCGATCTGAGGCAATTTTTCCAATACCATGAACAGCGTCGCAAGACCCATCCAAAGCAAACTCATAACACCACCAACGAACCCCAGCGCCATAAAGCCCCAACAGCAGCCGACGCAGAAGGCACCCAGCCCAAAACCCATGCGCAGGCCGCCAGAGAAACCGGTTTTCCAGTGGCCCAAAAAATAAGTCATCGGCGCGTGACACACACCGTGACAGACTTCCTTAGCTTTAGTGAACTGAAAAGCCCCAACTGCGATCATCAAACCACCGGCAACAACGCCCGATTTGGCAATTCCCAGCATGTCAACGACGCCACCGAACAGCAAAATCAGCTGAACCCCCGTGATCAGCGCCGCGAACCCGACCCAGACGATGAAATACCCCGCCAGAACGCCCAGCCAACCAGCACGCGTGCCGTCGGCGCTGTGGATCAGGTCGTCATAGCTGCGCAAGGTCGGCACTAGGGTCGGCAGCATCATTGCGGCCATCATGATGGCCCACATCCAGAACAACGGACCGAATTCGGCCATCGGCATGTACATATCCATGCGAGGGTCCATGGCGGCCATCGCCTGCCCCATTGGGCCTGGGCGCCCGATCCAGTCCAGATCCATGCCGCGGCTCATGGTGAACATCATCCACCACGCCCACAGGATCAGACCGTAAAAACCCAGCCATAAACCGCTGCGTAGAACTGCGCGACTCATGCGTCCCTCCCGACTCAGTCCTTGCATTTCAAATGTCAGACTTTTAAATGTCAGACAAATAAAATCTCACCAACGGTCCCCGGAATATGAAAATCGACCCTCGAAAACCCGCCGATTTGTCAGCGCAAATCGCGCAGGCCATTCGTGATGCCATCATCTCGGGTGAATTGATCGTGGACGAGCGTTTGCCATCCGAGGCTGAACTGTCTGACCAGTTTCAGGTCTCACGGCCTACTGTACGCGAGGCCTTGAAGCGGCTAGCTGCACAATCCCTGATCCGGACGCAGCGTGGCGCCAGCGGGGGTGCTTTTGTCAACCGGATCAGTTTTGAGGACGCGTATTCGCAGCAAATCACAACCTCAACACTGTTGTTGTCGATGAATGCGGTCAGTTTTGATACTGCCTGCGAGGCCCGATTTGCGCTGGAACGCGCCTGCGCGTCATTGTCTGCGCAACGCCGTACTTCGGATCAACTGGCCACTATGCGGGCCGAGATTTTCCGTCAGGCACAGCCTGGGCTTTCGGATGAGGCCTTTTGCGCATCAGACGTTGCGTTTCACCGGGCCCTGGTCGATGGGGCAGACAACCCGGTGCTTTCCTATCAGTTGGCCGGAGCTGTCGAAGCCATGCAGCCCCTGATGAACATGATCACCTTCACCGCCAGATCGCGTGAGGAAATCATCGCGTTGCACAATCAGATTGCCGATGCGCTGGAACAAAGGGATGCGGCAAAGGTGGATGCAAAACTAGTTGAGCTAGAAGAATACACCCGTAAGCTGGCCCAGGATGTCGCCCAGCAACATCGTAAACCTGCGTGATGAGGGACAGATGACAACAGCGTTGAACGTAATTGCCGCCCTTCTGACCATAGGTTTTGGCCTCTTCGGATTTCTGGCGCCCGCGTTCACCGCAGCTTCGCTGGATTTGACACCAACCGACAGCAACATGGGGCTTAGCGAGATGCGTGCATCAGTCGGTGGGCTTTTTGTCGTAACCGGCGCGGTGGTGCTGTGGCTTAACAATCCTATGGCTTATGCTATGTTGGGCGTTGTTTATGCGGGCGCGGCGCTTGGGCGGTTTGTCTCGGTAATTCTCGATAACCCGCCGCTGATCAAAGCGATGACATTCGGTGGAATCGAATTAGCCCTGGCGCTGTGGTTGATCTTTGCGAACATCAATAGGGCCGCGTAAGCGTCTGTTTTTAAAACAAGCGTAGATTAGAATTCCCGGTTTGCATCCACGCGCGTGCTCACCTATATAGGATATGTCTTTCGGGACTATGGACATAAACGCGCTCGTAATAAGCGGATCGGACCCGGGGGCGGTACCCGGCGGCTCCACCAACCATCCTTCGTTTGAGGATTTTGGGGCCGAAATAGGATCGACGAACGTCTAAAGGGGTTAGCTTTGTCTCGGCTGTCTGCCACCGTTACCGGCGAAAATAGTACAATTGCAAACGACAATCGTGCTCCGGTTGCAGTTGCTGCGTAAGCAGTAACAAGACCGAAACTTAAGTCCTTGCGCCTAGCCGCGTAAGGCGGGGTTCGCAGGTACCTGGCAACAGAAACCTGCATTTTCCCACTAATGTCTGCGGTTTAACCCTGATCTTGTTCACGTTCAGAGTTTATTCACCCTTTGGTCTCATGCTGACCCCGACAGAAAAAGGAGAGTCGGGATGTCCCATACAGATGTCGTCAAAGGATGGTATTCCGAGGTTTGGGAAAACGGGAACCTTGATGCGATAGATCAGTATTTTAGCTCGGATACCATGGCCGAAGGGTTGATTCCCGAAATGCAGGTCGGCGCGGATGATTTCCGCGATCTGGTCATGGCATTTCGTCACGTTCTTGGGGACATCAAGGTCGAAATTCCAAAGATCCTCGAAGATGGTGACTGGGTGTCAGCCATTTTGCATGTCAGCACGACGCGCGCCGACAATGGCGCCCCGCTAAAGGCCACTGGCAGCGTGTTCGCGCGGGTCAAGGATGGTCGTATGGTCGAGGCTTATAACCAATTCGACTTCATCTCTTTGTTCGAACAACTCGGGCAGTTTCCGCAAGACACCTTACCTGTCTGCATGACAGGTCAAAGGCTCGATTGGGCGTAACACGTTCAGGCAATCTTGACCCGTTTGGCGCTTAGCCGTAAGCAAAGGTCATGGGGTAAGATTGCGAACGCCCCGTGAGGCGCCAGCCCAAGTTTCGCATGTATCCGCCCAAACCAGGAGACATGCCATGCCTGCGCCCAATTCAATTACACCTAAACAGCTGATGCGCCTGATAGGAACGCCACAGGCTCCGGTTCTGGTCGACATTTGTCTGGATGAGGATTTCACAGCTGACCCCTATCTAATCCCCGGCTCATTGCGTCTTCCCGCCAAAGATATCGACGGGATCGCCGAAAGGGTTGGCGACCGTGCGGCAGTCATCATTTGCCAAAAGGGCAAAAAGCTCAGCCAAGGGGTTGTCTCTTGGCTGCGCAGCAAAGGTTGTGTGGCGGAATACCTGGAAGGTGGTATGTTTGGCTGGCGGGAAATGCCCGACGCGCCGCGGGTTCCAGCCTCGGCGGTACCATGGCACGAGGGTGGTCGATCCTTCTGGGTCACGCGTCACCGGCCCAAAATCGATCGGATCGCATGCCCCTGGCTGATCCGCCGTTTCGTGGACCCAGACGCGCAGTTTCTATTTGTGGCACCGACTGAGGTACAAGCCACCGCCGAGGCCTTTGACGCAACCCCGTTCGATATCGAGGATACGTTTTGGTCCCACAGACAGGATCGCTGTACTTTTGACACCATGCTGGACGAGTTTCAGCTGCGCATGCCCACGCTTGACCGATTAGCCACGGTCGTTCGGGCCGCCGACACCAATCGCCATGATCTCGCCCCGGAGGCTGCCGGACTATTGGCAATCTCGGTCGGCCTGTCACGTCAATACCGCGATGATCACCAGAACCTCGAGGCTGGGCTGCATTTATATGACGCGCTGTACCGCTGGGCGCGGGACGCGTTTGACGAGGGTCACGACTGGCCAACGGATCGCAAATCATGACGCCATCCCTATCAGAACTTGTCCGGGTGTTTGGCCGCATCGGGTTGCTGTCGTTCGGAGGGCCGGCCGCGCAAATTTCCCTGATGCACCAGGAACTGGTCGAGCGACGCCCGTGGCTGGACGAACAGGCCTATCTGCGCGCCTTGTCCCTGTGCATGCTGCTGCCCGGCCCCGAGGCCATGCAACTGGCCACTTATGCCGGTTGGCGTCTGCGCGGCGTGACCGGCGGGTTGATCGCTGGTGCCCTGTTTGTGCTGCCAGGGGCGTTTGTCATCGCCGTTCTTGTTGGGCTCTATGCTGCGTTTGGCGACCTGCCATTGGTACAGGCTGGTTTTTTGGGTGTGAAAGCGACGGTGATTGTCATCGTTCTTCAGGCTCTAAGGAACCTGTCACGCAAAGCTCTGACCGACACACAGCATCGGGCGATCGCTGGGCTGGGTTTTCTTGCAATATTCGCGCTAAACCTTCCCTTTCCTCTGATCATCCTGGCGGCAGCACTCTGGGGCTATGTCACCTATAACGGAGAGGTCAATACCGCAAATGCACCCCCTGCCCCAAAGGCCAAAGGCATGCTCGGTACCGCCGCAATTTGGCTGGTTCTGTGGCTGGGGCCACTGTTGGCACTGACCTTGACGGGACAAAAACTGTTGAGCGATCTGGGCTGGTTCTTTGCTCGCCTTGCCGTTGTCACGTTTGGCGGGGCCTATGCAGTGCTGGCCTATATGACCCAGACTGTGGTGGAAAAATATCAATGGGTCAGCACAGATCAGATGATCGACGCGCTGGGGCTGGCCGAAACGACCCCGGGACCGCTGATTCTGGTGACCCAGTTTGTCGCCATGTTGACCGGTCAAATCAACGGCGGTGCGTCGCTTGCAATAGCGGCCGGAGTCGTCGCCCTTTGGGCCACATTTGTACCGTGTTTTTTGTGGATTTTCATGGCCGCCCCCTATCTGGACCAATTGGCGACCCGTCCAAGGTTGTCCGCCGCGCTGCACGGGATTACTGCCGCTGTAGTAGGTGTGATTCTTAACCTGTCGGTGTGGTTCAGTCTGAACGTTCTGTTTCAGACTATTCCCCAACAGTCGTGGGGTCCGGTGACCATCCCTAGGCCCGATCCAGCTAGCCTGGATCCTGCCGCTCTGATCCTGACACTATTGGCTGGGCTATTGATTTTTAAGTTTAAATTTGGGATGGCAACGACTCTGGCCATCATGGCCGTGATTGGAACGGGAATTCACTTCCTTTGAACAATCCTCGCATACCCGGTCTTTCGTTTCCGTCGAAATCCCCTATGCTGAGGGTAACCACTTTTGAGGATGACACATGTCGCAAGACATCGATTATGGAAACTTGATGCACACCGCGATGCGCGGGCTCATCAAATCCGTTCTGAACAGCGTTGCCGATAATGGCCTGCCTGGGGCGCATCATTTCTTTATCACCTTTGATACGCGTCAGGATGGCGTTGAGCTGGCGGATTGGCTGCGCGAGCGGTACCCTGAAGAGATGACAATTGTCATGCAGCACTGGTTCGAAAATCTAGAGGTCGGCGACGAAGGCTTTGCCATCACGCTGAACTTTGGCGACGCACCGGAACCGCTGTACATCCCTTATGCGGCGATCAAAACCTTCGTCGACCCATCCGTCGAATTCGGCTTGCGGTTTGAAAGCCCCGATGACGAGGAAGAAGCCGACCCCATCGTCGAGGAATCAATCGAGGTTGAGGAAGAGGCAGATCAACAAGACGCTGAGGTCGTCTCGCTGGATAGTTTCCGTAAATAACTGCTCAATAGACTATTGTTTTTTAAGAAAAGTCTCGACCGAACGGGACTTTTCCCCATTGCGGAACCGTGAAAACGACAGGTCCAGACCACCCTCTGCCAGAGTTCGGTCGAATTGCTGCAACTCGTAGTCGCCGGTTTCGCCGATAAACAGCGAAAATACTGTCAGGGTATCACCTTGAATTCGACCCCAGACAAAAGGTTCGCCCTGCATCGGGTCAAGCGGTACTTCGTGCCCGAACACATTGCGTTTCATCGCAGCAGAAAAAACATCTGCCCGGTCTGACTGTTTGAAATCAATCGAGAATTTCTGTTCTTTGATACGACCATCTGCCTTGTAGGTCGTTGTGGTCCAACTGATGTTGAACCCGTTCTTCATCTCATGAATCGACACGCTCATGTCGCGTGGTGTTTCAGTACCGTCATCATGGACGACATTTGCAGAGCCAACATAATCGCCAACAAAAGGCGAAATATCCGCCGCTTGGACCGGACTGCCGGATAATGCGGTCAACAACAGGATGCCCAGCGAAAAGACTATATATTTCAAGGAATAAGTCTGAACCGATTTGCCCACCGGAGCCTCCAATATGGTGATCCTATTATTGTAGCGGACACGTAAGCACGCACAATGCGATTCACAAGAAATTTCACCGCCCCTTCCACCTATACCTCTGGCACCCTTAAGTTTATGGTGCGCGCAACTGGCCGATTGCTCTGCAACTTTGTTGCGGGTAATTGGCATGCGAACGTATACACTACGGAGTGACAGATGTCTCAGACCCGCACCGAATCCGACAGCTTTGGCCCGTTGGAGGTTCCTTCTGACAAGTATTGGGGTGCCCAAACGCAGCGATCGATCATGAATTTCCCGATCGGTTGGGAAAAGCAGCCCGTTGCCATCGTTCGCGCGCTGGGCGTGATCAAAAAAGCTTGTGCGATGGAAAACAAGGCCATTGGCAAGCTGGACGCAAAGATTGCGGACGCCGTCATTCAGGCCGCTGGCGAAGTGATCGAAGGCAAGTTTGACGACAATTTCCCTCTGGTCGTCTGGCAGACCGGTTCGGGTACGCAGTCGAACATGAACTCGAACGAGGTAATCGCCAACCGCGCGATCGAAATCCTGGGCGGCGTTATCGGTTCGAAAGAGCCAGTTCACCCCAACGATCACTGCAATATGGGTCAATCGTCGAACGACACCTTCCCCACCGCCATGCATATCGCCACCGCGATGAGCGTGCGCGATGTGCTATTGCCGGGTCTTGAAAAATTTGCCTCGGCGCTGGAGGCCAAAGCAAAAGAATTTGCAGGCATCATCAAGATCGGCCGGACCCATACACAGGATGCCACGCCGCTGACGCTGGAACAGGAATTTGGCGGCTATGCACACCAAATCCGCCAGGGTATCGCCCGTGTCCACGCGTCGATGCCCGGAATTTATGAGCTGGCGCAAGGTGGTACGGCTGTTGGCACCGGTCTGAACACCCATAACGGTTGGGATGAGGCTGTGGCGAAGAACATGGCAGACATCACCGGCCTGCCCTTCGTTACCGCACCGAATAAGTTTGAGGCGCTTGCAGCCCATGATGCCATGGTGTTCCTGTCGGGCGCATTGGCGACTATCGCGGGCTCTTGCTACAAGATCGCTAACGATATTCGTCTGCTGGGTTCCGGCCCACGCTCGGGTCTCGGTGAGTTGATCTTGCCGGAAAACGAACCCGGTTCGTCGATCATGCCTGGTAAGGTGAACCCAACACAGGCTGAGGCGCTTACCCAGGTGGCCGCGCATGTTATGGGCAATGACGCAGCGATGAAGTTTGCCGGTTCGCAAGGTCACTTCCAGCTGAACGTCTATAACCCGATGATGTCCTATAACCTGCTGCAATCGATTCAACTGCTGGGCGACGCAACCGACAGCTTTACCGAGCGGATGCTGCTGGGCATCAAGGCTAATGAGCCGCGCATCGACAAGCTGATGAAGGAATCGCTGATGCTGGTGACCGCTCTGGCCCCGACGATTGGCTATGACAACGCCACAAAGGTTGCCAAAACCGCGCATAAGAACGGAACCACCCTCAAGGAAGAGGCCATCGCGCTGGGCTTTGTGGATGAAGAGACCTTTGACGCCGTTGTCCGCCCCGAACATATGATCGGCCCGAAAGATTGATGGGTAAGCCGGTCAATCTGAACCGGTACAGAAAAGAAAAGGCCCGGGCCGAGAAAAAGGCCCGCGCCGACCAGAACGCTGTCAAATTCGGGCGCAGCAAGGCCGAAAGGGTCGAGGCCAAGTTCGAACAGGACAAACAGCGCCGCGACGTGGATAATCACGAGTTGGATGAATGAGCGGTCGCCCGGTAAAACGCTCACTGACATTGAAAGGTCACCGTACTTCGGTGTCTCTTGAGGATGAGTTCTGGCAGGCCTTTCGCGACATTTCTAAAGAAAAAGAAATGGCAATCAATGCCTTGGCGACTGAGATTGACGTCGAACGTGACCCTGAGATTGGCCTGGCGTCGGCCATTCGCGTCTATATTCTGAATTGGTATCGCACCCGCGATTGATGCTTGTCAGCCTGTTTCTTTTGCATGTAACCTGATCGAGAACAAAAGGGGTACATTTCATGAGCAAGACTGTAACCGGACCTGATGGACAACCGCGTTGCGCCTGGTGTCAGGCCGCCCCGGAGTTCTTTGAGTATCACGATCAGGAATGGGGCTATCCGGTCGCGGACGATCAGCGGTTGTTCGAAAAACTATGCCTTGAAAGCTTTCAGTCCGGTCTCAGCTGGCGCACAATCCTGAACAAGCGTGAAAACTTCCGCAAAGCGTTTAATCAATTCGATTTCAACGCTGTATCTGCATTTACTAATGCAGACATCGAACGTCTCTTACAGAACGAAGGCATCATACGTCATCGCGGCAAGATCGAGGCCGTGATCAACAACGCCCGCCGCGTACAGGAACTTATTGCCGTCGAGGGATCACTGGCCGCCTATGTGTGGCGATATGAGGCCGACAACCCACCCACGCCGCAATCTGCATCAACGTCGGCCGAGTCCATTGCAATGTCGAAGGATTTGAAGAAACGGGGCTGGAAGTTTGTTGGGCCAACCACGGTGTTTGCCTTCATGCAAGCCATGGGGCTGGTCAACGATCACGCCATTGGGTGTTCTATGCGTGAAAAAGCGGCGCAGATGCGCCGCGAATTCATCAAGCCGGAATAGCGTCTCTTAGACCGAGGCGCGGAAAATCTTGTCGATATTGCCGCCCAGAGCTGCATTGAACTCAGCGTCTGATTGCTGTTTGGACAGCCCTTCGGTCAACGCACGCGAGAACGACGCAATCATCTTGCCGTTCTGGTTCAGCAGATCACAGGCTTGCTCGGTCGAGTAACCGCCAGACAGGGCCACGACGCGAACAACGCGTGGGTGATCGGCTACTTCGTCAAACAAGTTAGCTTTGGTGGGCAGCGTCAGCTTCAGCATGATGTCCTGCCCCTCGTCCAATTGATCAAGGTTCTTCAGGATTTCGGTCTTCAGAATATCCTCGGCCTCGGCCTTGGAGGCAGAGTTGATGTTTACTTCGGGTTCGACGATCGGAACCATACCCGCGGCAACAACCTCGCGTGCGACATCGAATTGCTGTGCAACCACAGCTGCGATGCCTTGCGCGTTGGCCTCGTGGATAACCGAGCGTTCCTTGGTGCCAAACACGCCATCCGCCTTGGTCAACGTTTCCGCCAAACCGGGGATCGGTTTCATCATCTGAACGCCATTTGCCTGATCTTCCAGACCCTTGTCGATTTTCAGGAACGGCACGATGCCTTTCTGCGACCACAGGTAATCGGCAACTTTGCGGCCGTCGATTTCCTCACCCAGAGTGCGTTCGAACAGGATCGCACCGATCACCTTGTCCTTGGTAAAGTCGTTGGCCAGAATGATCCGCGCACGCATCTTCTGGATCTCTCCGAACATTTCCTCGTCCGAGCTATAGTCCGAGGCATCAACCCCATAAAGTGCCAGCGCCTTGGGCGTCGACCCGCCGCTTTGATCCAGGGCTGCAATGAAACCCGCGCCGTTGGACATCTGCTCGCGCTGTTCTGCTTTGGACATAAGACTTTCCCGTTTAACAATGATTCCGCATTTTGCACCCGCATACAGCAAGGCGGCGGGTGATGGTAGCGTGTTAGCGCTCAACCACGCGCAGCCAGATACCATCTTTGGACCGTACCGTCAGATGCGCCACTGGCACTGGTGTGCGACCTTCAACCAGTTCGAACCGATAGTTTCGCAACAACATCGACAATAGCAAGGGCCCTTCGACCATGGCGAACCCAGCCCCGGTACACACGCGAGGGCCGGCGGAAAACGGGATGTATGCGTGACGCTGGCAGATTTTCCCGTTTTCAGTAGACCATCGAGTAGGATCGAAATCATCGGGTCGATCCCACAAACGCTCTTGCCGATGCAGGTGCCAGGGGCTGATTACGATCTGCGCGCCCTTGGGAATGTCCCGCCCCCGGAATTGTTCGGGGCACTTCGCCTCGCGCACCATCATCGGGACCGGAGGGTACAGGCGCAACGCCTCGCGAAATACATCGCGGCTGAGCTTCAATCTGGACACTGCGCTAAAGCTGGGATCATTCAAAATATCCGCCTCAGCGCATAGTTTTTCCTGCCATTCGGGGTAAAGCGCCATCAAATACAGCGTCCAGGCCAGCGCTGATGCACTGGTTTCATGCCCAGCCAAGAAAAAGATGGCGACCTGATCCACCATCTCTTGCGTGTCGAAACAATGACCGGTTTCCGGATCAGGTGTGGTCATGATCTTGGTTGCCAAGTCCTCCGGCGCTTGACCCGTTGCGATCAGATCGGCGCGCTCAGCCGTTAGACGCGAAATCAAAGCCCGGATATCTTGTGCGCTTCTGCGTGTATTGCGCGCATGCAACCGGGGCACCCACCGTGGTACCGGAATAAAGGCCGCCAAGTTCAACAAAGGTTGTTGCCGCTGATAGGCCCGGAATTTTTCGAACACCTGCGCGGCTACTTCATGTTCAATCGGAACTGAGAACAGCGTTCGGAAAATCACGTCCGCCGCGGCGTGGCTCGTTAGCTCCTCGCATTCAATCACCTGCCCCGCCTGCCCTTTCAACCGCGTGACACAGGCTTGCGCGGATTCCAGCATAGCTGGGAACGTGTCTTTCAACCGCCCGCCTTCAAAGGCCGGGTCGATGATACGGCGCTGCCGTTTCCAGATCTCACCATTGGTCAGAAAGACCGAGTCGCCCAATAGCGGTCGCAACCCCTCGCTGATGCGGCCGGATTTCGGGAAATCGTCGGGGCGCTGTTTAAGGACCGTTTCTACAAGCTCGGGCTGGTTGATCATGTAAGACCGAAAGAACGGCGTTCGGAACTCGGCCATCCAAGCCCGGTACAGGCGCTGTGGCTGGGCCGATAACAGGTCCTTGCGGAACAGTTTCAGATAGCGCCACAGAGAAACCTTATCCGGGCGGGATGTTGGTTTGGGCGGCTTCACGGAAGAACCGATCTGTATTTCGAAACCGGCTGGTCGATGCGCGATTTTGACGGATCACGCCCTTGAAACCTTTGCGCCAAGGACAGCGACCCTGCCGTAATGCGAAAATAGTCATAGACGCCGGGGCGATCAAACGCGCAGAGATACTGAAAATGCAGCCGAAAAAACCGCCAGCGCAGCTCTTGCCAACGTTCTGGCGACAGGGTCTGTGTAAAGGCCGCAGACAGCACCAGCGGCCAACGTTTTTGATCGGGGGCAACACCACTGACGCCCACCGGGTCGCATAGGGCAAAGGCACACCCATCCCCCGGGGCAGACACGTCAATCCAGGTGAGTTCACTTCGGGTCGACAGAAATTGCAGATCGGTGCGCAAATCCCTGGCGTCCGGCAAGAATGAGACCATGGGCACCACCTGCCCAAGGCTCAGAAAGGACAGGATCGGGCCGTCACTGGGAAGGTTTTGCGAACGGATTAGATCAGCCAGTACCATCACCCCCAGATGCGCACCCGATGAATGACCGACGACCAGCACCTCATCCACATCCGTTTCAAGTGCGCGCTGAATTTGCTTGGTAAATTCGGTCAGACGCGACTTTAATTCAGGTGGCGTGGCGCCATTCAACGCAGCCGAATAGGCATAGTCATGCATCAGGTAGTAAGCAAACAAACGGTTATCGATCTTGCGAAACCAAAGCAGCAAAGCATAAGCGGCAGCTATTGCCGGCACAAAGGCCACCCACCCAGCAACAGACCATAGCAACGCCGCAGATATCCACAGCACGCCTAGCGACAGGGCCAATTGCGCAATCAGCATGCCGACAGGATAAAGCGCAGCGATCACTGGTCCTTTGCGCAAGCGCATAAGGCGCCATAATGCCCCTGATCCAATGTAAATCCAGGCTGTTCGCACAAGCTGAAAGTAGGTCGCGGGGATCGAATTCGACATGCTGTCGCGGACGATGTCCGACCAGACCAAAACCTCGATATCCGCCTCGACATCGATGCCATCCTGATGCGACCGGACATGCCAGCCGTACGGCCCGTCACCTGATTTGGGCGACAGTGAGATCTCATAGCCTGAAATTTCCGCCTGCTTCCGACCTTCCTTGCGATACAGTTCTCGGTACCGCCGAGGGTGAATCGGATCATAGCCGGGTATGTAGAAAACCCGACGCCGTCTTACCTGAGGCTGATTTGTGTGACTGCTCATGGCCTTACCTTCTGCGGCGCAGGTTAACGCAGCCTTGCCGCCAAGGTAAGTCAGATCATCCGAAATTGGCGAGTGCGGGGAAGGTTTCCAGCAACCACCAGCTGAACTCGGTGAACAGGCCAGTGATCAGCATGATGCCGACGAACAGCAGCAGACCCCCCATGACCTTTTCTATCGTACCCATATAAGGCTTGATCCGGTTCATCACCGACATTGACCGGTTCAGGAACATCGCGGCCAGCAGGAACGGAATACCCAGACCTGCCGCATAAACACCCAGCAACAACGTACCCCGCGCCACCGAGGACTCGGACGCTGCCAGCGACAGGATCGCACCCAGTTGCGGCCCGATGCAAGGAGTCCAGCCGAACGCAAAGGCCAGACCCAGGATATAGGCACCAAAGACCGAGCCCCCGGAATCTCCCGTCTCAATGCGCGCCTCACGGTCCAGAAACGGAATGCGGAAAACGTTCAGAAAATGTAGACCAAAGACAATGACCACCGCGCCGGAGAGTTTGGCGAAGAGCACCTGATTCTGCAGCACGAACACCCCAAAGGCCGAAGCTGTGAACCCCAACAGCAAGAAAACCGTGGACAGACCCAGCACAAAGAACAGCGCAGACATCGTCGCCTTACGCCGCGCACGCGCTTCGTCCTGCATCTCGTTGATGGTCACACCGCTCATATACGCCAGATAAGGCGGCACGATGGGCAGCACGCACGGCGACAGGAAGCTGATTAGCCCGCCCAGCATCGCGATGAACATGGCGGGCAGTAGGCCCGCGTCTATGATATCAATTCCGAACATAAATCAGCACATATGGTATCAACCCCGCCACGTCACGGGGCCATTCGGTCACATCCCCGTGCTTGGACGCTGGACACTGCGTCAACTTGGAAATATCTGCACATTATGTCTAGCCCCACTGAAACGCTGGATGCGCTGGGTCTTTTGTGCCCATTGCCCGTCCTGAAAGCCAGAAAACGCCTTAAATCTATGCCCTCGGGGGCGATTTTGCGCGTGTTGGCCGATGATCCTGCCGCCATCATCGATGTTCCGCATTTTTGCGCCGAAAGCGGGCACCAGCTGGTGTCACAAGAGGATGCGGACGGACATCAGATCTACCTGATACAAAAATCGGGCTGAGGTGGAAACACACCCGGTTCAAGAAAAAGGCGGGCTCAAAGCCCGCCTTTCTTGTTTATTGCCCCAAGGACCACCAACCGCGCCGTTTCGGTTTGGGCGGTTCGCTGGGTTGCTCAGGCTCTTCGGAAACAACTTCCAGAACAGGCTCAGGCGTCTCTGCGACCGGCTCTTCCGTCGCCACTTCGACCTCAGCAATCTGGACTGTCTCGGTAACCACTTCTGTCTCGGTCACCTCATCCGCTGCCGGCGCATCGGCTTCCGCTGAAACCGGTTCGGTCACGACCTCAGCAGCTTCAAGCTGTTCAACGGCTTGTTCCGGCGCAGGTTCCTCGGCCTTCTCAGCGGCTGTTTCTTCGGTCTTTTCAACAGGTGCATCTTCAGATTCCGAGGCGCTTTCTTCAGCCACTTCAACCGCTTCTACGTCCTTCTTACTGCGGCGCGGCGCACGGCGACGTTTCGGTTTTTCAGCCTTTTCTTCCGCTGCGGGTTCCTCAGCTTCGGCTTCAGCAGGTGCTTCTTTCGTTGCTTCGGCCGCCATCTCACCGTCTTCGGCACTAGTTTCAGGTGTATCCCCCGAACCGTTGCTTTTCTTGCGACGACGGCGGCGGCGTTTGCGCTTGGGCTTGGTCTCTTCTTCTGCCTGAACCGGTGCTTCTTCTTCGCCGGTTTCGTCCTCGTCCGCATCCACCAGATCCATCAGCGTTGCGTCCACGGATACAACCGGCGCTGTCGCCTCGGGCACGATGCGGCTGGCGGTCTTGAACTTCTCCATCGAGAAATCGGGACTGACCAGATGCACGTCGCCTTCGATACGAACCGACAGACCATAACGCGCTTCGATCTGCGCAATATGTTCCCGCTTTTGGTTCATCAGGAAATTGGAAATGCTGACCGGGCAGCGCACCAATACCTCGCGCGAGCGGCGGCGAGTGCCCTCCTCTTCGATCTGACGCAGAATGGTCAAAGCCATATTGTCGTCCGAGCGGATCAACCCAGTGCCATGACAAGACGGGCACGGCTGTGTTGTCGCCTCCAGCATGCCGGGGCGCAGACGCTGCCGGCTCATCTCCATCAGGCCAAAGCCGGATATCCGACCGACCTGAATACGCGCGCGGTCTGTCTTGAGCTTGTCTTTCAGACGCTTTTCAACGGCCGAGTTGTTCTTACGCTCGTCCATGTCGATAAAGTCGATGACAATCAGGCCAGCCAAATCGCGTAGACGCAACTGGCGCGCCACTTCTTCAGCGGCCTCAAGGTTGGTCTTAAGCGCGGTTTCCTCGATCGAGCCTTCCTTGGTCGCTCGGCCTGAGTTCACGTCGATCGCCACCAGCGCTTCGGTCACACCGATCACGATATATCCGCCGGACTTCAGCTGTACCGTCGGGTTGAACATACCCGTCAGATAGCTTTCGACCTGATAGCGTGCAAACAGAGGCAGCGCATCTTGGTATTGTTTCACGTTCTTGGCGTGGGACGGCATGATCATTTTCATGAAGTCCTTGGCGATGCGGTAACCGCCTTCGCCCTCGACCAGAACCTCGTCAATCTCGCGGTTATAGAGATCGCGGATCGACCGTTTGATCAGGTCGCCCTCTTCATAGATCTTGGCAGGCGCGATGGACTTCAGCGTCAGCTCGCGGATCTGCTCCCACATGCGTTGCAGATACTCATAGTCGCGCTTGATTTCGGACTTGGTGCGCTTGGCCCCCGCAGTCCGAATGATCAGACCGGCTCCAGTTGGCACATCAATCTCAGCCGCGATTTCCTTCAGTTTCTTGCGATCCGGGGCGTTGGTGATCTTGCGGCTGATGCCACCGCCACGCGCGGTGTTGGGCATCAGAACGCAATAGCGACCCGCCAGCGACAGGTATGTGGTCAGCGCAGCACCCTTGTTGCCACGCTCTTCCTTGACGACTTGCACCAGTAGAACCTGGCGCACTTTGATCACTTCTTGGATCTTGTACCGGCGCGGACGTGGCTTGCGCGGCGGACGAATGTCCTCACTGTCATCCTCATCAGCCACTGATTCAATGCTGTCATCCTTGGCGGATGCGTCCGAGCGAGGCTGTTCTTCGGTCTCGCCTTCGTCTTCAGCGTCGGTTTTGGTGTCTTCAGCAACAGAAGCGTCTTCTGCGTTTTCGTCCGCAGCGCTTTCTACTTCAGCCTCCCCTTCGGGAGAGGTATCTTTCGCCTCAACGTCTGCAGTTTCTTCTACAGACTCCGCAGATACCTCTTCCGTGGCGGCTTCTTCAGCCTCGGCAGCAGGTTCCTCCGCGGTCGCGGGCTCTTCTGCCTCAGCGGCAGGTGCCTCAACTTCATCCGAGGCTTCTGCGTCATCGCTGGGTTCCTCAACCGGCGTGTCAGCGACATGATCCATCGGAGAGGTACCTTCAGGTACCGACAGATCAGCCCCTTCTTCGCCCTCATCCAGATCAATCGTTTCCATGCCCGTTGGCTCAGACGAAACCTCGATGGATTCGACTGCGTCGTCGGATTTCACATCCGCCGCTTTGGTCCGCGACCGGGACCGCCGCTTTTTGGGCTTGGCTTCTTCAGCCTCGTCCCGCGCCTTCATCGCCTCGGCATAGGCGCGCTCTTCTTCCATCAGCGCTTCGCGGTCGGCGACCGGAATCTGATAGTAATCCGGGTGAATTTCCGAGAACGCGAGGAACCCATGCCGGTTCCCGCCGTAATCCACAAAGGCCGCCTGAAGGGACGGTTCTACTCGCGTAACTTTTGCTAGATAGATATTGCCAGCAAGCTGACGTTTGTTTTCGGACTCAAAATCGAACTCCTCGACCTTGTTTCCGTCGACCACCACAACGCGGGTTTCTTCCGCGTGGGTGGCATCGATAAGCATTTTCTTAGCCATGTGTCCTTGATGCACCGCGCCAAACGCGTTGTCCTTACCCGTCCGGGGGGACAGGCGCTTTTGGGGTGGTGTCTTGTCAGGGCGATATCGGACGGCGCGCGGCAGGGTCTGGCGCTGTGGCCCCCTGCCCGTACACTCGATCGTTGCGCGCGCGTCATCGCGGTTCTTCTCCGACAGGCGCGGAATGCCGCGTCCTGCCCATTTTTTCCTTTCGCCCGCTCAGGCGGGCTCAGGCGTTCAACTGCCCGGTTAAGGGCATAATCGGTCTGCTTTGCCTCGTGGGGATCATCACCATCCGCGGCAGAGCAGCGAAACTCAAAGCTTGGGGTTTAAGAGCGCAAAAAGGCCCGGCCCGTTCCGCCACCATAAAGGTAGTCCTGTGGAAAAGACAATGGGCAAACTGCACGGTTCACTCTGAACACGGGCCAGGATCGCTTCATCTGGCCAAAAATACCTCGGGGGAGTGAATTGGCCCAAAGGGCTAAGAGAGGGGGCTGGCCCCCTCCCTGGTGTTTACAGGTAATCCGAACGCTGCAGGCTGTATTTGGCCATTTTCTCGTTCAGCGTCCGTCGCGGCAGGCATAGCTCTTCCATCACGGACGCAATCGAGCCCTTGTGACGGCGCATCGTGTTGTCGATCAGCATCCGTTCGAACGCCTCGACATATTCCTTCAGCGGCTTGCCCTCAGTCGTCATAACCGGCTGCATTTCTTCGTGATCCGACATCAGCAACGAGGCAATCGTCCCGGAACCCCGGCGAGATTGCAGCACGGCGCGTTCGGCGATGTTGATCAGCTGACGCACATTGCCCGGCCACGGGGCCTGCAGCAACTGCGCGGCCTCCTGCGCACTGACCTGCGGGGCATCACAGCCATATTCTTCTGCAAATTGCTCACTCAGACGGGTGAACAGCGTCAGGATATCTTCGCCGCGCTGGCGCAAGGGCGGCATGGTGATCCGCAACGCCGCCAAGCGATAAAACAGGTCCGGACGCAGTACATCTTCGCTTGTCTTACCTGCCTCTTGCAGGTTCGAAATTGCCACGATCCTGGTCTCGGCCGGTGTGCCCTGATCGTTCATGACGCTCAGCAGTCGGGCCTGCAGCGTGTCACTGAGCGCCTCGACATCCTCCAGCACCAACGTACCACCGCGCGCCTCTTCAATCGCGGGCAGTTGCGCGTCTTCGGGCATCATCGGACCAAATAGACGTTTCGACAGCGCCTCTTCCTCAAGCGCTGCGCACGAAACCAGAACGAATTTCTTGCCCGCCCGGCTGCCAACAGCATGCAGAGCATGCGCAACCAGGGTTTTACCCGTGCCGGTCTCACCGTCGATCAGAACATGGCCGTCCGCCTGCCCCAAATCCAGGATATCCTCTCGCAGGCGTTCCATCACCGGGCTGGCCCCGATCAGCTTGTTCATGATCTGAGTGCCGCCGGACAGCTCGCGCCGCAAGGCCCGGTTGTCCAATGTCAGACGGCGAGCATTGCTGGCGCGTTTCGCCAGTTCCGACATGCGATCCGGGTTGAAGGGCTTTTCAAGAAAGTCGAACGCGCCCACACGCATCGCCTCGACCGCCATCGGAACATCGCCGTGACCGGTGATCATGATGACCGGCAACGTGCTGTCGGCCCCCATCAGCTTTTTCAGCAGTTGAATGCCATCCATTCCCGGCATCTTGATGTCCGAGATCACAATGCCCGGATATTCCGGCCCCAATACCTTCAGCGCGTCTTCGGCGCTCGAGAACGTTTCAGTGTCATATCCCGACAGTGCCAGCCATTGGCTGATCGACTGGCGCATGTCCTGTTCGTCGTCCACAATGGCGATTTTCATGGCCTGTGCCATAGTCATTCCTTTGTTATTCAGCGGCCTCCAGGCCGTCGCTTCCTAGTATCGGCAATTGCATCTCAAACACCGCGCCGCCGTGCTGGCCGTTGCGCGCAGTCAACCGTCCCCCATGGTCGTTCACGATACCCGACGAGATGGCAAGCCCCAAACCGACCCCATCGCCGGGCTGCTTGGTGGTGTAGAAGGGCTCGAACAGATTCTCGATATTCTCGATCCCGTGACCATTGTCGCGGACGGTCAGCACCGCCATGTCACCAGCTGCCAGGATAATTTCAACATCCGGCTCTGATACAGATTTGGTGGCGTCCAACGCATTGCGCAAGAGGTTCACCATCACTTGTTCGATCCGCATCCGGTCCCCCATCACTATAACGGGTTCTTCGGGCAGGATCTGCGTTATTTTTACGTGCCGCTGTCGCAGCTGCGGCTCCATCATCGAAAGGCTGGAAGCCAGCGCTTCGCCAAGGTTTACGGGCGAAAACGCATCCGCGCCCTTGCGCGCATAGGATTTAAGCTGTCGGGTGATCGCCCCCATCCGTTCAATCAGACCATCGATGCGACCAAAGCTGGCCAGCGCCTCTTCGGGGCGGTTTCTGCGCAGCAACAGACGCGCGCCTGCCAGATAGGTCTTCATTGCAGCCAGCGGTTGATTCAGCTCGTGGCTGACAGCGGCCGACATCTCACCCAAGGCTGCAAGTTTCGAACTTTGCGCCAGCGTTTGCTCGGCAACTTCCAGTGTCTTTTCAACTCGTTCACGCTCAGCAATTTCCCGCTGTAGCCGCATGTTCAATGCGCGAAGCTCTGCCGACTCGCGCTGGAACAACGCCATCCGCAACGTCGCCCGGCGGCTCAGCGCGTAAAAGGCCAGCGCCAGCAGAATCGCGAATCCCATGATTTCGAGCGCCAGAACGCTGTTCACCTTTTCCCGGATCGAGGCATAAGTGGTGAATGACGTCATTTGCCAACCGCGGAATGGTATGCGCGTCTCCATGCGCATCACGGCCTCACCCTGCAGATAGGCATCGGGCGGCAAAGCGGTCCAATCGGTCGTGGCCCGGATTGCACGCTGGATGGCCCCTTCGGGCGGTTGGCGCAGCATCGCCTCGCCCTCTTGCAAACCGCGCCACTGTGGTTCGGTCGACAAGATGATCGTACCTGTACTGTCCGCCACCATCACCGCGTCCGAAATCCCCGCCCAGGCCAGTTCGAACTTGTGCAGATCGACCTCAACCACAATGACGCCAAGGATTTCGGCGTTGGCCTCCATACGGCGCGAATAGACAAAGCTATAGCCGCCGGATTCCTTCGGGATTACCGTAAAGATCGTGGCGTTCGAGCGCACAGCATCAATGAAATAAGGCAAACTCCTGTGTGCCTCACCCAAACGGTTGCGGTCAGTGGAGGCGACAGAGCGCCCGTCCCCATCCAACAACATCAGCGAGGCAGCACCAATTTCTTCCACAAATGAGATCAGGCGCTGGGTCGACAAAGAATAATCGCTGGACTGAAGCGCCGAAATCAGCGTGGGGTCCCGCGAAAGCAGCTGCGGCACAATCGCATTTCTGCGCAGTTCGCTCAGCAGGTTCCCGGAATACAGGGCCAGACGCAGCTCGGCCCGATTTCGGGTGGACTCGGTAAATCTGTCCGTCAGCAGCCGGTTCGTGATCCAGATCGTCGCAACAGCCACCACCAGCAGGGTAATGACAGCCAAACGCAGGCGCCACCCAAGGGGCGCGCCGCGAAAAGGTTTTGTCAGAATGGACCAGCCAGAGCGAACATCAGAACTCATCCCGGGAAATTACGCGGGCTTGATCGCAACCTCAAGTCACGCAGGTGCGAGGACCCCCGACAATGCGCGGAACAATGCCGTTCCGTCAGTGCCGCCGTGACCGTCATCCGCCGCCCGTTCAGGGTGTGGCATCATACCCAGCACCCGGCGGTTTTCCGACAGGATACCGGCAATATCGCCGACCGAACCGTTTGGATTCTCGGTATAGGTGAATGCGATCCGATCCTGATCCCGCAACGCAGCCAGAGTGGTGTCATCCGCGAAATAATTGCCGTCATGGTGTGCAATCGGAATACCGATCACATCACCGGCGTTGTAACCTTGGGTAAAGGCGCTGTCGCTGGTTTCCACCTTCAGACCGACGGTTTTGCAGATGTATTTCAGACCCGCATTGCGCAGCAGCGCACCCGGCAGAACGCCAGTCTCTGTCAGAATCTGGAAGCCATTACAGACACCCACGGCATAGCCACCACGGTTGGCATGTTCGACAACCGCCTTGCAGATCGGTGATTGCGCGGCAATCGCGCCGCAACGCAAATAGTCACCATAGGAAAACCCGCCGGGAACGCCCACGATGTCGATGCCCTCCGGCAGCGCGGCATCCTTGTGCCAGACCATGTCGACCTGAAACCCCGCCTGTTCAAAAGCGACGGCAAGGTCCCGGTCACAATTGGACCCAGGGAATACGATAACAGCAGCGCGCATGGCGGGGCCTCCGGGGTAAAGGGTCAGACCAGTTCGATTTCGTAGCGTTCGATGACCGTGTTGGCCAACAGCTTTTCGCACATCTCGGTGATGTCGGCCTCGGTCGCGCCTGCAGCCAGCTCTAGGTCGATCACCTTGCCTTGTCGCACACCTTCAACCTGATCGAAGCCCATGGCGCCCAATGCGTGCCGCACTGCTTCACCCTGCGGGTCAAGGACCCCGTTCTTGAGCATCACATGCACCCGTGCTTTCATTCCTGCAACTCCAGCTGAGGGCCATGGTTCCGGGCCCGTTCCGTTGCGCGGGGGGATAACCCGACAAACCGCGTTCGACAACCCTTGTCCGCACACAGTTTGCCGCAGGTGTGACGCTCAGCCACTGCCGGTTAACCCGGGGTAACGCGCATCAATGGCGTTAAACGTTCCGGTCAGCACCATCTCAACCGCCACAGCCACAAGAATAATTGCCATAACGCGGGTGATCACGTTGATCATGGTTGGCCCAAAAAACCGCGAGATTGGGTCGGCGAACAGCAACCCCAGCCCGACGATGGCGCAGGCGATCAGTACGGCTGAGCCCAATGTCACGATCTCGGCCCCATCCGAAAGTGTATGAGCAAACACGATTGTTGTAGCAATCGTCCCCGGTCCGATGGTCAGCGGTATTGCCAACGGCACGACGGCAATGTTGCTTTTCTTCCTTGCACCCTCTTCTACCGCCCTTTGATCACCTTTTGGCGGGTCCGATGCGTTCAACATTGACATGCCAACCCCCAGAATGATCAGCCCACCGGCAATGCGGAAGGACGGGATGTCGATGCCGAAGACCGCCAAAATCTCTTCGCCGACCAATACCGCGATCAGGGCCACGACAACCACTGTTCCGGTTACGACCAATGCCACGCGCTTGCGTTCGGGGCCCGAGTAACCTTCGGTCATGCTCAGAAAGATCGGGATGCCGTAAAGTGGATTGAAGATCGCCAGCAATGCCGCGAGGAATTTCAGAAAAACCGCCTGATCGAACAATTCGGCCATGTCGGGACCATCCTTAATTGTATCCGCCCCGACAATGCGAAGGTGCGGACCGTCTGTCAAACCACCAGAGCAAAAGAAAAAAGCGCCGTCTTAGCAAACGGCGCTTTTGACAGAATTCGACACCGAAAACCGGCTTAGTTGATCAGCGTGGGTTTCGTCACGTTGGTTTTTGGCAGAACACCAAGACGTCGTGCGACTTCGGAATAGGCATCGGTCAGATTGCCCAGATCGCGGCGGAACACATCCTTGTCCAGTTTCTGACCGGTCTCGATATCCCACAGGCGGCAGCTATCCGGGCTGATCTCGTCCGCGATAATCAGACGCTGATAGTCGCCGTCATAAACGCGGCCGATCTCGATCTTGAAATCAACCAGACGGATGCCCACAGCCAGCATCACACCGCTCAGGAAATCATTCACGCGCAGTGCCAGGCTAAGGATATCTTCCATATCCTGCTGGCTGGCCCAACCAAAGGCGGCAATGTGTTCCTCGGTCACCAGAGGATCACCCAGTGCATCATCCTTATAGCAATACTCTACAATCGGGCGCGGCAACTGCGTGCCCTCGGCGATGCCCAGACGTTTCGACATCGTCCCAGCGGCATAGTTGCGCACGATCACTTCCAGCGGCACGATTTCGCAGCTGCGCACCAACTGTTCGCGCATGTTCAGGCGGCGGATAAAGTGGGTCGGCACGCCAATCTGGGTCAGGCCGTTCATGAAGAACTCGCTCAGGCGGTTATTCAGCACGCCCTTACCGTCGATCACGTCCTTTTTCTCGGCATTGAACGCGGTGGCATCATCCTTGAAATATTGCACGATGGTGCCCGGCTCTGGGCCTTCATACAGAATCTTTGCTTTACCTTCGTAGATTTTCTTGCGACGCGCCATAAGCGACCCTTCCAGTCTGGTAAGAGGGAATGAGTCCCCTCACGTTGGCGTCCTCATAGTGCAAGCCCCCCTTTCCCGCAAGTTCGCACACAAGAAAGACTTTGATACAACGCAAATCCCTTGCACGCGGCGTTCTGTATGGTCATATCAACATCAACGATATGTTACTCGAAGAGGTCCCCAACCTATGACGACGTTTGACGAACGCGAATACGCATTTGAAGCCAAGTTTGCGCATGATGAAGAGATGCAGTTCAAGGCACAGGCCCGCTGCAACAAACTGCTTGGTCTATGGGCCGCGGAAAAGCTGGGCAAAACCGGTGACGAAGCGGAAGAATACGCCAAAGCCGTCGTAAAATCCGATTTTGAAGAAGCTGGTCACGAAGACGTCGTGCGCAAGGTTTCGGGCGATTTGGGGACGTTGTCCTCGGACGATGAAATTCGCGCCAAGATGGCCGAGCTTCTGCCCGAAGCCAAGTCGCAGATTCTTAGCGAGACTGACTAAGGGCTTTAGCCCCACCTCATGATCTTCATGAGATTTATGAATTTGATTTGGCGTCCCGGTCGTGAGACACGGGGCGCCTCTGTTATTATCAGGCCAATTGCGCCTTTTTCCGGATAACCCCAATGACAAATGCATTGATCGAACTTCTCAAGACCAAAGATGCCATTTTGGCAGACGGTGCAACTGGGACCAACCTGTTCAACATGGGTTTGCAATCGGGTGATGCGCCCGAGTTGTGGAACGTGGATGCGCCGGACAAGATCCGCGCGCTGTATCAAAGCTCGGTGGATGCGGGCAGTGATCTTTTCCTGACCAACACTTTTGGGGGCACTTCAGCCCGTCTAAAGCTGCACGACGCGCAAAACCGCGTGGCCGAGTTGAACCGAATCGGTGCCGAGTTGGGACGTGAGGTTGCAGACAAAGCCGGACGCCCGATCGTTGTGGCCGGATCGGTTGGCCCAACCGGCGAGATTCTGGTGCCCGTTGGCAGCCTGACCCATGCCGACGCCGTCGAAATGTTCCATGAACAGGCCGATGCGCTTAAGGCTGGTGGTGCCGATGTTGTGTGGCTGGAAACCATAAGCGCCCCTGAAGAATTCCGCGCTGCCGCTGAGGCGTTCGCCTTGGCCGATATACCCTGGTGCGGCACCATGAGCTTTGACACCGCAGGGCGCACCATGATGGGTGTCACTTCGGCCGATCTGGCGCAGTTGGTCGAAACCCTGCCTAACCCGCCGATTGCATTTGGGGCCAACTGCGGCACCGGCGCGTCTGATATCCTGCGCACTGTTCTGGGCTTTGCAGCACAAGGCACCGAGCGTCCCGTGATCTCGAAAGGAAATGCCGGTATCCCGAAATACGTGGACGGTCACATCCACTATGACGGCACGCCCGAACTGATGGGTGAATACGCCGCCATGGCGCGGGATGCCGGGGCCACAATCATCGGCGGTTGCTGCGGCACCATGCCCGATCACCTGCGCAAGATGCGCGAAGCGTTGGACACAAAACCGCGCGGTTCGCGCCCAACACTGGATCAGATCACCGATGCCCTGGGGCCGTTTACTTCGGCCTCGGATGGTACCGGCGACGATGCCGCCGCGCCCGAGCGACGCACGCGCCGCCGCCGTCGCGCCTGAGCGCTTTAGCGCCCCTCGAATTTCGGGGGGCGTTTTTCCATGAAGGCCACGACACCTTCGGCAAAGTCACGGCTGCGCCCGCATTCCCCCTGCAAATGCGCCTCTGACGCCAATTGCTGTGGCAGGGTGTTTTCATAAGTGCTGCGGATGGCCTGTTTGATCGCGCCAAACCCGGCTGTGGGACCATTTGCCAGATAGGCTGCACGTTTGCGCCAATGGGCGTCGAATTCGGCGTCAGGAACAGCCTCCCAGATCAGACCCCATTCATCAGCCTGTCGTGCGCTGATCTTGTCCGCGAACAAGGCGGCTCCCATCGCTTTGGCGAACCCCATCTGACGCGGCATGAACCATGTACCGCCCGCATCCGGCAACAACCCGATCCGGGCGAACGCCTGCAGGAAGTATGCGCTTTCGGTAGCGATCACCACATCAGCACACAGCGCAAGGTTCGCCCCTGCCCCGGCTGCCGGTCCGTTCACAGCTGCAATGGTGGGCACTGGGCAGTCGTAAATGGTTTCCAGCATGGGTTCATATTCATCGCGCAGCGTGCGTTCTAAATCGACCTTGCCGGTGCTGGACGCATCCCCCAGATCCTGTCCTGAACAAAAGGCGCTCCCCGCTCCGGTCAGAACGTTTGCCCTTGCATGGCGCGCGGCATATTTCATTGCATGAGTGACTTCGGCCCGCATCTGCGCTGTCATCGCGTTCATCTTGTCGGGCCGGTTTAGGGTGACAACCGCCAAATCGTCTGTGATGTCCAACAGGATTGTTTCGTATTCCATGAACCTTCCCCCAATTCCAAACTTTTCGGAACCCTGACCGAAATGGAGGGGAAGGAAAAGATGAACGCGGGGTCAGTCTTCAAGAATCTGGCGCAAACGCTCTTTTTCAGCGTCGCTGAGCGTATCCTTTTCGCCTGCGACCTGCACCTGAGACCGTTTGCGCAGAAAGCTCCACCCCATGACGGCTGCGATCAACAACATGATCGGGCCCGCAAGCCACAGCATCAGATTCGATCCCGAAGTGGTTGGTTTCAGCAGGACATATTCGCCGTAACGGTCGACGATGAAAGCGATTGCCTCGTCATCCGTGTCCCCGGCCACCAAACGCTCGCGCAACAACAAGCGCAGGTCGCGGGCCAGTTCGGCGTTGCTTTCATCGATGCTTTCATTGCGGCAAACCAGACAGCGCAGACCGGTGCTGAGGTCGCGCGCCCGCTGTTCCAGCGCCGGGTCGTCCAGCACTTCGTCCGGCTGTACGGCAAACAAGGGCGACGCGATGAGGGACAGGATCAGGATCAGACGTTTCATTCCGCAGGTACCCCGCCTGTTGGGGTCTTGCGCGCACCTGCCGCCACACGGAACCGGCGGTCCGACAGGCTGATCAAGCCGCCCAGAGCCATCAGGATACATCCACCCCAGATCCAGTTGGCCAGCGGCTTGATGTAGGTCCGCATGACCCAGCCTCCATCCGCCTGCTGATCGCCGATAACCACGTAGAGATCCCCCAGGAACCGGTAATCAATTGCAGCTTCGGTCGTGGGCATCCGTGCCACTGGGTAATCGCGCTTTTCAGGATGCAGCGTGCCCATAGGCCGTCCATTCTTTTCGATCCGAACGTCAGCAGTGGTCGAAAAATAGTTTGGCCCTTCAACAAGCCGGACGCCTTCCAAGGTCAGAGTAAACTGTCCCACCTCGAACGGTTGACCGGGTTGTGCAACGCGAATGTCCTCAACCTCCCACGCGGTTAGTCCGGCGATGGCGAACATGGTCACGCCCATACCTGTATGAGCCACGGCCTTGCCCCAATCGGCACCCGGCAAGCGGAAAAGACGTTTCAGATTGCCATTGCGGCCCGTACGGCTCCACAAATCAACTGCCGCGCCGAAGGTGATCCAAGCGCCCAGGAACAGGCCAACCGGACCCAGCGCACTGCGCCCTGTTTGCATTGCCCAGACCAGCAATGACAGTGCAACAGCCAGAACAAAGGCATACCGCAGCGAATAGGCAGTTTTGCCAAGTTTGCCGCGTTTCCAGGGCAACATCGCGCCCACAGGCAAGGCGATCCCTAACGCCACCATGAAGGGCGTAAAGGCGGAATTGAAAAACGGCGCCCCGACCGAGAGTTTGCGATCAAAGGCCATCTCAGCCACCATCGGCCACATTGTTCCGACGAATACGACGAAACAGCTGACCGCAAGCAGGATATTGTTCAGTATCAGCGCGCTTTCACGGCTGACCATACCAAAGACACCCTTGGCCTCCATCGCCTGGGCCCGCGCGGCAAACAGGGTCAGCGCGCCGCCGATGAAAATCACGAGGATAATCAGGATGAACACGCCACGTTCTGGGTCATTGGCAAACGCATGGACCGAGGTCAGCAGACCCGAACGCACAATGAAAGTACCGATCAAAGAGAAGCCAAAGGCAATGATCGCCAGCAAGATCGTCCAGCTTTTCAACGACTCGCGTTTTTCCACGACGATGGCCGAATGCAACAGCGCAGCGGCCAGCAGCCATGGCATGAACGACGCATTTTCGACCGGATCCCAGAACCAGAACCCGCCCCAGCCAAGCTCATAATAGGCCCACCAGGACCCCAGCGCGATGCCGATGGTCAGAAACACCCAAGCCGCCAATGTCCACGGTCGCACCCAGCGACCCCACGCGGCATCTACGCGCCCTTCGATCAGGGCGGCAACGGCAAAGCTGAACGCCATGCTCAACCCCACATAACCAAGGTACAAAAACGGCGGATGGAAGGCCAAACCGGGGTCTTGCAACAGCGGGTTCAGATCGCGCCCGTCAAAGGGGGCCACGATCAGCCGGTCAAACGGGTTCGAGGTGAATAGGATAAACGCGAAAAACGCGACCCCAATTGCCCCTTGCACCGCCAACACCCGCGCCTTCAACGTCGGCGGCAAACCGCCCCCAAAAAACGCAGCCATCGCGCCAAACAAGGACACGATAAGAACCCACAACAGCATCGAGCCTTCGTGGTTACCCCAGGTTCCGCTGATCTTGTACAGCATTGGTTTCGCCGAGTGGCTGTTTTCGACTACGATCCTCAGCGAGAAATCGGACGTCACAAAGGCCCAAACCAACGCCCCGAACGAAAAGGCAACCATCGTAAATTGAATGATCGCCGCCGGTTCAGCGAAGTTCATCCAGCTGGGCCAGCGTTTCGCAGCGCCTATCAGTGGAACCACCGATTGCACGATGGCAACCAGAAATGCGAGGATCAGGGCAAAGTGGCCAAGTTCGGTAATCATGGCCCGGGTATATTCCTGTTCCGAGGCAATCACCAATCACTTTCGCCCCTTAGGGGCGAACATAGTGTCGCGGGTCAGGCCATGCGTTTGCGCCGCCAATCCTCAAGCGCCGGGTTCGCGTCCGGACGACCTGCCTTTTCCGCCAAGGCGGCGTCCGTTCCAGGATTTGCTGCGCCGACAGCGTCGCTGCGCATTGCCTTCAGAGCCTGCAGGTTTTCCAGAACCTGAGGCGTGCGTTGCATCGTGGCAGTGATCTCTCGCTGCAGATCCTGCACTTTGGCCTGATGACGCGCGCCGAAATAGAAGGACACAATCACCCCCAGCAGCCACCACAGGGGTTCCGGTACCAGGGCAATCCCCTGCATTCGGGCTGCAAACCACAGCGGATCGACCATCGCCGCGACAAACAAACCCAAAGTACCAAGTGCCATTGCCGGGCGCGGCAGACGGTTGAGCCCATCCATGAACCGATCAAACGCGCCCTTATTCGGGGCCTCAAATTCACCGCCGAACTGAACCATCGCCTGCTGTTGCAAAGCCAGACCACGCTCTGCCCCGTTTTCAGTATTTTCCCTAAATACCTCAGCAGTTTCCCGCACGACATTGCGGCCACCACCAAACAGAAACGTCAACACGTCCGAGATCAAACCCATCCTGAAACCCTCGTTTGAAACTCTGCGTCACTTAGGTGGTAAGTCGGCGAAACAAATTCCTCGGCCCGGCGAATCCAGCCGCCCTTGCGACCTGCCCGTGTGCGGGCATATTTGCGTGACGCAGGCCGGTGATCTGCAAGACGGAAATAGTAGTTTCGCCGGGCCACGCCATACGCATCCCTGAGTACAACCGGTTCCGGATCAGCCGCATCCCGGCAGGCCTGCGCGGTTTTGGACCCAATTTCCCCGTCAACCACGATTTCAAACCCCATATCACGCAGCAGACGTTGCAGGATTTTGACCGCGTGACTGCCAGCGTTGACATACATGTCAAAAACCGAAGCCCGCAATTCTTGTGGCAAAAGGTCTAGCCGCGGCTGCTCAAAATAGTGCTGTACGAAAATATCAACGGCCTGAGATTTGCTGAGCATCCGAACATCGATGCGGTTGATTATCCCGTCACCTGAAAGATCAAGCCCGAGACGCCGCATCGTGTGAATGGTCACCCCGTATTTCGTCGCGCCGCCGGGATCGTCCGAATCTTCCACGAAGCCACCTTCTCGCGCCACGATCTCAGTTGCAATCTGTCGCACCGTCTGCATTGCACCCTCCGCCTGTCGGTGACCAAACGCTGAGGCAAACCGGTTAATTAGGCGCAATGAAAAAGGGCGCTGCATGCGCAACGCCCATCAATTCTTGCTTGTTAGCTAAGGTAGATCAGCTTTCACCAGCCTCTTTGTAAACACCTTGCTCTTTCAAGGCATCCACCACCTCTTTCGGCATGTATGTTTCGTCGTGTTTTGCAAGTATTTCAGTAGCTTCAAACACGCCATTAACGTAGGAACCCGTACCTACCATGCCCTGGTTTTCCGAAAACAAATCAGGCAGCACACCGGTAAATGCCACCGGTACGCTTTCGCCACCATCGGTCACGACAAAACGCACCGTCTCGCCCTGCCCGCGAATGATCGAGCCTTCCTCGACCAGGCCACCGATACGAAACACTTCGGTCGGTTTCGGGGGCTCAGCAATCACCTGACTGGGTGAGCGGAAAAAGTTGATACCATCACGCATCGCAAACCCAATCAACCCCGTCGCCAAAGCCAAAGCCACGACGGCCAAAAGAATGACTTGTACTCGACGACGTTTCTTGAGCGTTTTCATACCGTCCTCACGGGAATAGCGGGGCCATCATCAGCCCCCGGGTTTCATTCTCACCTAACATCAGGTTGGCATTCTGCAAGGCTTGGCCACTGCTACCTTTTGTCAGGTTATCCAATGCGCCAATCACGATGGCGCGGCGTTCGATCCGGTCGCCGACAACACCGATATGGCAGAAGTTCGAACCGCGCACATGGTGGGTTGAAGGCGTTTCGTCGAACGGCAACATCTGAATAAAGGGTTCATCTTCATAGGCTTTGGCAAGTGTCTCATACACACTTGCCGGGTCCCCTTTGACGTAAGTCGTCGCAAGAATTCCCCGGTTGGCGGGGATCAGGTGCGGCGTGAACTGCACATGCACCCTACGCCCCGCCAGTGCCGAGAATTCCTGATCGAACTCACCTAGATGCCGGTGCGTACCGCCAACGGCATACGCATTGTAGCCTTCGCTGAGTTCCGCATGCAGCAGATTTTCCTTCAGCGACCGGCCCGCGCCCGAAACGGCGCATTTCAGATCCAGCACGATATCATCCAAATCGATAACACCTGCAGAAATCAACGGACGCAGCACATACTGACCCGTCGCTGCATTACACCCGGTTCCCGCTACCAACCGTGCGTTGCGGATGTCATCCCGATAGAACTCGGTCAGGCCGTAGACCGCTTCTTCCTGCTGTTGCAGCGCGGCGTGCGAGTTTCCGTACCACTTTTTGTATTCATCCGGGTCACGCAGACGGAAATCCGCGGACAGATCAACGATCTTGAGGTTTTTGGGCAGGTCACGAATGACCTCTTGGCTTGTCTTGTGCGGCAAGGCGCAAAAACACAGATCGATCTGCGAAAAGTCGATCTCAGAGATTTTGCACAGGTCTGGCAAATCCATGTGGCGCAGATGCGGAAAGACCTGGGCCATTGACTTGCCTGCTTTCCGCTCGGCGGCCAGGGCGGTAATTTCCATATTCGGGTGCTCGGCGATCAGCCGCACCAGTTCGGCGCCGGTATAGCCGGATGCGCCCAAAATTGCGATTTTATGGGTCATGTCAGACCTCTTGTTCCAGTGTGTCACATATCACGACCGCCGATGTGACGGTCTTCGAATAAAGGAAAGTGCGCAGCAGCGTCCTTGACCTAAGTCAGGCGGCCTCGAACGAAATTTGTCGTCGGAGGAACTGCGTCGCCCGGTCGCTGACAAAATCCGGCCTTCCAGTCGTCAAGAAACCGCCCTTTCCCTCACCCTGCATGTTCGGGTGGCGATTAAGGTAATCCCCAAGGCTTTCAGCAACCAAGGCGCCTTGACTGTATACCTGAACATCCGGGCCCAAAGCGGCCTGAAAGGTTTCCGCCATCAATGGGTAATGTGTACAGCCCAGAATGGCTGCCTGTGGTTCAGGCATTTTCCGTTTCAGCGCATCCACATGGCTGCGTACAAGTGCCTCGGCCAAGATCATGTCGCCGTCTTCGATGGCATCGACCACGCCGCCACAGGCTTGCGCCTCGACGTCAACGCCGATGGCTCGGAACGCCAGTTCTCGCTGGAAGGCACGACTGGACACCGTTGCGGGCGTGGCAAACAAAGCAACGTGCTTTACGGCGACCTCACGCGGAGGGCTGTTGTCGCCCCACTGCCGTTCGGTCAATGCCTCGATCAAGGGCACAAAGACGCCTAGAACACGCTTGCCGGCAGGCACACCCTCTTCCTGCATCCGACGCAGCGCGGCGGCGCTGGCGGTGTTACAGGCCAGAATCACCAGATCACAGCCACGGTCCCACAGGTCGTAAACAGCGTGCCGTGTCAGATCATAGATATTCTCGGCGTCCCGCACGCCATATGGCGCATGCGCACTGTCCGCATAATACAGGAAATCCACGTCCGGCAGACGTTTCTGCGCGGCGTCAAGAACGGTTAAACCGCCCAAACCAGAATCAAAAATGCCTACTGCCATTAGCCTCTTTAGGCGCGATGCCGTTCCTCGAATTCATAGCCGTAATCATAAGATTTCAACGGCGTCGGGGACAGCTCATACGTGGCTTTGCGCAAGAAATCCATCATCTTGCGCGTATCCGTGGCCAATGGGTCCAGAACGTCGCGCCCGATGGGCTCTCCGATCACAACTTTGACAGGCGTATCCACGCGTTTTTTGAACTCTTTGATCAGCAGTCCCATACGCAAAGTATTGTGCAAATGACTGGCGATCTGGAACAAGCGCGACGTGTGACCGTCAAAGAAGACCGGCACTACAGTGGCGTTCGATTTGGCCACCATTCTTGCCGTGAACCCACGCCAGCCCGGATCCATCGGGTGTGAAAAGGGTTTGAGCCCGGTGCTGACCGTACCGCCCGGAAATATCCCGATGGCTCCGCCCTCGCCCAAATAATTCAACGCCGACTTGCGCGTCTCAAGGTTCTGTTTCATCGCCTCTTTGGTTTCGTCGAACGAGATCGGCAGGACGATCTTGTTCAGATCCTCGGCCTTGCGAAACACGTGATTGGCCAAAATTCGGAAATCGCCACGTGTCTGTGACAGGATGTGGCCCATCATCAACCCATCCAGAATACCGTAGGGATGATTGGCAATCAGAATCAGTGGCCCGGTCGTCGGGATATTCGTCAACGAACCGCCGACAATATCCAGGGACAGACCATAGCGACCCACCATGACCGACCAAAAGTCGCGCCCTTTGGCGACCTCTTTCTCATACCCATCTGCGCGCTTGATCAGGCGCAAACGCCCTGTGGTGTTCTCCATCAGCTTGATCACCATCCGCCCGCCTTTGGTTGCGGCGGAATAGGCGTAGGATATGTCACGAGCGATATGGCGGCGCGAGGGCATACGACTCTCCGAGGTTTGCGGCCTGCAAGATAAGTATAAGCGGCAATTTTGCCTAGGTTTCGTGACAATCCCGTTACGGTTTATTCGGCGGCTGCACGCAGGTCTGTCCCTCCGTTCCGTATCGTGGCCAGCAATTCCTCGCGTCGTTTGGCCGTCTTGGCCTCGTTGGCCTGCAACACCGGCCCGAACCCGCGAATGTCCAGCGACAATAGCGCCAGCGCAATCACCGAGTCGCGGGTCTGAGGTGTAATAAAAGGTATTATCTCATTGATATCATTCTCATATTGCTTGATCAGCGCACGTTCCATCCGCCGTTCAGCACTGTAACCGAAAATGTCCAGAGGTGTTCCCCTCAGAGATTTCAACCGCTTGAGCAGTTTCATCGGCTTCAAAATCCACTCACCGAAGGAACGTTTGCGCGGACGTCCGTCAGCACCAGTTCCGCCAAGGATGGGCGGGGCCAGATGAAAGGTCATTTTGAAATCCCCGTCAAACTCAGCCACAGCTTTTTCGCGGCTTTCCAACATCAACCGGGCAACCTCATATTCGTCCTTGTAAGACAACAGCTTATGATAGCCTTTTGCCACGGCCTCGCGGATGGCTTCATCGTCAAACATGTCCACCAGTTTGCGATAGCGTTTGGCCAACCTAACGCTTTGATACGCAGTCAAATGCTGCGCACGGTAGTCGATCTTTTGCTCCAGAGATTTTGGTCTATCTGACACGTTAGGCTCTAGAATGCCCGCGACCTCCTGCGGGTGCAGAACCGCCCAACGCCCGATGTCAAAAGCACGCTTGTTGCGCTCGACTGCAGTTCCATTCAGTTCGATGGCCTGCACAACAGCGTCGTGGCTGATGGGCAGCAAGCCCTTCTGCCAGGCTGCACCAAAAACCATCATGTTGGAATAGATCGAGTCGCCCATCACAGCCCGCGCCAGATCGGTCGCGTCAAACAGTGAGACGTCGTCCTTCAACCGCGCCTGCAGGGCCAGTTCAAGCCGGTCACCCGGAATACAGAAATCGGTATCGCGGGTGAAATCACCGGTCACCGTCTCATGATTGTTGATGACGGCCCCGGTTTGACCTGCGCGCGTCAGACCCAGCGTCTTGGCCCCGGCAGATACCACCAGATCGCCACCGATCAGTGCGTGCGCCTCACCTGTGGCAACGCGAATGGCGCTGATATCCTCAGGCCGATTGGCCAGACGACAATGGATGTGCACGGCACCGCCTTTTTGCGCGAGCCCGGCCATCTCCATCATTCCGGCCCCTTTGCCGTCGATCTGTGCCGCCTGTGCCAGGATCGCACCCAACGTTACCACCCCGGTGCCACCAACGCCGGTGATCACCACGTTATGTGTCCCTTTGATTTCGGGCAGCACTGGTTCAGGTAGTTCCGGTAGATCGATTTCGGTGGTTGCTTCCTTGCGGATTTTTGCACCTTCCAAGGTTACGAACGACGGGCAAAACCCGTTGACGCAAGAGAAATCCTTGTTGCAGCTTGATTGATCAATCGCCCGTTTGCGGCCTAGTTCCGTCTCTTTCGGCACAATCGAGACGCAGTTTGACTGCACCCCGCAATCGCCGCATCCCTCGCAAATATCGGTGTTGATGAATACGCGCTTATCCGGGTCGGGAAATTCACCCCGTTTGCGCCGACGCCGTTTTTCGGCCGCACAGGTTTGGATGTAGACAATGACCGAAACACCCTCGATCTCGCGGAACCTCTCCTGAACCCGCATCAAATCCGCCCGTTCAAAGGTTTCCACACCAGCAGGCATCGCCTTAAAATTCACATCTTCTTTTTCGTCATAGACCACGGCCACGTTCTGCACGCCCATGGCTTTGACCTCGGCCACGATCCGTTCCGCCGACAATCCGCCCTCGTTTTCCTGCCCGCCGGTCATGGCCACAGCGTCGTTGAACAGGATTTTGAAGGTGATGTTGGTGCCCGCAGCCAACGCCGCCCGGATCGCCTGCACGCCCGAGTGGTTATACGTCCCGTCGCCAAGGTTCTGGAATACGTGTTTGGTGGTTGAAAACGGTGCTTCGCCGATCCAGTTCGCTCCTTCACCACCCATCTGAGTGAAACCAGTAGTATCGCGGTCCATCCATTGCACCATGTAGTGACAGCCAATACCCGCATAGGCGCGACTGCCGTCGGGCAACCGGGTGGAACTGTTGTGCGGACAGCCCGAGCAGAAATACGGCAGACGAGTCGCGATTTCTTCGGCGTTATCGGCCCGGCGGGCCTCGGACAGTTTGGCCAGACCGGCACGGACGCCTTCTGTGTCGTGGCCCTCTTCGATCAGAATCTCGCCCAGTTTTTCGGCGATCATGTTGGGGTCAAGCGCGCCGCGGGTTGGAAACAGTTCCTCGCGATGCAGAGTCCCGGCCCCACCCTTGTACCAGCCATAAACCCGGCGACCGCGACGGTCGTCAAAGATGGTCTCTTTGACCTGAACCTCGATCAGCTTTCTCTTTTCTTCAACGATAACAATCAGGTCCAACCCTTCGGCCCAATCGTGAAACCCGGTCATATCCAATGGGAAAGTCTGGCCGATCTTGTAGGTTGTGATCCCCAACCGTTCAGCCTCCTCCGCGTCGATGTTCAGCAGAGACATGGCATGTGACAGATCCAGCCAGTTCTTGCCGGCCGCGACAAACCCGATCTTGGCGCCGGGTTTGCCCCACACACGCTTGTCCATCTTGTTGGCGTGCGAAAACATTTCGGCCGCGAAACGTTTGTGGTCGATGATCCGCCCTTCTTGCAGGTGCGGCGTGTCACCCAGACGTATGTTCAATCCGCCCTCGGGCATGTCGAACTCGGGCACGACAAGCTTCATCCGGTCAGCACTACCGTCGACGACTGACGTGACTTCAATCGTGTCTTTCATTGTCTTAAGGCCGACCCAAAGCCCCGAAAATCGGCTGAGCGCGAAACCGTAAACGCCATAGTCCAAAATCTCCTGCACACCCGCAGGGCTGACAATTGGCATGTACATATCGACCAAAGACCATTCCGACTGATGCAAAACGGTCGAGCTTTCGCCGGTATGGTCATCACCCATCGCCACCAGCACGCCACCGTGCTTGGCCGTACCCGCCATATTGGCGTGACGCATAACATCGCCGGACCGATCCACGCCGGGCCCTTTGCCGTACCAGAGGCCAAACACGCCATCGAACCGCCCGTCGCCGCGCAGCCCAGCTTGCTGGCTGCCCCATAGCGCCGTGGCGGCCAAATCTTCGTTCAAACCGTACTGAAAAGTGATGTCGCTTTCGGTCAGCTGTTTCTGCGCCCGTGTCATCTGCAAATCCACCGCACCCAACGGTGACCCACGATATCCGGTCACTAGGCCCGCTGTGTTCAGCCCCGCCCGCGTATCCCTCGCCTTCTGCATCAGCATCAGGCGCACCAACGCTTGCGTGCCATTCAACAGAATTGGGTTTTTATCCAGATCGAACCGATCATTCAGCGATATTTGTGGCTGACTCATCAAACGCCTCCCCACGTCAGATCAGTGTGCTATACATTTCCACATTTTAGGTCATAATTTCTGACCCGTATATAGTTTATCCCCTGAAACCTAAGGATTTCACCGTTTGAATGTAGAAGTTGCTACCTATTTCATATAGGCAGTTTGAAAGATAACGAAAGTTGCGGCGATGGATTGGGACAAGCTTAGAATATTTCACGCAGTTGCGGATGCAGGCAGCCTGACTCATGCAGGTGACAAGCTGAACTTGTCGCAATCGGCCGTCAGCCGACAGATCCGAGCGTTGGAAGAGTCGCTTGATTCGACCTTGTTCCACCGCCATGCGCGTGGGCTGATCCTGACGGAACAGGGCGAGTTGCTGTTTGACGCAACCTCGGCCATGACAAAACGCCTGGACGCTGCTGCTGCGCGCATTCGCGACAGCGAAGAAGAAGTGTTCGGCGTTCTGCGCGTCACAACTACTTACGGCTTTGGCACGCTTTGGTTGGCCCCACGCCTGCCGAAACTCTATGATCAGTTCCCTGATCTCAATATCGACCTGATGCTGGAAGAGCGCGTGCTAGACCTGCCCATGCGCGAGGCTGACGTAGCCATCCGTATGAAAGAGCCCAGCCAGGCTGATCTGGTCCGCAAACGCCTGATGACCGTGCAGATGCAGCTGTATGCGACGCAGGAATACATCGATACCCATGGCGGTATGCTGAAATCCTTGGACGAAATTAAAAATCACCGACTGATCTGTCAGACACCTTCGGCACCGCAGGTTGGCGCGGGCGCTGCGATGGTGCGCCATCTGATGACGTACAATCCGGGATCGTTGCTGACCGTGAACAATTATTTTGGTGTTCTTCAGGGGGTGCTGCATAACTTGGGTATCGGCGTCCTGCCGGATTACGTTACCCAAGGGCTTCCCAATGTTGCGCCGATCCTGTCGGATATCGAAAGCGCGGATGTTCCCGTATACCTCGCCTATCCCGAGGAATTGCGCCATTCCAAGCGCGTCGCGGCCTTCCGTGACTTTGTTCAGGATGAGATCATAACACAACGCAAACAATTGAAGCAGATGGGAAAACTCTAGCTATGCACCACTGGCATAGCGGGGTTGATCAGCAATCAATCTGAAATCTCTTGATCGTTCACAAAGTGATCCCTAAATGAACTCTCGAAGGCGGTGATGCTGAAACGCTCATCATCTTCATACCTCCCTGTTGGACTATGGCCGAGCTTAGTGCTCGGCCTTTTTTTTGGCCATTCGGCAACGCGCGCTGTGTTCAGATGGCAAAACATCTGGGAAACTCGGGCACTTAGACCTATGATCACGAAAAATTCACGAAGACTTGTGTTCGAGGACAGATTCGATGTTTCAGCCCCTTCGCCTTATGTTGGCGATACTTTCCGTAATTTGCCTTTCGGGGCCGGTTCTTGCGCAGGATAGCGGATCGGCCGGTTCCTCAACCACTATCAGCATTCCTGATGATCTGACGCCTGAACAGGTGGACGATCTGGTTGCGCGCATGTCTGATGACCAAGTCCGGGCCATATTGTTGGAGCGTTTGGACGCGGTCGCTGAACAAAAGGCCGCCGAGGCAGAAGAACGCGAAGACCCAATCACGGAAATAAATGAAATATGGGCTGAGATGGTGGCGTCATGGACGCATGTCGCGGTTACTGTTCCAAACCTTTTCAGCGCTCAAGCACATGCGGTCGAAAATTTTGTCGGCACCTTCGGGACAACGGGCAGCTTCAGCTTGATGGGGCTGATCCTCAGCGTGCTGATCGTCGGATTCATTGCAGAAAAACTGTTCGGTCTGCTCACCCGCAAATGGCACAACCATACTGAACCCGCAGATGAAAACGATTTGTGGGGCGCAGTAAGCTATCTGTTCCGCCGCTTCTGCCACGAAATCGCTGGACTGGTGGTGTTTTACGTTGTCATACGCGCCCTTGGACGTGGCCTTCTAACGCCCGAGCAGCTGACTTATGCAGCGCCCTTCGTTTTTTATCTGATCTGGATTCCCCGTTTGGGCGCGGCGACCTCGCGGTTCATTCTGGCACCGAACAAGCCACACTTCCGTCTGGTCAATATTGACGATCACTGGGCAAAGTACCTGCACCGCAATCTGATCGGCCTTCTGATCCTGATCGGATTTACCCTGTTCATTATCCATTTCAACGAGTTGAACGGGATTAGCGCTGGCGAAACCCGCATCGGGTTCTGGCTGAACGCTGCAATTCACATCTATATCGGCGTGATTGCATGGAAAGCCCGTGAAGGTTTGTCTCAGATGATGCTGGGTACGGACCCCGATCACACAAAGTTCGACGAAGAAGTGGCCTATTATTATCCCTACTTCGCCATCGGCGTGTCGGCGGTAACCTGGTTGCTGGTCGAATTTCTTGTCGCGCAGCGCAACCCAATGCTGTTGAACCTGTTGGTACAGGGCGCGCATTTCACAACCATGTTCTGGCTGTTGATCGCGCCGGCCTTAGACACCTTGATCCGTGGGTTGGTGCGTCATCTGCAGCCACCGATGCAGGGCGGAGGCGCAGTGGCCGAAAAGGCATACAAATCGACCAAGCGCAGCTATATCCGCATCGGACGGGTATTGGCTGGCATTCTGATCATCCTGATGATTGCCAATGCCTGGGACCTCGATCTTCGGGAAATCGCGGGCGGAGGTGATGAATCCGGCAGCAAACTGATCCAGTTCTTTATCATTATCGCGGTTGGCTACATCCTTAACGAACTCGTGTCGCTTTGGATCAACCGTCGTCTGGCCAAAGAGCAAGCAGCCGATCAAAGCCCGGATGAAGAGGCCGGTGAAGGTGGCGGTGCTGGCGGATCCCGTCTGGCCACGGTCCTGCCTTTGCTGCGTGTGACCGCTCAGGTCGCTATCGCGGTCATCTTTGTGCTGCTGGCGCTTGGGGCGCTGGGGATCAACATCACCCCCCTGCTGGCCGGTGCCGGTGTTCTGGGTCTGGCTATCGGTTTTGGCGCACAAAAGCTGGTGGCCGATATCGTCGGCGGCATCTTCTTCCTGGTCGATGACGCCTTCCGCGTTGGCGAATACGTGGATGTCGGCGGCACCACTGGGACGGTCGAAAAAATCTCGATCCGTTCGATGCAGCTGCGCCACCACCGCGGGCCAGTCCACACTATTCCCTACGGTGAGATTCAAAAGCTGACCAACTACAGCCGTGACTGGGTCATCATGAAGCTGAAATTCACCGTGCCCTTCGACACCGACCCCAACAAGGTCAAGAAGATCTTTAAGAAGATCGGTGCCGAGATGATGGAGGACGAAACCCACAAGGATGGTTTCCTGCAGCCCTTCAAGTCGCAAGGCGTGTTCGACTTTGATGATGTCGGCATGATCATCCGCGGTAAGTTCATGGCCAAGCCGGGCAAGCAGTTCACTCTGCGCAAGGAAATCTTCAACCGTGTGAAGGCCGCGTTCAAGGAGAACGGCATCGACTTTGCCCGCCGCGAGGTGCGCGTTGCGATCCCCGGTTTGGATGACGCGGACAACCTGAACGAGGAGCAGAAGGCAGCTATCGGCGCAGCAGCCGGAGAAGCAGCCAACCAGCAAGCGGAACAGCAAGGTCAAAAATCGGGTTCCGAACACGGTGCGCCAAAATAACGACCTTACACTACAAGCAACGCAAAGGCCGCCCTTGAGGCGGCCTTTTTTTATCGGATTGCCACAGGAAACCATCAGACCCCGGTCTTAACCCTTTCCACCGACGCGCCCTTGCCCTAAAAGGCGCGCAATCTCGGCCACCTTGAGAACAGGACAGACGATGCAAGAGCCCGCCATCACACCGGATCTGATTGCCGCCCACGGATTGAAGCCCGACGAATTCGACATGATCCTTGAAATCATCGGCCGCGAGCCGACCTTCACCGAGCTGGGCATCTTTTCCGCCATGTGGAATGAGCATTGCTCGTACAAATCCTCGAAAAAATGGCTGCGCACCCTGCCCACTTCGGGCCCGCAGGTGATCTGTGGACCGGGTGAGAACGCCGGTGTCGTTGATATTGGCGACGGGCAAGCGGTTGTTTTCAAGATGGAAAGCCACAACCACCCGTCTTACATCGAACCCTACCAGGGTGCAGCAACCGGAGTTGGCGGCATTCTGCGCGACGTTTTCACCATGGGTGCGCGCCCGATTGCGTCAATGAACGCTCTGTCATTTGGGGAACCTGGCCATCACAAGACCCGCCAGTTGGTCAACGGCGTGGTAGAAGGCATTGGCGGATATGGCAACTGCTTCGGCGTGCCTTGCGTAGGTGGCGAAGTGCGATTCCACCCCGCCTATAACGGCAACTGCCTAGTAAACGCGTTTGCCGCAGGTCTGGCCGACAGCGACAAGATTTTCTACTCGGCGGCTTCAGGCGTTGGCATGCCTGTCGTCTATCTGGGCGCCAAAACCGGCCGCGATGGCGTTGGCGGTGCGACCATGGCCTCGGCCGAATTTGACGACACAATCGAAGAAAAGCGCCCCACCGTTCAGGTCGGTGACCCCTTCACCGAAAAGCGCTTGATGGAGGCGACGCTGGAATTGATGCGGACTGGCGCTGTGATTTCGATTCAGGACATGGGTGCAGCAGGTTTGACTTGTTCCGCCGTTGAAATGGGCGACAAAGGTGGTCTGGGCGTGCGCCTCGATCTGGAAAACGTACCCCAGCGCGAAGAGGACATGACCGCATACGAGATGATGCTGTCAGAATCGCAGGAACGGATGCTGATGGTCCTCAAGCCCGAGCTTGAGGCCGAAGCCCGCGCTGTGTTCGAAAAATGGGACCTGGACTTTGCCATCGTCGGCGAGACCATTGCCGAAGACCGCTTCCTGATTGTCCATAACGGAGAGGTCAAAGCCGATCTGGTGCTGTCGAAACTGTCCTCGACCGCGCCGGAATATGACCGCCCGTGGGTGGCGACACCTGAAGCTGAAGGCTTGGCCGAAGTCCCTCAGATTGACCCGATCGACGGTCTGCGCGCCCTGCTCGCTTCGCCGAACTATGCGGGCAAACAATGGGTTTACGAACAATATGACACGATGGTCATGGCTGACACCGCCCGCACGCCGGGTCTGGGTGCGGGGATGGTCCGCGTGCATGGCACTGACAAGGCACTGGCATTCACCAGCGATGTTACGCCTCGCTATGTCCGCGCCAACCCGATTGAAGGCGGCAAGCAGGCTGTGGCCGAAGCTTACCGCAACCTGACCGCCGTGGGTGCCAAACCACTGGCCACCACCGACAACCTGAATTTCGGCAACCCCGAAAAGCCCGAGATCATGGGCCAGTTCGTTGGCGCAATTCAGGGCATCGGTGCCGCAGTCGCCGCGCTGGACATGCCCATCGTGTCAGGCAACGTGTCGCTTTATAATGAGACCGACGGTCAGGCGATCTTGCCCACCCCGACCATTGGCGCGGTTGGCCTGTTGGACCACACCGACGAAATCATCGGTAACGAGGTCCGCGAAGGTCACGTCGCGCTGGTCATCGGCGAAACCAATGGGCATCTGGGCCAATCGGCTTTGCTGGCCGAAGTGTTCAACCGCGAAGACGGCGATGCCCCGCATGTCGATTTGGACGCCGAAAAGCGCAATGGTGAGTTTATCCGCGCCAATCGCGAGATGATCAAGGCCTGCACCGATCTGGGTGATGGTGGGCTGGCGCTTGCGGCTTTCGAACTGGCCGAAGCCGCAGGTGTCGGCGTTCACCTCGACGAAGCCTCGACCGGGTTTTTGTTTGGCGAAGATCAGGCCCGTTACCTGGTCGCCTGCAACTTTGACCAGGCCGAGGCGCTGATGATCGCCGCAGGTCAGGCCGGTGTTCCACTGGTCTCGGTCGGTCGCTTTACTGGTGACGCCGTCAAGGTCGGCAATTCCGAGGCCCCTCTGGCCGAGTTGACGGACACATTCCGCGATAGCTTTGCCGCCGCTGTGGCCTAATCATAGCTTGGAACTTATTCGCAAAACCTGTGCCCACACCGGCGCAGGTTTTGTCGTTTCAAGCCAACCATCACACCCTTGCACGCCCCGCCCCGGCGCTCTACATCTTGGGAAAGACCTTCAGGAGTTACCTACATGCCGATGAGCACCCACGAAATCGAACACTTGCTTCGCGAAGCCTTTCCGGATGCGGAAATTCAGGTCGGCGGGCATGACGGCGTGCATATGTCCGCCATGGTCGTGGACGAAAGCTTTCGCGGGAAAAACCGGGTTCAACAGCAACGCGCTGTCTATGCAGCGTTGAAAGGCAAAATGGACGGCCCGGATGGAGAGTTACACGCGCTGGCGTTGACGACGAAAGTGCCTGAGTAATGGATCTTGCGATTGGCATTGCTGGCATTTTGGCAGTAGTAATGCTTGTTGCTTTTCTAGCGCGTAGTCGCGAGAAGCTCGACCAAAAACCAAAACGCGGTATTCATCCGGGTAGAGGTGATCAGATGATCAATGCCAGCTACGATTCAGGTGGACCCGGTGGCGGCCATGGAACGATCGTTCGTGTTCCCAAGGACCCTCAAGAATACACCAAAGCAATGTCCCCCAAAAAATGAGTGGCTGGCTGTTCTGGATAAGTTTAATCGCAGCATTGATAGTTGCCGCCGCGCTGATCGAAGCCTATGTGAAGCGCAACCGAAAACGTAACCTCGCCGATATGCGTCCCGACCCAGACAAAATCAGCAAGGTCGGCGGCATTGAAAGATACGGGCTGGACCCGCTGGCCCTGGCGCAAGCCGAACACCGGCGGTTAGAGGAAGAAGGATGGGACCCCGACCCGTCACAGAACGAAACGACGGCCCCGGATGCGGGCAAAGAGGACAAGCAAGATGACCGACGTTAAGACCCAGATCGACGACACAGTCAAAGCCAACGACGTGGTGCTGTACATGAAAGGCACCAAAGAGATGCCGCAATGCGGGTTCTCGTCCCGTGTGGCCGGTGTGCTGAATTATATGGGTGTGGACTACACCGATGTGAACGTTCTGGCCGATGACGAAGTGCGTCAGGGCATCAAGGACTATTCTGACTGGCCGACCGTTCCACAGCTGTATGTCAAAGGCGAGTTCGTTGGCGGCTGCGACATCATCACCGAGATGACCCTGTCGGGCGAGTTGGACACGCTGTTTGACGATAACGGTGTCGGCTACAACAAAGAAGCAGCCGACAAGATCCGCGAAGCAAACGCTTAATCAGCGGCTGACGCAATTATCCAGAATGACCTGCTCACTGGCGGCATCCGATCCTGTCGCCAGAAAGCTCACCGTTGCGTCCCATCCTTTTGAGCGCAGGATGTATGTCCCTGTCCCTCCCTCGGATTCGTAGCGTATGCCGGAACCGCTCTGGACCTGGCGCAAAGTGACAAGTTGATTGTCTACCATCATTGCTGCTGCACTGGACCCATCCTGCGCATTGAAATAGGCCACTTCCAATGGCACGCCATCCTGGCATGTGAATGTCACTGGCAGAATGTCGATCTCAGCCCAAGCAAAACCACCGGGCAAAGCAAATGCCGCGGCGCAAGCGACCGTCTTTACAGAGTTCATCCCGCTGACTTCTCCTCGATCACGGATGCCAAGGCTTCGGCACGCGCGGCTATTTCCGCCAGCGTGTCCGTCACTGACGGAGGTACCACGGCCACCTCGATACGCTCAGGCTCGGGTTGCGGCATGTTTCTGAGGGTTCGAAGCTCGGTCTCAACCTCGGCCAGCTTTGCCTCGAGCGCCTTGATCTTGTCATCGGTTCCGGCGGCCTTGTCGGCCAGCATCAGCCCAGCCATCAGCAGCATTCGCGATTCTGGCATGCGCCCGATCTGATCAGACAGAACTTGCGCCTCGTCATCTAGTAATTTGGCAGCCGAATGCAGAAACGTCTCTTCCCCCTCCTGGCACGAGACATCAAAGCCGCGGCCACCGATTTGAATGGTCAATTCGGGCATTATTCAACCTCTCCTTCCGCCAGTTTCGCCTTCGAAAGCAGCGGCTCTAATCGCGCCAGAACTGCGTGCGCTTCGGCAGCGTCGGTTGCTTGTGCGGCGCGCGTCGCCTCAAGTTCGGCCACTGTTGCACGGTTAAGCAGATCAGCATCCGGCACGCCGTCTTCGGCGGCGGCGCGCAGTTCATCCACCGATTGCCGCAACTGTTCATTCGCCTTGCGCATCCGCTGCAAATCGTCATCCAGACGGGACATCGCCGCCCCATGACTGGACCGCTCAGCGCGCAACATATCCAACTCAGCGCTCAACTCAGCGACGCGTTCGCTGTCGGCCAGTTCAGACCGCAGGCGCGCGTTTTCGGCTTCGACACTCTGCGTCGCAGCAGCGGCGGCCTTAAGCTGCGCATTTTCGGCTTTTAGCACCTCAACCTCATCCTGGTTTTCCAGCGCAGCCTTGGCCGCAGCCAACTCGGCGCGGGCGGCCTCGACCGAGGCCAGTTTTGCCTGCGCCTCTGCCAATTGCTCGCGCAATGCTCCGTTTTCCGGACTTTCAACGGGCGTGGTTCGCAGCCTTTCCATGTCCGAACGCATGGCGTCTACTTCTTGTTCGTGGCGCTCCTTCAGCGATTTCAGACGCTCTTCCAACTGCGCATTGGCGACACGTTCATCATCCAATGCCGTCCGCAGGGCGTCATCTGCACCACCGCTGATCGGAGACGTGTCCCGCAGCGTATCGACGCCGGTCCCTATCCGATCCATTGCAGCAACAATACGGCGATGTAATTCTTCGATCTGGCTCATGCCCCTGCCACCTCTTAACCAAGGTTCCTTGTATCGCGGATAGTCCGAATCAACATCATCCACGTCTTGCCCTAGTCTAACCTAACGGGGCGGAAAATACCCACTGTTTGCTTTCAACAACTTGGGCTGCTTTCTTGAAGCACTACCTCATCAGAAATTCCAGTTCTACTTGCACTTTGGAGGGTGGATGGTATTGAGCGCCACATCTGCCTGTAATCCAAAGGAACAACGCCCGTGGACCTGACTGCGCTGCGCAATGCAAACCCCGAACACTGGGACAAAGCTGCGGCCATCCGCACCCTGACCCTCGACGCCGTCGCCGCCGCCAATTCCGGCCATTCCGGTATGCCAATGGGCATGGCCGACGTTGCGACCGTGCTGTTCGAAAAGCACCTGAAATTCGACGCCTCCGCCCCGAATTGGCCTGACCGCGACCGGTTTATCCTGTCGGCCGGCCACGGTTCGATGCTGATCTATTCGCTGTTGTTTTTGACCGGCCACGGCGACGTGACCCTTGAGGAAATCAAGAACTTCCGCCAGTTGGGTGCAAAGACAGCCGGTCACCCGGAGAACTTTCTGGTTGATGGCATCGAAACCACGACCGGTCCTCTGGGCCAAGGCATCTCGAACGCTGTGGGCTTTGCCATGGCCGAAGAAATCCAGCGCGCGCATTACGGCAAGAAGGTTGTGGATCACTATACCTATGTGATCGCCGGCGATGGCTGCCTGATGGAAGGCGTCAGCCAAGAGGCAATCACCCTGGCCGGTCGTCATGAGCTGAGCAAGCTGATCGTCTTCTGGGACAACAACAACATCACAATCGACGGCACCGTCGATATGGCTGACCGCACCGATCAGGTGCGCCGTTTCGCAGCCTCGGGCTGGCACGTGATCGAGATTGACGGGCATGATCCGCAAGCCATCGACACAGCCATCGTACAGGCGAAAAAGTCGAACAAGCCGACCATGATTGCCTGCGAAAGCCACATCGCGTTGGGCCACGCGGCGCAGGATACCTCGAAAGGTCACGGCGCGCTGACCGATCAGGACCAACTGAAGGCAGCGAAAGAAGGCTATGGCTGGCCGCACGACGCATTCCATGTTCCCGCCGAAGTAAAATCCGCATGGGAGGCCATCGGTTCCCGCGGTGTTGCCGAACGCACGGCTTGGGAAGAACGTTTCGCGCAGCTGTCCGAACGTAAACAAGCCGAATTCAACCGCGCCTATGCGTTTGAAGCGCCCAAAAAGCTAGCCGGTGCGATCCGCGCGTTCAAAAAGCAGATCTCGGAAGATCAGCCGAAACTGGCCACCCGCGCCTCGTCCGAGAAGGTTCTGAACGTCGTGAACCCGATCATGACCGAAACCGTGGGCGGTTCGGCGGACCTGACCGGTTCGAACAACACCAAATCGGCTGATATGGGTGTCTTCCTGCCCGAAAACCGCAAGGGACGCTACATCCACTACGGTATCCGCGAACACGGCATGGCCGCAGCTATGAACGGTATGGCACTGCACGGCGGCATTCGCCCTTATGGCGGCACATTTATGGCCTTCACCGACTATGCCCGCCCGTCAATGCGTCTGGCAGCGCTGATGAAAGTGCCTTCGGTCTTCGTGATGACCCACGACTCAATCGGTCTGGGCGAAGACGGCCCGACCCACCAGCCGGTCGAGCATCTGGCAATCTCGCGCGCGACCCCGAACACCTATGTGTTCCGCCCCGCAGATTCTGTGGAAACCGCCGAAGCGTGGGAGTTGGCGCTGACGTTCAAGGACAGCCCCTCGGTTCTGTCGCTGACCCGTCAGGGCGTTCCGACCGTACGCACGGAACACAAAGCCAAGAACCTGACCGCGCAAGGTGCATATGTGTTGGCTGATTCCGAAGGCAAACGTCAGGCCATCCTGATCGCCACGGGGTCCGAGGTTTCTTTGGCGATGGAAGCCAAAGCGATGCTTGAGGCCGAAGGCATCGGTACTCGCGTTGTATCTATGCCCTGTATGGAGTTGTTCGCACAGCAGGACGAAGCCTACCGCAAACGCGTCCTTCCTGGTGGTCCGGTCCGCGTCGGGATCGAAGCCGCCGTACGCGCTGGTGGCTGGGATCGCTGGTTGCTGGGTGAACGTGGCCGCGAAGCAAAGGCTGGTTTCATAGGTATGTCCGGCTTTGGCGCGTCCGCTCCGGCGAATGAGCTGTACAAGCATTTTGGCATCACCGCCGAGGCAACCGTTGCCAAAGTCAAGGAATTGCTGGGCCTGTAATCCAGTACACTAAGAGTAAAGCAAAGGGCGGCTTTGGCCGCCCTTTCCAATTTGATTTCAGTGCGTTGTGGCTTTTTTTGAGAGCAATGGTCCAATCACCTTGGTTGCCACAGGGATCAGAACAAAGCCCCACGCCAGACCAAACACTCCATCCATGGCCGCTTTGGAAATCCATTCGACGGCCCCTACCCAGCCCTCTGACACGGAATGCCCAATCGCATAGGCCCAGTCGTGGATGTGATGGCCCAACCAGCCAAAACCCAGAACTTCCATCCCGTGAATGATGATCGACCCGCCGACCCACAGCATCGCCGCGGTCCCAACAGTAGACAGGGTCTTCATCACACCCGGCATCGCCTTGACCAACCCGCGCCCCAGCCCGCGCCCGACTGGCGTCGGGGCGTTGTTTGCCAGAAACAACCCGACATCATCCATCTTGACGATCAACGCGACCGAGCCATAGACGGCCACCGTCACCCCGATGCCCACAACCGCCAGAGTCGCCGCCTGCATCCACAGATTCGGCGCCTCGATCGCGGCCAGTGCGATGGTCATGATTTCGGCGGACAGGATGAAATCCGTTTTGATCGCACCTTTGACTTTCTGCTCCTCTAGATGACCAGGGTCGCGCACGTTCATGTCTTCATCAATGGCATGGCTGCCATGTGGAAACAGAACATGAAATATCTTTTCAGCCCCCTCGAAGCATAAGTAAGACCCACCGATCATAAGCAGCGGCGTAATAAGCCAGGGCGCAAAATTAGCCAGCAACAGGGCCACAGGCAGCAACAGCACGATCTTGTTGAATACCGATCCACGCGCAATCCGCCAGATGATTGGCAACTCGCGCGCAGGCGCAAAACCCTGAACGTATTTCGGAGTGACGGCTGCATCGTCAATAATCACCCCTGCCGTCTTGGCCCCGGCCTTTCCCGCCGCCGCAACCACGTCGTCCACCGACGCCGCCGCAACCTTGGCGATCCCCGCCACGTCATCCAAAAGAGCCAAAAGACCGCTCATTGCGCTACCTTTCCTGTCACCTGCCGCATCTGGAACCTACCCAATCCTACAGCCAGTGCAAGCGTTAGCGCAATCGTGCGAAGTTTGCGCTAACACATTAAAAATATGCCGCTTTTGCTCTTTTGAGATTCACCAATCACGGCTATATGGCCTGCAAGGCAAGCGCATTTGGAGACGTCACATGACCATCAAGGTCGGCATCAATGGTTTTGGCCGCATCGGCCGCTGTACCCTGTCGCATATCGCAGCGTCAGGCCGGAACGATATCGAAGTCATCAAGGTCAACGCGACCGGACCGCTGGAAACTTCGGCGCATCTGCTGAAATATGACAGCATCCACGGAAGGTTCCCACGCGACATCGCCATCAACGGCAATACCTTGGATCTGGGCCGTGGCCCGATGGAGATGTTCTCGACCTACGACATGAACGAACTGGACTGGGACGGCTGCGATGTGGTTCTGGAATGCACCGGAAAATTCAATGACGGCACCAAGGCAAAAACCCACCTCGAGCGCGGCGCCGGCAAAGTTCTGCTGTCCGCACCGGGCAAGAACGTCGACAAAACCATCGTGTTTGGTGTGAACCACAACACGCTGACCGCCAACGACAACATGATCTCGAATGGCTCTTGCACCACAAACTGCCTTGCTCCGCTTGCCAAGGTTTTGGACGAAGGTGTCGGCATCGAAAATGGTATCATGACCACGATCCACGCCTATACCGGCGACCAGCCGACCCTGGATCGTCGTCACAGCGATCTGTATCGCGCCCGTGCCGCTGCCATGTCGATGATCCCGACATCGACCGGTGCTGCGAAAGCGCTGGGTGAGGTTCTGCCGAATCTGAAAGGCCGTCTGGACGGTTCCGCCATCCGCGTACCTACCCCGAACGTGTCGGCGGTGGACCTGACTTTCCGCGCCTCGCGCGAAGTGTCTGTCGAAGAAGTTAATGAAATCGTCCGCGAAGCCGCGCTTGGCCCGATGCAGCGCGTTCTGGGTTATGAACCCGCGCCGCTGGTTTCGACCGATTTCAACCACACCGAAGAAAGCTCGATCTTTGCGCCGGAACAAACCCGAGTTGTAGACGGTCGCTTGGTTCGTGTTCTGGCCTGGTACGACAACGAATGGGGCTTCTCGGTTCGCATGGCCGATGTCGCCGTTGCCATGGGTCGGCTTAACTAAGACCGGTTTGAAATCTTGAACATATTTGCCCGCTCAGGTTATCTGGGCGGGCATTTTTGTTCGGGGCCGCTATGACCAACCAAATCGCTATCTGGCTTGGCCTCTTGATCCTTGGCGGGTTGATTCTGGACTACGCCATCTTTGGACCCGAACATTTGGTTTTCCTCGGGAAAAAGCTTTACGCCTTTCTGGATTGGCTGGCTTTCTGGCGCTGACAGAGGTTTTGCTTGACTTTTCCGCTCATCTGGCTTTGTTAGCGCTAACTTATATAAGATCCCTATTCGGACGGAGCGGAACATGACACTCAAGCTGGCAATCAACGGATTTGGTCGGATCGGACGCGGAGTTCTGCGTGCCGTGATGGAATCGGGACGTACAGACGTGGAAATTGTCGCCATCAATGACTTGGCCAAACCCGAGATGAACGCGCATTTGTTCGAGTTCGACAGCGTACACGGCCGTTATCCCAACAAGGTGACGTTGACCGACGAAGGCCTGGACGTCGGCGCGGGCCCCATCCGTCTGTCCAGCGAACGCGACCCCGAGGCGCTGGATTGGTCAGATATCGACGTGGTTCTGGAATGCACGGGCGTCTTCCGCACCCGCGAGGCTGCTGAACGTCACCTGAAAAACGGTGCCAAGAAAGTCCTGATCTCTGCACCTGCGCGGGGCGAAGGTGCTGTAAAAACAATAGTCTATGGTGTGAATGAGCGCGACCTGACAGCCGGAGATACAGTGGTCTCGAACGCCTCGTGTACCACCAATTGCTTGTCGCCAGTTGCCGCCGCGCTGGATGCCGGGCTTGGCATCGTCCATGGCAACATGACCACGGTCCATGCGTATACCGCCAGTCAGCCAGTCCACGATACCGCAGGCAAAGATCCATATCTGTCACGTGCTGCGGCTTTGTCGATGATCCCGACCACCACGGGTGCCGCAGCGGCTGTCGGTCTTGTACTGCCGCAATTGGCAGGCAAGCTGACCGGTCAGGCCATCCGCGTTCCGACGCCTAACGTGTCTGTTGTCGATCTGGTGGCCGAAGTATCGCGCCCCACCACCGAAGACGAGGTCAACGCGCTGTTCACCGAGGCCGCTGCCAGGATTCCCGGTGTGTTGGCTGCCGAAACCCGCCCATTGGTGTCGATGGATTTCAACCACGATTCCCACAGCTCGACCGTGTCATTGGCCGAGACCAAAGTCACCGACGGCACATTGGTGCGCGTTCTGGCCTGGTATGACAATGAGTGGGGCTTTTCGAACCGGATGCTGGACACAGCCGCCGCGATGGGCGCGTTAGCCTAACCTTTCGCGCAATGCAGTATTAACGCGGGGCGTCACGAATTTCGACACGTCCCCGTTCAGGCGCGCAATCTCTTTCACCAGTTTTGATGCAATGGCCTGGTGCCGGGCTTCGGCCATCAGAAATACGGTTTCGATTGAATCGTCCAAAGCGCGATTCATACCAACCATCTGGAATTCATACTCAAAATCCGCAACGGCCCGCAGCCCGCGAATGATGATTTGGGCACCCACATCGCGGGCGCAGTCGATCAGCAGGTTTTCGAATGGATGAGCGACAATTTCAGTTCCGGTTTGTTCAGACAAAAGCGCACATTCCGCCTCAATCATGGCCACGCGTTCTTCCAGTGAAAACAACGGTCCCTTGTCGCGGTTGATCGCTACACCGATCACCAGCTTGTCGACCAAAGCCGAGGCGCGCCGGATAATGTCAATATGGCCCAGAGTAATCGGGTCAAAGGTTCCAGGGTATAGACCAACCCGCATCACGCTCTCCTGCGTTCTGGAAATTCTGCGTCAGCAAACATAACTTTGCTGTCGGCGCAAGAGGTTGCTATCGCAACCAGCCCCGTCAGTGACCCATAATCATCCCTTGAAGGGCGTCTTTTTCCATCGCCAGTTCGGCCAGTTGCGCCTTGACCACGTCGCCCAAGGTCACAATGCCTATCAACTTGCCTTCTTCGACCACGGGCATGTGACGAAAACGGCCTTCGGTCATGCGGGCCATAATATCTTGAACAGTGGCCTGTCGTGTCGTGGTGATCAGATCCTTTGTCATGTAAGAGCTGACCGGTTGCGTCAAGCATCCGCTGCCACTGGCAGCCAGTTCACGAACGATATCGCGTTCAGACAGAATGCCGACTGCCGTCTGACCACCATCTTCGGAAACGATGACGGTACCAATGCGCTTTTCCGCAAGGATCTTCGCAGCCTCCGACACAGTCATCGAAGGCTCGACCGTCACGACGCTGTCTGTCGCCTTGGATTTCAGAATGCCCTGAACGAGCATGAAAACACCTCCGGAATAATGAATTTATCCAAAGCGTTGCGCGATTGTGTCGACCTGTCAAGCGTTGGCATCGGCTTCAAGCCGCGCAACTTCGTCGCGTATCCCACGCGTCAAGGCCTCGGCAAAGCGGTTTAACCGTTCGTTGCGCTGATCGCCCTGATGCCGGACGAGATAGAAACTTCGCATTAAACCCACTTGATCCGTCAATATTTTTCGCAGGTTTGGATGGAAAGGCAGTGTAAAATCATGGGCAACGCACACTCCGGTACCAAGGGCCACCTGGCGCAACTGAACCGAGACCGAATTCGATGCAAGTGCGACACGGTCAACGCCTATATCGTTGAGATAGTCCAGCTCTCGGTCAAATATCATATCCGGGATGTAGCCAATCAAACGATGCCCTCTTAGATCGTCGACTGAACCAATAGGCGCGTGGCGATCCAGATAATCCTGCGTCGCCACCATATGCAGCTTATAGTCGCTGATCTTCTTAACCAGCAATCTGCCTGCTGTCGGCGCACTAACGGTTACGGCCATGTCGGCCTCACGCCGGGATAGGTTAATGATCCTTGGCAGGGCCAGAATCTGGATGTCCAAATCAGGGTTAGCGTCACTGATTTTCGCACAAACCTGTGGCAACAGATAATTGGCGCTGCCATCGGGCGCCCCAATTCGTATCTGCCCGCTAAGGGATTTGGTCGACCCAGTAACAACGCCCGCGGCCGCGCGCATCGCCTCTTCCGCTTGTAAACCGTGATCCAACAAGCGTTCACCAGCAGCGGTCAGGATGTAACCCTGCTGCGATTTCGTAAACAACTGCGCATCCAATGTGGCCTCAAGCCGCGCAATACGCCGCCCTACCGTAGCAGGGTCAATTTTGAGGATTCGGCCCGCTGACGACAGGCTTTCCTCGCGCGCGACGGACAGAAAAACCCGCATATCATCCCAATTCGGAGTCATGTTTCACCTTTTGCATTTTTGCAAAGCTCTTTTGAAACATTGCCTCTGTTCACCGAATTTCTGCAAGTCTATTTTGCCGGCAGATCTACCCGGAGGAATTTGTCATGCAGAACCTGACTCACTATATCAACGGCGAAAATGTAGAAGGTACATCAGGCCGTTTCGCCGACGTATTCAACCCCGCCACCGGCGAGGTTCAGGCCCATTGTCCAATGGCCAGCGTTGCCGAAACCGAAGCTGCGATTGCCGATGCTGCTGCTGCACAGCCTAAATGGGGAGCAACCAACCCCCAAAAACGTGCCCGTGTCATGATGGCGATGGTTGGCCTGATGAACCGCGACATGGACAAGCTGGCCGAAGCGTTGAGCCGCGAGCACGGCAAAACCATTCCCGACGCCAAGGGCGATCTCCAGCGTGGCCTGGAAGTGATCGAATACTGCATCGGCGCCCCACAGATGCTGAAGGGTGAATTTACCGACAGCGCAGGCCCAGGTATTGACATGTATTCGATGCGTCAGCCTCTCGGTGTTGTTGCGTCGATCATGCCGTTCAACTTCCCCGCCATGATGCCTCTGTGGCATGTCGGTCCGGCCTTGGCCTGTGGTAATGCTGTCGTACTGAAACCGTCCGAGCGCGATCCTTCCGTGCCGCTGATGCTGGCTGAACTGTTCGTCGAAGCTGGCCTTCCCAAAGGCGTATTCCAGGTCGTCAACGGCGATAAAGAGGCTGTAGACACCCTGCTGGACAGCGAGATCATTCAAGGCGTTAGCTTTGTCGGATCGACTCCGATTGCGCACTACATTTACTCCCGCGCAACAGCGAACGGGAAGCGTGCACAGTGTTTTGGCGGCGCAAAAAACCACATGATCATCATGCCGGATGCAGATCTGGACCAAGCCGCCGACGCGCTGGTCGGAGCTGGTTTCGGGGCTGCTGGCGAACGCTGCATGGCAATTTCGGTTGCAGTACCCGTCGGCGAAGAGACCGCCGACGCGTTGATCGAGAAACTTATCCCGCGTGTCGAGAAACTGAAGGTTGGCCCCTACACCGCCGGAGACGATGTTGATATGGGACCGGTCGTAACCGGTGCCGCCAAAGAGCGTATTCTTGGCCTGATTAACTCGGGTGTTGAACAAGGTGCAAAGCTGGTCGTCGACAACCGCGATTTCAGCTTGCAGGGATATGAAGACGGCTTCTTTGTTGGCCCGCACCTCTTCGACAATGTCACTCCCGACATGGACATCTACACCCAGGAAATCTTTGGCCCAGTTCTGTCCACCGTTCGCGCAGGTTCGTACGAAGAAGCGCTGAAGCTGGCGATGGACCATGAATATGGCAATGGCACCGCGATCTACACCCGCGATGGCGATACCGCACGTGACTTTGCGAGCCGCGTCAACATCGGCATGGTCGGTGTCAATGTTCCGATCCCGGTTCCTCTGGCCTATCACACCTTTGGTGGTTGGAAAAAGTCCATGTTTGGTGACCTGAACCAGCACGGCCCGGACAGCTTCAAGTTCTACACCCGCACCAAAACCGTGACCTCGCGCTGGCCGTCGGGCATCAAAGAAGGTGGCGAGTTCAACTTCAAAGCGATGGACTGATCTGGATCCGCAAAACTGCCTATCACCAATACCGGCCCCCATCGGGTCGGTATTTTTTGGCGAAGTATTGCCACAGTGGATAAGAAAATCCGGGTTTCACGATAAATTCACAGCTCTGCCACTGGAAAAGCAGCTAAGACGACAATAGTTTGTTGCCAATTTCCTAGTTTCGAGCAGTACGAATACCGGAGGCCGCTTTGTCAAATCCGTACATGACCCGCCGCTCTGCCCTGTTGGGCGCAGCTTCTCTTTTGGCGACACCAGCGTTGGTGCGCGCACAAAGCATTGATGCATTCCCGACGGATGAAGAAGCCATCAGCACGCAATTGCCGGTACGTCGCAATGTGTCGTCGTTTTCACAGCAGAACTGGCAAGACCACTTCGATGAGCTGGGTGTCGGCTGCCTGCTGGCCGATATCACCAGCCGAGCAGTTCATTACTGGGGACCGGACGGAACGTATAAGCTGTACCCCAGCTCAGTTCCGATGAGCGAAGAGCTTACCAAGCGCGGCTATACCGAGGTCAAGCGCAAGACTGAAAATCCAAGCTGGACTCCAACCGCGTCTATGCGTGAACGTGATCCGTCCCTGCCCGTACGCATGGAAGGTGGCGATCCCGGCAACCCGTTGGGGACACGCGCTATGTATCTGGGCTGGCCCGCCTATCTGGTACATGGCACCCATGACACGCGCAAGATTGGCCGCCAAAGCTCGTCAGGGTGTATCGGCCTTTACAACCAGCACGTTGAGGAACTGTACCCTCTGGTCCAGGTTGGAACTCAGGTCAGATTAGTTTGACAAAAAAGCCCCGGCCAACAGGACCGGGGCTTTCTACTTAGCGGGGTCATTATTCCGGCAAGATCACCGCATCGATCACATGGATCACGCCATTGCTGGCTTCGATGTCGGCCTGCACAACCTTGGCATCATTGACCTTGACGCCATTTTTGGCGTTCACGCTCAGCTGGTCGCCCTGAACGGTGCGAACCTTCGCGCGTTTACCGGCAATATCACCTGACATCACCTTGGCCGGGACCACGTGATAAGTCAGAATCTCGACCAGTTGGTCCTTGTTTTCAGGCAACAGCAGCGTTTCCACCGTTCCCTCGGGCAGCGCGGCAAACGCTTCGTCTGTGGGTGCGAAAACGGTGAACGGACCATCACCTTTCAACGTGTCAACCAGATCTGCGGCCTGAACAGCAGCGACCAGGGTGTTGAACGATCCGGCTGATACGGCGGTGTCCACGATGTCAGCAGCTTGTGCCTTGACGGGCAGTGCAAGTGCAAATGCGGCGGCGGCGCCCATGAAAGTACGGCGAAACATGGCTGTTGTCTCCTCTCCAGCTTGTTATGGAAAGGGGTACGGAGGGTCCGCCAGCCCGGATCACTTTTCCTTCACCTGGACCCAGATACTCTGCGCGCGCCCGTCCTTCAGAAACGGCAATGCCTCGGCGGCATCGGGGCGATCCATCTGCAGGAAATACCCCGGCCAAAGCATTGAATACGCACCAGATTGCAGCAATACGTGCAGGATGTACTGCTCTCCCCAACCAGGGCAATCATAAAAGAACCGCTTGGGGTATTCGTAGGGCAAAAAAACATCATGCACGTGAATCACCACACCCGGCTTTAGCGCAGGAATGACGCGGCAGAACAGATGCGCCACGTCGTTGCTCATCCGAACGACGTGGCTGGAATCAATGAACAGGATGTCACCTGATTCAAGCTGATCGAACAGCGCCGGATCGACCTCTTCCAGCCGCTTCTGTTCAAAGTGATCGACGACATGCGCGATATCCGCCCGTGGATACGGATCAATCGCAGTGATCTGTGTATCCAGACCGCCGTCGATGATGGCCTGCCGGGTGACGCGGGTTGAATTGCCGCAACCGACCTCAATCACGCGTTTGGGCGCAAACCGCCGGATCATCAGGTACAACGCGTCAGCATCCGGGCTGTCGTAATATCCATTGCCCAGGCGATAGCTGGTTTGATTGCGCGCAGGGTCTTTCAACGCCTCCAGTGCGGCAGCGTGCTGACCATATTCGGCAACCAGCTCGCTGATATCAAACCCCTCCATCCCCGGCGACAAGGCATAGGCCGGGCGGGTCAACCCACCTGCCCGTTCAAACGCCTCAAGCCGTGCACGCTCGTCCAGTTCCGTGACCTTATCGACCAGCTTCACCCCCAACTCATTGAGGGCTGCGTTGATCTGCGGGAATTTTCTGGGTTTCACGGGCGGCTCCACTTGGCGGTTCGTGTGTTCCATACCTTTGCAGGCCGGGCTTGTGCAAGATGAGCCGCTCCAAACGCTTGGCAAAACAGAAATTTCCGTATTCACTGGTCAGAATAGTAGTACGAGGGTTGCCATGCAGCAGGAATTTACGCTGGGCATAGAAGAAGAGTATCTGCTGGTCGATCGCGACAGCTTGCAACTTGCCCAAGCGCCCACGGCACTGATGGAGGCCTGTCAGGCGGATTTCGAAGGACAGGTTAGCCCCGAATTCCTGCAATGCCAGATTGAGGTCGGCACCCGGCCCCATTCGACGATCAAATCGGCCCGAGAAGATTTGAAACGCCTGCGCTCATGCGTTGCGGATCGGGCGGCTGAATACAACCTCGCGCCAATTGCCGTGTCTTGCCACCCGTTTGCCGACTGGAAGAAACAGCACCACACCCGCAAGGATCGCTACGACGCGCTGCAACATGCCCTTGGTGGCGTTGCCCGACGCATGTTGATCTGCGGGATGCACGTTCATGTCGGTGTCGAAGACCCTGCCCTGCGGGCCGACCTGATGCCTCAGCTATCCTACTTCCTGCCACATCTGTTGGCCCTGTCGACCTCGTCCCCCTATTGGAACGGAGAGGATACGGGACTTTCCTCCTACCGCCTGACCGTGTTTGATAACCTGCCACGCACAGGGTTGCCGCCGGTTCTGGCCAGTTGGTCGGATTATGAACGCACCACCGGCATTCTGGTCGAGTTGGGCGTGATTGAGGACACGACAAAGATCTGGTGGGACCTGCGCCCGTCACACCGTTTTCCAACTCTGGAAACACGGATCATGGACGTGCAACCTCGGTTGGAACACACATTGTCGCTGGCCGCCCTGGCCCAGGCGTTGACCCGCATGCTGTGCCGCCTGAAGGATCGCAATCTGCGCTGGCGGCATTACGATCAGTTCCTGATCAGCGAAAACCGTTGGCGCGCACAAAGGTATGGCGTAGGCGAAGGTCTGATCGACTTTGGCGACCGTTCCATCAAACCCATGCCCGAGTTAATGGGCGAACTGATGGGAATGCTGGCTGAAGACGCAGAAGCACTGGGCACCATGACCGAGTTGGCGCGCCTGCAGCAAATCGCACAGTCCGGCACTTCGGCTACCCGACAGCGCCGCGTCCATGCCGAAGCTGCAGCACGCGGCGATGATCCCGGGAAAGCCGTCGTGCAGCACCTGATCGAAGAATTTCATCACGATCTTTAATGCCCCTGACGATTGCTGGCCGTGCAAAATTTCTGTAAGAATTCGGAAATAAACAGTCGTTCAATTCATTCGGAAGCGTGGGAGGCAAGCCTTGGATTTTGCACTGACAGAAGAGCAAACCGCAATCTTCGACATGGCGTATGATTTCGGGCAAGACAACATCGCCCCGAACGCCCGCAAATGGGAGGCTGACGGAACCATCCCCAAAGACCTTTGGCCGCAAATTGGCGAGTTGGGATTCGGCGGGCTTTATGTCTCGGAAGACAGCGGCGGGTCCGGCCTTACCCGTCTGGACGCGACATTGGTGTTCGAAGCGCTATCAATGGCCTGCCCTTCCGTCGCGGCCTTTCTGTCGATCCACAACATGTGCGCCAAAATGCTGGACAGTTTTGGAAGCGACGAACTGAAATCCCGCATCATGCCTGATGTACTAAGCCTGAACACCATCCTCAGCTATTGCTTGACGGAACCCGGATCAGGATCGGACGCGGCTGCGCTCAAAACCCGCGCCGACCGCACGAATGAGGGTTATACGCTGAACGGCACCAAGGCGTTCATCTCGGGCGGCGGTTATTCTGACGCCTATGTCTGCATGGTGCGCACCGGTCGGGATGGGCCCAAGGGCATTTCAACGGTTTATGTCGAGGACGGCACGCCGGGCCTCAGCTTTGGCGCGCTGGAACAGAAGATGGGCTGGAAAAGCCAGCCGACAGCGCAGGTGCAATTCGATGACTGCCACATCCCGGCTGGAAATCTGGTCGGCACCGAAGGGGATGGGTTCAAATATGCGATGAAGGGTCTGGATGGCGGGCGGCTCAATATCGCCTCTTGTTCCCTGGGCGCTGCCCAGTCCGGGCTGAACATGACGTTGCAATACATGTCCGAGCGCAAGGCTTTCGGTCAGTCGATCGACCAATTTCAAGCGTTGCAGTTCCGTCTCGCCGATATGGAGATTGAACTGCAAGCCGCTCGAACCTTTCTGCGGCAGGCTGCCTGGAAGCTAGATCAGGGCACGCCCGACGCCACTAAGTTTTGCGCCATGGCCAAGAAATTTGTGACCGAGACCGGATCGAAAGTTGTCGACCAATGCCTGCAATTGCATGGTGGCTATGGGTATCTGGCCGATTATGGCATCGAAAAACTGGTGCGCGATCTCCGCGTTCACCAGATTCTGGAAGGCACCAATGAAATCATGCGGGTCATCGTCGCCCGCCAAATGCTTGCCGAACACTGAGGAACACATGCCAGACATCGACATCCGCATAACAGGCCGCGCCGGGCGCATCACCCTGACTCGGCCAAAAGCGTTGAACGCGATGACCTATGACATGTGCATGGCCGTCGACACGGCGCTGCGCAACTGGCGCGAAGATGATGCCGTGGATCTGGTCATCATGGACGCCGAAGGCGACAAGGCCTTTTGTGCGGGCGGCGATATCGCCGACCTTTACGCGACAGGCAGCAAGGGGGATTTCGATTATGGACGTACCTTCTGGCGCGATGAATACCGGCTGAATGCGCTTATCTTCGAATACCCCAAGCCAGTCATCAGCTTTCTTCAGGGTTTCACCATGGGCGGTGGCGTTGGCATTGGATGCCATGGCAGCCACCGGATCGTTGGGGAAAGCTCGAAAATTGCTCTGCCGGAATGTTCGATTGGGCTGTTGCCGGATGTGGGCAGCACATTGATGCTGGCGCTGGCCCCCGGTCGTTTAGGCGAATACCTGGGCACAACCGGTCATCGGATGGGCCCAGGAGATGCTGTCTTTGCGGGATTTGCCGACCACTTCATCCCGATTTCGGATTGGTCCGCCATAATCGAGATGCTCGAGGCCTCGGGAGATGCCGAACTGATCGAACGACACACCACGACGCCGCCCGACAGCGCGCTAGAACAACAGCACTCCGTTATCGAAACCCTATTCGCCGGGGAAAGCCTGGGCGATATCCTGAACGCCCTGATCCATTCCAGCCACGCGATGGCGGCGGACGCGCTCAAACTGATGCGTCGCAATTCGCCGCTGTCGATGGCTTGCACGGTCGAAGCGCTGCATCGCCTACGAGGGCCCAGCCTGACGCTGCGCAAGGCGTTGGAACTGGAATACCGATATACGTTCCGCGCGATGGAACATGGCGATTTTCTGGAAGGCATTCGCGCTCAGATCATCGACAAGGACCGTAATCCACAATGGCGGTTTGCCGACCAATCCGTACCAGCGGTGGCGGTGTCGAAAATGCTGCAGCCACTGGGCAAAAACATGCTGACATTTGAGGAGGTTTGAGAGATGAAAATCGGGTTTATCGGTCTGGGCAACATGGGCAATCCAATGGCCGCCAATCTGGCAAAGGCCGGGCATGAGGTGACTGGTTTTGACATGGCCGAGGTCAGTGTCGCTGGTGTCGCCATGACCGGTTCGGGGGCCGAAGCTGCCGCAAACGCCGATATCGTCATCACCATGCTGCCAAACGGGAAAATCTTGCGCGCTGTCGGGGATGAGATCATCCCTGCAATGCAATCCGGGTCTGTGTGGATCGATTGTTCAACCGTCGATGTCGACAGCGCCCGCGCTGTCGCGGATCAGGCAAAACAGGCTGGAATTCTGGCGGTAGATGCCCCTGTTTCGGGTGGAATCGGCGGCGCAGCGGCTGGCACTTTGACTTTCATGGCAGGTGGCAGCGATACCGCATTTGCGAAAGCAGCGCCGCTGTTCGATATCATGGGTCAAAAAGCCGTTCATTGCGGTGAATCCGGCGCCGGTCAGGCTGCCAAGATCTGCAATAACATGATCCTCGGTGTCACCATGATTGCCACGTGCGAAGCTTTTGCGCTGGCAGATAAACTGGGCCTGGACAGGCAAAAGATGTTTGATGTGGTCAGCACATCCTCAGGCTATAGCTGGACGATGAATGCCTACTGCCCTGCCCCTGGCGTGGGTCCGGAAAGCCCGGCGGACAATAACTATCAACCCGGTTTCGCTGCTGAATTGATGCTAAAAGACCTGCGTCTTAGCCAACAGGCCGCCGAAAGTTCGGATGCGGATACGCCGATGGGTCAAGCCGCAACCGCACTGTATGAACAATTCGTTGAGTCCGAGGGCGGATTGGGCATGGATTTCTCTGCAATGCTTCCACGGTTCGAAAAACGCGGACGAGGCTAGGCGACCGGCGTGGGCGGCTTGTTGCCCACTGGGTTGACCAAACAGTGAACTACAGCCATCTGTCTTTAACTACGACGTTCTTGCGGAGGGAAGTTAGATGTCGCGTGTGTTAACCATTTCCACGACAATTCTGGCGCTCGCGCTGAGTTCTGGCATCGCCATCGCCGGGAACGGCAAAGGAAAGGCCGGGCATTGCCCTCCGGGGCTGGCTAAAAAGGCTGTACCATGCGTGCCGCCTGGCCAGGTTAAAAACCTGTATCGCTCGGGTGATTACATCAACCACGACTATCGCTGGATCAATGATCCGTATCGCTATGGTCTGAACCGTGGCAGCTACATTCGTGCCGGCGACTACGTCTATCGCGTCGATCCAGATACGCGAAAAGTGCTGAACCTGATCGGTGCGGTGGCTGACATCCTCAACTGAGGATCAAACCCTTATTCCGCAGCAACCCGTGCGCCCTCAAGCATCTGCTTCAGATACCGTCCAGTATGGCTGCATTCCACTGCAGCCACATCCTCGGGCGTCCCGGTCGCCACGATTTCACCACCGCCATCGCCACCTTCGGGACCGATATCAATAATATGGTCGGCAGTTTTCACAACGTCCAGGTTGTGTTCGATCACCACAACCGTATTACCCTGGTCGACCAGTTCGTGCAGCACTTCCAACAACTTACGGACGTCTTCAAAGTGAAGACCGGTGGTCGGCTCGTCCAGAATATACAAGGTCCGCCCGGTCGAACGCTTGGACAACTCCTTTGACAGCTTCACCCGCTGTGCCTCACCACCAGACAGCGTAGTCGCCTGCTGACCGACCTTGATATAGCCAAGCCCGACCCGTGCCAGCGCATCCATCTTGTCGCGGATCGACGGTACGGCCTTAAAGAACTCCTGCGCGTCTTCCACTGTCATATCAAGAACATCGGCGATGGACTTGCCCTTAAACTTGATCTCAAGCGTTTCGCGGTTGTAGCGCGCGCCCTTGCAGGTTTCACAGGTGACGTAGACATCGGGCAAAAAGTGCATCTCGATCTTAATGACGCCATCACCCTGACAGGCTTCGCACCGACCTCCCTTGACGTTGAAGCTAAACCGACCCGGCTTATAGCCACGCGCCTTGGCTTCGGGCAAACCGGCAAACCAGTCTCGGATCGGGGTGAAGGCCCCCGTGTAAGTTGCTGGATTTGAACGCGGAGTCCGCCCAATCGGCCGCTGGTCGATATCGATGACCTTATCCAGATGTTCCAACCCCTTGATCGTCTCGCAAGGTGCCGGAGTCTGGCGCGCGCCGTTCAGACGCATCGAGGCGGTTTTGAACAGAGTCTCAATCGTCAATGTCGACTTGCCGCCACCAGACACACCCGTCACGCAGACAAACTTGCCCAGCGGGAAATCGGCCGTGACGTTCTTCAGGTTGTTGCCCGTCGCCTTAACCACCGAGACCTTCTTCTTGTTTCCCTTGCGCCGTTCTGTTGGAACGGCAATTTCCCGTGTGCCTGCCAAATACTGACCAGTCATCGAGGCTGCATCTGAAGCGATCTGTTCAGGTGTGCCCTTACTGACCACCTGCCCACCATGCACACCGGCACCCGGGCCGATATCGAACACATAGTCGGCCTCGCGGATCGCCTCTTCGTCATGTTCGACGACGATCACCGTGTTGCCCTGATCACGCAGGTTCTTGAGCGTGCCCAGAAGCCGGTCATTGTCCCGCTGGTGCAGCCCGATTGAGGGCTCGTCCAGCACGTACAGAACGCCGGTCAGGCCGGAACCGATCTGGCTGGCCAGACGAATCCGCTGACTTTCGCCCCCGGACAGTGTTCCACTTGAACGAGACAACGTAAGATATTCCAATCCAACGTTATTCAGGAATCCCAGACGTTCACGAATCTCTTTGAGGATCGCCCGTGCGATCTCATTCTTCTGTGCACTCAAATGGTTCGGAGCATCCTCGACCCAGGCCAGAGCCTCTTTGATCGACATCTGCACGACCTGCCCCACATGCAGGCCGGCGATCTTGACAGCCAACGCTTCGGGACGCAGGCGATAGCCGTGGCATGCACCGCACGGCCGGTTGTTCTGGTACCGCTCAAACTCTTCACGTATCCAAGCGCTGTCGGTTTCGCGATAGCGGCGTTCCATATTGGGGATCACGCCCTCAAAACTGCGGGTAACCTGATAGACTCGCCCGCCTTCGTCATAGCGGAATTGGATTTCCTCATCGCCGGAACCGCGCAGGAACACCTGCTGCACCTTTGCTGGTAGATTTTTCCACGGAGTGTTTTTGTCGAATTCGTAGTGGCGAGCGATGGCCTCGATCGTCTGCAGGAAATAGGGCGACTTGCCCTTGCGCCACGGGGCCAGTGCCCCATCGTAAAGCTTCAGCGTCTGATCCGGAACCACCAGACGTTCGTCAAAAAACAGTTCGACCCCCAGGCCATCGCAATCGGGGCAGGCACCAAAAGGCGCATTGAATGAGAACAGGCGCGGTTCAATCTCGGGGATCGTGAAGCCACTAACCGGGCAAGCAAAGTTTTCACTGAATGTAATGCGTTCTGGATCACCTTCGCGCGGGGCGGTTTCCAGAATCGCGATCCCATCCGCCAGATCCAGCGCGGTACGCAGACTGTCGGCCAGCCGCGTTTCCATCCCTTCGCGCACGACCAGACGGTCGACCACGACGTCAATGTCATGGCGGAATTTCTTGTCCAACGTGGGCGGCTCGTCCAATTCGTAGAACTCGCCATCCACCTTGACGCGCTGAAATCCCTGTTTGCGCAGCTCGAGGAATTCCTTTTTGTATTCCCCCTTTCGGTCCCGCACGATGGGGGCCAGCAGATAGCCGCGCGTACCCTCCTCCATCGTCATGATGCGGTCGACCATGTCCTGCACCTGCTGTGCTTCGATGGGCTGTCCAGTAGCCGGGCTATAAGGCGTCCCCGCGCGGGCAAATAACAGACGCATATAATCGTAAATCTCGGTCACCGTCCCAACGGTCGAACGCGGGTTTTTCGATGTAGTTTTCTGTTCAATCGAAATCGCCGGGGACAGGCCGCTGATATGGTCCACATCCGGCTTTTCCATCATATCCAGGAACTGACGCGCATAAGCCGACAAGCTTTCGACATAGCGACGCTGACCTTCGGCATAAATGGTATCAAACGCCAAAGACGACTTGCCAGAACCCGACAACCCGGTGATCACCACCAGCTGATCGCGCGGAATATCTACGTCGATACCCTTGAGGTTATGCTCGCGCGCGCCGCGCACCTCGATATTTTTCAGCTCAGCCATTTTGGCCCCCAACACATAAGTGTCCTAGAAATAGGCGAGCGGCTCCGAGTCTCCAACAGAAAAGTTAGAACAAAGTGTGAACGACCGGATTATTGCCGACATCTCCTGACAGTATGACCCCGATCCGATGTGCGCCCCGGAAGGGGTTGATTGAATATTCGGTATTTCGGGAAAATGGCGCGGTTGACGGGGCTCGAACCCGCGACCCCCGGCGTGACAGGCCGGTACTCTAACCAACTGAGCTACAACCGCGCATTTAGGGTCTATGTGCGATCCATTAACCCGGATCTAAGGCTGGCAGCGGTGGCGCGGTTGACGGGGCTCGAACCCGCGACCCCCGGCGTGACAGGCCGGTACTCTAACCAACTGAGCTACAACCGCCCGCTGCCCGTTCGTTGCTGAACGTTGGGGTGTATTATGGCCACGCCCCGGCATCGTCAAGCGGGGTTTTGAAGTTTTTTTGAAGAAGGCGGAAATTGTTTCCCGGCATCACGTCCCAGCTTCCTTGGAACCGAACCTTTCCCAACCTACTGCAAGATCCCAAACACCCTTTGGCTAAGATGATTCCTTTTATTGGAAATGCCAAGGTATCCAAGGATTTATACTTTCAAACGATTCCATCGAAGCACACGCATAAGATGTATGATTTCTGAAAAACCGAACATAATCCTCGATATATCTGAACCTAACGCCACGGCCTTTTGCGAGGCTTGGCACCCCTGCCATTATTCAGTCACAATGCGTGTGCAAGAGGCGACACCGCCCTCACAAAATCAAAAAAACGTGCCAGCAAACTTGCGCTGGCAAGTCTCGAAGTGAAGTATCCGAGCGGATAACAAAATCTCGGCTTACGAGATCGGAAGGAAGCTTAACGCAATCAAAAGTCATGATTTGTGATGACCTATGGTTTGCGTTGTAATTATGGAAATAGCGGAATGTCAGTTGCAAACCAAAATTACCCGGGCGCCAGCCCAACTGGTCATGAGTATGTTGACGGATTGATTTGGGGGACCTCTTGGAACCTCGGCACGAATAACGGAGGACCAGCTGGCACGATTACATATTCATTCGGGGACTCGTCGGTTCAGGGTTTCGTAGATTTTTTCCCCCATGAAAAACAAGCGTTCCGCCAAGCCTTGGCCGTGATCGAGCAATACATCCCAATTGATTTTGTCGAGGTCAATTTCCTCTCACCCCAAGGGACGCCCTATTACGAAAACATCTCGTGGGGGCTTGTTACAACCCAATCCCTGGACGGGAGCCTCGGTGCACACCAAGTGCCCGGAAGCGACCCCATTCTAGAGGGATTTGGTATCAACACTCTGTTTGGCTGGTTCGCATACGATACTCCTCTGTTCAGCCAATCTGCGCTGGCAAAGGGCGGCGAAGGATTTGCAACCATTGTGCATGAGATCATGCATGGCCTCGGGCTGGCACATCCGCATGACAACGGTGGGCAATCAACCGTCTTTGACGGTGTGACACAACCATTCGATGACTACGGAACCGATGGTCAGAACCAAGCCGTCTATACGATCATGTCGTACAACTCAGGGTACCCGCAGGTTGTGCCGCTACCTTCGTTCAACTATGGCGGCGTGGCCTCGCCGATGGCACTGGACATTGCCGCGCTTCAAGCGATTTATGGAACCACGTCAAACAATACCGGCAACAACGTCTATTCTTTGAAAGGCTCCAATGCTCCCGGCACCTATTGGGAAGCGATCTGGGATACGGGCGGCACGGATACGATTTCAGCCAGTGGATTGTGGAGAAGTGTAAGGATCAGCCTGAAGGCGGCTGATCTAGAAGGCCACGATGCAGGCGGAACCCCCTCGCACGCGGCAGGGGTCAGTGGTGGCTTCACGATCGCCAATGGGGTTGTCATTGAAAACGCCGCCGGCGGGCACGCCGGTGACTTCCTTTATGGCAATGATGTTGCGAACCTCATGGTCGGCAATGGTGGCAATGACCTGATTGCTGGCGGAAACGGCAACGATACCATCAAAGGTGGCCAAGGAAATGATTTCCTGATCGGTGGTCAAGGCAACGACACCCTGACCGGCGGCAACGGTTTGGACAACTTCATCATCAAAGACAGTGATGGCGACGACACCATCACAGGTGGCGTTGGGGTTGATACCCTTTCGTTCAACGGCTCAACCGCCGCGACCTTAGATCTGTCGGTTACGACCGCTCAGGATACCGGATACGGCATGGATACGATCACCTTGGTCGAAAACGCCGTGGGTACCGCTCAGGACGATCAGCTTACTGGTGATGATCAGGCAAACACCTTTATCGGCAACGATGGAAACGACACGCTTGACGGCCAGAGAGGCGCGGACCTGCTTCAGGGCGGCATTGGCAAAGATACGATTTCCGGTGGCAACGGCTGGGATACACTGCGTGGGGGCAACGGCTCTGACATCATTGACGGTGGTCTAGGCAATGATGCGATCTTCGGCGGCAAAGGAATCGACACGATTGTCGGCGGTGCCGGTGTGGATACGATGACCGGCGGCATCGGAACGGATACGTTTGTTTTCAATGACATCACCGACAGTGGTACCAAAGGATCTCTGGCCGACAAGATCACGGATTTCACGCAAGGCGAAGACAAGATCGATCTGAGTGCAATCGACGCCAGTACGGTTTTGGTTGGCGATGATGCTTTCGTCTTCAACGGCACGACCCCAATCGGATCGTCCGACGAAGGTGAGATCTATTTCATCAAGCAGGACAACGCAGGTACGGCATCCGATCAGACCATAGTTTACGTCGACACAGACAATGACAGTGATCCTGAGATGGTCATCAAGCTATCCGGTCTGCATGACCTGACAGCGAACGACTTCATCCTGTAAGGCTGTAAGTGAAAACAACAGGCAGCGGTTTATGCTGCCTGTTTTTTTGTGCCCGTAGTATAGAAATTTTGCACTTCGCGTACCCTTGCAAGCCTGCGGGACACTCTGTATTAAGCGCGCTTATGGGTGATTAGCTCAGTGGTAGAGCGCTTCGTTCACATCGAAGATGTCAGGAGTTCAAATCTCTTATCACCCACCATTCCCCTCTTTGGTAGGCACCATCCAAATTTCCGTGTCTTGACGGAGGCTTGCCAGATTTCTCCTGGGCTGCGTATCCTGTTTTGAATAGCCGCGGGATTTTGCGGCGCTTTGGGATGGAGTAATAACGTGGCCGGATTGAAGCGCGATATCGGCCTCGTTGGTCTGACCTTCATTTCGGTTGGTGGCATCATTGGGTCCGGATGGTTGTTCGGGCCGCTTCTGGCGGTGCAACATGCAGGGCCTGCTGCTATCATTTCATGGATCATTGGTGCCGCGGCCATGTTCATTCTGGCAATCACCTTCGCCGAAATATCGGCCATGCTGCCGATTCCGGGTGGCATCGCGCGGGTGCCGCAGTTTTCTCACGGCAATATCGTCTCGATGGCGATGGGTTGGACCGCCTGGATTGGGTACAATACCACCGCCCCGATCGAGGTCGAGGCGATGCTGAAGTACCTGGCCCCCTATGCCCCGTGGCTCCACACAGCAGACACAGGTGACTTGACGGGTGCGGGCATCACCGTCGCCCTGTTTTTCATGCTGCTGTTCGTTGCGGTCAATGCGTTGGGCGTCAAGTTCTTCACCCAAGTGAACGCGACGCTGACTTGGGCCAAGATCGCGATTCCAATTGTATTAGCCGGCTTGCTCATCGCCAATCGGTTCGACACTCAGAACTTCACTCAACCGGATGGATTCGCACCCTATGAACTGCAAGGCATCATGGCCGCAGTGTCGACCGGTGGCGTTATCTTTTCCTTCATTGGATTTCGTCATGTGGTTGATATGGCCGGTGAGGTTCGAAATCCCAAATTCGCCATCCCTGCCGCGCTGATTCTGTCCATCGTGCTTTGCGCGTTGATCTATGTGGGCTTGCAAATCGCCTTTATCGGCGCGCTCGACTCGAAAATGCTGAGCAACGGTTGGGCCAGCCTGAGTTTCGGCGGTCAGGGCCCGTTGGATGGCGTCATCATATCGGTCGGGTTTGTCTGGTTCTTGAGCGTACTGAACATCGGATCGGTTATCGGGCCGTTCGGCAATGGCCTAGTCTCGACCGGATCGAATGCGCGGATCGCTATGGCTCTGGCAAAAAACGGGTTTTTGCCTTCGCGCCTAATGATGCTGTCGTCGTTCGGAGTGCCCCTTTGGGCACTGGCACTGAATTTCCTGATCGGTACCCTGTTCCTGCTGACGGTTCCCTTTACCACTGTCATCGCCTTGAACGGCGCCGCCATCGTGCTGTCTTTTGCAGTCGGCCCTATCGCCGTCGTGTGCCTGCGCCATCTGATGCCGGATCGCCCCAGATCCATCCGCATCCCCGCCGTGAAACTGGTTGCGGTCTCGGCCTTCGCCATCGCCACCCTTGTTGTTTATTGGAGCGGTTGGGACACGGTCTGGCGTCTGGGTATCGCCCTTGCCATCGGGATGGCCCTGCTGCTGGTACGGTTCCGCAACCGGCTGGATGAAATGGACGTGACCGAAGCGTTGTGGCTGCTCCCTTATCTGGTGGGCGTCGGCCTGATCTCATATCTCGGGCAATTCGGAGATGGTGCGCTGAAGCAAATCCCGTTTGGGTGGGATATCATGCTTTGCTTGTTGTTCTCTGCGGTAATCTTTGGGTTGGCAGTTCGTTCTGCCCTGCCCCAGGAAAAGTTCCAGGAATACATCGACGAAGAAGAGATACTGGACCCGAAAAAACCTATCATCGGGTTGTAAAAAGGCGGGGTCTCCCCCGCCTTTGATCAGCTTAATGCGCTGTTGCCGATGGGCTGGCACCTTCGGCCGCCTTGGCGGCTGCTGCTGCGGCCTCTTCTGCGGCTTCATCCCATTCGACAGGCTCAGGCTCGCGGATCAGCGCGTGTTTCAAAACCTCCGAGACATGCGTGACCGGGATGATTTCCAACCCTTCTTTCACGTTGTCCGGAATTTCTGCCAGATCCTTTTCGTTTTCTTCCGGGATCAGAACGGTCTTGATACCACCGCGCAGTGCCGCCAGCAGTTTTTCCTTCAAACCACCGATTGGCATCGCGTTACCACGAAGTGAAACCTCACCCGTCATCGCGATATCCTTGCGGACCGGAATACCGGTCAGCACGGACACGATCGAGGTCACCATCGCCAGACCGGCGCTTGGGCCATCCTTGGGCGTGGCACCATCCGGCACGTGGACGTGAATATCCAGCGTATCGAATTTCGGTGGCTTCACCCCGATCTGGGGCGAGATAGACCGCACATAGGACGAGGCCGCGTCGATGGATTCCTTCATCACATCGCCCAGCTTACCGGTGGTCTTCATCCGACCCTTACCCGGCAGTTTCAGCGCCTCGATATGCAGCAAGTCGCCACCTACGGACGTCCACGCCAGACCGGTGACCACACCGACCTGATCATCCTGTTCGGCCAGACCGTAACGGAATTTTGGCACCCCCAGGAATTCATCCAGATTGTCAGGCGTAACAATGACTTCTTCCGCCTCATTCTTGATGATCTTGGTCAGCGATTTCCGCGCCACCTTGGCGATCTCACGCTCAAGGTTCCGCACACCAGCCTCACGGGTATAGGTGCGGATCATCTTTTGAAGCGCCTCATCTGTCAGCTCAAACTCCTTGGCTTTCAGACCATGGTTTTTCACTTGTTTGCTGATCAGGTGCTGCTTGGCTATCTCGCTCTTTTCCTCTTCGGTGTAACCGGCCAGCGGGATGATCTCCATCCGGTCCAGCAGAGGCCCTGGCATGTTGTAGCTGTTCGACGTGGTCAGGAACATCACATTGGACAGGTCATATTCGACCTCAAGGTAATGGTCCATGAACGTGCTGTTTTGCTCAGGATCCAACACTTCAAGCATGGCCGAGGCCGGATCGCCACGGAAGTCCTGCCCCATCTTGTCGATCTCGTCGAGCAGGATGAGAGGGTTCGTGGTCTTTGCCTTTTTCAGCGCCTGGATGATCTTGCCCGGCATCGAGCCGATATAAGTCCGACGGTGGCCGCGGATCTCGGATTCGTCGCGCACGCCACCCAGCGAGATGCGAATGAATTCGCGCCCCGTTGCCCGTGCAACCGACTTACCCAAGCTGGTCTTACCAACACCCGGAGGACCGACAAGGCACAGGATCGGACCCTTCAGCTTTTTCGAACGCTGTTGAACCGCCAGATATTCGACGATCCGTTCCTTGACCTTTTCCAAGCCATAGTGATCGGCATCCAGAATGTCCTGCGCCCGGCCCAGATCCTTTTTGACGCGGGATTTGGTGCCCCACGGCAGTGACAGAATCCAGTCCAGATAGTTGCGAACGACGGTGGCTTCAGCCGACATCGGGCTCATGTTGCGCAGCTTTTTCAGCTCGCCCTCGGCCTTTTCACGGGCCTCTTGCGACAGCTTGGTCTCGGCGATCTTGGCTTCCAGTTCGGCGACTTCGTTGCTGCCGTCCTCACCATCGCCAAGTTCCTTCTGAATGGCCTTCATCTGCTCATTCAGATAGTACTCGCGCTGCGTTTTCTCCATTTGGGATTTGACGCGCGTCTTGATCTTCTTCTCGACCTGTAGAACCGACATTTCGCCCTGCATCAGGCCATAGACCTTCTCAAGCCGCTCGCTGACCGAAAGGGTTTCCAGCAGTTCCTGCTTTTGCTCGACCTCGATACCCAGATGACCCGACACAAGGTCAGCCAACTTGGCAGGTTCGGCGGTTTCACCTACGGCGGCTAGGGCTTCTTCGGGGATGTTTTTGCGCACTTTTGCGTAGCGCTCGAACTCGTCCGCAACGGTGCGCAGCAACGCTTCGGTCGTGGTGACATCGCCCGGGATTTCGGTCAGGTATTCGGCGCGAGCCTCGAAAAACTCTTCATTTTCAAGGAACTCGGTGATCTGCACGCGTGCTTGCCCTTCGACCAGCACCTTTACGGTACCATCGGGCAGCTTCAGCAATTGCAGAACGTTGGCCAGAACACCCGAGCGATAAATTCCGTCTTCGGCCGGGTCATCATCACCCGGATCAATCTGGCTGGACAGCAAAATCTGTTTGTCGTCCTGCATCACCTCTTCCAGTGCGCGGACGGATTTTTCCCGACCCACGAACAGCGGCACGATCATATGCGGGAACACCACAATATCGCGCAGCGGAAGTACGGGGTATGAGGAATTAAGGGGCTCTTGCATGCTCAATCCTTATCGTTGGCAAGATGGCTCCGGTCCCTGTTCAGGCAACGCTCGGCCATCTCCTGTCTTGGACGATAAAGGTGGGGCCTCATCGCCCTTTTTCAACCTTACCGCCATGTATCGCGATTCAGAATGGCCCGAGGTTTAGCGGACTGCAAGGCGTCCAACGAACATATCCACGGAATTTAACAAAACATGCCAACAAGGCTTAGAATGCGTGCGCTAGAACACCCTTTGAACTGCACAAGACAGGAAAAATCCGTGCCCGTCCTCATTTTTGCACTCCAAACCCTTTGTCGAGGAATGGCAAACAAATCCGCCAAATTTACCGGTCACACCATATTCGGCCCGATCAAAGCCGTCGCGATGAAGGTTGAGAGGTCGGCACAGCATTTCGACCGGCCCGGTGTTTGCCATGAAGAAATCATGCCCCCAATCGGATTGGCAATCAGACGGGCGCGGCAAGGCTGGATCACCCCGGCGCTCGATGATGGTACAGTAGATATCTGCGGCGTTCAGCTCTTGCCCGACCGAGCATTGGATATTTTCCGACGGAGTTTCAAAAGTCCAGACGTCGGCATAAGCCCCAGTCGCAATCACTGCTAGAACGGATAACAATCCAATTAGGCGAGGCATCGAAACCCCAACGAAAAACAGAAAATTTCTTGGTTAATCAGTCGGTAGATTACCAAAAAATCAGTGTTCTGTCATCAAGGGTTCAATGCTACAGCGGTTCGATATCGCCTTGCGCCCTCTGTGCGTGAAACTCTGCCTGCCATGCCTCGAATGTTCCGGCTGCAATGGCGTCGCGCATGCCCTGCATGATTTCCTGAAAGTAATGCAGGTTGTGCCAGGTCAACAGCATGCCCGAGATCATCTCGTTAGACCGGAACACGTGATGAAGGTATGCCCGCGAATAGTTCGAACAGGCTGGGCAAGAACATGCCTCATCCAGTGGTCGCGGGTCGTCGGCGTGACGAGCGTTTTTGATGTTTACAACGCCGTAACGGGTGAACACCTGTCCGGTGCGCCCAGAACGTGAAGGCAAGACGCAGTCCATCATGTCGATACCACGTGCAACCGCACCGACGATGTCGTCCGGCTTGCCGACCCCCATCAGGTAACGCGGTTTATCGGTGGGCAGGAAATCGGGCGCATAGTCGAGACAGTCGAACATGGCCTCCTGCCCCTCACCCACAGCCAGACCGCCGACAGCGTAGCCTTCGAAACCGATGGATTTCAGAGCTTCGGCGCTTTCCTCGCGCAAGTCCTGTTCCAAACCGCCTTGCATAATACCGAACAACGCATGGCCCGGACGATCCCCGAACGCCACGCGCGAACGGTCTGCCCAACGCATCGACAGGCGCATCGACTCGGCGATGCGGTCGCGATCCGCGGGCAAGGCCGGGCATTCGTCGAAGCACATGACAATGTCAGACCCCAGCAAGCGCTGAATCTCCATCGACCGTTCCGGCGTCAGCTCGTGTTTGGATCCGTCGACATGGGATTTGAACGTCACGCCCTTTTCGGTCAGCTTGCGCAGCCCGGCCAGCGACATGACCTGAAACCCACCCGAGTCGGTCAGAATGGGCCGATCCCAGTTCATGAATTTGTGCAACCCACCCAACCGGTCGATACGTTCCGCCGTGGGGCGCAGCATCAGGTGATATGTATTGCCGAGCAGGATATCCGCTCCGGTCGCCCGCACACTTTCGGGCATCATCGCCTTGACTGTTGCAGCGGTGCCCACGGGCATAAAGGCCGGCGTGCGCACTTCACCCCTCGGCGTGTTGATCACGCCGGTTCTGGCCTTGCCATCGGTGGCTTTCAGGTCAAATGAAAAACGCTCGGTCATGGGGGTGCCTCGGGGTCTCTGAACCGGGCAGCATTTGCCCGATCTGTCGGTCCAATGCAACCCGTCAGGGCAGTGAGGCGACGCGGTCCGTGAACAGATGCACCACCCCTGCCCCATCTACATCCCGACACACACGAACCGGAGGTCGCGAAGGGTCGGGACGAGTCGCGCCAATTTCAGCCCCCTCGGTCATCACGCGCAGCCCTGTTTCGACCATATCGAACATCGGTTCATGGGTGCAGGCAATCACAGCCGTCGAGTCGTGCAACCCACATCCCTCTAGCCCGCCAACCTCTTTGTAGAACTTCAAATAGAACCGAGAGATATCGCGCAGAAACCCACCCATATTGGGTGATCGTTCTGCCAAAGCCTCGAAATCAGCGGTTTCGTACAAGGTTTTCAACGTCACATCCAAACCCACCAAGACCGTTTGCGGTGGTACCGCAAAGACTTCATCCGCAGCCTGGACGTCGTGATAGATGTTGGCTTCGGCGAATTGCGTGACGTTTCCGGGACAGTAAACCGCGCCCCCCATGATCACCAACCGTTTGATATTGAACGCAAACTGCGGATCCAAACGTATAGCAGCGGCGATATTCGTCAGTGGACCAACTGCGCAAACGACCAACTCGTCCTTATGTTTACGCGCCATATCGACCAGGAACTCAGACGCTGGCTGGGCGTGATTAGCTCCAATCTCTGGAATCTCGGTCACATCGCCAAAACCTTCAGGCCCATGAACATGATCCGAGGGGTCATGGCAGCTTTGGCCCACCGCATAAGCCGCACCTTCGGCCACAGGTACTTCCAACCCCAGTTTATCCAGCAAAAACCGCGCATTGCGGCTGGATTGGTGAATGTGTGTGTTGCCGAAAACCGTCGTCAGACCGATCAAGTCAATCTCGGGCGCGGCAGCGGCATAAGCGATGGCCATGGCATCGTCGATGCCGGGATCTGTATCGATGATCAGTTTCATAGCGCCCGATACCGCAAACAGGACGGGATGCAAAGCGGTCACATTCCCGAATTTCCACCCTGCACCCACAGCTTCAAAGATTTGCATCTGCGCCCGTTCATCCCATACCAGAGTTGAAATCGGGCGACTCAATCCCCACATGTATACAATAGTACACAATAAAAGAGGACAGATATGACCGAAGACCAGATTATTGGCTTGCTGACGTCCAATATCATTTACGTACTGGCGGCGGTGTTGATCATTGTCGTCATTTTCAAGGGTATTAAAATCGTTCCACAATCGGAAAAATACGTGGTCGAACGGTTTGGCCGACTGCATTCAGTGCTTGGCCCAGGAATAAATTTTATCGTTCCTTTTCTGGATGTTGCACGTCACAAGATATCAATTCTGGAACGCCAGCTGCCAAATGCGACCCAAGACGCAATTACCAAGGACAATGTTCTTGTGCAGATCGACACTTCGGTGTTTTACCGCATTCTCGAACCGGAAAAGACGGTGTATCGTATTCGTGACGTAGATGGTGCTATTGCGACAACTGTGGCGGGTATCGTGCGGGCGGAAATTGGTAAAATGGATCTGGATGAGGTCCAATCGAACCGCGCTCAACTGATCGAGCGCATACAGGAAAGCGTCGAAACCGCCGTGGATGACTGGGGTATCGAAGTGACACGCGCCGAAATTCTGGACGTGAACCTGGATCAGGCCACCCGCGACGCGATGCTGCAACAGTTGAATGCTGAACGCGCCCGCCGTGCGCAGGTGACCGAGGCTGAAGGTCAGAAACGCTCGGTCGAGCTGAGTGCTGATGCCGAGCTGTATGCCGCCGAACAAACCGCCAAGGCGCGCCGCATTCAGGCCGAAGCCGAAGCTTATGCAACCGGCGTGGTCGCCAAGGCCATTCAGGACAACGGCATCGAGGCCGCCCAGTATCAGGTTGCCCTGAAACAGGTCGAGGCCCTGAATGCTCTGGGCAATGGCACCGGCTCGCAAACTATTGTTGTGCCCGCCAACGCGCTGGAAGCCTTTGGCGACGCGTTCAAAATGCTGAAAGGAGGAAAATAATGGCCGATCCCTTCTGGCTGACCTGGTGGCTTTGGCTGGCCGGAGCGCTGGCCTTGGGTATCCTTGAGATCGTCCTTCCTGGTTTTATCTTTCTGGGCTTTGCGATTGGGGCCGCCGTCACTGGGTTACTGCTGATCATCCCCGGCATCACGCCATCACTGCCAATCCTTTTGCTGATCTTTGCAGCATTGTCCCTGATCGCGTGGCTTGTGTTGCGCCGTGTGTATTCCCTGCCCCACGGTCAGGTAAAAACCTTCCGGCATGACATAAATGACTGAACCTGTCTGGCGCCCCTCAGGGGGCGTCATTGCGCCTCTGGACGCTGCCGTTGGCTTTCCCTATATAATTGCTCAGGTAACAGACCCGAGGCACAAATGACTCATCCGAGTGAACACCTAGAAGGCACACCGCTGATTGCACCTTCGAGCGTTGAGCATCCTTTGTATGACAACGTGGTAGAAGCCTGCCGCTCGGTCTTTGACCCTGAAATCCCGGTGAACATCTACGACCTTGGTCTGATCTACACGATCGACATCACTCAAGAAAACGCGGTGAAAATCATCATGACGCTGACCGCGCCCGGCTGCCCGGTTGCCGGTGAAATGCCTGGTTGGATCGTCGAAGCGGTAGAGCCCGTCGCAGGCATCAAAGAGGTTGATGTCGAGCTGACATGGGAACCGCCCTGGGGCATGGAAATGATGTCCGACGAAGCGCGGCTTGAGCTTGGCTTTATGTAAGCCGGGCAAATAACCACCTGACATAAAAGCTTAATATTTCTGTCATCAACGCGTTGAAAAACCGTTACCAAAAACTGGTGATAGTTTCCGCGTGTCCATGCTTGCATCCCGCCAAGCGCTGGCCGGGCCTGTGCTTGCCCCCCCTTAAAGGCCCGGCCGAACGACCAGAACAATAGACCGCTCTTGCCCGAGAGCGGTCTTTTTCAGGCTAAAGCGCGACTTATTGCACGCCGCATTTGGATTTGATTTCCGCCGCCCGTTCATCCAAGGCTTTTACATAATCGCCTGACAACATGGACAATCTTTTGTTTTCAGTTCCTGTTATTAGACCCAAAAGCGCCCCAGCGGGCAGAATTGATACCACACTTTCCACCTGCTGATCCTGCGCATGCTTCTTCTCGGCTGCAATTGCGCGCAAGTCGCCTTCGGCAGTTGCACAATTAACGGGATGCCTTTTTAGCTTTGCCTCAGCCAAGGCCGCGCTTGAAATTAACGGAGACATGGCAACAATCAACGCCAACGCAATGCTTTTGCAGGTAAAATTTATCTTTCCCATTTTGCTTCACCCTGTATCAAACTGCCAGAAAATACCTGTGCTCAGCTAAGGTCAGCTTGTTTCAAAACGCAAGTACATTCACTAAAGCTCCGAATTGTTAGGTAAGAATGGCTGCTATGCCTTGAGCCATTGCCCGGTCGGTACTAAATTGAAGGCTACGCGCGACAACGGAGATCACAATGTTCGGCATTCCCGGCAAACAGGCCGTGACCATTACGCCTAAGGCGGCAGAGCAGATTGCCCGCCTGATGGATACTGGCGGCCATGCGGGCCTGCGCATCGGCATCAAAAAAGGTGGCTGCGCCGGCATGGAATACACGATGGACTATGTCGATCAGCCGGAGACGAACGACGAGGTCGTAGAACAGGATGGCGCGCGGATCATGATTGCACCGATGGCGCAGATGTTCCTGTTCGGAACCGAGATCGACTATGAGGTCTCGCTGCTGGAATCCGGATTCAAGTTCCGCAATCCAAATGTCGTTGACGCGTGCGGCTGCGGCGAATCGATCAAGTTCGACGAAAAACTGTCTTCTCAATCTTAAAACACCGTAAAGCACAGGTTTCCCACCTTTGATTGCGGTAGGCGCTGCCGTTTTTATGGCTGCGCTGGAACCGCAATTGTCAGCCCGGGCTGGCGATGCTATCCGGTTCCAGAATTTACGAATTTCAAGGAGATCGGGATATGCGGCGCAAGCTGGCGGCTGGGAATTGGAAGATGAACGGAACCACAGCAGCGCTGAGTGAGCTGGATGCTCTGGCCCGCGCCTTTCCTTCGCCGACGGTCGACATTCTGATCTGCCCGCCTACTACACTGCTGCACCGAGCGGCTGAAACTGTACGCGGGGCCGGTGTCGCCGTTGGAGGACAGGACTGTCACGCTGCGCCCTCGGGCGCGCATACGGGTGATGTCAGCGCGGATATGCTGGTCGATGCCGGAGCCAATGCCGTCATTCTGGGCCATTCCGAACGTCGCGAAGATCACGGTGAACAGAATGAAGCCGTCCGCGCCAAGGCGCGCGCAGCCATGGACGCCGGGTTGAAGGCGATCATTTGCGTCGGCGAAAGTCTGGAACAGCGTGAGGCCGCCAATACGCTTGATATCATCGGCGGCCAACTGTCGGGTTCGATCCCGGATCAGTCGACCGGTGAGAACCTGATCGTTGCCTATGAACCGATCTGGGCCATTGGTACTGGAAAGGTGCCGACGCTGGATGAAATCGGAGAGGTCCACGACTTCATCCGCAACCGTCTGGAGCGGCGCTTCGGCGAAGGCGTCGGCCGGTCTGTACGCCTGCTTTATGGTGGATCGGTCAAACCGTCTAATGCTGCCGACATATTTGCCGTGTCGAATGTGGACGGCGCACTTGTCGGCGGGGCCAGCCTGAAAGCACAGGACTTCTCCGGTATTATTAACGCGCTGCAAAAGGCCTGAGTTACTGCTCAGGCCAGTTTCATTGTCACCAGACCCGTCACGATCAAAGCCGCCGCGATGATACGCGCGGCATTTACCGTCTCGCCCAACAGCATGATGCCCACCAGAAACGCGCCGACCGCGCCGATGCCTGTCCAAATGACATAGGCCGTGCCCAAGGGCAACGTACGCATCGCCATGGCCAGTAAACCGAACGAGCCGATCATGGACACCCCCATGATCACGGTCGGCCAAAGCCGCGTGAAGCCTGCAGATTGCTTCATGGCGACGGCCCAAACGATTTCAAGCAGGCCAGCAAATAACAGATATATCCAGGACATAAAGACACCTCGAAACTCTTCGGGTCGTCCCGAATGATCACCCGCAATGGGGAGGTCGTCCTCTGCCACCGATGTGGGAAGGCTGGCCACAACTTCAAGTGGCTGGCAAAGAAAAAGGCCGGGCAGATCGCGCTGCCCGGCCTGAACGAAGGGTTATCTTCGCTAGTTCGTTATGATTTCCGGCCCCATGAAGGTATTGGGCAGGAAGGTCGATATCCACGGGATATACGTCACCATGATCAGGAAGACGAACAGTACAGCCAGGAACGGCAGCGCCGCCTTCACCACACCCATCATTGGCATTCCCGCTACACCCGAGGTCACGAACAGGTTCAACCCGACTGGGGGCGTGATCATCCCGATCTCCATGTTCACCACCATGATGATGCCCAGATGGATCGGGTCGATGCCCAGCTCAATCGCAATCGGAAAGACCAGAGGCGCCACGATGACCAGCAGGCCCGAGGGCTCCATGAACTGACCACCGATCAGCAGGATCACGTTAACCACGATCAAGAAGGTTACCGGCCCCAGACCCGCCGACAGCATGGCGCTGGCGATATGCTGTGGCACCTGTTCGTCCGTCAAAACGTGCTTCAGGATCAGGGCGTTGGCAATGACGAACAGCAGCGTGACGGTCAGTTTACCGGCCTCGAACAACGTATGTTTGGTGTCCGGATGGAAGACAGCCGTGATCAGCGCATAGGGTTTCTTGATCAGCGGCAGGTTCGCCTGACCCTCTTCTGTGCTAAGTGGCCCCATATCCTTGTAGACAAAGCTAGCAATCAGGAACGCATAGACGGCTGCCACAGCCGCAGCTTCGGTTGGGGTAAAGATACCGCCATAGATTCCGCCAAGGATGATGACGATCAGGAACAGGCCCCAACCGGCTTCGCGCGCCGAGGTAAAGACCTCGCCCCACCCTTTCCATTCACCTTTCGGCAGGTTCTTGACCTTTGCCATGACATAGATGGTGATCATCAGCATCAGACCGGCCATCAGGCCCGGAATGACACCGGCAAGGAACATGCGCCCGACCGAGACTTCAACGGCAGCGGCATACACAACCATCACAATCGACGGTGGGATCAGAATGCCCAGTGTACCCGCGTTACAGATCACTCCGGCGGCAAATTCCTTGGAATAACCCACTTGGCGCATCCCTGCGATTACAATCGAACCGATGGCCACGACGGTCGCCGGCGACGACCCGGACAGCGCCGCGAACAACATACAGGCAAACACGCCCGCAATTGCAAGACCACCCGGCAAATGGCCCACACAGGCAATCGAAAACCGGATGATCCGCCGCGCTACTCCGCCTGTCGTCATGAACGATGACGCGAGGATAAAGAACGGGATCGCCAGCAGGGTAAAGTGCCCCTCAAACGCCTCGAACAACGTACCGGCGACTGACGCCAGCGAACTGTCGGAATACATCAGCAGGAACAGGGTTGAGCTGAGGCCCAGAGCTACCGCAATCGGAACCCCGATCAACAGCAGGCCAATGACCATCGAGAAAAGAAATACAACGTCCATCAGTCATGCTCTCCTTGCTGAGCGCGCACTTCTTCGATCTCGTCTTCAACCTCATGGCTGGCGACAATGCGGTCGGCCTCGCCCCGCCAAATCTGAACGGCGGCCTGCGTAAAGCGGACCACCAGCAGCAGCATCGACAACGGCAGGATGAAATACGGTACGACTTTAGGCAGCTTCTCGTAGGCCTCGTCGTAGTTGATCATCGCTTCCAGGAATCGCAGCGGCGCGACCATGGGGATATCGTCCACCTCATAGAAACTCTGACTGCGGGCGTCGAAATTGAAACCCGTTGGGAACCAACGGCCCGATGTGGGCGGCAAATCTGCAAACACGGCCCAATAGTCGTACGCGCCTTTGAGCATCAGCAGCGAAAACACCAGACAGCAGCCCACTGCAATTAACGCCAGAACGCGACGCGGCGCCGGGGCCAGCATATTCAGGATGGCATCCACACCCAGATGCGCGTGCTTTTTCACCGCATATGACGCCCCCAGCAGCACCAGCCAGCCAAAGGTGAACACCGTCAGCTCCAGCGCCCACAGTATGTTGGAATTGAACACGAACCGCGCGATCACATTGGCAAAGGTCACGGCCGTCATCAGGCCCAGCAACAACGCAATCAGGGTTTCTTCGATATGGTCGACCAGCCCGCCTTGGCCGGGTTTCGCACCAGACATCTCTTTAGTCCCCGCAAATTTTTTGTGATGAGAGTGATAGCGGGCGGGCCTATTTTATCGGCCCGCCCGGCCTGCGCGTCAGCAACTCCCCAGCCCTCTGACGCACGGCATGGACCGGGATCAGAACCCGGCGTTGATAGCCTGAGCAGCGTCGATCTTGTCCTGACCCACATCGTCGGCGAACTTGTCCCAAACCGGTTTCATCGCATCGACCCAGGCCTGACGCTGTTCGGGATTCAGATCACGAATGATACCGCCCGCATCCGTGATCGAGGCCTTGGCGGCTTCGTTGACAGAAAAGGCTTCTTTGTTCCGGGCCTCGGTAACCTCACCCAGAATGGTCAGGAATTGATCGCGTACTTCTGGATCAAGGCTGTCCAGCCAATCCACCGAGGTCACGACAAGATAGTCGATGATGCCGTGGTTGGTCTCGGTGATGCCGTCCTGCACCTCAAAGAACTTCTTGCCATAGATGTTCGACCAGGTGTTCTCCTGCCCGTCCACAACGCCCTGCTGCAGCGCGCCGTACACTTCCGAGAACGCCATTTTCTGCGGGCTGCCACCGATGGCCTCCATCTGTGCAACCAGCACGTCCGAGGACTGCACGCGGAACTTCAGGCCATCCGCATCTGACGGATCAACCAGCGGCTTGTTGGCCGACATCTGCTTCATGCCATTGTGCCAGAACGCCAGACCTTGCAGGCCACGGCGCTGCATGCTGTCTTTCATAGCCTGGCCTTCCGCCGAGGCCTGGAATGCATCCACAGCGTCGATGTTCTTGAACATGAACGGCAGGTCAAACAGGCGGAATTGCTTGGTGAACTTTTCGAACTTAGACAGCGACGGTGCGGCCAGTTGCACATCGCCCTGCAACATCGCCTCAAGCACCTTGTCGTCGTTATAAAGTGTCGAGTTCGGATAGACCTCAACACACATCACGCCGTTCATCTCGTCGTTTACACGCTGTTCCAGCAGCGATGCCGCGATGCCCTTGGGGTGTTTATCAGTGTTCGTCACATGCGCAAACTTCACAACGATTTCACCATCGTCGCACGCCGCCATGCCAGTCGTCGCAATTGCAGACAGTGCAATCGCCGTTGCAGCGGTTGTCAGAAATTTCATCAGCCTTTTCCTCCCGGACTTCCTAGATACTCCAATTGGCGCTTGGTTAGCGCCGCATGCCGGGAAGTGAACTGAATCAGCGGATACGGCTCAACGATTTGTTACAACGCGCCACATCCGTAATTTTTCCTTTTTAAATTAGCCTGTTAAATGGTGATCTTTCGATTCATCTATAACGCAACATGTCCCATTGTGTGAAAATCCGCACACGTCTGACGCACGTTGTGCGGATTCTCGCACTTCTGTCGAATCACTTCGAAAGAATCAGGTCTCTCTTAGCTTGATCCAACCGTAGCCTGCGCCAGCGGGCTGCCCGGCCCAACGCCTTTAACCGCATGATAACGCGGTCAAAGGGGACGGGAGAACTTGCGACTACCTCCGGTAATCCTCTGGGCGAATCTGATACCTGGCCAATTTGTCATAGAACGTTTTGCGCGGCAGCTTCAGCGCCTTTGCCGCGTCCGATGCCTTGCCATTGTGCCGCCCCAGCGCTGCAATCAGCAAAGATCTCTCAACCCGCGCCATCTGTTCACTCAGCCCCAAGTCGACGGATTGTGAAACTTCTTCGGGCATCCCCAATACAAACCGCATAGCGGCCGACATCAAGGAGCGCGCGTTTCCCGGCCATTCTCTGACCATGAGTGTGGCGAGATGATCCGAGGTTATCTCGGGTTCCGCGATACCCGATTGTTCAGCTGCCTGTGCCACATAGTGGCGAAAGATCACCGGAATATCCTCGGGTCGTTCAGCCAAAGACGGAATGCGCACGCGCATCACATCCAAGCGATAGAACAAGTCCGCATGAAACCGCCCCTCAGCCGATAAAGAGGCCAAATCCGCCGTTGTGCCCGCCAAAATACGCGCGCCCACGCCCTGTTCGACCAATTCCAGCGCAGCATACTGAGTGGCCTCTGGCATCGCTGAAATCTCATCCAGAAACAGGGACCCGCCAGCGGCATCTTCGCAGACCTGAACCAGCGCCTCAGGCGTCAGACCCGACGACGGCTGTTTCACGAACGAGCCCTGAACCTGCGGCGACATCAGATGAACGACCTCAGCCACTTTCGAAATCCCGCTGCCTGCAGGCCCGGTAACCAGCACCTCGGCCCCGGTGGGGGCGACGGTCCGAACACGCTCTCTCAACGCTTCGGCCTGTGCGGATAGACCAAACAGCAACCGCGCAGCTGGATCTCCGCGCATCAGTTCGTTCTTCAAGGCTCGCCGTTCCAGAACCTGAGCGCGAGCAGCAAAAGCCTTATTCAATACCTCAAGCAGGTCGGCAGCCGCACAGGGTTTTTCCAGAAAATCGAATGCACCCTGTCCCATGGCCCGCACTGCCATGGGAATATCCCCTTCGCCTGTCAACAGAACAACCGGCAGTTCCGGGTCAACCTCATTCGCGTAGTTCAAAAGGTGAAATCCGTCCCGCCCTGGCATGCGGATATCCGACACGATCACACCCGGAAAATCATCACGAATGTGGTCCTTGGCCGCCACAAACGATCCCGCCGTGACCGGATGGTATTCTGCTAATTCCAGCGTCTGCGCCAATGCCTCGCGCACGGCGGCGTCATCATCGACCAATAGAACCTTACGCGTCATGCCACTTTATCTTCCCGGTAGTATTCAAGCTCGACCGTAAACATCGCACCTGTCCGGGCGTTGGACCCTCGGATGTTGCCGCCAAAACTCTGGACCAAACCATACGAGATCGACAGGCCAAGACCCATCCCTTCGGATGAACCAACAGCCTTTGTGGTATAGAACGGCTCGAACAGTTTTTCAGTGTTCTCAATGCCCGGCCCGATATCTCGCACAGTAACAGCCAGCTTCTTTCCGTCATTGATTGCAATTCGAATAAGTCGATCATCCTGCTGGCTCATCGCGTCTGCGGCGTTGTTGATCAGGTTTACAAAGACCTGAACCAGCCGCACCTCTCCACCCCACGCATATACCGGTGCCTTTGGAGGATGCCATTCCATCGTCACGCTTTCGGCACGCAGGCGCGCTTCGGTCAGCTCTACAGCCGTGTCGACCACCTGCCCCAGATCGACCTTGCCCATTGGCTCACTTTCATTGCGGGCAAAAGCGCGCAGGTTCTTGATGATCCGCGCCATCCGGGCCGCCATATCGGAAATGCGTGTCAGGTTTTCGCCAGCCTTTTCTGCACGGCCTCGCGACAGGAACGCAGCCCCATTGTCAGCAAATTGCCGGATCGCCATCAGAGGCTGATTCAATTCATGACTGATGCCGGCCGACATCTGACCCAGGGCGCTTAGTTTGCCGGCCTGAATAAGTTCCTCCTGCGCGTGTTTTAGCGCAGCCTCAGCCTCTTGCCGCTCATGCACCTCACGGCGCAATGCAGTGTTGACCGCCGTCAGAGCATGGGTGCGCTCGGCGACGCGAATCTCAAGTTCCGAATTGGCCTCGGCCAGGGTACGCCTGCGCTCGGTCGCCAGAAACAGCAGGGCGCCAAAGGCTAGGCAGATCGCCGCAACGGTAGCCGCCTGCAAACCGGCCAGACGCCGTGCGGGGGCCACATCCATAACAACTTCGCCCGTCATACCGATCACCGGCAAATCCCGACTGAGGTGTAAGGCACGCTGTGGTAGGTATGGCCCCCACCCCAGCTGCCACAACTTGTACGAACCAAGGCGGGTTTCGGAAAAAACAACCCTTTCACCACTCGGAGGGATCAATCCCAACTGCCCCTCAGCGCGTTGCCAAAATAGCAGTTCGGATCGGTTGGAAATGAACACCAAGCCGGTGCGATCAACAAAATACACGGCTTCGGTGCTACCGCGCCAGGTCTGCTCGATGCCCTCGACATCGGCGATGACGATCAAAGCGCCTGTGACTGTACCATTGGGTGCAAAGTCCGGCGCAGCATAGGTGAAAATCCGGCTTCCCATCTTGGGCAGGACACCGTGGGAACTGCCCAATGCACCCTGCATCGCGCGCTCGAACGCAGGTTGACCTGAAACATTGCCGCCTACAACGTCATGCGCTGCCGCCAAAACGCGCCCCGAAGCGTCAGCATAAAGGACATCGACAGCCGCAGTTTTGTCAGCAACCTCCAACAGCAGGGCTTGGGCGACCGCCAAATCCACAGGGTCGTTCAGGTTGCGCAACTCGGGGTGCCCTGACATCAGAACGGCCAGCTCCTGATACACCTGCAACTGCGTACTGAGCCGATCTGCAGCCAATTCCAGATCCGCTTCGGCTTTTTCGCTAAGCTGCGACAGCGCCTGCCGATACCCATAAGACCACACCCCGGCGGACAACAGCCCGACAGCACACAGAAAACCCAAGATCAACCAAACCCTTTGCATGACTTAGGGTCTTGCATTCAGCGGGCCACATGGCAAGTCTGCCGAGCATGAAGACGGTGTTCCAATCCCCGGTCGAACCGGGTTTCGTTCAAAACCCCTATCCGTTCTATGACGCGGCCCGTAGGCATGGGGACCTTGTATATTGGGATGATTATATGAAGGTCGCAGCAGTTTCGCACCAGGCTGTGCAGGCCTTGCTGAAAGATCGCCGTTTTGGCCGCGAGGTTCCCACCGAACTGCAACGCCCTGGGCCCGACCACTTAGCGCCCTGGTTGATGACCGAGGCGCATTCCCTGCTTGAGGCTGAACCACCCCGCCACACGCGGCTGCGCGCGCTGGTCATGCGAGCCTTTACGTCGCGTGCGATTACCGCGTTGGAACCTTCGATTCAAGACCTCAGCCACAGCTTGATCGACCAATTCCCCGGCACACACTTCGACTTACTGGACGCGTTTTGCACGCAGGTTCCCGTGATCACCATCTGCCGTCTTCTGGGTGTACCCGAAAAAATGTCGCCCGATCTATTGCGATGGTCGCATGCCATGGTAGCGATGTATCAGGCCAGCCGTACGCGCCAGACCGAGGACAAAGCCGCTGACGCCGCGCGTGATTTTACTCTATTCCTTGCTGAATACATCGAACAGCGCCGGACCGATCCCCAGGACGATCTCATCACCCGCTTGATCGCGGCCGAGGAAGAGGGTGAAAAGCTTTCACACGATGAACTGGTCGCCACCTGCATATTGCTGCTGAATGCGGGGCATGAGGCGACAGTTCATTCGTTGGGCAACGGTGTGAAAACGGTTCTGCAACTGGGATTTGATCCCCGAACTTGTGACCCGGACAGGTTGGTCGAGGAAATCCTGCGTTTCGATCCGCCCCTGCATATGTTCACGCGCTATGCCTATGAAGATGTTGAGGTTTTCGGCTGCGACTTCAAACGTGGTGATGAGGTTGCCCTGCTGCTGGGTGCCGCGAACCGTGACCCTTTGATCTGGAGCGATCCGGGGCGCTTTGACCCCTCGCGCCCGATTGTCACCAATACCAGTTTCGGTGGCGGTTTGCATTTCTGCGTCGGTGCCCCGCTGGCCCGGTTAGAGATGCGAATTGCATTGCAAGCTTTGTTCGACCGATGCCCAAACCTGCGCTTAGTCGACGAACCGGAGTATTCGAATACCTATCATTTCCACGGGCTGACCCGGTTGATAGTTCAGGTCTAAGCGGCTTTAGCTTTCGATCAGCGCATTCAGCGGCAGCATTGTGGTGGATTTAATCTCTTCCATCGACAGCAAGGCGGTCACGTTATGAACGCGCACCTCGGAAATTAGGGTCTGATAGAAGACGTCATAAGCCCGCGCGTTTTTGACCCGCACCTTCAGGATATAATCGATGTCACCGGCCAACCTGTGCGCCTCTTGCACTTCGGGTCGATCACGCAGGGCCTTAAGGAACTTGCGCTGCCATTCTGCCTCATGTTCCGAGGTTCGGATCAGAACGAAAAATGTGGCCTCAAACCCCAGCGCTTCGGCATCCAGCAAAACGGTCTGCTGACCGATGACCCCGGCCCCTTTCAGCTTGCGGATTCGATTCCAGACTGGGGTCTTGGAACTGCCAACACGGGCGGCTATTTCATCCAGCGATTGGCTGGCATCGCGCTGTAGCTCGGCCAAAATTTTCCGATCCGTGTCATCTATCCGCACCGACATTCCAATTTTCCCTTTGTTTCGAAACCAGCGTCCCAATTGGCGATCGCAGAAGAACATTTGTCCTTTTTTGGCCGCCCATATGGCGCATTACCGGGAATATTTCCTATATTGCAGGTCAAGTCAAACCAAGCGGAACAGATCATGCAGTTTACGCATTCATATGATGGCACAGGGCACGTCGACTTTGTCGGCGCAGGTCCGGGCGATCCGGAATTGCTGACGCTCAAGGCGCTGAATGCCTTTGCGCGCGCTGACGTCGTGCTGCATGACCGCCTGATCAGCGCCGAGGTTCTGGAACTGGCTGGCAAGACCGCTGTTCTAATCGATGTCGGTAAGGCCGGGTTTGGTCCGTCATGGAAACAGGAAGACATTGACGCGCTGCTGGTGGATTACGTTCTGAAAGGTCAGCGTGTGGTGCGCTTGAAATCCGGCGATCCGACCGTTTTCGGGCGCCTGGATGAAGAGATTGAAGCGGTTGAGGCCGCAGGCATCACCTGGCAGATCGTGCCTGGCATCACCGCTGCGTCGGCAGCCGTCGCCGGGATTGGTCAAAGCCTAACCCGCCGTGGCCGCAACTCGTCCGTGCGCATCCTGACCGGCCATGACATGAAAGGATTTGCCGATCACGACTGGACCGCGCTGGCACGTGCCGGTTCCGTAGCGGCGATCTATATGGGTAAGAAATCCGCCCGCTTCATTCAGGGCCGCCTGATCATGCACGGTGCCGACCGGGACACGCCGGTGACGCTGGTCGAAAATGCCTCGCGCCCCGATCAACGCATTCTGGCCACCAATCTGGCCCAGCTGCCCAATGACCTGGCCGCCGCTGAAATGGACGGCCCCGCCCTGACCTTTTATGGCCTCGCCCCGCGCCAAGCGGCCCAGGCCCTGACCGAATTTAAGAAGGAGCACGCCTGATGGCCCGCGCTTTTACCCCCAAAGTAGTGACCGCCAACGATCTGTTGGAAGGTGATGTTATTTACCTGACCGAGGACGACCGCTGGTCGCGTGATCTGCGCGATGCGGAACTGATCACTGACGAAGCACATGCGCAGGTTCGCTTGCTGGATGCCCAACGCCAGGCCAACAAGATTGTCGGTGCCTATCTGGCGGATGCCGTCGCTGGCGCAACCGGCCCCGAACCCACCCATTTCCGCGAGGATTTCCGCCGTACCGGCCCGTCAAACTATGCCCACGGCAAGCAGGAAACAGCAACGCAGCCCCGGGCCTGACCTCTGGCCTACTCTCTCCCCTTCAAGGCCCCTTGGTATCGGGGCTGCAACTAAGGACAGCTAGACATGTATCGCTACTCCGAATTTGACCACGATTTTCTGGCAGAGCGTAACGCACAGTTCCGCGCCCAGGTCGAGCGCCGCATTGACGGTTCGCTGACCGAAGATGAATTCAAGCCCTTGCGCCTGATGAACGGCCTGTATCTGCAGTTGCACGCCTATATGCTACGCGTCGCGATCCCTTACGGCACGCTGTCCAGTGCGCAAATGCGCCAGCTGGCCCTGTTGGCCGAGAAGTGGGATAAGGGCTATGGCCACTTCACCACCCGCCAGAACATTCAGTACAACTGGCCGAAACTGAACGACGTGCCGGACATGCTGGACGCGCTGGCCGAGGTTGGCATGCACGCCATTCAGACGTCGGGCAACACCATCCGCAACGTAACCGCCGACCATTTTGCCGGCGCCGCGGCAGATGAGGTCGCCGATCCACGCCCCTATGCCGAATTGCTGCGCCAGTGGTCGACCGACCACCCGGAATTCCAGTTCATGCCGCGTAAGTTCAAGATCGCCATCACCGGCTCGGAAGAGGACCGCGCCGTGATCAAAGCGCATGACATTGGCCTGCAACTGGTCGAGCGCGACGGCGTTCTGGGCGCCCGCGTCATCGTGGGTGGTGGTCTGGGCCGCACGCCGATGATTGGCAAGGAACTGTCCGAATTCGTCGCCTTTGACGACCTGCTGGCGTATCTCGAAGCCACCGTTTCCGTTTGGAACCAGATCGGTCGTCGCGACAACAAGTACAAGGCGCGCATCAAGATCACCGTGCATGAACACGGCATTGATGCAATCCGCGCCAAGGTTAACGAACGGTTCCTGCAGGTTCGCTCGCAGTTCAAAGGAGCCGATATGGCCCTGCTGGAGGAAATCAAGGGCCACTTCGCCCCGCCTGCCTTCCGCGAAGGTTCGGTTGCGTCGTTTGAAAGCGCCTATACCAACGATCCGGTCTTCCGCTCGTGGGTCGACACGAACATCGCGCCACACAAGAACGCGGATCATGCGATTGTCACGATCTCGATCAAGAAACACGGCGCGACGCCGGGCGACGCGACGGCTGAACAGATGCGCGTGATGGCTGACCTGGCGGAAGAGTTCGCCTATGACGAACTGCGCATCAGCCATGAGCAGAACGTGATCCTGCCGCACGTCCACAAGTCGGACCTGCCCGCGATCCACGCCAAGCTGAAAGAGCATGAGCTGGCAACCGCGAATATCGGCCTGATCAGCGACATCATCGCCTGCCCTGGCATGGACTACTGCGCCCTGGCGACAGCGCGCTCAATCCCTGTTGCCCAGGAAATCGCGAACCGCTTTGATGACCTCAAGCTTGAGCATGATATCGGTCACCTGAAAATCAAGATCTCGGGCTGCATCAACGCCTGTGGTCACCACCACGTTGGTCATATCGGTATTCTGGGTCTGGATCGCGCAGGCGTCGAAAACTACCAGATCACTCTCGGTGGTGACGGCACCGAGAACGCGGCCATCGGCGATCGCACGGGTCCCGGCTTTGCCTATGACGAAATCGTGCCTGCCGTAGAACGCATCGTTGACACGTATCTTGAGCAACGCGAAAGCGCAGAGGAAGAATTCCTGCAGACCTATCGTCGGGTAGGCATGGCACCCTTCAAGGCTGCCCTCTACCCCGAGGCGCAGGCCAATGCCGCTTGACCTAATCCAGACGGAACTGGGTAAGGATCGTGCTGAACTGACCGAACAGGTCGAAGCATTGAACGCCCAGTTCCGCCATCACAGCGCTCATGATGTGATGCACGGCGCGATTGAAGAGATCGATGAGCTTGCTCTGGTCTCAAGCTTTGGGGCTGAATCGGTTGTGCTGCTGCATATGGCGGCTGTGGTGAACAAGGCCACACCGGTTTTGTTTGTGGATACGCAAATGCTGTTTACCGAAACGCTGGAATACCAGCAGGAGGTGAGCGAGCGTCTGGGCCTGTCGAATGTCCGTATCATTCGGGCAGAGGACGAAGACCTTGAGCGTGACGATCCATACGGTGCTTTGCGGCTGAACGACATGGATGCTTGCTGCAACCTGCGCAAGACCTTCCCGCTACAAAAGGCACTGGCGGGATTCGATGGCTGGATCACCGGGCGCAAACGGTTCCAGTCCGGCTCGCGGGCCGAGCTCGATTTCTTTGAGGTCGAGGACGGAACCGGTCGGATTAAGGTCAACCCGCTGGCCCATTGGGCGCCCGAAGATGTGCGCGCCTATATGGAAGAGAACAACCTGCCGCGGCATCCGCTGGTGGCCAAAGGATACCCTTCGATCGGCTGTGCGCCCTGCACCTCGCCGGTCAAAAAGGGCGAAGATCCCCGCGCCGGGCGTTGGCGCGATCAGAACAAGGAAGAATGCGGCATCCATTTTGTCGATGGCAAAATGGTGCGCGCCGGAGAGAAAACATGAACGTAATCGTAACGGATACGGGGTTCGCCCCCGATGACTGGACCGATGGCTTTGTCACACTGGAAGATGCGGCCAATGATGTGGTCGCACTTGACGTGGCCTCGGATACGGACCCGGATGAACTGTTTGACCGCCTAGGCAACGCCAAAATGGTGCGTGTGGATTTTCCATCCTCGGCCGATGGTCGCGGCTTCACCATTGCGCGCGTCCTGCGCCTGAAGGGCTTCACCGGGCGCTTGCGTGCCAAGGGCCATGTACTGGCCGACCAATATGCGATGGCCCGCCGCAGTGGCTTTGACGAGGTCGAGATTGATCACGCGCTTGCCAACCGCCAGACGGAAGATCAGTGGCTGGCCCGCGCCAACTGGAAAGACCACAGCTACCAGGCCCGCCTGCGCGGCTGAAACCGCCATCGCCAGCTTGTGACCGGAGGGGGGCAAACTGTCCCCTTTTCCTGCCTTGAAACAACGTTTAAACGGAGATGCCGGTCACGCTGACCGACAGTGAAACCATGACAGAGATGAAGCCCGTGACCGAAGCAACCGCCGTGAAGGCCCCCGTTCTGCCTGACGCCCAGACCGTAACAGACGTCAAACACTGGACCGACAGCCTGTTCTCGTTCAAGGTGTCACGCCCTGCCTCGCTGCGGTTCCGCTCGGGCGAGTTCGTGATGATCGGCCTGCTGGGCGACAACGGCAAGCCGCTACTGCGCGCCTACTCTATCGCCTCGCCGTCCTGGGACGAAGAGTTGGAGTTCTATTCGATCAAGGTGCAAGACGGCCCGCTGACTTCGAAGTTGCAGCACATCAAACCGGGCGACCAGATCATCCTGCGACCCAAACCAGTCGGAACGCTGGTGCATGACGCCTTGCTGCCCGGCAAGCGCCTGTGGTTCTTCGCCACTGGCACCGGCTTTGCCCCGTTCGCCTCGCTGCTGCGTGAACCGCAGACCTATGAGGATTATGACGAGGTCATCATCACCCATACGTGCCGCGAAGTGGCGGAATTGGAGTACGGCCGTCAGATGATCGAAAACATCCGTCAGGACGAGATGTTGGCCGAATTGATGGGCGAAGGCTTTGCCGACAAGATTCGCTATTACCCCACGACCACCCGCGAAGAGAGCCCCAAGATGGGCCGCATCACCAACCTGTTGAAAGACGGGACCGTGTTTGCCGATCTGGGCATTGAAGGTGGCATCAACCCCGACACCGACCGTGCCATGGTCTGTGGTTCGCTGGCTTTCAACCTGGATATCAAGGCAATACTGGAAGAATTCGGCCTGCGCGAAGGTGCCAATTCTGAGCCCAAGGAATTCGTGATCGAAAAGGCCTTTGTGGGCTGATCCATTCGTGCGGGCCGCTGGAATTACCGTGGCCCGCGCATAAACCCGCTGCAAACCTGTGAATTTCGGCCATTTCCGCGCGGATGGCGCTTGAAACGGGCCGCGCAGCAGTCTAAATTTCGGGCTCGAAATTCTGCAATCATCAAAGGAATGAACCAATAGCTCGCAGACCTCACAACGCGCCGCCGCAGCGAGACACCGGCCCGCGCGTCAATGATAAGATCCGTGCCCCCGAAATTCGCCTGATTGGCGCCGAAGGTGAAAACGTCGGGGTGGTTCATCCCGCCAAAGCAATGCAAATGGCCGCCGATGTCGGACTTGATTTGGTTGAAATCTCGCCCAATGCGAACCCGCCTGTCTGCAAGATCATGGATTTCGGCAAGTTCAAGTACGAACAGCAGAAACGCGAAAGCGAAGCACGCAAAAAGCAAAAAATCATCGAGGTGAAAGAGGTCAAATTCCGACCCAACACCGACACGCACGATTATGATGTGAAAATGCGCAACGTGTTCAAGTTTCTTGAAAACGGCGACAAGGTCAAAGTTACCCTGCGTTTCCGTGGTCGTGAGATGGCGCACCAGAACCTGGGTCGTGAGCTGCTGGAGCGTGTGGCCGAAGACGTCAAAGAGCTGGGCAAGATCGAAAACATGCCCAAAATGGAAGGTCGTCAGATGATCATGATGATCGGGCCTCTGCCGCAGAAATAAATTTCTGACAGATTAAATGATCAAAGCCCCCTTCTCATAAGGGGGCTTTTCCATTTCAAGCGCGCTGTTTCATACCGCTAGATCACGGTCGCTATTGCCTTGTTCAGCTTGCTGGCCATCTCATCAATCTGCGCGTCTTCGATGATAAAGGGCGGTGCCAACAGGATGTGATCCCCCAGCCGCCCGTCGCGTGTGCCGGACATGGGATAGCAAATCAGTCCTTCGGCCAGCGCGGCCTTTTTGATCTTGCCAGCCACCCCAAGCGCGGGGTCAAGCGGCGCCTTGGTGTCACGATCCGCCACCAGTTCAACGCCTCGGAACAATCCCCGACCTCGAATATCTCCGACATTGGGATGCTGGCCCAAAGCAGCCTCAAGTTTGGATTGGACCTTTTGCCCCATGACCGCCACCCGAGCAGGCAGATCGCGTTGTGTCATTTCGCGGACAACAGCCAGGGCTGCCGCTGTCGCGACCGGATGCCCGATATAGGTGTGGCCGTGCTGAAAAAAACCAGACCCGTCGCGAATTGCATCAAAAATCTGCGCGGTACACATCATTGCACCGATGGGTTGATACCCAGCCCCCAACCCCTTGGCGATACATAGAATATCAGGGGTGACCCCATCGTGATCGCAGGCAAACAGATGCCCTGTCCGACCCATACCGCACATCACCTCATCGAGGATCAACAGTACACCGTAGTGGTCGCAGATTTCGCGAACACGTTTGAAATACCCCTCGACCGCTGGCACCGCGCCCAAGGTTGCGCCAACAACCGGCTCAGCCATAAACGCCATTACGGCGTCAGGGCCCAGCCTTAAAATTTCAGCCTCAAGCTCATTGGCCACGCGCTGACCGTAGTCAAAGCTCCTCTCGCCGTCGGTTTTATCCACGTATTCATAGCAGGGCGCGATGTGAGTCATCTCGATCAGCATCGGTGCGAACTGCGCGCGCCGCCATGCGTTGCCCCCAGCTGACAAAGCCCCCAGAGTGTTCCCGTGATAGCTCTGCCGCCGGGCAATGACATGTCGCCGCTCAGGCTGGCCAATTTCCAAATAATACTGCCGCGCCAGCTTGATCGCAGCCTCGGTCGCCTCGGACCCACCCGACACGAAATACACCCGATCCAAATCACCCGGAGCATGCTCGACCAGCAAATCCGCCAACGCCTCGGCCGGTTTCGAGGTCATAAACCCGGTATGCGCAAAAGCGATCTGTTGGACCTGTTCCTGTACTGCCCGGATGACGGTTGGGTTGGAATGCCCCAGACACGACACCGCCGCATCACCACAATCCAAATAGCGGCGGCCCTGCGCGTCAATCAGGTAACACCCGTCCCCACCAGCCGCGACCGGCAACTCAGATTTTGTGTGACGAGGAAATACGTGACTCATTTGACTTCCCTTTCCAACTTGGCAACAAGCGCCGACACCGACGCGGCATTGTCTTTCCAAAGGGTTCCGCTCTCATCCGTCAGGCTGTTTTCAAACCCAACGCGAACGTCCCCGCCTTGCCCGGCTGCATATGCCAGACAGGCATGTTCCTGCGCGCCAAAGGCACAGACCATCCATGGCGACGACCCCTTGGGAAATCTGTCCAGGTCCTGCGGGGTAGATTGCTGACCGGTCGTATAGCGCCCCAGAACCAAAATACGCTCTACCTGATCTTCACGCACAATTCCGGTTTTTTGCCATTGAGCCAGCAAGTCGACGTCATCGGCATCGTACAGAATGTGCTGCACCCGTGTACCTTGCGCGGCACACAGACCGTAAACCTGATCGGCCAATTCAGGCGAGCGCGCAATCTCCCGTATGGAAATCGAGGCCCAGTCGGGGCACACCCGTTCCAAACACGCGAACTGAGCCGCCACATCGAACACGCCCGCGGCCTCGGTCGTGATCTGTAGGTCCAGTCCGGGTACACTTTCACGTAACGCGGTTATCGTTTCCAGATACTGACCAGCGTCCAGAGAATGCTGTCCCTCCGCGTCCCGTATATGCAAATGCAATCCGTTCGCGCCCGCAACTAAACAGGCGCGTGCGGTCTGGATGATCTGATCGGTGGACACCGGCAATTCCGGGTGATCCGACGTCCCACGCCGCGCGCCATTTGGGGCGACCAGAACATAGGGCCGCCCAGCAGTTTGGATTTTTGATTGCGAGTCCGACATGCACACTCCTCAGGTAATACTTGCCCTATCTAATCCGCTGAAAAATGTTTTTTACTTGCTAATTTCATAACATTTGTTTTTTTACTGCCATGAACAGCACACCAACCCAGATCATCGACCATCTGCGTCAAGAGATTGAACAGATGCCAGCTGCCCTGCAAGCTGCCGCCAAATACATCATCGACTACCCCGGAGATTTCGGCCTTGATCCGATCCGCACCACAGCCGCCCGGATTGGCGTCAGCTCGAATGTTCTGGTTCGTTTGGCGCAACGCATGGGTTTCGATGGATTCGAGACCTTCCGCACCCCATTCCGCAATGCTCTGGTCACCGACAGGGAAAGTGATTTGGGACAAGAATGGCTGAGCGCCCTGCAATCCGAGGATCCCTTTGGCACCTTTCAAGCCAAACTGGTGCAGAACGAACAGAACGTCGTCACACGGTCGCTGCGCCTCATGAAACCCGAAAAAGTGCGCGAGGCCATCCAGTACATGACCACATCTCGCCGGTGTTTCGTGACGGCAACGCGCGCCAGCTATGCGCTGGCCTATTATTTCTCCTATACGGGACGCATGGCGCATCCGGGCATTCAATTGGCGCCGCGCCATGTAGGATCTGCAACTGACGATCTGCTGGACGCAGATCATCGCGATTGCCTCATCGCTATCACTGTTCACCCCTATTCTGCGGATACGATCCAGTCGATGCGCTTTGCAAAGCAACAGGGGCTGCGCCTGATCCTGATCTCGGACAGTGACGTGATTGCACCAGGGGTCGAGCCTGAAGTTACTTTCACTGTCAGCACCCGCGCCTTGCACCCGTTTTCCTGTTTCACCGGCGCAATGACTGTTCTGGAATGTCTGTTGGGTCACCTGTTTGAAATCGGAGGTGACGCCGCTCGTCAACGGCTGGAGTCCTATCAAAAAGCCCGCGAAGACACCGGCGCATACTGGCAGCCCTCAAAACCCCCGAAGCTACGCCGCACGTAAAAAGCCCCGACACGCGGGCCGGGGCTTCAATAAGATTGCTGCAATCACATACAGGCTTCGACTGCCCGTTTAGTCATGACGCCCACAAGATGTGCACGGTAGTCCTTACTGCCATGCAGATCGGCGATCATGTTGGCCGGATTGATGCGCAAATCCATTAGCGCATCCGCCCGGAACTCTTTGTTCAATGCCTCTTCTGCCTCGGACCACCGGAATACACCGTCGTCACCGGCCCCGGTTACAGCAACGCGCACCCCATCCGCAAAACGGGCCAGATACACACCGACCAGAGCAAACCGCGAGGCCGGTTGCAGGAATTTCTGATAGCTCGCTGCCTGTGGCACCCGGAACCGGATCGATGTGATGATCTCACCCTCGTCCAATGCGGTCGAAAACAACCCTTCAAAGAAATCATCGGCCGCAATCTGACGAGCATTGGTGATGATTGTCGCCCCCGAGCCCAAAACGCCCGCCGGATAGCAGGCCGCCGGATCGTTGTTGGCAACCGAACCGCCGATGGTGCCGCGATTGCGCACCGCTGGATCGCCGATCTGACCGGCCAGCGCCGCCAATGCCGGATAACTGCCAGCAGCCTCAGTCGCGACGGAGGCATGCGTTGTTGCCCCGCCGATGGAGACCGAGCCATCATCGTCGACACACACACCCTTCATCTCGGCAATTCCGCTTAACGAAACCAGAACCGAGGGTGACGCCAACCGTTGTTTCAGCGTTGGAATCAGTGTTTGCCCACCCCCCAAAGCCTGCGCGTCTTCGACCCCCAATGCGGCGACCGCATCAGCAACGGTCGAGGGTTTCTCAAACTCGAAATTGTACATTTCGTCTTCCTTTCCGAAAGGCGCGGATCCGCCCTTCATCTGGCTATAAATACCTCGGGGGTCCGGGGGCTGCCCCCCGGTCCACCCTCTCCATTCAGCTGTTCATCGCCGCCCAAACGCGCGATGGGCTCATTGGCATGTCGATGTGATCCACCGCCTTACCTCCCGAGTTCAGCGCATCCAGCACCGCGTTCACCACTGCGGGCGGTGAACCGATCGCGCCAGCCTCACCACAACCTTTGACACCCAGCGGGTTGTGCGTACATGGCGTCTGGCTGGAGTGGTCGACCGCATAGAACGGAACGTCATCGGCACGCGGCATGGCGTAATCCATGTAAGAGGCGCTCAGCAGTTGGCCATTTTCGTCGTAAGCGCAGTTCTCTAACAGCGCCTGGCCAATGCCCTGACCGATACCGCCGTGCACCTGACCATCGACGATCATCGGATTGACGATGTTGCCAAAGTCATCCGCAGCCGTGAAGGCTTCGATGCTGACCCGCCCGGTTTCCGGGTCGACCTCGACCTCACAGGCATAGGCCCCTGCGGGGAAAGTAAAGTTGGCCGGGTCATAAAACGCGGTTTCCTCCAACCCTGGCTCAACCTCCAACGGATAGTTGTGCGGCACATAAGCCGTGAGGGTCACATCGCCCCAGGCCACTGATTTGTCGGTGCCTGCGACACTGAACTGACCGTCCTTCAGCTCGATATCGGCCTCGGACGCCTCAAGCAGGTGAGCCGCGATCCGCTTGGCTTTCTCGATCACCTTCTCGGTCGCCTTGACCATGGCCGAGCCGCAGACCGCCAACGAGCGAGACCCATAGGTGCCCATACCAAACGGAATCTTAGACGTATCGCCATGCACAATCTCAACCATCGACTCGTCAATGCCGATCATGTCTGCCACAACCTGCGGAAAAGCGGTTTCATGCCCTTGCCCATGGCTATGCGCACCGACCATGACACTGATCGAGCCGGTGGCATTTACCCTCACCGTCGCCGCATCATAAAGACCCGCTCGGGCCCCGAGCATGCCAACGATGTTCGAAGGCGCGATACCGCAGGCTTCAATATAGCAATTGATGCCAAGCCCGCGCAGCTTGCCCTTCGCTTCGCTTTCCGCGCGGCGCGCCGCAAAGCCTACCAAATCGGCCGCGGTTTCAAGCTTGTCCATCGTCCCATTGTAATCCCCGGTGTCATAGGTCAGCGCCACCGGTGTGTCATAGGGGAACTGGGTGATAAAATTCTGACGACGCAGGGCAACCGGATCGACCCCCAACTCGCGCGCGGCTTTGTCCACGACGCGTTCCAGTTGGAATGTCGCCTCGGGCCGTCCTGCTCCTCGGTACGCATCCACCGGCACCGTATTGGTAAACATCGCCTTCACGTTCACCTGAATAACCGGCGTCTTGTAATTGCCTGCCATCAACGTGCCGTGCAGCCAGGTCGGAACCGAGCTTGAGAAGGTCGACAGATAGGCACCCAGATTGGCGTAGGTATTGGTGCGCAAACCGACAAAGTTGTTGTCCCCATCCAGCGCCAGCTCGATGGTGCTGACATGATCGCGACCATGAGCGTCCGACATAAACGCCTCGGACCGACTAGCCGACCATTTGACCGCACGATTGCAAGCCTTGGCGGCAAAGGTGCAGAATGCCTCTTCGGCATAGTGGAAAATCTTGGTGCCAAAGCCGCCGCCGACATCCGGTGCCACAACGCGGACCTTATGCTCGGGCAGGCCCAGAACAAACGCACACATCAGCAGCCGGATCACATGCGGGTTCTGTGACGTTGTGTACAGCGTGTATTCATCCGTGCTGCGCTTGTATTCGGCTACGGCCACGCGCGGCTCCATCGGGTTTGCCACCAGACGGTTGTTCACAAGATCCAATGTGGTCACGTGCGCCGCATTGGCGAAAACCTCATTTACCTTGGCGTCATCGGCCTCACCCAACTGCCAGTCATAGCAGATGTTGTTCTTAAGATCGTCATGAACCAGCGTCGCGCCATCCTGCGCGGCGACTTTCATATCCATGACGGCAGGCAGTTCCTCGATGTCGACATCAATCGCCTCGGCGGCATCACGAGCCTGTTCAAGACTGTCAGCGACAACCGCCGCAATCGGGTCGCCCACATGGCGCACCTTACCTTGCGCTAGAATGGGGTGCGGCGGCTCTTGCATGGGCGCGCCATGCTTGTCGGTGACTTCCCAGCCGCAGGGCATCCCCCCTACGCCTTCAAAATCCTTACCCGTGAAAACCTTGACCACGCCGGGCATACCTTCGGCGGCAGAGGTGTCCACGCTTTTGATCCGTGCATGCGCGATGTCGGACCGCAGAAAATGCACATAGGCCTGGCCGGCCACGTTGATATCGTCGGTATAATTGCCGTCTCCGGTCAGAAAGCGCACGTCTTCGCGGCGCTTGGAACTGGCTCCGATGCCACTGTCTTTGGGCATTGCTTGTTCTCCTCCCATTAACGGATGCTTATGCACCCTTTGTCATCCCACGGGCGTCTCGCTTACGCCCGCAGCGGCATCATTCGGCAGCGATGCTGCTGACGTCCTGGCCAGACGCGGCCATGATCGCCTTGACGATGTTGTGGTATCCGGTGCAGCGACACAGATTGCCTTCCAGATACTTGCGGATTTCAGCTTCGGTCGGGCGCGGATTGTCTTTCAGCAAAGCAGCCGTACTCATCACCATGCCCGGCGTGCAGAAACCGCATTGCAACCCGTGGTGATCCTGAAAGGCCTGCTGAATGGTGTTCAGCGAACCATCGTCGTTGGCCTGCCCCTCAATCGTGCCGACATCGGACCCATCAGCCTCAAGCGCAAGCATATTGCAGGATTTGACCGCCTCGCCATTCACATGGACCACACACGCACCGCACTGTGCAGTGTCGCATCCTACATGCGTTCCAGTCAGTGACAGATGATCGCGTAGAAAACTGGACAGCAAGGTCCGGCCCTCGACATCACCGCTCACGGATTTTCCGTTCACGGTCATTGAGACCTGTGTCATTCGCTCCTCCCAAAATGAAACTCCCTGGCCCGAGTTAAACACGGGAATTTTTGTTTGAGAACAAAAATATTTAGCGATTTGCCCAGGAGGTCATTTGGGTAGCCTTCATAAGTATTACACTGACTCAGAAAGGCAAATTATCGCCGCGATGCCCGTGGTTGCGGCCGCGTCGGGATCTCTTTAAGCAAACCACCTACGCCCATCCCGGCAATGTCCGCACCGGTCGTGTCGATCCCGCAGGCGACACGGGACAGGACCCAATCGGCCCCGTTCAACGCCGGTGACCGCGCACATCCCGGCAATCCGATCACCGGTCGCGATCCAAGCGAGCCAAGAAATAGCAGATTGCCCGGGTCGACCGGCATGCCAAACCGATCCACCTGCCCACCTGCGGCCCGCACCGCCTGAGGGGCGACATCCGCCACATCCGAGGTGGCCGACCCGGTCAGTATCATCGCCACTTGGCCTTGTATCTCAGAGACAGCTTGCGCAATCGCATCCGTCTGGTGCGGGACGATGCGAACATCGGTCATCTCCATCCCCAGCGCCTCGACCCGGCCCTGAATTGCGGCGATACCTTTTTCATTCGAAGGACCGCCAGGAATGTCAGTCACAACCAACCCCGCTTTTTGGTAGATCGGTGTTGCTAGGCGAATAGCGCCTTGCGCCAGCCGAGCCGCTTCTAGAACATCTGCGCCCGGCACGGCGTAGGAAATGACCTTGATCGTTGCGACCATACCTCCGGCACCCATCTGCTGATGTTGCTGCACGGTGGCAACTGTGATCATCGGGTTGACCTGATTGAACGCCTCAAGTGCTGCAACATCAAGAACCGCAACACCCGGCCCGTCCGCCAACAGGTTCACGCGCCCGGTGAACGGTTGCGTCACACGTAACGCGGCAGCTTGCGGATCGGGTGCCAGAGCATCGGCCAGCATCCCGGCGGCCTTGTCCTCATGACAATCTCCGGGCTCTAGCCGGGCGACCGTGACAGCCTCATACCCAGCGGCAGCCAATTGCTCTTGATGCTCGGGCGTTAGAACGATTCCTTTGCGCAGTTTGGCGTTCTGAACCTGCACGGAATGCGCCAGGATGGCTCCGGCAGCTTGATCGACGGGAACAGCGCCGAACTTCACGCTTTGCCTCGCAGCACGGCTGTCATTTGCGCCAAAATGGCCACGGCGATTTCTGAAGGCCCTGCAGCCCCGATATCCAACCCGATGGGGCCATGAATGCGGGCGATCTGTGCGTCGGTAAAGCCGGCCTCTTTCATCCGTGCCACCCGCTTGGCATGGGTTCGGGTCGATCCCAGAGCGCCGATATAAAACACGCCCGCCTGCAAGGCTGACTCCAAGGCCGGGTCGTCCAGCTTTGGGTCATGGGTCAACAACACCACTGCCGTGCGTGCGTCCAAGCCCAGTTTGGCCACCGCCTCATCCGGCCAATCGGTCAGGATCGTCTCACCCGGAAACCGTGCGTCCGAGGCAAAGGCGTCGCGCGGATCGATGATAGCCGGATCATACCCGGCGATCCGCGCCATCGGCACCAACGCCTGCGCGATATGAACCGCGCCAACAATGATAAGTCGCAGCGGGGGGTTATGAACCGCAACGAATGTCTGACCGTCCTCTTCAAAACCGGATCGGTCCATGCGCAGCCGATCTGCATAAGCGTTGCGGCGCAGGGCCCGATGACCGGTTTCGATGTTCACTTCGTAGGCCACGGGGTCACGCCCGGCACGCGCCTTTACCAGCTCATGCAGCATGGGTTCGGGCAGCACGCTGCCCACGGGCTCGACCAGAACACGGATTGTACCGCCACAGGCCAGACCCACGGCAAAGGCGTCCTCGTCGCTGACGCCAAATTCTAACAGGCGCGCTTCGCCTTCGTCGATCGCCTCCAACGCCTCGACCACAACTGCGCCTTCGACACAACCGCCCGAGACCGAACCTTCGATCCGTCCATCCGCACCTATGACCAGCTGCGCACCAACACGGCGCGGAGCACTGCCCCAGGTCTCTACCACTGTGGCCAAGGCTGTGGGTTGCCCTTGGCTGAACCAGCGCAAAGCCGTTTCCGGGCTATTGTCGAATCTGTCCATAAACACTCTCCGCCAGCGTTCTGACCCAACATAGGCAGGTTTCGCCATATGAAAAGGAAACCCGGTCATCAACTCTGTGCGTGAGTTCGAAGTTCGGAACCTTCGGCGCAATTTAGCCCGGATTGCCGCCATTTCCGCAAGGGATTGATTGTCACGGGGCCTGATTCTAGCTTACACGCGCGACTAGTGCATTCCAGTATGCGCATATTTAATTTTCGCAAGGGAGACAGAGACTTGAAACGCATTTTTACACTCGGAACAGCAATTGCCCTGTTGGCGTCAACCGCAGTCAGCGCGGACACATTCCTGCGTTATGGCGAAGTTGAAGGATGGAAGGTCTTCATCGATCAGGAAAAGAAATCCTGCCTAATCGAGGCTGTAGATAGCGCTGAAAACGTGGTGCAGATGGGCCTGACCGAAGATCGTGGCGTTGGGTACGTGGGCGTTTTCACCAAAGCCAAGACCGACATCAAGCGCGGCGAAAAAGAAGCCGTAGCAATATTGCTGGGCGACAATGTTTACGTCGGCGAAGCCACTGGCATGAAGGGTAACATCACCAAAGGCTATTCTGGCGGCTATGTTCTGTCAGATGATCCCCAATTCGCCGAGGATATCGCAAAGCAAAAGGTCATGGTCGTGTTCCCGGAAAAGGAATTCGCCTTCACCGTTGATCTGACCGGCACCTACAAGGCCATGGAAATGGCGCGTAAGTGCAACGAAGAACAGCTGGGCTAAGGTTTAGCCAGAAAGCGCGGTCATCAGCCGCGCTTTCTCACCCATATCATCGGGCTTTGAGATTGCGACGGCCAGGTCTTCCAGTGACGCAATTGAGTGGCCGGCGCGGAAACTGTCCACATGCGGCAGCATGGCCACCACCCCCTGCGCCTTGGGCATGAACCCATCCCAACGCAGCAGCGGATTAAGCCAGATCAGACGGCGCGACGACAGATGTAGGCGCTCCACCTCTCGGCCCAAGGCGTCGGGATCGCCCCGATCCAGCCCGTCCGAGATCAGCAGAACCACAGCCCCCTGCCCCATAACCCTGCGCGACCAATCGCGGTTGAACGCGTGCAGGCATTCCCCGATCCTGGTTCCGCCCTCCCAATCTTGTGCTTCGGCACCAGCCGCAGCAAGCGCTGCGTCCACGTCGCGTTGTTGCAAATGACGGCTGATGTTGGTCAGGCGGGTGCCAAAGGTAAAGGCATGCACCCTGGCCCAACCCGCGCCCTTGGTGTTCGAAACAGAGTGAAGGAAGTGCAAGATAAGCCGACTGTATTGGCTCATCGATCCCGAAATATCACACAGCACCACAAGGTTGGGCCAACGCAGCTTAGGCTTCAGGCGGGCGATATCGCGCAGTTCCCCGCCCTGACGCATCGCCGACCGCAACGTCCGGGCACGGTCAATCCGGTGCCCCAGATGGCTGGCTTGTCCCCGGCGGGATTCGATCGGTTTTACAGGCAACGCCAGCCACGCCAGCATGCGCTTAGCCTGCGCGATTTCGGCCGTACTCATCTGTTCAAAATCCAGACTGCGCAGCCGTTCCTCGGTCGACGCCGTTTTTGAGGCGTCGATCTCCAACTCAGTTTCTCCCTCGTCCTCATCAACGTCTGGCGGGTCACGCTCGACTCCGTCCAACAAAGCCTCGGCCGCGCGCTTTTCGGCGGCGTCGGCCTTGCGTTCCTCTTGCACGCCGCGGATCGCGGGCAACATCAAGGACATCATATGTTCAAGATACCGCGGGTCGCGCCAATACAGGCGAAAGACCTGCGCAAACACCGTGCGATGTTCGGGGCGGTTCACGAAACAAGCGTGCAAGGTCCAGTAGAAATCCTGCTTCTCCGTAAATCCTGCTGCCTGAACGGCACGTATGGCATCAACCACCCTGCCTGTCCCGATGGGCAAACCGGCCTTGCGTAAGGCTCGCGCAAAATGAGTGATGTTTTGCGCCAGCTTCGGGTCGTCAGGAATATCAAGCGGGAGTTGTTCCGCCATCAGGCCGGTTCCAGATCCGCTTTCGCCTCATCCAGAATTCGCTTCGCCTCGGACCCTTGCAGCTTTTGAATGTCGTCTTGGTATTTCAGGATTGCACCCAACGTATCGCCAATCACCTCGGGGCTGAGGTTGATCACGTCCAGCGCCAGCAGGCATTTGGCCCAGTCGATGGTCTCGGCCACGCCAGGTTTTTTGAACAAATCCTCGGTGCGCAGACGCTGGACAAAGGCGACGACCTCACGGCTGAGCGCCTCGGCAGCTTCGGGCGCGCGGGCATGCAGGATTTCGATCTCGCGCTCGAAATCCGGGTAATCGACCCAGTGATACAGACAGCGGCGTTTCAACGCGTCATGCACCTCGCGCGTGCGGTTCGAGGTGACAATGACGATGGGCGGTTCGGGCGCTTTGACGGTGCCGAGTTCGGGAATTGTGACCTGAAAATCGCTGAGAGCTTCAAGCAAAAACGCCTCAAAGGGTTCGTCCGTCCGGTCCAGTTCGTCAATAAGCAAGACCGGCGCTCCGTTCTCATCCGGGCGCATGGCTTGCAACAGCGGGCGTTCAATCAGGTAATCGTCCGAGAACAACTCAGACTGCAAAGTCCCGCGATCTGCACCGCCCGAGGCCTCGGCTGTGCGGATTGCCACCATCTGTGCCGGGAAATTCCATTCGTACACAGCCGAGGACGCATCCAGCCCCTCGTAACACTGCAACCGGATCAGGCGTCGGTTCAGCCCGGCGGCCATTGCCTTGGCGATTTCTGTTTTTCCGACCCCGGCCTCACCTTCCAGAAACAACGGCCGACCCAGTTTCAGCGACAGAAACACAACCGTAGCCAAGGCCCGCCCGCAGACATAGCCCTGCGCGCCCAGCATTTTTTGAACGGCGTCAATGGATTCCGGCTGTGTCATATCAATTTTCTCCTTCGCCTCAACTGGTCATGGCTGTGTGAAAGCGTCAAGGCCGTAATCTTTCCAGACATACGGTGATCTGAGTCGTTGACAAGGTCTTTTCCGGCGGCGGGCTCTGTGCTAGCCGGTGCGCCATGACCGATAGCATCACGATCCGCCGCCCCGACGACTGGCATCTGCACTTGCGCGACGGCGCTATGCTGCAGGCCGTCTTGCCCGAAACCGCGCGACATTTTGCCCGTGCCATCATCATGCCGAACTTGGTGCCGCCGGTGGTGCGCGGCGATCAGGCCGCCGCCTATCGCGACCGCATTCTGGCTGCCCTGCCCGAAGGTATGACGTTCGAGCCGCTGATGACACTGTATCTGACCGAAGACACTGACGCCGAGGATGTAGCCGCCGCGCATGCCAGCGGGTTAGTCAAAGCGGTCAAACTGTATCCGGCGGGCGCCACGACCAACTCAGCCTCGGGTGTGCAGGATTTCGACAATGTCCGCTCGGTGTTGGAAAAGATGGCCGAGATCGGGTTACCGCTGTGCGTCCATGGCGAAGTCACCGCCCCCGAAGTCGACATTTTCGACCGTGAGGCAGTGTTCATCGACCGTATTCTGGACCCGATCCGCAAGGCGACACCCGGACTGCGAGTGGTGATGGAACACATCACGACCAAAGACGGTGTGGATTATGTGAAGTCAAATGACGCGGATCTGGGCGCGACCATCACCGCTCACCACCTGATCATCAACCGTAACCATATTCTGGTGGGTGGAATCAAACCGCACTACTACTGCTTGCCTGTCGCCAAGCGAGAGGAACACCGGCTGGCGCTGCTGGCCGCTGCGACCTCGGGTGATGCGCGGTATTTCCTGGGCACCGACAGCGCGCCGCATACGGATGCCAACAAGGAAATGGCCTGTGGTTGTGCCGGGTGTTTCACCGCGACAAACACCATGTCGCTGGTGGCCGAGATGTTTGACGCCGAAGGCGCACTGGAAAAGCTTGAAGGCTTCGTCTCGCTTAACGGGCCTGCATTCTATCACCTGCCGGTGAACGAGGGCACCATTACCCTGACCAAGGGCGACCCTGTGGACTACCCCGACAAGATCGAAACCGAGGACGGCCCCGTGACGGTGTTTGAACCGGGCTTCGCTTTGCACTGGCGCGTAGTTTAACGCGCCAGCATTCCTGCCAGATCGCGGGCGCGGCCACCGGTGCGCAGCATCGACCAGATCGCGTCCGCCTCTTCACTGCCGATCAGCTTGGTCGCCTTGCCGCGCACGCGGTCTTCTCGGTCAGACAAGGTCATCGGCGCCATAAGATCATGCGTCGCCTCAAGCCGAGCGCCGTCGCGGCGAAGCAAGGTCAGATGCGCCCGCGTTTCCGACAGAGACTCATCAGCCTCAACCGAGATTCGGTCGCGCAGGGATATCAGCCGTGGATCGGCACAGACCCTTTCTGTGTAGCTGCCCGGCAAAGCCGTATCATAGCCAAGCGCCTGCATGGCAATCACGGTGCGATACGAAAACTTCGCCCCAAGCCCGGTCGTCGGAGTCATCTGGTTGCAAACACTCATCCAGCGAGGGTGGGTCTTGATCTTGATCTCGGCCACTTCGGGTTCGGCAATATCCAGATCGCGCGCGGCCTCAAGTGCGGCGTGCAGGCCGTGGCAACAAGCGTGGAACTTGTGGCTGACATTCTCGAACAGCCATTCATCGCCCAACCCATCTAAAGCGGTTTGCGCATCCGCCTCACCGCTATGGGTCGCACCAAACCCATACTGACCTTCCAAAGCGTTCATGTTCGGCGTGAAGCCTTTAGCGATCAGCAACGCTGCTTCGACCCCGGCCGAAGCCGCAAGCCCTGCATTATAGGGTTTGCCCATTGTTCCGAATTGCGTCTTGAGGCCAGCCGCGCGGGTGGCCGTCAACCCAAGCGTTTTTTGCATCTGATCCGTGTCGAAGCCAAGGATACGCCCCGCCGCAACGGCCGCACCGAACGCGCCTGCCGTAGCGGTTTGGTGAAACCCCGCCTGATAGTGGTCCCGTCCAAGCCACAGCCCGACGCGGATCGAAACCTCCATCCCCACAAGCGCGGCCTCAAGGAAATCGACCAGGATGCGGTCATCCCATTCGCTCAGCGCCAGCGTAGCGGGCAGAATCGCAACCGAAGGATGACCGATATGGGCAAAGTGTGTGTCATCGTAATCCAATGCATGCGACACGGTGCCATTGACCAATGCCGCCCCACGCAACGGCGCCGCTCCACCGCCAAAAAGATGCGCCTGCGCGGCGCCCTCTTCGCCCAAAACAAGGTCACGGATTGTCTTTGAGACCGGCTCATCAACCCCGGCCCGTCCAACAGCAATCCAGTCCAATACAGACAAAGATGTGACGACTCGCGTTTGCAGTGTCGTCTCAACGGGTCCGGCAGCAAACCCTGCAAGAGATGTGGAGAAATCGCTCATGGGCGCAGTCTAGCGTGCGCCGTTTGCGGGTAAAGGCCTAGGTATACAAATCCTTGGCACGGATCTCAAACGCTTGAACGATCCGGTGCATGGCTTCGTTGAACACCACGCCGATAATGCCCTGCAAGATGGCGTTCTTGAATTCGAAATCTACGTGAAAGGACACGTTGCACCCCCCCTCGGGTGCATCCTCGAACTGCCAATCGGATTTCATGTATTTGAACGGGCCGTCCAGATATTCCGTGTCGATCTTCATCTGATCAGGAAACAGCGTTACCCGGCTGCCGAACCTTTCGCGGAACACTTTGAACGAGATGATCAGGTCGGCCTCCATCACCTGAGCCTCACCCGCGGCATAGGTCCGTCGAATACGGGCAGCAGCACACCAGGGCAGAAACTCGGGGTATTTCGCCACGTCCGCGATCAGGTCGTACATCTGCTGCGCCGTATACGGCAGGTGGCGGGTTTCCGAATGAGTAGGCATAGCGTCCGGTATTAACAGGTGACAATGGCGCGTGATTTCGTATGTTGCGCGCCAAAGATCAAGGGGGCAGCGATGAGCGACCGTGCATATGTGATAGATGAGATGATCTCGGCCAAGGCCATCGCCGCCCGGATCGAGGAGTTGTGTCGCGAAATCAGCACTGAATACAAAGACACCGACAAGCTGGTCGTGGTCGGCTTGCTGCGCGGTAGTTTCGTCTTTATCGCCGACCTAGTGCGCGAGTTGGACCTGCCGATTGAGGTGGATTTCCTTGAAGCGTCATCCTATGGCGATTCAATGGAAAGCAGTCGAGAAGTTCGCATTCTCAAGGACTTGCGCGGCGCGATTGAAGGGCGCGACGTTCTGGTCGTCGAGGATATCGTCGATACCGGCCACACACTGAACCACGTCACCCATCTGCTGCAAAGCCGCAAACCCGCGCGGCTGAGATCCATTGCACTGCTGGACAAACCCAGCCGTCGCGAGGTTGATTTCCGGTCCGACTGGATCGGGTTCGAGATTCCGGATGAATTTGTTGTGGGTTATGGAATCGACTACGCGCAGCGCAACCGTAACCTGCCGTTCATCGGCAAGGTTCGCTTCACCGAGGATTGATCGGGCCCAATACCTGCTGAACGGCAGCCAGGAAAATCCCGGTACCGATCGGGATCAGCGCATCCGGGAAATCGTAGTCTGGGTTGTGCAGTTGCGGGTGGTCGCCTCCTGAGCCCAGCCAGAACATTGCCGCTTGGGCGTCTTTGCCGAACTGCCCAAAATCTTCCGAGAACTTCTGCGGGTAAGCCGTCACTTCACAAGATACACCCGTTTCTGAGCAAGATCGGCTTAGGATATCGACGGCGTCAGGCGCGTTCACGCAGGCTTCGAACACGTCTTCATAGGTGATCTCGTATCCAAGCCCTTGATCCAATGCCACTTGTGCAACCAGCACCTCGGCCTCCTCAATCAGGCTTTGCATCCGCGCATCAGCGACGGTGCGCAGGGTCACCCACAGCTCGGCCCGGCCCGGCGCTACGCCAAAGGTCGGTTCACCAAGATTGACATGCGTCACGGTCGTCAGCGCGAAATCGGCGTCCAGCGAACCGCCACTTCCCAGCCCTGCCATTTGCGGCATCAACGCGGCCAGTGCCCTCGCCGGTGAGACCCCATCCTGCGGCGCCGCCGCGTGCGAGGTCTTGCCCTTCAGAGCAACCTTCATTCCGCGAGACGCGCAGTTTGCCGGACCCTCGCAAAGCAGAACGTCACCCAACGCCAGCCCGGGCAAATTATGCAGGGAAAACACATAATCCGGTGCAATTTCCATAAACTTAGGGTCCGCCCTATAGGCAATGGCCCCTTGCCCGGTTTCCTCGGCGGGTTGGAAGATCAACACCACCCGGCCTAGATGAGGACGATTCTGGTTCAGATGGTCCGCAACACCCAGAACCATCACCATATGTCCGTCATGCCCGCACAGATGACCCTTGCCCGAAATGCGCGAGGCATAGGCTGCGCCGGACAGCTCTTGAATGGGCAAACCATCAAGCTCGCATCGAATGGCAATAGTCGGCCCGGCCTGCCCGCTCTCGAACACACCCGCCACTCCGTGCCCACCGATTCCCGTCAAAACCTGATCTGCACCACGGGCACGCAATTCGTCCGCGATCCGAGCGGCCGTCAGCTCTTCTTGGCCCGAAAGTTCCGGGGATTGGTGCAGTTCGTGACGCAGGCGGGTAAGCTGTGCGCGTGTGTCAGGTGTCACCCTTGCTCCAACTTCTTCTGGCGTGCATCGCGCAGGCGGGCAAAATCGTCGCCCGCGTGGTAAGACGACCGGGTCAGAGGCGTTGCTGAAACCATCAGGAAGCCCTTGCCAAAGGCCGCTTTCTCATAAGATGCGAACTCTTCCGGCGTGACAAAGCGATCGACGCCATGGTGTTTCGGCGTGGGCTGCAGGTATTGGCCAATGGTCAGGAAATCAATGTCAGCGGCGCGCATGTCATCCATAACTTGCCGAACCTGTTGTTCGTCTTCACCCAGACCAACCATGATGCCCGATTTGGTAAAGATCGACGGATCCAGTTCCTTGACCCGCTGCAACAGGCGCAGCGAATGGAAATAGCGCGCACCGGGGCGTACTTCGGGATAGAGGCCCGGTACAGTTTCGAGGTTGTGGTTAAACACGTCCGGCTTGGCTTCGACCACGACCTCAAGAACCGAAGGGTCGCATTTCAGGAAATCCGGCGTCAAAATCTCGATCGTTGTTTTGGGTGAGCGGTGCCGTATGGCGCGAATGGTCTGCGCGAAATGCTCTGCCCCGCCGTCAGTCAGGTCATCGCGATCTACGGATGTAATGACTACATGGTTCAGCCCCAGTTTCTGTACAGCGTGCGCCACGCGCCCGGGCTCGAACGCGTCCAGATCATCTGGGCGGCCCGTAGCGATGTTGCAGAATGTACAGCCGCGGGTACAGATCTCGCCCATGATCATCATGGTGGCGTGGCCCTGGCTCCAGCATTCGCCCACATTCGGGCAACCGGCCTCTTCGCACACAGTAACCAGATTGTTCTCGCGCATGATTTTGTGAGTTTCGGCATAGCCCTTACCGCCGGGTGCTTTTACGCGAATCCACTTCGGCTTTTTCGGCTGCGCATTGTCCTGACGATGCGCCTTTTCGGGATGACGTTGTTCGGGGATCTTCAGATCACGCACGGTTTGCTTTCCTGACTTTGGGTCATTTTGCTTCGACATAATATAAACTGCCGTGTCTAGCTATACCACCCATGCATACCTGCCATAGTGGCGCACGTTTCAATTGCAGAATATCGACTGGAGGGAGCCATGAAACACGTTTGAAAACAGTACATTCACCCACGTGGTGCAGAAATTGCATTTGCAGAGAAAATTCCATTGAAGCCAATTTAGAACTGTTTTAACTCCTCCTGAGTTCACACATGAATCACAGGAAATTGAAAATGAAGTCCGGGACAAAACTGCCTGATGTAACCTTTCATACCCGTGTGCGCGATGAGGCCGTCGAAGGCCCCAATCCGTTCCGCTGGGAAGACAAGACAACGGCAGATTACTTTGCCGGAAAGCGCGTGATCCTGTTCTCGCTGCCCGGTGCGTTCACCCCCACCTGCTCGACCTACCAGCTGCCCGGCTTTGAAAATGGCTATGCCGAGTTCAAGGAAAAGGGCATCGATGACATCTATTGCATGTCGGTGAATGACAGCTTTGTCATGAACAAATGGGCACAAGACCAGGGTCTGGAAAACGTCAAGGTTATCCCTGATGGATCGGGCGAGTTCACTCGCAAGATGGGCATGCTGGTCGACAAGGACAATCTGGGTTTCGGCATGCGCTCGTGGCGCTATGCCGCCATCGTCAATGACGGTGTGGTTGAGGCATGGTTCGAAGAGCCCGGCCTGATGGATAACTGCCCCGAAGACCCCTATGGCGTGTCTTCTCCGGACAATCTGAAAAAGCACCTGAACGAAGCGAAAGAGCCAGCTTTGGCTTAAGGCTCACAGCGATCTAATGCAAAAGGCCCGCCACTGGCGGGTCTTTTCATTTTCAGGCGCGGGTTGCGGTGACGATGCTCTCTCCGACCTGCCGAATGACCTGCGCCAGCCCGTCAAACCAATCTTCTCCCGCAGTCGATGCACGCCTTACCAAACCAACCGTCCGCGCCGGTTGCGGCGCACCAAAGCGCAGTAGCTTCAATCCGGGAACAGCCTCGGATTCTGCGCGGGCGGCCAGCTCGGGCATAAGTGTCAGGCCAAACCCTTCGGCCACCAAGCGCGATAGGGTAGCAAGCGAAGACGCGCCCATATTGATCAGACCACTGCTTCGATCCTGACCGCAAACCTCAAGCGCCTGATCAGTCAGACAATGACCATCATCCAACAACATCAGCTGTGCGGTTTGCAGGTCCAGCGGCCGCAAAGCTTCGGGGTTGGTGGTCATGCCTTGAAGGCGCGCAGAACTGCCAGCCAGCAGGAAACGGTCCTGAAACAGCGGCAACTCGAACAGCTCGCCTCCACCCGCAGGCAATGCCATGACACCGGCGTCGATTTCACCGCCGCGCAGCATGGTCAGCAAACGCTCGGTTCTGGCTTCGCGGACCTGCACGCGCAATGACACGTCTGAGGACCGCAAACCCGCCAGCACACCCGGCAGCAAATACGGCGCAATCGTCGGGATGATCCCGATCGCCAACGATCTGTGTCCGCCCGAGCGATCTCTGGCGAACTGGTCCAGCCTATCCGCTGCCCCAAGGACCTGACGCGCGTGATCCAGCACATCGCGCCCCAGCGGGGTCAGCAGAATGTCGCGCGCCTGACGCTCGAAAAGCGGACCGCCCAAACTGTCCTCCAACGCCTTGATCTGCACAGACAAGGCGGGCTGAGATACGTGGCACACCTGGGCGGCCCGACCGAAATTGCGCTGTTCTGCGACTGCACTGAAGTATTTCAGCTGTCTAAGGGTAAAATTCATAACCTTTGATTATCACTCGCCCACCCAAGTGCAACCAAAACATATCGCACCGTTAACCGATCATGCGATTGCGCTCGGATTGCCCCTCATAATGTCGCTTGAGTCGCTGCAACGCGATCCGCAGCACAATCTTGCCCGAGCGCGCCGACCATCCCATCCGCTTTTCCGCAAGCTCAAGCCCTTCGAGGTAACAACAACAGCGCAAAGCCACATCGCTGAGGCCCGGACCCAGATCCGACAAGGCATGTTCAACCCGATACCGTGCATCCGACGCCCCGTGCCCGGCATGGGCTTCACTGTTGAAACCACCGCGCGCCCCGGCCGTCAGAAAATGATCCCAATTCTGTGCGACCTGAGGGCCAATCTGCGCCAGTTCGAAATCCTCACGCAGGCGTTCGCCCGCCGCCACAAGTGTTTCATCAAGAAAAGGCTTTCCATCCCGATCCCGTCTGCGTGCCAATGCGATCAGAGGGCTTTCCGCTGCACTATAACGAATCCGCCGAGGCCGGTCGGGTTTCGCAATCGCGCTCTGACAGGGTGCCATTTGCGCCTGAAACGGAGATTGTGCATCTGCCATTCCAAATTCACTACGCTCACGCGCTTTGTTTTCGGCCTCGGCAATAAGGCGGCTCAGCGCCGTGCGGCCCGACGAGGAAATCCGATACCGCGAAATCCGTCCGGGATTGTCGCAGGAAATCCAGTCTTTCAGCGCCAGCGCTTGCGCGATCTTGCAATCCACAACCGCTGTTCGAGTGGCGCCGCTGTCGCCGGTGTCGCGGACCACCACGGCCTTGTCCATTTCCTCGGCCACCGCAAGCACTGATCCCGTTTCACACAAACGACGCAAAATTCGCAGTGCCTCACGGTTGAATTCTTCGTCCTTGGCGGCGGCGGTTTCTTCTTCGGTCACAGCCAAGGCTCCGAATTGGATCGGGCCCGTGGCATCGGTTGGATCCGAGAAATGCGTCTCGGCCAGAGATTGCAGCGCTGCATCCACCAAAGGATCGTCCCGTCGCATTTCGATGCGCCTGATTTGTCTGAGTATGGTCGAAGCATGGCACCCTGCGGATCGCGCAATATCGCGGATCGACTGTCCGGTCTCTGTGTGGGCAAGGTATCGTTGTGCCCCCTCAGGTACCCAAGCCGGAATGGTGAATGCCATGTTGTTTTCCATAGTTACTTGCCCTCGTCGACACAACAATCTGTTTTCAATCGCCCCCGATGAATTTGTTAACCAATTCTAACTAGAGTTGCTTTCGTTACTCGTTCGTTAACCCGTGGCGACAAGGACCAGATTTGATTCAAAAACATAAACACTCATGAAGTCAGAGTTCGGCGCGAACCCAATCAAGGCAACACCCGCTTAGGTTGTGCAACACATTCAGGGACGTTCACACACACAAGGGAACCCCGGAATGCAGGACCTGATGACCATGATTACCACCCTCCGCCGCCCTCGCCTGTTGGCACGGGCCGCGAAACACGGGGCGCAGGACTATGACCGGGATCGGTACCTGCAACGCATCCTGGGCTATGGATCACTGCCCGGCACGGGCGCGGCTCTGATGCGGCTGATGGAAATGGAGCGAGAGGTTAACGCGCAGCGCGTGGAAGAGGACGCAGCCTATTCTCTGGTCCGTCATTTGGACTTGCTGATCGCGTTGTTGGGCGAGGCGCAGCTGTTTCAGGCCAGCCGCGCCGCGCAATATCAGTGATCAGGTGAAGGCATCCGGCATGGATGCTTTTTTCTTGTCAATGTACTCGTTCAGAGCAGCATTGATTGCCGGGTCGAGTTGCGGTTGCTGGTAGTTGGCCAGCAGATGCTCGACCCGGGCAGAGGCCAGTTGACGCGTGTCACGCCCGCCTTCATCTTCCCAGGTTTCGAACGGTTTGTAGTCCAGCATTTCCGACTTCCAGAACGCGTCCTTGAAGTTCGCCTGCGTATGCGCACAACCCAGATAGTGGCCGCCCGGACCAACCTCGCGGATCGCATCCATTGCCTGCGCGTTCTCGTCGTAAGCCACGCCTTTGGCCAAGCCGTGCAGCACGCCCAGTTGATCCGCATCCATGACGAACTTCTCGAAATCCGCAACCAGACCGCCTTCGAGCCAACCGCAGGAATGCAGCATGAAGTTCACGCCTGACATCAGGCCCATGTTCAGCGAGTTTGCTGTTTCGTAAGCAGCCTGCGCGTCGGGCAGTTTCGAGCCACAGAACGACCCGGCCGAGCGGAACGGCAGGTTCAGGCGACGCGCCAGCTGACCCGCACCATAGGTGACCATCGACGCCTCAGGCGTACCAAAGGTCGGTGCGCCCGAGTTCATATCAATCGACGACACGAAGGCCCCAAAGATCGCCGGGGCACCCGGACGGATGATCTGGCTGTACGCGACGCCGGCCAGAACTTCGGCCAGAACCTGTGTCAGCGTCCCCGCCACCGAAACCGGTGCCATCGCGCCACCCACGATAAAGGGCGAGATGATGCAGGCCTGATTATTTGCAGCGTAAACTTCAAGCGAACCCATCATCACATCGTCGAAGGTCATCGGCGAGTTGATGTTGGTCAGCGAGGTCATCACTGTGTTTTCCTGCACGAACTCTTTGCCGAACAGGATCTCGCACATCTCTACCGAATCCTGCGCCCGGCTGGGGTCGGTGACCGAGCCCATGAACGGCTTGTCCGACAGGGTCATATGCGCCATCAGCATGTCCAGGTGACGCTTGTTCACCGGCACGTCGGTCGGTTCGCACACAGTCCCGCCCGAGTGGTGCAACCACTTGGACATATAGGCCAGTTTCACGAACTTGTTGAAATCGTCCATGGTCGCATAGCGACGGCCACCTTGCGCGTCGCGCACGAATGGAGGACCATAGACCGGTGCCAGCACCAGATTGCGCCCCCCGATGACAACCGATTTTTCGGGGTTGCGCGCGTGTTGTGTGAACTCGCTGGGGGCAGTTTTGATCAGCTGCCGCGCTAGACCGCGCGGGATGCGAACACGTTCACCATCGACATCAGCCCCGGCATCTTTCCAGCGCTGCAGAGCGCCCGGATTGTCGACGAAATTAACGCCGACATCAGCCAGAATGGTTTCCGCATTGGTTTCAATGATCTCCAACGCTTCTGCGTTGAGAACCTCGAAATTCGGAATATTCCGTTCGATGTATTTTGCAGTTTCGATTCGAACTGCGGTGCGCTCGGCCCTGCGGGCGGCACCACCACCGCCTCTGGCTCTGCGTCGGGTGTTTGCCTCTGCCATGAGATAATCCCGTTAGTCATGTTCACGTTGCAAATCGTGTTACCGGAACCGCAGATCACACCAGACGTGGATTACGGCGCTATAGGGGTAAAAGCGACATGATCGCCCATTCGATGTCGTTTGAACCCCTAATTCCTGACGCTCATGATAAAAGCATGGAACCGAAATCGCAAAATCGGTCTAACCGCTAGCTGCGCGAAAGCTCCTTTCCGCGACAGAAATTGGGTACGTCGCATTTCACAAGATGGTTTAGAGAAATCTAAATTGACGGACTGACAAACCTCAGAAGTTTTTACGCATCGCAACCGAATTCCCGGCCACCTCGGCTTCGATCCAACCGAGATGCGCGTAAATCGCCCTCGTATCTTTCATCAGACGATGGGTGCGCAGTTCCATATGGGTGCAGCCAGCCTCGCGCGCTTCGGCCTCGGCGTACGACAACAACTTTCCGGCAACTCCCTGCCCCTGCGCCGAAGGTGAGACAGCCAAGTTGACGATTTTCATCACAGCACCTAGTTGCGCAAAGATAATCACCCCTGCCAACCCATCATCGCAGTGGGCCAGGACCACGCGATGATCCGCTATATCCTGCGCCAAACCACCCGTCACATCAGGCAGATCATCAATGCTTTTGCGCGCTTTGGCATAAGCCACCCTGATGCAGTCTGTGACCGCCTCGACGTCATCCCGCGTAGCATCCGTGAAACGAATGACGGCCATTGATCCAATCTCCCTCTGCATCTGGCTGAAATAGCCCTCATAACGCTTGCACATAACCGCCGCGCGACCTAAGAGCCAGTCATGAGCCAGACATCCCATGACCGCCTTCTGATCATCGACTTCGGCAGCCAGGTGACGCAGCTGATCGCACGCCGCCTGCGCGAGTTGAATGTCTATTGCGAAATCCACCCCTACCAGAAAGTCACGATGGACTTTGTGCGCGAAATGGCGCCCAAGGCCGTGATCTTTTCAGGCGGGCCAGACAGCGTGACGCGCGAGGGGTCTCCCCGCGCCCCGCAAGAGATTTTTGACTATGGCGTGCCGATCCTTGGCATCTGCTATGGACAGCAAGTCATGATGCATCAGCTTGGCGGCAAGGTCGAAAGCGGTCACGGCACTGCCGAGTTCGGGCGGGCCTTTGTTACCCCTAAAAACCAACTGGATATTCTGAACGGCTGGTTCGCGGATGGCGACGAACAAGTTTGGATGAGCCACGGCGACCACGTCAGCGAAATCGCCCCCGGGTTCGAGGTCTTCGGCACCTCACCCAATGCGCCCTATGCCATTACGGCTGATACCAACCGTCACTTCTATGCCGTTCAGTTCCACCCCGAAGTTCATCACACGCCCAAAGGCGCGAAGCTGTACGAGAACTTCGTGAAACTGGCCGGGTTCCGCGGTGACTGGACCATGGGTGCCTATCGCGAACAGATGATCGAAAAGATTCGCGAGCAAGTCGGCGACAAAAAGGTCATCTGCGGCCTGTCCGGCGGCGTCGACAGCTCGGTCGCGGCGATCCTGATTCATGAGGCAATCGGAGATCAGCTGACCTGTGTGTTTGTCGATCACGGCCTGTTGCGCAAGAACGAGGCCGAAGAAGTCGTGGGCATGTTCCGCGACAACTACAACATTCAGTTGATCCACGCGGATGAAAGCGACCTGTTTCTGGGCGAGCTGGACGGTCAGTCCGACCCGGAAACCAAGCGCAAGATCATCGGCAAGCTATTCATCGACGTGTTCCAGAAACATGCCGACACGATCGAAGGGGCCGAATTCCTGGCCCAAGGCACACTCTATCCCGACGTGATCGAATCGGTTTCGTTCTCGGGCGGCCCCTCGGTCACTATCAAGTCGCACCACAATGTCGGTGGCCTGCCTGAAAAAATGGGTCTGAAACTGGTCGAACCCCTGCGCGAGCTGTTCAAGGACGAGGTCCGCGCCCTGGGCCGCGAACTTGGCCTGCCGCAGAGCTTCATCGGGCGCCACCCCTTCCCCGGGCCGGGTCTGGCGATTCGCTGCCCAGGCGAGATCACCCGTGAAAAACTGGAGATTTTGCGCGAAGCCGACGCCGTCTATATCGATCAGATTCGCAAACACGGTCTGTATGATGATATCTGGCAGGCTTTTGTTGCCATCCTTCCAGTGCGCACCGTCGGTGTGATGGGTGACGGGCGCACATATGATTATGCATGTGCGCTGCGGGCTGTAACTTCGGTCGATGGCATGACCGCCGACTACTATCCGTTCAGCCACGAATTCCTCGGTGAGACCGCCACGCGGATAATCAACGAGGTCAAGGGCATCAACCGATGCACTTATGACATTACCTCGAAACCTCCGGGAACGATCGAGTGGGAATAACAAAAAAGCCGGGCTTTGACCCGGCTTTTTTGTTTAAGTCCTGCCAGAAACCCATAGGTTTCAAATTAGAATTCCGCGAATCCCGCAGGCAGGTCAATGGATAGCAGCAAACCGCAGATCGGCAAGGCCGCGCTTTGGATGACGGGGGCAATTGCCTCTTTCTCATCGATGGCCGTTGCCGGCCGCGAATTGAGCGTGGCCCATGATACATTCGAAATCATGTTTTACCGCAGCCTCGTCGGCATCGTCGTTGTAGCGGTGATTCTGACACTGTCGCGCAAATGGGATCAGGTCTCGACATACAGACTGGGGCTGCACGGCGTCCGAAACCTGACGCATTTTATTGGTCAGAATTTGTGGTTCTACGCGGTAACTGTCATCCCTCTGGCACAGGTTTTTGCGCTTGAGTTCACGCAACCCATCTGGGTGATCCTGCTGTCTCCGTTGCTGCTGAACGAACGGCTAACACCTGTACGCGCGCTGTCTGCCCTGATTGGTTTTGCCGGTGTCCTGCTTATTACCCGCCCCGGTGCCGTGCCTTTGAGTGCTGGTATTCTAGCAGCAGCAATGTCTGCCGTATTCTTCGCGTTTACAACGATTTCCACCAAAACCCTGACCCGTTTTGCCAGCATTGGATGCATCATGTTCTGGCTGACCGTCATGCAGGCTGTCCTGGGATTGATGGCCGCGGGGATCGATGGGCAGATTACTCTGCCAACTGCAAACACGGCCCCCTTCCTGGTCTTGATTGGGTTGGCAGGGTTGCTGGCGCATTATTGTATTACCAACGCCCTGGCCATTGCGCCTGCGACCGTGGTTGTACCGTTCGATTTTGTCCGACTGCCCACAATCGCAGTGATCGGAATGATTCTGTACCACGAGCCACTGGACCACTGGACTCTGCTGGGGGCCGTCGTGATCTTTTCGGGCATCTTTTTGAACGTGCACGCCGAAAATCGTAACAGTTTGGCAACAGTTTCCCGACACACTCACCCTGAATAACGCACCGTCACTAGTTGACGGTAATATAACCCTCAAGAAAGTATCGGGCACCACAAGACAGATCGGCCTTCACCACTCGATAACCCGGTCTGAAAAACAGGACACCTTTTGGGAGGACAGAATGAAAAAAGCGCTTCTACAGGCGTGCGCGGTGTGCGTTGGGACAACAGGAGCTTACGCTGGCGGTCTGGATCGTAGCGGACAGGGTGTCAATATCCTGTTCGAAGAGGGATCCGTTGTACAATTCCGTCTCGGCTATACTGATCCAAGCGTAAGCGGCACTCAAAATGGTGTAGATTCCGGCAATGTTGCCGAGTCATTCTTCACACCGCATTTAGCCTATAAACATGCTTTTACAGACAGACTGGATTTCGCACTGGTCTATGATGAGCCGTTCGGTGCGGATATCGAGTATCCGTCAAACTACCCGTTGTCGATCAACCCGACGACGCCGTTTGGTGGGCGTACAGATGTTCTGCGCGCCAAAGCAGATGTGGACGCAATCACTGCGCTTGTTCGGTATAAATTCGACGGTGGCTTCAGCGCTATCGGAGGTCTGCGCGCGCAACGTTTGAAAGCCAACGTAGCCGTACCCGCTGCCGTGGGATACGAAGTCGACACAGATTCTGACATCGCATTTGGATATGTCGTCGGCGTCGCGTGGGAAAAGCCAGAAATCGCTGCACGTGTGGCTCTGACCTACAACTCAAAAATCACACACGACTTTTCGCAGACAGAATCATTCAACGTCGTGCCGCCTGTATTCCCACCTAGTGCGGTACTGGTCACAGCGGAAACCGAGTCTGAGATTGAATCACCTCAATCCATCAATCTGGATTTCCAAACCGGTGTAGCCCCCAAAACACTTCTGTTTGGGTCAATCCGATGGGTGGACTGGCCGCAGACTGTGTTTGCACCGCCAAACTATGTCAACATTGTCGGTGATAACCTTGTCGACTACGCAGATGATACGTTCACGTACACGCTGGGGCTCGGCTATCAGTTCTCAGAAGAATTCTCGGGTGCAGTTACTGCTGGGTATGAAACGTCCACTGGTTCCGAAGTCACCAATTTGGGCCCGACAGATGGGTTCTGGAGCCTTGGGCTTGGTGGAACTTACTCTCTTGAACGCGCGCAGATTTCCGGCGGTGTCCGGTATACTGACATTGGAGACGCCACCACCACCACGGGGGGAGAGTTCAGCGGCAACAGCGCTTGGAGTGTGGGATTCCAGATCACCTACTCGCTGGGCTGATCCACAACACAATGAAACCTTGAACCCCGCCCTACCGGCGGGGTTTTTCTGTGCGCGTTACCAAAGATTTCAACGACCCCGGCCATTGCAGGCACACAAGAACTTCGCGGTGCTGCAACCTTGGGCTATGGACAATCTTCCATTTCCAACGGCGGTGGCGATTACGGCACCTTCACCGGAGATTTCACTGGCACTTTGAGCTTCGACAACGGTCTGCATTGGGGCCTTGACGCCAAGTATTACAACACCGATCCCGACAATGTTTCCGGGGATGTTTCCCTTTGGGATCTGGGCGCGACGCTGAATTACCAAATTGATAACGGCGGCGTTCCGGGCGGCTACCTCGACTATACCGGACTCGAAGGCTGGATCGGCGAATCGGAAACATCCTCAAGCCTGCCAAACGGCACGGATCGGACCGATCTCGACGCACGAATCCGCTATCAAGCGTCGGACAATGCGGTATTCGGTGGTCACTATTTTCGCAGCGACGTTTCGGGTGGTGGTGTAAACCTTGATCTGTATTACGTCGGCTTGGGTGGTTACTACCGATTCAACAGCGGTTGGGGGACTTACGCCGGTCTCGTGCATCGGTCGTTTAGCGACCTTGATTTGGATTACACAATGCTGGGTATCGGCGTTGTTTTAACCTGCTTGAGACCAGCGAAATTCCCGGACAAGTGTCGCTAGAACTGGCCAGAACGGATTTCGATATCGGCGGTGCAAGCGGCGATATCGATACCCTTCGCTTTGGTCTGACATTCCCCCTTGGCGGTCCCACCTCCTCCACTCTGCTCAACAGCGCAGCCCGCGCGTCTTGATGACATTTTTGACCATTGGGCTGCTGAACATCGCCATTCCGTTTTCCGGGATGATTTGGGAGCAGTTGTATATCGATACCAGCTTGATCTCGTGCTAGAGAGGGCGGTTAGTTTAGTGGGGGGCTACCACTGTCAGACGGCTGTTCCCAAACCATTCTGGCACACGCGATTGACGCCACCCGCTGCCCGTTTTAGCAAGGTCGGAAAAAGGGATGGCGGACAATGATCTACGGCTCGGCAAAAGATTGGCGCGATGCGGCGCGAAAAAAGGTGCTGTTCTTTGGCATGTCGGGCCTGGGCAAAACCTATGTGTCGAACGTGCTGCGCGACTCGGGCGATTGGTTCCACTATTCCATCGATTACCGCATCGGCACCCGGTACATGGGCGAATACATAGCCGACAACGCCAAAGCCGAGGCGATGAAAATCCCGTTTCTGCGAGAACTGCTGTTGTCGGATTCAATCTTTATCGGCTCGAATATCTCGTTCGAAAACCTGACCCCCGTTGCCGCCTATTTGGGTAAGCCCGGAAATCCGGCGCTAGGTGGTTTGGAACTGCCCGAATACAAGCGCAGGCAGGAACAATTCCGGCAGGCGGAAATTCACGCGCTTCTGGATACCGAGTATTTCATCGACCGGGCACAACGCCTGTACGAATACCCGCATTTTATCTGCGACACCGGCGGGTCGATCTGCGAATGGGTAGACCCGGAAAATCCTACGGATCACGTGCTTTCCGAACTGTCCCGCCAAACCCTAATGATTTGGATTCAAGGGGATGAAGATCACACGGCAGAGCTGATCAGCCGCTTTGATAAAGCGCCCAAACCGATGTCTTATCAGCCTGAATTCCTGGTCCGTGTTTGGGACGACTATCTAACCCAACATAATTGCCGATCCGAGGATGTAGACCCCGACGCATTCATTCGCTGGACTTACGCGCAGGCGCTGGCGCATCGGCAGCCCCGCTATCAGGCCATGGCGGACAATTGGGGGGTGACAGTCACCGCGGATGACATGCAGAAGGTCCGTGATGCCGCTGATTTCGACGAGTTGATCGAACGCACCCTTGAGACCGGCGCAAACCGGGCTTAATTACCGCCTCTACACTGTAACTCCAAAGGCTTGCACCTGATGCCAATCAAGATCCCCTCTGACCTGCCCGCATTTGACGTTCTCACCCAAGAGGGCGTTTCGGTCATGGCCGAGGATCAGGCAATGCGTCAAGATATCCGTCCCCTCAGGATCGGGTTGTTGAATCTGATGCCCAAGAAGATTCAGACTGAAAATCAGTTTGCCCGCCTGATCGGGGCGACCCCATTGCAGATCGATTTGTCGCTGATCCGGATGACGGAACACCGCACCAAGAACACCGCGGCCGAGCACATGGCCGAATTCTATCGCCCCTTTCAGGAGGTGAAGGACGAGAAATTTGACGGGCTGATCATCACCGGTGCCCCGATTGAGCATCTGGAATTCGACAACGTCACCTATTGGGACGAAATGCGCGAAGTGTTCGAATGGACGCAGACCAATGTGCATTCTACCTTTGGTGTGTGCTGGGGTGGAATGGCGATGATCAATCACTTTCATGGCGTCAAGAAACATATGCTGGATGCCAAGGCGTTTGGTTGTTTCCGGCATGCGAACCTTAATCCGGCCTCGCCGTTCCTGCGCGGATTCTCGGATGATTGCGTGATTCCGGTCAGCCGCTGGACGGAAATGAAACAGAATGAGATTGATGCCGCTAGCGGTTTGGTAACCCTGCTGGGCAGCGACGATGTAGGTCCCTGTCTGGTCGAAGATCGGAACCATCGTGCCATCTATATTTTCAACCATTTCGAATATGACAGCGATACGTTGAAACAAGAATACGACCGCGATGTTGCCAACGGCACGCCGATCAACGTACCCATGAACTACTATCCGGACGACGATCCAAGCCAGACACCACAGAACAGATGGCGCAGCCATGCGCATTTGCTCTATGGCAACTGGATCAGCGAGATTTATGGCACCACGCCCTATGACATAAACCGGATCGGTGTTGACCAGACCGACCTGAGGGCCTGATCCGGTGATGCGCGTCGGCCTCATAGCTTTGACCTTGCTGGTCTTGCTGTGGGCCCTCGCACTCTGGCGCGCCGGTCGGAACGAAGCCCGCGCCGAAGCCGCCTTTCCTCCAGAAGGCCAAATTGTCGAAGTCGATGGTATCCCGGTGCATGCGGTGGTGATGGGTGAAGGCCCTGATGTTGTGCTGATCCACGGGTCCAGCGGCAACACGCGCGATATGACTTTTGCTCTGGCCCCGATCCTGGCAGAAAACTACCGTGTGATTGTATTCGACCGACCGGGTCTGGGGTATAGCGCCAGCTTCAATCCGGACGGTGAAACCATTGAGGAACAGGCAGAAATTTTGCAAAAGGCCGCGGCTCAACTGGGTGTGGAAAAACCTATCGTCGCGGGGCAAAGCTATGGCGGATCCGTCTCACTTGCATGGGCTGTTACGCGGCCAGACAATATCTCGGGGCTGGTCCTGATCGCAGCTGCCGCCATCCCGTGGGAGACACCTCTGGACGGGTTCAACACACTGGCGGCAACGCCCACCGGCAACGCCACCGCCCTGCCCTTGATTACTGCCTTTGTGCCCGAGTGGTACGTTGAAAAAGCTTTGGACAAGGTGTTCGCACCGCAAACCGCGCCCGAAGGATATGCCGACCATTTCGGCCCCGGGCTGACCATGCGCCGGGCCTCGATGCATGCAAATGCTAAACAGCGCGCCAACTTGCTGGAAGAAGTCCGCGCCCTACAACCGCGATACGGCGATATCGACGTGCCAACCGAGATCGTCCATGGCACCGCCGATGATACCGTTGGGCTGGGCTGGCATTCACATCGACTGATCGAACAAATCCCCGGCGCGGAACTGATTGAACTGCCCGGTATCGGGCACATGCCTCAAGTCGTTGCTGCACCCGAAGTTGCTGCCGCCATCGACCGCGCCGCACAACGAGCGGGTTTGCGTTAGGCCCGCCGCTAATCCATAGTAGGATATGGATTTTATGGCGAGGTAACACATGGCCCGTTCCGAAAAAGGCTCCATCGAAAAGTACTTTAAGAATGACGCCCCGAAAGAGGTGCGTTCGGCCATCGAAAAGTCCGAAAAAGGCGACATCCTGAACCCCACCTACCCTTACGACGAACGAATGAAGCGTAAGGAATACGAAAAACGGATCGAAAAGCTGCAGATTGAGCTGGTCAAGATGCAGTCCTGGCTCAAGGAAACTGACCATCGCATATTGCTTATTTTCGAAGGTCGGGATGCGGCAGGTAAAGGGGGCACGATCAAGCGGTTTCGCGAGAACCTGAACCCACGCGGCGCACGCAATGTCGCGCTAAGCAAACCCTCAGACACTGAGCGCAGTCAGTGGTATTTTCAACGCTATATCGCACATCTACCTGCCGCTGGTGAGATCGTGTTCTTTGACCGCAGCTGGTATAATCGCGGTGTTGTCGAGAACGTCTTTGGCTTTTGCACAGCAGAAGAACGCGAACGGTTTTTCCGACAGGTCCTGCCGCTGGAAACCGGTTTGGTGAATGACGGAATCAAACTGTTTAAATTCTGGTTGAATGTCGGCCGGGCGGAACAGCTCAACCGTTTTTTGGCGCGTGAAACCGACCCGCTGAAACAATGGAAACTCAGCCCGATTGATATCGCGGGTCTGAACAAATGGGATGAGTACAGCCAGTCGATCGAAGAAACCCTGACGCGCAGCCACACGGAACACTGCCCCTGGACCATCGTGCGATCAGACGACAAGAAACGCGCGCGGCTGGCGGCCATTCGTACGGTTCTGCACGCGCTGGACTATGACGAAAAGGACGAAGACGCCATCGGCGCGAATGACCCCGATATCTGTGGTGGGCCAGAGATTTGGGATGCGTGACAGGTGGTGGACGAATGCGTTTTCGCGAATTATGTCATGAATTCTATAACTTAAAAAAGGGCACCTGAAGCAGGAATGACAAAACGCGGGTATCACCACGGGAACCTGAAACAGGCTCTGATCGAGGCTGCGCTGTCTCTGATCGAAGAAAAAGGTCCGACCGGCTTTACCCTGTCTGAAGCTGCAAAAACCGCCGGCGTCACCCCCGCTGCGGTTTACCGGCATTTCCACGGGCGCGAAGACCTGATCGCCGAAGCCGCCCGGCAAGGGTTCGAGATGTTCTCGGATCTGATGCAATACGCCTATGACAAGGGCCAGCCCTCAGCGCTCGCCGCGTTCGAGGCAACAGGCCGAGCCTATCTGGCATTTGCCCGCAAGCACCCCGGCCATTACATCGCCATGTTCGAGAGCGGGATTTCGATCAATCGAACGCCTGAACTATCCTTGGCCGCAAACCGCGCCAAGGCAGTGTTAGAGAAAGCCGCCGCTGATCTGTCGCAACACATTCCGCCTGAAAAACGCCCGCCGGCATCCATGTTCAGTGCCCATATCTGGGCCATGAGCCACGGCGTAGTTGAACTTTATGCCCGCAACACTGGCGCCAGTTCCCCCTTTTCACCCGAAGATTTGCTGGAATCCGGCATTGGCATTTATTTGCGGGGTTTGGGGTTGGTGCCGCAGGACGACTGACAATCAGAACCTGCTCAGCGGCTGTGGCGCGCTGAGGCCCGAGGTGACGTTAATCAACTCCATTTCCCCCATGCCCTTGATATCCACACGTCCGATATCCGCGACCTGAAACTCATCAATCAAGGCAAATTTCATCTCTTCCGGGGCAACGATATTCATTGGGTTTGCAAAGACTTGCAGGCGCGAAGCAATGTTCACAGCCGGACCGAACACGTCATAGACGTATTTCTGTATTCCAACGACAGAGCCCACCGCAGCCCCCATACCAAGGCCAATCCGGGCCTGCCATTTATGCGGATGGCTTTCATTTCGCCGCTCCAGATACCGCAGGAAACGAACCGCACAATGGGCCACGGCCGTGGCATGATCCGGCGTGGCATCCGGCATGCCGGAGACAGCCAGATAGGCGTCACCGATGGTTTTGATCCGCTCGCATCCGAATTGTTCGACGATACGGTCGAACGCGGTGAAAATGTCATTCAACTCGCTTAACGTGACGGTTGGATCGGTCTTGGCGGCGAAATCAGTAAAGCCCACAAAATCCAGCATGACCACCGACACCTGATCATATAGCTGCGGCGTGACGACACCGAAGGTCTTGAACTCTTCGTACACTGCCCGCGGCATAAGGTTCAGCAACAACCGCTCGACACGCTCTTTCTCGCGCTCCAATTCTCGTGTGTTGCGTTCGACCATGGTCGAGTAGCTGTCGATCATGCTTTCCAGTTCGCGAATGCGGGTGATGTTCTGGCATTCCACGACCAGAACCTGTTCGGACAAGCCGTTCGCCAGGGATACAGCCGTTGCGAAAATCAGCGTCCTGCGTTTTGGCTTGATCTGCAATTCAACTGTATAACGAAGCCCCGATTGCTTGACGTCGTCTAATTCGCGGGGTTCCAGCGATGGGATCAAATCCAGCAAAGTCTGCCCTTCGGTCGGGGTTCCAAACCATTCGGCAAACGGCCCGTTGTGAAACACAAAACTCAGGTCTGAGGCGCGAACGACGGCCACGCCAACACCAATCGCCCGCAGCAATTGTTCGTTTATCGCTAAAATACTCATGCGGCGTCACGGGCAACAATAATTGCGCGTTTGGATTCAATGGCATTCAAGGCGATCTTGATGTGTCCGTCTTCCATACCGTGCATGGAAAGCGCTTCGGCAAACAGCTCGGCCATCTCATCAAAATCCGCATGAGAGATTTTCAGGTGCCGATGGACGGCCTCGATCCTGTCATCGCTAAAGGACGCAGGACCACCAACCAGTGAAGACACGAATTTGGTCTGATGATCGATCAGACGTGGCATGTCTATGTCTTCGAAATGGCCGCCGATCTGATCGGAATCCAATGCCATTTCATAGAATGTCATCACGATCCGACTGATCGTTTTGAAGCCACCATATCTTTCATAGATTGTCTGCCCCACACCACTCACCCAAGCGTTAACCAAAAAACAACACTGCAACCTTATATCAAGTTGACAGTTTTGTTAACGCTTATACGAGGGTTCACGGTCCAACATTCACAAACACCTGTTGGACGTCCTGTAAGAGACGCTATACGTTCAGATCGTCGGCGCAGGGGATGAAACCCGCAAAGCCACCTTGTGCCAGAAGCCTGTCCTGCCCGCCTGCGCGCCAATACAGTTTGCGCCGCGCGGCCTGCAGCTCGCGCCGGATGCGGAACCCCAATGGCCCCTTATCTAAACCGCTGTTGGTTTTCTGATCCTGCGACCGCTCACTGACCTTTACAGGTTCGGCAGTCTGTTCCTGCTGCTTGGACCACATCATCTGCACCCCTACCGCGGGAAAACATTGACACATGCGCCAGTCAGGACGTGGGAGCGAGATAAAGTCGTCCAGATGGTCCGAATACTCCTCGGACCAGGACAGCAGTTTCCGACAGGCCGCTTGCGTCAGAATGTAGGCAGCAGAACTGGGGGCCATTTCCAACATTGGGCGAACCGGAACGTCCGCAATCGACTCAAGCGGCCCAAACCGCATCGAACGTGGCGAATAATCCAGTTTGATCAGATCAAAAACTGCATCATCTGCCAGCAAAGCCGCGATGACGGCCCCGGCCTGAGCCGACATTTCAACGTCATCCTCAAAAATCGCAACCCTGCTCAGGTTCTGATCCACAGCAACCTGCCAAACGGCGCGGTGGCTTTCAAAGCAGGCGATTTCGCTTTGTGTCAGCCCCCATCGGGTGCCGGCGCCGGGAACGTAGCAATTGCCATCCAGTGCGCCGGGTTGCTGACCGTCCACTGCGCTGAACCGCTGTGAGCCATGCAATCCTGTTTCGGCGAACTGACCTTCCATGAACTCAGCCCGCTCGGGCACCCGATCAAGGTTGATAAAATAGGCAGCAGCTCCCGATGGCAGTTCGTAATGTCCCACGGCGCATCCTTTCAAACACTGTCGTCAGATACACACCGCTGAGCCGGACAATCAACCCCACCAGAGTATGACTGCGCTGCCCATTGTTTGCAACGTAAGGCAGGAAGGGCTGATCGCCCTTCCTGCTGATCCGATCAAGCGCTGATCGTGTTGTGTTCAGGGCCATAGGGGAAGCCGGTGATGTTCTCGGCACCAGATTCCTCGACCACCAGAATGTCATGCTCGCGATACCCGCCAGCACCTTTCTGGCCTTCGGGTATCCACAGCATCGGCTCGATGGATACAACCATGCCCGGCTCCAGAACCGTGTCGATGTCTTCACGCAGCTCAAGCCCGGCCTCGCGACCGTAATAGTGGCTGAGAATGCCGAAGGAATGGCCATAGCCGAACGAGCGGTATTGCAGCAAACCTTCGTCAGCAAAGAACCGGTTGATCTCTTCACAGATGCCAGAGCAGGTCGCGCCGGGTTTGATCAGGCTCAGGCCCAGCTCATGCGCGGCGACATTCGCCTTCCAGATGCGCAGGCTTTCGGCGTCGGGTTCCCCCAGGAACAGGGTGCGTTCCAGCGCAGTGTAATAGCCCGAGATCATCGGGAACGTGTTCAGCGACAGGATATCGCCCTTTTGCAGCGCCCGTTTTGTGACCGGGTTATGCGCCCCATCGGTATTCAGACCGGACTGGAACCAAACCCACGTGTCGCGATATTCGGCGTCTGGATAGGCGCGCGCAATCTCAGCCTCCATCGCATCACGACCGGCCATGGCGATCTCAATCTCGGTCGCGCCTTCGCGGATCGCGGCGTGGATTGCCGCGCCACCGACATCAGCCGTACGCGCACCACCTTTGATCAGCTCGATCTCTTCCGCGGATTTCACCATGCGCGCAGCCATCGTATCCGGTGCGATATCGACCAGTTCCGGCACACCCAGCATGTCCAACGCCGTATCGCGCATCGCCAGTGTCATGTGATCACCCTCGATACCGATCCGGCCCACAGACCCAATCAGGCTGGCCACAGCGCGCCAATAGTTGTTCCGCTGCCAATCGGTATAAATCACATTCTCTTCGACCGAGCGCCGCCAAGGCTGGCCCGCGTCAATATTCGCCGAAACCGTAGTGCAGCTGTCCTGGGTCACAACACAGCCATAGGGGCGCCCAAAGGCGCAATATAAAAAGCCCGAGTAATAGGCAATGTTGTGCATCGATGTCAGCAGCACCGCTGGGATATCACGCGCCGCCATCGTCGCTCGAAGGCTGGCCAGACGCCGGTCATATTCTGCCTTGCTAAACGGCAGCGGGGCTTTGTCACCGTTATGGCTGGTGAAGAACTCGGGGCGATTGATCAGGTCTTTCATCATCTCTCTCCTCAATGCCGGACAGGCAAAGCCCGGCCACAAGTCCCGGCGTTCAGGACAAGCGGCCTCGGGAACCGAGAGCCATGCGCCCCGCGTTGCGTCACGACGCCATCGTGACCGAGGTGCATGGTGAAATCGCTAAATCAGCTTTCGAGTCGCGTCAAGCCGGGCTGAGACCCCGCAAGCGCTCAGACCGACGCCGCAGCAGTTCGACCGTGGTCAGCAGCGCAATCGAAATCACCACAAGAATGGTCGCAACCGCCAGAATGGTCGGGCTGATCTGCTCACGCAGGCCAGTGAACATCTGCCAGGGCAACGTTTTCTGACTGGCTGAACCGACGAATAGAACCACCACAACCTCGTCAAACGACGTGATAAAGGCAAACAAACCACCCGAGATTACGCCGGGCAAGATCAACGGCATCTGAATTTTGAAGAAGGTCCGTACTGGCCCTGCCCCCATATTCGCCGCGGCCCGCGTCAGGGATCGGTCAAACCCGACCAACGTCGCTGTCACCGTAATGATAACGAACGGAATACCCAGAACCGCATGCGCCAGAACAACTTTGATGTATCCGACAAAGTTCTTGTCCATGCCCAATGTTCCTTCCATGAAACGACCGATGTCGCTGTAGAAAAAGAACATACCCGTAGCCGAAATGATCAGCGGCACAATCATGGGCGAGATCAGGATACCCATGATCGCCCGACGACCTGGCACGTGCGACTGGCTGAGACCAATCGCTGCCAACGTCCCCAGTGAAACCGAAATGACAGTCGCGATTGGCGCGATAATCAGCGAGTTTTTGAAGCTGCGCTGCCATTCATTGTTGGTGAAGAAATCACGGTAGTGCTTCAGCGAGTAGCCTTCGGGGTCCAAACGCAGCATCTCAGGCGTGAAGGTAAAGAAATCCTGCGCGTTGAACGACAGTGGCAGAACCACAAGGATGGGCGTGATCAGGAACACGAAGATTGCGCCACAGATAACCCGAAACAGGTAATGTCCGAACACCTGCTGGCCAGTCAAATAGGGCAGCAGCCTTTGCCTATAGCGCCCCTCGTACAGCCAGAAGATGAAGAAGGCAAAGAACCAACCGGCCAGTAAGCCAACGATCAGTCCCGTGAACCCGGCGAACAGTAAACCGACCACACCCAGCCCAAGAATGGTGATCCAGCGCGCAACGCGTTCGTTATCCAGCACCGTGATATAGACCCAGGCCAGCGCCGCCATGAGCGCGGCGCCTATCAGGATGCCCAGCAGGACACTGCCCTGCCCGGCCCCGACGAACATGCCGAGGAAACCTCCGGCGGCGGCTACTGTGGGCAGAACCATCGACAACGGCTTGCGGGATATTGGTGTAAGTGCTGCCATGATATTTATCCCAGTTTCACGTTATCGATGCCTACGATCTTGTCGTAGCACCAGTACAGAAGCATAACGACCGCAAGCAGGATCGTACCCAACGCCGCAGCCAGTCCCCAGTTCAACGAGGACGAAATGTGATACGCAATCCGGTTCGAAATGAATACACCTTTGGTGCCACCCACGATCTCGGGCGTGATGTAGTAGCCGATGGCCAGAATGAACACGAGGATCGACCCAGCCCCAATTCCCGGAACGGATTGGGGGAAGTAAATCCTCCAGAAGGTGGTCCAGTTCGTGGCCCCCATCGACTTGGCCGCACGGGTGTAAGACGGCGGGATCGTCTGCATCACCGAATACATTGGCAGGATCATGAACGGCAGCAAGATATGCGTCATCGCGACGATTGTACCGATCTGGTTGTTGATAATTACAAGTCGCGCATCGTCTGCGACCAACCCAAGCCAAACCAGAGTTTCGTTAATGACGCCTTGTTGTTGCAGCATCACTTTCCATGCCGAAGTCCGCACCAACAGTGATGTCCAGAAGGGCAACAGCACCAGGATCATCAGCATGTTCGAAACACGCATCGGCAAATTCGCCAACAGATAGGAAACCGGATAAGCCAGCAGGATACAGGACCCAGTGATGATCAGGGACATGAACAGGGTACGGCCAAACAGCTTTACAAGTATCTGCTTGTCTTCCGGCTGCGCAGCCACGCCGTCAGGCGTCAGCCTCAGATCGACGGCGGCAAGAAAATAACCGGGGGTCACGTTTCGGGAATGGGTCTTGATCACGCGCCAGTTCTCAACGTCCCCCCACCCCTTGTCCGCGTCAATAAGCTTTTCTTTGAACGGGGCATCCGCTTCGGGGTCCCATTTGCGGATCTTCCGACCGGTTTTACGGAACAGGGACGAGATGCCCGGTTCTTCGTAGTTCAACCGTGATCCCAACCGGGTGTGTTTCTTTTCAGCAACCGCAATGATCATGTCATTGACAAAGGCGTCATAGACGGCCTCGTCCGGCAGTTCGCCGCTTTTTTCATCCCAACTTTCCAACGCCACGACCGTCAGAGGCAGCGTTCTTTCCACGATGCTGTTTTCCACCGAGCGGAACAGCATCGACGCAATCGGAATTATGAAAGAGAACAGAACGAACAGAAGAAGGGGCGCAATCAATAACAGAGCGCGCAGCTTTTGCCGTCGTAGTGAACGTGCCAGAGATTGCTTGAGCGGCGTTCCGTCCGCGGCCAGCATCGGTCCTGCGTTTTGGCTTACGTCTGTCATCAGTGCCCCTTGATTTTATGGGTCAAGGGGCAGCGAACTGCCCCCTGACTGGTTTTTTGAACTTGAACGGTTACTGAGACAGCCAGGCCTGGAAACGTGCGTCCAGATCATCGCGGTAGTCAGCCCACCATTCGTAGTTGTTCACAAATGTGTTTTTCGCATTGCGTGGATCGGTCGGCATGTGCGGTGCCATGTCGATACCCAGATCGGCGTGCTTATCGACCAGAGGCGCCGAGGATTTACGTGCCGGACCATACGAGATGTATTTTGCCTGATCCGCCAGACGCTGCGTATCGGACGAGAACCGGATGTAGTCCAAGGCCCGTGCCTCGCGCTCAGGGCTCAGACCAGCTGGGATCGCCCAGCCGTCCAGATCGAACATCTGCCAGTCCCAAGCCATGCCAACAGGCTGATTCTGCTCGACAATCATCGAGAACAGACGGCCGTTGTAGGTGGACCCCATAAAGATTTCGCCATCAGCCAAAAGCTGAACCGGCTCGGCCGCGGCCGACCACCAGATCGTCTGGTCCTTGATCGTGTCCAGCTTGGCCAGCGCACGTTCAATACCCTCTTCTGTTTCAAGCGTGTCGTATACGTCTTCGTAGGCTACGCCATCACAAAGCAGAGCCCATTCCATATTGGCGATTGGGCGTTTGTTGAGCGCGCGTTTGCCAGGATACTTCTCGAGGTCGAATACGTCACATGCTCCAGTCGGGGCGTCTACGCCTTCAGGCACCATATCGGTGCGATAGCCGAAGGTTGTCGAGTACACGATCGTCGGGATGTAGCAAGGCGAGACAAGCTGATCGCCAAAGTCCTCAGACGCTGGTGTTCCATCAGGCGCAGGGGCCAGATGCACGTCGGGGTCGATTTCAATAATCAGGCCTTCGTCGCATGCGCGGATATTGTCAGCGGCTTCAAGATCAACAACGTCCCACGTGACGTTGCCCGCCTCGTTCATGGCGCGCAGCTTGGCAACACCTTCGGGCGAGCTGTCATCATTCAGAATGGTAACACCGGTCTTTTCCGAATAGGGTTCGTGATACGCTTTCAGCTGCGATTTGGAATACGCTCCGCCCCACGAGACGATTGTCATCTCTTCGGCCATAGCGCCACCAGCAATTGCGGCAACCGCACTCGCCAGTAGAGTGGTTTTGGTAACTTTCATTGTTAACTCCCTGTTATTCCCGTTAATTTTAGCTTTTCAGATCAGGTCACGGGGTGCCTGATCATCTGATACCCCGCGCGTCCGGGCAGAGCGCGCGGGTATTTCCCTGCTCAGGCGTCCAGCGCCCGGCAGTCATGGGCTAGCCAGCCGATTTCGACCTCTTGGCCCGGCTGCAGTTTTACCGCATCCGGCGCGTTCCGGGTTTTGATGATGAAATCGTCGTTCCCCGCAACAGACAGACGGAAACGGAACACGTCGCCCATATAGATGAATTCTTTGACCGTTGCCTTCAGCGTATGCGCATCTGCGTGCAGACGGTCTTTGTTGAACTCGACCCGTTCGGGACGGATGGAAACCTTGGTCCGATCACCTGGGTTGTGGACGTTCACCGGCTTTGCATCAATCTCGGACCCATCGTCCAGCGCAACTACGCAGGAATCGCCGTCGATGGATTTAATAACGCCTTCCAACGTATTGTTTTCGCCAATAAACTGCGCAACGAAGCTATTTTCGGGTTCTTCGTACAGAAGATCAGGTGGGGCCAATTGCTGAATGCGCCCATCGTCAAACACCGCGACACGGTCCGACATCGTCAAAGCTTCGGTCTGGTCGTGTGTCACATAAACCGTGGTGATCCCAAGCTCATGCGCCAGTCGGGTGATTTCAAACTGCATATGTTCGCGCAGCTGTTTGTCCAGCGCGCCCAGCGGTTCGTCCATCAGCACCAGTTCCGGTTCGAAGACCAGCGCCCGCGCCAAGGCGATACGCTGTTGCTGACCACCCGAAAGCTGCGCCGGGCGGCGGCTGCCAAAGGCCCCCATCTGAACCATATCCAGCGCGCGTTTGACCTTTTCCTCGCGCTGATCCTTGCCCATTTTCCGCACTTCCAAAGGAAAGGACAGGTTTTCGGCCACGGTCATGTGCGGAAACAGGGCATAGTTCTGGAAAACCATCCCGATGCCACGTTTATGCGGGGGGATATTGTTGATCGGTTTCCCGTCTAACATGATCTCGCCATGCGTGGCGGTTTCAAACCCTGCCAGCATCATCAGACAAGTTGTCTTACCGGACCCTGACGGGCCCAACATTGTCAGAAACTCACCTTTTGGCAATGAGAGGTTTAGATCTTTTACAACGAGTATTTCACCATCATACGACTTTTGGACACGTTGAAATTCGACGAACGCAGCGTCATTGGACATATACCGACTTGGCTCCCTGTGCGGTCTGTTGGTTGCCCGGTTTATCCGGATCTCAAAGACCATTGGGGACATTTAAGGCCATGCAAGGCGCGCCACGCAACCCAAAATTTTTCGGCAGCCCGACTATTTTCAAAAGCATCCGGGCTGTCATTCGGCCAAGTTCAGTTCCCGCATATGCCATGCAAGGCTTTGATTGCTGGACAAAACCGGTTTTCCCAAGCGTTCCTGAATCTCTGGGATTGCATCAAAAGTTCTTAGATTCGTGCAGCTTAGAAAAATAGCTTCAACCGAAGAATCAGCCCCAAGCTTGAGCGCTGCATCAACCACCGAGCGCCGGGAAATGCGCACAACTTTCGATTCTTCGGCCTCTCCAAACGAGCCGAAAACATCCATTGATACCCCATTTTCGGCGAATGCCCGACGTAACGGTTCGTTAACATCTTCGATATATGGCGACAACAGAGCGAATTTTGAGACCCCCAAATGCGCCGCACAGGCTGATGCAGCACGCAACGGATTTGTGACCACGGCTGTATTGCAGGTCTCTTGCACCATACGCTCGACCTGCTCGGACCCGATGACCGAACTGGCGGATGTGCATCCATATCCAACCACCTTGTAGGGGCGGATTTTCGGCAGCAAATCCGCCGCTGCGGGCAAAGCCCTTTCCATTTGCGCCAAGGTATCGGTCGTAACCTCTGTCCCACTTGGAATACGCGAGACATAGATCGGACAGGTTCGATCGGCGAAATAGGCATTGAACTCGGGCTCTATGGTCTCATCCGTTTGCAAAACGATTAGGCCCATTGGTGAGGCAGCTGGATCATCCGCATCCAACGTATAGGGAAGATAACTCATATCTGGGGCAACTCCGGGCCGACTCTTGGGCTGATAAAACGCGGTGCGCCTTCGGTAATGACGATATTTTCTTCGTGAACCAGGATTTTGTCGCCTACGGCGATACCAGGCTCCAATGTCAGGACCATACCGGGTTCCAATACCGTGTGATCCGACGGGATCAGTGAGGGCCATTCCGTCAGCGACATGCCAAGGCCATGTCCCAACCTCCCTGCTCCGGTGTATTCGCTGTTTCGGGACAAGATCGCGTTCATTGCGTGGAACAGATCAGCTGCTGTCGCGCCTGGGCGTGCGGCTTCGAACCCCGCGTCAGATGCTTCGATCAACGTGGCATAAGCGTCGCGCACCTGCATGGTTGCCTGCCCGATCGACCAATTGCGGTCATAATCGCAAAAATACCCGTCCCACACCAAGCCCGTGTCCAGCATCAGAATATCGCCCGGAACCAACGCGGCTGAACGGGCTGGAGAGATCACATCGGCGTACCCGCCCTGCTCGGCCCCGCCAGCAAGATACGGCACCCAATCCGCGCCTTCTTCAAGGCACAGCATCTGGAAACGGCGAAACACCTCGTCCAGAGCAACACCAGCACCGGCGATTTCGGGCACGCGTTGAAAGGCCCTGCCCCCGATTGCGCAGGCGGTTTCGATCTTGGCGATCTCTGCATCGGATTTCACCATCCGCAGCGCGCGGAGAATACCGCAGTCGCTGCCCAGACGACGGGAACCCAAGCTATCTTGCAACCTGTTAAGATCGGCCAGAGGCATGCGAACATGGGTCTCATGCCCGTCCGGCGAACCGATTACCGCATCTGCAGGGCAGATCTCGCACAAGGCGTCGGTCAGCAGGCTGATACCATCGTCGGTCAAGTCCGGTGCGCTCCAGGTGCGGATGTCTTCGATCCAGGTTGTCGCCATCAATGCCGCCCCAATCGATGGGATGACGGCGATCGGTTTGCCAGTTGCGGGCACGATCAGGAACCATGGGCGCGTCGGGCTTTCCCAGAACCGGGTCAGATACCCTGTAAAATAGCGAACCTCGGGTTCTGTGGTCAGCAACAGCGCCGTTAGCCCCTCTCGCGCCATCCGATGTTGCGCACGTTCGGTCCGAGACTGGAATTCGGACGCTTCAAAGCCCCTCATTCGGCAATCTCGGAGATAATGCACAGCACACGAGCATCTGGACCGATGCCCAGACCCGCCCTCGCATCCGCATTCATCACGGCGGCAACCCCTGCCCCGCCCGACGCCGTCGTAGCGATGCCAGTATCGGCCATTGCGGGAAGATGTTCAGTCACCTGCTCATCGGTCAGGGTCAGGAAACTGTCGGCATCCCGGGCCAATCCATTCAGGGCAATCAGAGATGGTTCCTTGCAATCGAGACGTCCCATGACGCTGTCCGGGCCATCGGCAAACACGCAGGCCCCGGCCTCAATACTGGCTTGCAAGGCCGGAGCTGCATTAGGTTCGACCACGATGATCTGCGGTTCTTGCCCCCAAGCCGTCCTCATATAGGCTGCGGCCGCTCCGGCCAAACCACCAACACCGGCCTGAAGCATGATATGGGTCGGCACTTGCGGGCATTGGCGCACAGCTTCGGCGGCCATCTGCAAATACCCTTCCATCAGAGTATGCGGCAGCTCGTAATACCCCTCCCACGAACTGTCCGACAGCAATATCCATCCGTTATCCTGCGCAGCTTTACTCGCGGCCTCCATGCTGGCGGCATAGTCCACGCCCTCGCGCACAACATCAGCACCCTGAGCGCGCAGGCGTTCGGCAAAACTTTCGGGTACGGTATCTGCGATGTAGACGACAGAATTGGCCCCGAAACGGCGCGCACCCGACGCGACGCTTAGGCCGTGATTGCCTGCGCTGGCGGTGACATAGGTCCGACCCGCCAGTGTCGAGGCGTCCGGGTTTTCCGCGATATCCGCCGCATGGCGTGCAATGACATAGGCCGCGCCCAAGGCTTTGAACGACCCCAAATCCATCCGACCGCGTTCATCCTTTGCCCACAGGTGTGCGACATCGGCCAACCCCTTCACTTCGGTCAGAGGCGTTTCTTTGTCCGACAGGCAGCGGGCGATCAATTCTGACGCGCGCGCAACGTTGGTCGAAGGGTACGGTGCGGCTTCGATCAGTTTCTGGCCGCCGCGATGAGGGTTGGATGTGATTTTCAATTGAGCGTCTTTCCTGAGTTGCCCATTGACGTGATCGGATTCGTCAAGTTCTGTCAACAAAACTCGACCACCACAGGAGGACCTCATGGCCCACGCCAACCCGGCCTTCAGCCCATCTGAATACGACCGTCGGCTGGCAAAGACGCGCGCCGCCATGGCCGCAGCCGGGCTGGACGCTTTGTTTATCGAAGATCCGTCCAACATGGCGTGGCTGACGGGGTATGAGGGTTGGTCTTTTTACGTCCATCAAGGCGTTCTGGTGATGCATCATCAGGACCCGGTCTGGTGGGGCCGTAACCAGGATGCCAACGGCGCGCGGCGCACGGTCTGGATGAAAGACGACCGAATTCACGGATATGCGGACCACTATGTGCAATCGACCGTCCGCCATCCCATGCAAGATCTCGCAGCATTGATCCGCGACTGTGGGCTTACTGCCAGCAAGATCGGCGTCGAATTGGATAACTACTATTATTCGGCCAAGGCGCATCTCACCTTGATGGCCGAACTGCCGCAGGCCGATTTGGTTGACGCGAACGGGCTGGTGAACTGGCAACGCGCAGTGAAATCCGATGAAGAGATTGCCCTGATGCGCAAGGCCGCGCGTATCTCAGAACACGTTATCGACGGCGTCATTGACCGGATCGAACCCGGCCTGCGTAAGAACGAACTGGTCGCGCAGATTTACCACGATGCGATCCTGGGTGTGGGCGAGGATTGGGGGGACTATGCCGCCATCGTGCCGCTGCTGCCTTCGGGCTCGGATGCTGCCGCCCCGCACCTGACATGGGACGGCGCACCTTTCAAATCCGGCGAGTGTACGTTCTTTGAGCTATCCGGTTGCTACCGCCGCTATCACATCCCCTTTTGCAGGTCGGTCTTTCTGGGTCAGCCGCCGGAATACCTGTTGCGGGCCGAGGCGGCGCTGGTCGAAGGGCTTGAGGCTGGACTAGACGCCGCCCGCGCGGGCAATCAGGCCCGCGATATTGCGCTGGCCCTGGCCGCCCCATTGGAACGTGCCGGAATCGAACGCGGTGCGCGATGTGGCTATCCGATTGGCCTCAGCTATCCGCCGGATTGGGGCGAGCGCACCATCTCATTGCGCCCCGAGGATGAGACCGTTCTGGAACCCGGAATGACCTTCCACTTTATGCCCGGCCTCTGGATGGACGACTGGGGGCTTGAAATCACCGAGTCGATTCTGATTACCGAAACCGGACCCGCAGAATGCTTTTGCAACCGGCCCCGAAAGCTGTTCGTAAAGCCATGACCCTACTGAGAACCACGGAAATCCTTGCCGACCTGATCGCCTTTGAAACGGTATCCGCTGACAGCAACCTTGAGATTATCCGCTATCTGACCGACCACCTTGAGGCTTTGGGCGCGCGCTGTATTGAAACGCGGGACGCGACCGGGAAAAAGGCCAATGTCTTTGCCACGCTTGGCCCGGATATGGCGGGCGGCATCCTGCTGTCAGGTCACACGGATGTGGTGCCGGTGGCTGATCAGGACTGGGCCACGAACCCGTTTGAGATGACCAAGAGAGACGGCAAACTCTATGGTCGCGGCACCTGTGACATGAAAGGGTTTATTGCCGCCGCGCTGGCATTTGCCGAAACGCTGGATGTAAGCAAACTGACCCAACCGTTGCATTTCGCCTTTACCTATGACGAAGAAACCGGCTGTCTGGGCGCGCAGAACCTTGTCAGTGACCTATCCGAGCGCGGCATCGTGCCAGACATTGCCATCATCGGCGAACCGACCGAGATGCGCGTGATCGAGGGACACAAAGGTTGCTTTGAATACACCACCAGTTTCGTCGGGCTTGAAGGGCATAGTTCGGCCCCTGATGACGGCGTCAACGCGGCAGAATACGCGGCGCGCTATATCGCTAAGCTGCTGGAACTGCGTCATATCCTGAAATCGCGAGCGCCAAAGGGCAGCCTGTTTGAGCCGCCTTGGACCACGGTCAATGTCGGGCGCATCTCAGGCGGGGTCGCCCATAACGTCATCGCCAGCAAAGCCGAGGTCGCGTGGGAAATGCGCCCGGTGCAATCCAGCGACGCCGAATTGGTCAGAAACACCCTATCGGATTACGTCAAATACAGCTTGTTGCCCGAAATGCAGGCCGTCCACCCCGACGCGAGCATCACACAGGAAGCGGTGGCCGAGGTCGAAGGGCTTGAGGCCATGGACGAAAACGCCGCGCGCGAGCTGGTGGCCGAACTGACCGGCGCCAATGGCACCGGCGTCGTCGCCTTCGCCACCGAGGCCGGTCTGTTTCAGCAACTGGGCGTGCACGCCATTGTCTGCGGGCCGGGCTCGATCACCCAAGCGCACAAGGCGGATGAGTATGTCGAAATCGAACAACTTGATCTTTGCTGCCGAATGCTGAACCGCTTGGGCCGCCGCCTGATCGCTTAATCAGTCCCGTGCTTGCGGTCATAGGCCGAGCGTGCGGGTTGCACATGCGCTGCGCGTGCGTCCTCGCCCGGATCATAGACCTCCATCACCAGCGGATAGCAGGCGGCAGCGTCCGAGGAATGCTCAGAAGAACAATCCCCTCCGGGACAGGCTGAAAGACCGACGATCAGGTCGATCTCGGCGAAGAACTCAAGATAGTCGCCGGGGCGCACCGGGCTGGCCTTCATGAAATACTGCCCGGTGTCTCGGGTGAACCCGGTACACATGAACACGTTCAGAACGTCATGCACTAACATCTCGGCCTCGTACAACGGCAAGTCGCAATGACTGGCCAGCGCACGGGTCAGGTTGGAATGGCAGCAATAGTGGTAATCATCGCCGGTCAACAACCGTCCCGTATAAGGATCGCAGCGCGTGCCGATCACGTCATGAACCGAGCCGCCGAACGCGTCGAACCCGTACCAATCCAACGTATCATCGATGACAGTCGCCATCGGGCGCATGTTGGGAAAGCTCGACCACATGCGATCCCCGGTCGACAGATGGGTGCCGTGCAGAGCGCGGGTTTTGCCGGAATAGAACCGCTCGGACAGGTCGTGCTTGTTCCACATGTTCAGATCGCCGACCTGCGGACCATCAACAGACAAGACCCGAACAAACGCCCCGGCGGGCACGTCGATACAGGCCGCATCACGTGGGGCAGCGATGACTTCGGCCGTCTTGCCGGCCCCCTGACGCAGCTTAGCCAACGCGGTCAGGTCCGGTTGCGTCAACGTCTCGGGCGGGTAGCAGATGACCGGCTGGATAGCCTTGCGGTCATCTGCATCCGTTGGTGCCGCGAAGTTCGGGTTTTCCAGTTTCATCAACGCTCTCCCCATACTTTGGCACAGGCTTAGCGCATAATGAACGGGTTCGCCATCGGCTCTTGCGCAGTGTTGATCCAGGTTGTTTTTGTTCGGGTATAGTCCAGTATCGCCTCAACCCCGGCCTCACGCCCATAGCCCGATTGGTTAAACCCTCCAAAGGGTGCAATTGGTGAGATCGCTCGGTATGTATTCACCCAGCAAATCCCCGCCCGGATTCGTTTCGACACCCTATGCGCCCGCGCGAGATTCTGCGTGAACACTCCGGAACCCAAGCCGTAGGACGTGCTGTTCGCCAGCGCGATCGCCTCATCCTCGGTATCAAACGGAAGCAAAGACATCACCGGCCCGAACATTTCGACCTTCAACGTCTCCGTGTCGGGTGAGGCGCACTGCACTAGGGTCGGTTTCATATAGTTGCCCGGCCGATCCGCGATCTCACCGCCAAATCGGATCGACGCGCCCTGCCCGCGTGCCTTGGCGAGCGTTTCCTCGATCCGTCGCACCTGTGCCGCAGTACACAACGGCCCCACATGCGTTTCCGCCTGCAGCGGATCACCCAGTCGTATATCACTGGCCTTCTGCTCTATCCGCTCAATCAACGGTTCCAGAATGGAGCGATGCACCAACCCCCGTGTCCCTGCAACACAGCTCTGACCCGAGGCACCAAAGTTTCCAGCGATCAGACCGTTAGCCGCACCGTCCAGATCGGCATCTTCAAACACCAAAATTGGGGATTTACCGCCCAGTTCCAACGAGGTGACAGCAAAGTTCTCGGCCGAGTTGCGCACCACATGCCGCGCGGTCTCTGGCCCGCCGGTAAAGGCGATCCGGTCAATATCCGGGTGGCGGGTCAGTGGAATGGCACAGTTTTCAGCATCGCCCGTGATAACCGAGACGACACCGGGCGGAAACCCAGCCTGTTCAATCAACCGCGCAAACTCCAGCATCGGCGCCGGCGCAATTTCCGAGGCTTTTAGAACAACTGAGCATCCCGCCGCCAAAGCCGGCCCCAGCTTTGTCGCGGTCAAAAACATTTGCGCGTTCCACGGCACGATGGCCGCGACAACTCCAATGGGTTCGCGAGTTGTAAAGACGTGCATATCGGGCTTGTCGATGGGCAGCACCGTGCCTTCGACCTTATCCGCCAGACCTGCGAAATAGCGGTAGTAGTCCGCAACATAACCCGTTTGTGCCGAGGTTTCGGCCAGCAGCTTGCCGCTGTCCGTTGTCTCCAACTCTCCCAACTTAGGCGCATGTTCAGCCACCAGATCGGCCAGCCGGTACAACAGCTTGCCACGCGCGGTCTGCGTCATATCCCGCCACGCCGGATCGTCCAGAACGCGTTTGGCAGCCGCAACAGCGCGATCGACATCCCCGGCCGAGGCGCAAGCGAACGTGGCCCATCCCTGCCCGGTCGCGGGGTTCTCTGATGTCATGACCTGAGCGTCTGATCCTTCGGACCACTCGCCATCAATGAACAGTTGAAAATGCGGAAGATTTCCCATGGTGGTCCTCACTGAAAAGCTGGCATGACGTCGTCGATGAACCGCGCCAGAGAGGCGCGTTTGCGTCCGTTGGTCATGCCGCTATCGACCCAGAACGAAAATTCATCATAACCCAGATCCTCATATCGTTTGATCCGGTCAATCACCTGCTGTGTGGTTCCAACGGTCAGATCGCGGCCCAGCTTATCGGTGGTATACATCGGGTTGGCGTCCATTTCGGCCTGCGTGATCGGTTCGATCAAGCCCTGCTGGACCGGGCGTTTGTTCAGGAACCACGCACCGAAATAATTGTAGTAGCGCCGCAGATCCTCAATCCCCTGCGCCACGTCATCCTCATCCTTGCCGACATATGTATGATGCAGCAGCATAATCTTGGGGCGGGGTCCGGCATAGCTGTCGCAGGCATCGTTGAACCGACCCATCAGCGTTTCGATCTCCTCCATCCCCTGCCACAGTGGCGTGACCTGAATGTTGAACCCATTGTGTACGCCAAATTCGTGGCTGTTTGGGTCTCGCGCCGCGATCCATATCGGCGGGCCACCATCCTGCAGCGGCTTCGGGGCCGAGGTCGTGGCAGGGAAGGAATAGAACTCGCCATCATGCGCGCAATCCCCCTGCCAGATTTGGGGCAATAACGGCGTGGTTTCCCGCATTCGCTGGCCAGCTTCCCAAGCGTCCATCCCGGGCATCAGACGTTCGTATTCAAAGGAATAGGCCCCGCGTGCAATGCCTAACTCAATCCGGCCCTTGGTGATCTGATCCGCTGCTGCGGCCTCACCGGCCAGCTTAATAGGGTGCCAGAATGGCGCGACTACCGTACCGGTACCAAGGCGTACATTCTTCGTGTGATGCGCCAGATCAACCAGTGACAGGAACGGGTTCGGCGCAATGGTGAATTCCATGCCGTGATGCTCGCCCGTCCAAACCGCGCGCATACCGCCCTCATCGGCCATTTTCACCAAACCAACGAATTCGTCATAAAGAACGTCATGCGGCTGATCAGGCGTCAGGCGCTCCATGTGCGCAAACAGCGAAAATTCCATCAATCGGCTCCTTTAGCGAAAACTATGAATGTCGCCGCGCTCGGCGTCGCCCAGATACAGGGCGAAATCCCCGGTCTGAGCCTCGCTCGCAAAGCGGGTCATCATGTGGTGAATGCCCTGAGTGGCATATGTCAGATTGGGCAGGTCCGCGACCGGAACCCATTGAGTATTTGCGGATGCAAGAGCCTGATCTGCTGACGCCAGGAAAAACGTATATTGCAGCTTGGTCTCGGTGTCATTGAACGACGAATAGACCTGTTCGATCCGCGCATGGATACCGCGTTCCGACAACCCCTGCTCTAGCCTGTTCCGTTGACCACCAGTCTCAGCGCCCGAGACCTGAACCGGTCGAAACGCAGCGCCATGGGGTTCCAGAAGCACTTGGTCGCCAGCTGTGATAATCGCACCGCAAACCGTTGGGACTTTGGCGTCCATTTCGGCTTCAAGACCCAAGCTGAAATACGACCCGCCCACATAGCCCAATCCGTCGCCCGCAACGTGCGAGAATTCAAGCACACGGCCCATCAGAATGGTATGATCGCCTGCTGGAATGGCCTGATGGGTTTCGCAACAGAATTGCGCCACCGCTCCGTCAACCAGCGGCAAGTCATGCGCGCCATTTTGATGTGGAACTTTCGCGAACCGGTCGCCCTTGTACCCTGCAAAAGTGTTCGAAACTTCTTGCTGGCCCTCTGCCAGGATGTTGACGGCGAAATGACCGCATTCGGTGAACACCTCATAGCTGGACAGGAACTTACCTGGGCACACCAGCAACAGCGGTGGGTCCAGAGAAACCGAAGTAAACGAGTTGGCCGTGAAGCCAACTGGTGCGCCCGTCGCATCGCGGGTGGTCACTACTGTCACGCCGGTCATGAAGCTGCCAAAGGCATTGCGCAGGGCGCGTGGGTCTAGTGTTGTCATGTCAGGCACTCCTGAACGAAGGGCAACAGGACGGCGTTGACCTCTGCCGCATGGGTCATCGGCATCATATGAGCCGCATCAGGGATGATCTCTGCACGCCCCTTTGGTGCAAGGCTGGCCATCTGGCGCGACATATTGGGGGTCGAGTTCGGTTCATCCGCGCCGGTTACAAACAAAGCTGAACATGTGATCTCAGCCAGTTGCTCCTCGGTCGGACCGTCGCTTTCGGCAAAGACCGAATAGGCCGCTTTATAGGCGCGTGGATCGACCTCTTGGAGCCATTGCGCGCAGGCGTCGCGTTCCGCTGACGTATCCTCTGCAAACCACCGGTGAAGAGTGACCGAGGCGTCATTCAACCGCTGCGCATCCAGAGCACGAGCCCGCGACAGGACCGATTGTTGGGCCGCGTCTGACCGCTTGAAAATGGCGTTTAGGGCCGCAACCCCCTTGACATTTCGATTGCCCGAGGCCGCTGTATGCGTCGCAATCAGCGCGCCCATCGAATGCCCGATCAGCACCGCAGGCTCGTTCAACAACGCGGCAATCGGCGCGGCGTAACTATTCAGTCCACTTGGCGCGGCAAATGCCGATTCCCCGTGACCCAGCATGTCCGGGCAAACAACCCGATACCCAGCAGAAACCAAAGGCTCGATCTGCCCGCCCCACGCTTCGGCCCGCAGACCGACACCGTGCAACAGCACGACCAGAGGCCCCTCGCCCACGTCAATCGCGGCCAGATCGCCGAACTTAGACCGAGGCCGGGTTGTCCACGTCATTACCCAAATCCTTCAAGTCCTGATAACGGTCACCAATCCGGTGGTGCGGACGCCCCGTCGTCGCGCCGCCCAGCACAATCACAACCTCATCAGCGCGCGGAGCGTCGGGAATGGCGAATTGCAACGTCAGGTAATGTGACCGGCGACCGGCGTCGTTCTTGTCCATCAGTGGCACCATGATCGGTGCATTGGCTGCCCCTCGGGTATTGGTGAAGGACAGGTAGGATTTCGCCCCAACGGCCTGCCGGAAATGATTACCGAAATGCAGCGTGTGGATCAGGCCCGAGGCATGCTCGACCTCTCCATCCAGCCCTACCACAGCAGCCTTGCCATAGGCTTCGATTGCATCACCGCTGCCAGCCAGCGCAATCATTCGTCCGGTCAGTTCCTCACCTAGAACAGGGGCAAAGCTGAGAATCTCAGGCCTCAGATCTTCAACATAACGCCCGGCCCATGGGTTGGTGACCACGGCCGCAACCGCGAACATCCGCCATGGGCAATCTGCCTTGCGAAAACCTTCCACCAGAACCTCTTCGTCGTAGGTCACGATTTTTCGAATATTTGGCTGCACAAACGCCCCCTGTGATTGGTTGGCAAAATATCACTGGCGAAGGGCTGCTTTGACAAACGAAAGAACTTTGGTCTTAGGTATTAGTGACTCTAATATGTAGGTTACAAATGTCCAAAACCCTACCCCCGCTCACGTGGTTCAGATCGTTTGAAGCGGCCGCCCGACGGCTAAGTTCCACCGCAGCCGCTGACGAGATCGGCCTGACGCAATCCGCTGTCAGCCAACAGATCAGATCGCTGGAAACGCGGTTGGGTGTGGTGCTGTTTCACCGCCACGCGCGTGGCTTGTCACTGACCGACGAGGGCCGCAAGCTGCTGCCACAGGTCGAGGCCGCGTTGGAGATGCTGCACTCGGCCGCGTCACCGTATCTGGCCGATGAACGCGCGCGTCACCTGACTGTTGCGGCGTCGGTCAGCGTGCTGGAATGGGTGATATCCCCCGCGTTGCCGCAATTCCGGTCGCGAAACCCGGACACATCCGTGCGCTTTGTCAGCACGATCTGGCCGGATGAATACTCGGCCTCTCGCGCGGATATCGAAATTCGGTTCGGGTCTGCGAAACAGGTGGGTCGGGACGCAACCGAACTGTTGCCCAATGATCTGATCGCGGTGAAATCACCCCGGTTGAACGGTGACCTGTCGGACCTGCCGTTGATCGAGGCGGTCGGCACATCCGGCAATTGGACCTCTTGGTCCGAGGCCACTGGACACTCGATCCCAACGCCCACTTTCTATGTGGATTCTTACGGCCTTGCCCTGCAACTCGCCACAACCGGAAACGGGGTGGCTCTGGTCAACGCTCTGGTCGCGGAACACGCATTGCGCACCAGTCAGGTCATACGTGCCACCGAAGCCTGGGCCCCGGCAACCGAAGGGTATTTTCTAGCGGTCCAACGCCGCTCGCCCGAGGTGGACGCATTTGTAGAATGGTTTTCCGGCATCCTGCCCGAGGTAAGTCGCATTTAACGTCTGATTCAGACAAGTCGATGTCGCATCTGAGGATATTCACAAGCCGCATTTTAGTGAATTCTGGCAAAAAAGGTCCGATTCATGCGATATTCAGGCTTCCGAGTCATCAAAGAGGCGCTCACCGGCCACAAAGGGTGGAAACCGGTCTGGCACGAGCCCGAACCCAAGGCGCATTACGATATCATCGTCATTGGTGGCGGTGGTCATGGGCTGGCGACGGCGCACTACCTGTCCAAGGTCTATGGTCAGCGCAACGTGGCCGTTGTCGAAAAGGGTTGGATCGGCGGTGGCAATGTGGGGCGGAACACGACGATTGTCCGATCGAACTATATGCTGGACGGGAATGAGCCGTTCTACGAGTTCTCGATGAAGCTGTGGGAAGGGCTTGAGCAGGACCTGAACTACAACGCCATGATGAGCCAGCGCGGGATCATCAATCTGTTCCACACGGACGGCCAGCGCGACGCCTATACAAGGCGCGGCAACGCGATGATCCTGAATGGCGCGGATGCCGAGTTGCTGGATGCCGAACAGGTGCGCAAGGAACATCCCTATCTGAATTTCGACGACGCACGCTTTCCGATCAAAGGCGGCTTGGTTCAGCGCCGCGCGGGTACTGCTCGTCATGACGCGGTGGCTTGGGGGTTTGCGCGGTCGGCTGATTTGCACGGCGTCGACATCATCCAGAATTGCGAGGTCACGGGCCTGCGGATCGAGAATGGCAAATGCCTGGGCGTAGAAACCACCAAAGGCTTCATCGGCGCAAACAAAGTGGGGTGTGCGGTTGCGGGCAGCTCCGGGCGCGTGATGGGAATGGCAGGGATGCGGCTGCCCATCGAAAGCCACGTGTTGCAGGCCTTTGTATCTGAGGGTCTGAAACCGGTACTGCCCAGCGTTATCACCTTTGGCGCGGGGCATTTCTATGTCAGCCAATCCGACAAGGGCGGCCTTGTCTTTGGCGGCGATATCGACGGCTATAACACCTACGCCCAACGCGGCAACCTGCCGGTGGTCGAGGATGTTTGCGAAGGCGGGGTCGCCCTGATGCCCATGATCGGCCGGGCCCGTCTGTTGCGGATGTGGGGCGGTGTCATGGATATGTCGATGGACGGCTCGCCCATCATCGACCGCACGCCGGTTGAGGGGCTCTATTTTAACGGCGGTTGGTGTTACGGCGGGTTTAAGGCGACTCCGGCTTCGGGCCATTGCTTTGCGCATCTGTTGGCGAAGAACGAGCCGCACCCGGTCGCAACCGCCTATCGTCTCGACCGGTTTCGGACCGGCCGGATGATCGACGAAAAAGGGGTGGGCAACCAGCCCAACCTGCACTGAGGGGACCGTTCAATGATTATCAACCATCCCCTTTTGGGCCCGCGCGATGCCTCGGAATTCACTTATCTGGGCGATGCCTCGCTGATCGATCGTCCTGATTGGCAGTCTGAGAACGCAGCTGAGGCGTTCTATGAATATGGTTATGTTCGTGACAACCCAGCCGGTGAGCACCAGGAGCTTTGGTATCATGAGGCCGGAGACCGATCCTGGCTGGTCGTCACACGCAACACGCTGACGCATGAGATTTCAAAGGTGGAACTGGCCCGCGACGTGGCCCGCGCACGGGGGCGATCCAAATGACGCAGACAAACCGGCTGAATGGCGGCCAGATCGACCGCAACACCTCTTTGTCCTTCAAGTTCGACGGGCGCAGCTTTACCGCACATCCCGGCGATACTCTGGCCTCGGCCCTGCTGGCCAACGACGTGCGGCTGATCGGGCGCTCGTTCAAGTACCACCGCCCGCGCGGGTTGCTGACCGCCGGGTCCGAAGAACCCAACGGCATGGTCGAGCTGCGCACCGGCGCCCGCAAGGAACCCAACACCCGCGCTACAACGATTGAGATTTTCGATGGGCTTGAGGCAAAGTCGCAGAACCGCTGGCCCAGCTTGAAGTTCGATGCGCTGGCCGTGAACGATATGTTTTCGAACTTCCTGTCAGCGGGGTTTTACTACAAGACTTTCATGTGGCCCGCGGCGTTCTGGGAAAAGCTTTACGAGCCGATGATCCGCCGCGCCGCCGGTCTGGGGTCTCTGTCGATGGAGGCCGACCCGGACGAGTATGATAAGGGGTTCCGTCACTGCGATCTGCTGATCATCGGTGCCGGTCCTGCTGGTTTGATGGCAGCGCTGACCGCAGGACGTGCCGGGGCAAACGTTATTCTGGCGGATGAGGATTTCACCCTAGGCGGACGTCTAAACAGCGAGAGCTATACGCTGGGTGACCACAAGGCCCCAGACTGGGCGGCTCAAGCGGTTGCAGAGCTATCGTCTTTGCCCAACGTCAGGCTTATGCCGCGCACCACAGTCATCGGCGCGTTTGACCATGGCGTCTATGGCGCAGTGGAACGGACCGGAGATCACCTGGCCACCCTGCCCGCAGGCAAACCCCGACAGATCCTGTGGCGCATCTACACGCAGAAAGCGCTGCTTTGCGCCGGGGCCACAGAACGCCCCATCGCGTTCGAAAACAACGACCGACCCGGCATCATGATGGCCAGCGCCTTGCGAACCTATACCAACCGGTTCGCGGCCACGGCATCGCAACGCGTGGCGATCTTTACCAACAATGACGATGGTCATCGCACCGCGGCCGATCTGCACGCCAAAGGCGTCACAATCACTGCCGTCGTGGATGTGCGCGAGGACGCACCTACCTGCTATGATTATGAGGTTCTGAAAGGCGCGCAAGTCATTGACACTAAAGGACGCCACGGCCTGACCTTTGTCGAGATCGCCTTGCCTGACGGCTCAACCCGTACTCTGGAAAGCGGGGCGCTGGGCGTGTCCGGCGGCTGGAACCCGAACGTGCATATGACATGTCACCAACGCGGACGCCCGGTCTGGAACGACGCTCTGGCTGCCTTTGTGCCTGGAGAAAACCTGCCCGTCGGCCTGTCGGTTGCTGGTGCTGCAAACGGGGTGATGTCGACACATGGCGCCCTGCAATCCGGTGCGGAAGGCGCGGCCAACGCGCTGGAACTGACAGGTCCCCTGCCCGACTTGCCCGAAGCTGAGGATGCTCCGGTCTCGCAAACGCCATTCTGGTACGTTCAAGGATGCAAGCGCGCCTGGGTGGATCAGCAGAACGACGTGACAGTCAAGGACGTCAAGCTCAGCTATCAGGAAGGGTTCCGCTCGGTCGAGCATCTGAAACGCTATACAACACTGGGCATGGCGACGGATCAGGGCAAGACCTCGAATATCACTGGGCTTGCGATCATGGCCGAGGTGGCTGGCAAATCGATCCCCGAGGTTGGAACCACCATCTTCCGCCCGCCCTATACGCCCGTGCCGATTGGCACCTTTGCGGGCCGGATGAAGGGGCGGGAATTCCACCCGACCCGCCTGACGCCCTCGCACTATTGGGCCAAGGAACGCGGCGCGGTGTTTGTCGAGGTTGGCAACTGGCTGCGCGCGCAGTGGTTCCCCCTGCCCGGTGAAACCCATTGGCGGCAATCGGTGGACCGTGAGGTGCGCCAAACCCGCGCCTCAGTCGGGGTGTGCGATTGTACGACGCTGGGCAAGATCGACGTTCAGGGGACCGATGCGGCCGAATTTCTGAACCGCATCTACGCCAACGGTTTTGCCAAGCTGGCGGTGGGAAAAACCCGGTACGGCCTGATGCTGCGCGAAGACGGGATGGTCATGGATGACGGCACCGCCGCGCGGATGGCCGAAGATCACTTCGTCGTCACAACAACCACGGCGAACGCTGTAAGTGTCTATCGCCACATGGAATTTGCGCGCCAGTGCCTGTATCCGGACATGGATGTGCAACTGATTTCTACCACCGAAGCCTGGGCACAATACGCAGTGGCCGGACCCAATTCGCGCAAACTGCTGCAAAAGATCGTGGACCTTGAGTTTGATCTTTCGAACGACGCCTTCCCGTTCATGGCATGCGGCAACGTCACCGTCTGCGGTGGGCTACGGGCGCGGCTGTTCCGGATCTCGTTCTCGGGCGAGCTGGCCTATGAAATCGCGGTGCCCTCACGTTATGGCGACGCGCTGATGCGGCGGCTGATGGCCGAGGGTGAGGAATTTGACGTCACACCCTATGGCACCGAAGCGCTGGGCGTGATGCGGGTTGAAAAGGGCCATGCTGCCGGAAGTGAACTGAACGGCACCACAACAGCATTGAACCTTGGCTTGGGTAAAATGGTGTCGAAGAAGAAAGACAGCATCGGCTCGGTCCTGTCCGAACGCGAGGCTCTGGTCGAACCGGATGTTCTGCGGCTCGTCGGGATCAAACCTCTGCAACCCGAAGATAAGGTCACAGCAGGCGGACATCTAATGAACAGCGAAGGCCCGGTCGATGCGGCGCATGATCAAGGGTATGTGACCTCGGCTGTCTACTCGCCGATCCTCAACAGCAATATCGGTCTGGGTCTTGTGAAAAACGGGGCCGAGCGACTGGGCGAGAAAATGCGTCTGGTCTCACCCCTGACTGACCTGACCATCGAGGTGGAACTTGTCTCGGCCCATTTCGTCGACCCTGAAGGAGAGCGTCTGCGTGCATGATCTTGTTGCGATAACCGCCCTGGGCGGGACTGACCCACACGTGGACACCGTCGGAGATGTCACATGTACCGAAGTGCCCGGTGTTGCGCTGGCTTCGGTCGCGGCCCGGATGGGGCAGGAAGACAATACCGCCACTTCTCTGGCTAAGTTGATCGATGCCCCCACCCCCGATATTGGTCGCTGGGCGGGTACAACGATCAGCGCGTTCTGGGCCGGCCCCGATCAATGGATGATTGAGGCCCCCTTTGACACCTACGAAGCGCTTGCAGAACAGGTCAAAACCGCCATGGGAGATGCCGCCTCGGTCACCGAGCAAACGGACGGCTGGACGCGGTTCGACCTGAACGGAGATGCTATCGCGGCAGTTCTGGAACTGCTGTGTCAGCTTGATCTGCGCAAGCTTGACCCAGGCAGCGCCGCGCGCTGTTCGATCCATCATATCGGTTGTTTTGTTCTGTGCCGAACACCCGAGAGCTTTAGTGTCTACGGTCCGCGATCCTCGGCTGGTTCGTTGCATCATGCAATTGTCACAGCGATGCGCTCGGCGCTTTGATCCATCAGTCAGACCGACGGGAGCGGCGCGTTATCTTCGACGCGAAAACGGTTGATTCTGCGCCGATCTTCGCTGGGGCTTAGTCCGAAGGCCGCCCGATAATGCGTCACCAGAGGAGCGACCGAACCGTACCCGACGGCTGAGGCAATCTGGGGTATCGGGTCCTTGGTATAAACCACCATTTGCCTCGCGGCCTTCATGCGCATTGCACGGTAATAGTGGCTGGGGCTTTGGCTGGTCGCCTGTTTGAAAGCCCGTTCGATCTGGCGGGGCGTCACCCCCATCTGCTGCGCCACCTCTGCCACAGAAATCGGCTCACTCATATGCGCTGCAAACAACGCGACGCTACGGGATACCAAAGGCGGCAGGTTGTCACCCGTGTCGGGCGCAGTGGCGCTGGGTACCTGCTGTTGCACACTGGCGCCGCGCATCATCGGGTGCTGGAACCAACAGGCAACCTCATGCGCGACGTCCCCGCCCAACCTGTCCTGAATAAGATGCAAAGCCAAATCAAACCCCGCCGCCGCGCCCGAGACGGTTGTACGACTGGCATCTCTGACGATCACTTCACTACGGGCATCCATTTCGGGGAATTCTGCTTCGAACGCGGCCTCATAACACCAATGCACTGACACCGGATGACCCTGCATGACACCTGACCGGACCAGCGGAAAAACACCCGCGCTGATCCCGCCCAGAACCGTCCCGTGGCGGCCAAGACTGCGCAGAGCCCCGTTGCCAAAACTCGGGTTGTTAAAGACCGATGTCGGGCTGCTGAGAAGGAAAATGATGTCAACATCCTTGCAGGTCGCCAGCGATCGTTCGGCTTCGAACCCGACACCTGCGCTGGATTGGACTTTTTGACCATTCTCGGAAATCAGCGACCAGAGGAACGCTTCTTGTCCCGCGATTTCATTGGCCGCCCGCAATGGCTCGATCACCGAGGTCAGGCAAGCCATGGGAAAGCCGTCAAACAGCAAAAAGCCGATCTCGATTCTGTTTTCAGTCCGCATGGACCTGTCCTAGCAGGAAATCCGCCGCTGCTCTAAGCGAAGTTTCAAGCCCAGCGGATCAACCCAATGACGGCTGATGTTGCGTAAAACCCCTGTAGCAACAGAAATGTCCAGCGACGGTCGATCACAGCCCAGGCTGCGAACAGACCCGACGACAATAGCAGAAGCGTAAAACCCAACAGCTCCGCCCCGATATTCGAGGCGATCAGCAAGGCATAGGCCATCGCCAACACGGACCCGGTGATTTCAAACACCGTAGTTAGACCACGGCGCGAGGTTTCGAGTTTTTCCATGCTTCACCTCTGTCCTATCATGCGGTCTGTCTGAGCGGGCACAGTGATAAAAAATGTCATGTTCGGCCTTTGATGTTTTGTCTTTTCCTGTGACTAGACCAAGGTTATCATGTGACTCAAATGAATGATTGTCATTCTGTGATCTTATTTTGTCATATGGCCGTACATGAACGAACGTCTGGAAATTGACGCCCTGCGCGCCTTGCTGGCCATTGCGGCACATGGTGGCGTGACCCGCGCGGCGGAACATCTGGCGCTGTCTCAATCTGCGGTCAGCCACAAAATTCGTCGGCTGGAACATGCGTTGGATTGTAGATTACTGGCCCGCCGCGCCGGTGGCCCCTTGTTTACCGAGGCCGGCCAACGGCTGTGCGACTATGCCCGCCGGATCACTGATTTGCATGACGAAGCGTTGTCATCTTTGGGCAAGAAACCCCTGACCGGAACCATCCGCCTGGGCATGACCGAGGACACCGCCACAAGCGATATCGCCCGAATAATAGGTCGCTTCACGCGATTATACCCTGACATTCGTGTCCGCACCCGCACCAGCCAAAGCCTAAACGTACAGACCTGGTTGAAGGCCGGAGAACTGGATGTGGCGGTCATGCAGATCTTTCATCAGGACATCCTGCCTGATGATTTAATCCTGTTTGAAGACACACTGCACTGGGTCAAAGCGCCGGAATTTCACCTGGATTTATCCTCGCCTGTGCCTTTTCTATCCTTCGATAGCCAGTGTTTTTATAAACAATGGGGCATGGGACAAAAGCTGCACCAATTCGACAATGTTCTAGAGTGCCCGAGTGCGGCGGGCATCCAATCGGCGGTGCGGTCGGGTTTGGGTGTCGCATTGTTGAACGGAATGCACATCACTTCGGACATGGAAATCATCGACAAGCTTTTCCCAGTCCCGCCCCGTATCGCCTTTGTCGCGCGCACGCATCTAAAGCGCCGAAACCCGGCTGCAATAGCTCTCATTCAGGAAATCCGCAAAGAGGTTGAGACCACGATGCCTGCGACCGGCGCAGGCTAAGTTAACTCGCCCCGAGATTGAACGCTTTGGACATACGTTCCCGGCGGCGTTCGATCGACTTGTGAAACGCCAACTTGCTGAACAAAACAAGCGGGAACATCACCCGTTCACCTAGCCCGTCAATCACTACCAGCTTTCCGCCCCGTTCTTGCGCGCGAACGATGTTTTCAAACCCCATATCACCGACAATGATCTGCCCTTTTTTGAGGTCATCCATCAACTCCATGAACTCATCATGTAGTCGTTGGCGCGCCTCCCTGTCCGACGCAACCGCGCGCTTTTCGGATTGCAGGGTCGGCGCCAGCCCACCACCTGAACCGGTCAGTTTTTCCACAACCAAAGCCGGGCCTTGCGATGTCGGCGCATACCCCATGAACCGTGCGAGGCGCTCGATTTCCGGGCAACCGCGGTTCAACGCGGCCAGATATTCGTTCGCTTCTCGATTCCATTGCCGCAGATTGCCATAGCGCCAGGCCGCATACCGCGGAATCGTATGATGACGAACAGGTTCATCCACCCGAACTTTCAACAACGCGCCTTCAATTTCCGGGTGTTGGAAAATCTTGTAGTTGCGGCTTTCGCGCAGCGGAGTTTGGCCGCTTAGGTCAATCATGTCTGTCAGGTCCCAATCATGAGAAACGTGCGCCGCAGGGGCACTTAGTGCTGAAATCAGTGCCCTTCATAGGGCGTTCTTATTTCCGTGACAATTCACCTTTGTTTCAACCTGTACCAGCTGATGACGCTTCCTGGGCCTGTTTGATCAACCAGTTCTGAACCGCCTCAGCGACTTTTGCCTGTCTGGGCGTGCGGGGGGTGACGACGTGGTACCCCTCCTGCACCGGGGTCGTAAAAGAAACGGGTTGGCACAAACGCCCGGCCTCAATATCCCCGGCGACAAATTCCCGGTTGGCCAGCGCAACGCCCTGCCCGGCGATTGCTGCATCGATGGCCAGTGAGGTCTGGCTGAACGCCATGGTTTTTAGCCCGGATACAGGCACTTCTCCCAAAGCGGCCTCCAGAAACAGGGGCCATTGACCATGGGTGTCTTCGAGCAGAACATGGTTGATCAGGTCTGCAGGCGACTGAATTGGGTTGCGCCCTGACGCCAGATCAGGATGGCAGACAGCGATCAATTCGGCAGAAAACAAAGGCACCGAGACCAATCCCGGACCAAACGGTGGCTTACCCTGCCGGATCGCGATATCGACCCCGTCCGTCTGGAAATTCGCCAATGTGTTCGACGCATCCAGACGTAGCCGGATATCGGGATGGTCCTTCGCGAAAAAGCCCAATCTCGGCACCAGCCACCGTGTAGCAAAAGAAGGGGTTGAACTGATCGTGGCAACAACGTCTTGCGGTGACAGGTTTGCCGTCGCCTCGGCCATCAAGTCAAAAGCGCGACGGAGCGGTGCAAGGTAGGCTCGCCCCTCATCAGTCAGGGACAGTCCTCGGGCCTGCCTATGGAACAGTTTGATTTGCAATATTTCTTCAAGCGACCGTACCTGTTGGGCCACAGCGCCTTGCGTGACACCCAACTCATCAGCGGCCCGGCTGAAATTCAGATGGCGCCCGGATGCTTCAAACGCCTTCAATGCGTTCAAGGGGGGTAAATTACGCATGGTTAGGGAGTCAACATGATAGAATTTCTACAAGGTTAAGGCAGAATTACTGATTGGTCAAACGCCACCGTTGACGCCATCTTGCACCTTAAGTAAACGCAAAGAGGTGCAACATGACGGACAACAAAGTCGCAATCATCGTGGGCGGCGGCAGCGGCATGGGCGCGGAAAGCGCCCGTCGTTTGGCAGCAGATGGGTTCAACGTCGCCATCCTGTCTTCATCGGGTAAAGGCGAAGCCTTGGCGACCGAATTGGGTGGCATCGGCTTGACCGGCACCAACAGGTCCAGCGCGGACATGCAAAGGTTGGTGGACATGGCCATGGACCGCTGGGGTCGCGTGGATGTGTTGGTGAATTCGGCTGGTCACGGCCCCCGCGCCCCGGTCCTCGAGATCAGTGATGACGACTGGCACGAAGGGCTGGAGGTCTACTTCCTCAACGCGGTAAGGGCCACGCGGATCATCGCCCCGATCATGATCGGCCAAAAGTTCGGAGCAATCATCAACATCTCGACCTTCGCGGCGTTCGAACCCGATCCGGTGTTTCCAACCTCTGGTGTGATGCGGGCAGGTCTGGCAGCCTACACCAAATTGTTCGCGGACAAACATGCGGCTGATAATGTGCGCATGAACAACGTGCTGCCGGGCTTCATCGACAGCCTGCCGGAAAATCCGGACTGGAAGGCCCGCATCCCGATGGAACGATATGGCAAGGCCTATGACGAAATCGCAGCAACCGTAGCTTTTCTGGCCTCGGACGGCGGGGCGTATATCACCGGCCAGAACATCCGCGTGGATGGTGGCCTGACACGGTCGGTTTGATACCGGCCAAGGGGGACTTTGGGCCAACTTTGCGCAAACTGGCCACCAGAGCACATCGCATGTTAGCCCCGCTCAGACGTCCGGCAACGGGGTCAATAGTTAAACGGTCATTTGCTGTTATCCGCGCCACTCTGGGATTGGGTCTTTTGACCGGCCCAAAGTCCAATATCGTCCCCGTCGATGATAATCGCCAGATTCCAGAATTTTCGGATCTCTTCTTCAGCAACCCGCGCTGCAATCGGTTCATCCGGCACGCGTTCAACGCGGAAACCGAACTGCTCAAATCCGCTGTAATCTAAACGACTTAGAATGACCGGATACACCTCGCGTTCCAACGCGGCTGCGGCAAGAAATCTTGCTACATTGTATACTGATTTCATGGGGCTCACGATCCGAACACCGATATGCGTTGGCCCACCCTCATCCCGTTCCCACAGAGCAACGGAAGGGATAAGGCCCATTTCAGGAAATACAACATTCCCGTGCGGCTTGAGTGCTTGATCGCCAGAGATCAGATCATCCAATTGAACCGGCCGTTTTGGCGTCGTTCTGCTCAGGATATCGTACCATGAAATATCTGTCATTTTCTGTACTTGGCCTCTGCGATGATTTCGGCCGCTTTCGCCGCCCCCGCTTCTGGCAATTCAATTTTATTCAACGCGGTCCGATAGACCTCCAGATCACCTTGATCCAGGCAGTCTGAAACCGTTCGCTCTAGTTTCATGAACTCTTTTTCGGTGATGATCGCGCACAGGTCGCGGTCAGCCAACGCCTGAGCGCGTCGTTCCTGATTGTCCAGATACGGTGCTGATTGGGGGATCAGGATTGCCGGAATTTTGTTGTACAGGATCTCGAGAACAGAATTGTATCCCGCCGCCGAAATGACCAAATCCGCGGCCAGGCAAAGGGTTGTGGCCTCAAAGGTCTGAACAACGTGAGTATTTGACCAACCGAAGGTGGCCGGCTGAACCTTGCTGCCCGGCCAGGTTACGACAAGATGCAAACAGTCTGACCGGTCCTCAAGCATCCCGGAAATTGCCTGAAGTTGCGCTGACCGGTCCGACGCCACGCCGCCGCCTAACATGCTGACAACCAGGTGATCGAAGTCACGCCCAAACCGTTCAGCCAGCCGATGCCTAAGTCCTTGGCGTTCATCATCCGACTGAACCACATGGCGAAAGATCGGGCCAACATTGCGAACGTGATCGCCGTAACTGTAGGTGTCGTTTAGCTCTTCAAAGGCTTCGGATGGCACTATGACCTTGTCGAATACGGCCTCACGCTGAAGCATTCTTGGCCTGGACCGTCCATCAGGCCACAACCCACGCCGTATCCAAACCGCCGACAAGTTGCGCTCAAGGATCGTTCGGTAGACGGAATCAAAGACATAGCCGCCGTCAAACACCAACCTGTCATTTTCCTGTAGCGCTGCGCCAAGTCGGCGGTAAGTCAGGATATCGTTGCCGTTAAAATTGGCTGATACTTCAGTCCGCTGAACCAGAGGGATACTGTCCATGCCTTCGCGGAGCACAAGTGGAACGCAGCTGGGAAAGGCCGCAAAAATCGGGGCCACGTCATCCGGCAATTCTTTGGCAATGATAGCGCATCGCTGAGCGTGCCCCAATCCAACCCCGTTGGTTGGAAAAAACACTGTTCGCTGTGCCGTTCGAATAGGTTCCCGCTTTCGGGGCATTAGGTCTGCTGCCTTTTCCAAACGGGAAATGTCCACCGAATGCAGCCACTGGGATTTTGTCGCCTGTTCAGCAACCCCGGCAAGGTTTTCAAGTATCTTCCCTGTGAGGTACCCGTCCAGCGCAAGCGGCGTTTTGGGCCCGATCAAAGCCGGGGCGCCAGAGGACACAATGGCCTCATCATCCGTGCAATCTATCGCGACCCCACCAGTGGCGATCAATTCGACTGCAAGCGCGGCCATGCGAACCCCGGCGACACCATGACCAAACATCACTAAGACGTCTGTCGTATTTGCCAGGATGCGGGCTGAAAGATCTGTATACAGAATAGTAGGCAAATCGTGGAAGGGCGACTCATTGATCACCTTGTTCTGCGCCCCGTTGACGATAAGTTGCAGAGTATAGTCACTGCGATTGCTCATCCGGGACAAGCAAGAGAGCGTCTCAGGCGCGTCCAGTTCCATGGACCCCAAGACCACGGCAACACTTGGCATTTCGACCGCAGAACGGGCCGTTGGCCGAATGTCGGCGACCAACGGACAGGCCGCCGAAGGTAGCATCGAGCGCGGTTGGAATTCCGTAAGGTCCAGAACAGTGGCTTCACGCCCAAGCGCATATGCCAGACGCGCCTTTGCACTGATATAACTTTGCTGCGTTTCGAAACGGCCCGTGGCAACCACTGGAACATCCGCCGCCAGTTGCCTTTGCCTCAAGGACTCAAGAAGAAGATCATCAATCTCCTCGGCGCCAAGCACAAATACCCTTTCGACCTCATGCTCGTCCGGATCGACCAGAAACTTGGCAGCATCGTAAACCCGGCCACGGCCCGCGTCTTTCGGCAGGTATTCGGCATCAATACACACGTTGAAACCGCGTGCGTGCAGCTGATCGGCAAAGATCAATTGCGCATCAAAAGTCCGCAGCGAGCGCGTGCCGGCCTCGATAAAAATCATTTAACAACCCCGCTGTCTGCGGTCAGGACATTGGACAACATTGCCTTGAAACTTTCTGCCGAATAACGCTCCAGCACCTTTTGCGACCGTGAGACCTGTTCTTGATATCGCTGCGGGTCAGCGACGAGATCAGATATGATCCGGTCCACGTCGCCCGGATGACACGTAAGGACAGCATCGCCGAAATTTGCGCCGGTTTCCGGATTGGTAAGAACAACTTTGCCAGCGGCCAACGCTTCGGTCACGACGCGACCAAAGCTTTCTTGCCAGGTCGACGCTGTAAAATAGACGTAGAAATCGATCATTCCAAAAAACTCGTCCACACTAATGGCGTCAAAAGGCAGCAAGGTCCAATGAGCCCGCAGAACACCTGCGTTCAGCATCGCATCAGCACCCAGAATGACATTGCTTTGAGAATGCTCGGGAAAGCACATGTCGAGGTCGGAAAGCGATGGAAACTTTTCAAACCCCGGTCGTGAATGCCTGCCCCGACGGTCCTGTGGCTTTTCGCACGGAGGACTTATATCCGCATGGCAGATGTTGAACCAGTCGGTGTCCCGAACCCTCCACTGCCTTGCCAAGCGTGAGCTTGCCAACCAATCGTTCACGGTCTGGCGATTATGGGGTGAAATCGGTGCCAGGGTTCGCCTTAGCACAAAAGATGACGCCTCAATCTGGTTCAGGCAGCCGGAGACGTCGAACCCTTCCTCGCCGCCCGGACGCAAGAAATTTTCATGCGTCACCACGATCAGATCACGGGCAAAAATTTTGGTGTTCAGTGCCTCGTTGAACTTTAGAAACGATGGATTGTGCAGGATCACGTAATCCGCACTAATACGCGGTGCATCCCAAATCAACGGAATGTGCAATTCGTCCAGCACCTGCCGCAGTGCCGGCGCAACAAATTGATTTTCGCCAAAAGTTCGCGAAGTTATCGCATGCACCTCTAGCGTTCCAAAGTCCACAGCCACCCGCAGTTCGGCCGCAACCGCCGCTGACGTTCCACCGGAAAACCGCGGTTCAATGATGTAGGCGATCTTTGGACGCACTGAGCTATTGATGGCCTCAAGCGCCGACATAAGCTTTAATGCGCCAGCTCGTTGTCGGTCGTAGCAGCCGCGGTACCGGCTGTCGGACCAGCGGTATAGCCAAAGTTCAATGTGCCGGTGGACGCGGCCTCATAAAAGCTGCGGAGTTCGGCCGACAATTCATCGGTTCCGGTCAGCAACCCGGGATTTCTTTCCAGATACGAGCGTAGCGCCTGGGTGTCATTGGCCGACAAGAGTTGATCGATGGCAAGGAGATGCTCAAGCGTGATCTCAGCGCGCGCATCCTGCGTCGTCGTCAGAAATAGTAGCGCGGTTACTATGCCAATAAGTCTGCTTTCAGTCATTTTACAAAAACCCGTCGATACTTTTTAACTTTACACAATTTAACTTAGTCCTTCGCACTTGCCCCATAATAGCGCCATTAGTTTGTCGTTGTCCTGAGTTTTTTCAGAACCTGACTTTTAAGGCGGTTAACCGGGCTGCTTTGGGTCGTTGTCCGGCGGCTTTTCTTGGCCACCCGTTTGACCGGAGCTTGGCCAAGGCCTTCACCGGCCAGATACAATTCGATCACCCCGGTAGGTGTTTTGGACTTCGATCCGGTGAAATCGCGCAACAAGGCGCCTGCGTCCTTAGCAAGGGCGGCAGCTTTGGCCGCATCCTGCCTGTGATAGAACCGCACATTGGATTGGGACACTTTGTAACCAACACGCGCAGTTCCGCTAAGTTCATGCCCCGTCGTTGTTAATTCGGCAACAAATGAGTCCACAGCATCATTGGGAATCTTGTTTGGCGCATAGAGCCTGAATGACGCGCCACCACTTGCACTCGGCTTCAATGGATCGGCATCTTCGCCCGGTAGCGCCGCAATATCCTCGGCAGGCAATGCCGCAGCAGTGGTCGAATCCAGCGGGTTTGGCACCTGTTTCAAAGTAAGCGCCCGTGGGGTTGGCGGGCTAAGCGCCACGTCTTCCAGCAGGATCGAAGGATCAGATGAAACGACTTTCAAAGGACGCTCAGCAGGATTACCCACCAAAGGACGATCTGGCTGAGGTACCTGGATCAGAATAGATGGCAACTGGTGATCTTCTGCGGCCTCCAAAGCCACCGGAGATTGAAGCGACACAATCTGTGAGGACACGCTGGGCGCGCGCTGCGGGGGAATGATCTGGTCGATTGAAATAGCCAAAGGATCAAATGTTGTGGAAATCTCATCCACCAAGGCAATCCGCGTGGCAAAAAGCTCTGGCTCAAGTTCATAAGGCAGAAAACTCGGGTTTGCGTCTTGTTTTGGTAGGTCACCAGCCCCGCCCACCGGCAACAGCGGTGGCTCAAGCGCCGCAACAAATGACAAAACGCTAGGCGGCACGCTTGAGGCGCTGGGCTCAACAACCTCGGTGCTAGAAGAAACAGTAGTCGCCCGCCGCGAGGGCGGGATCGGGTCAATCGAAAACGCCACTGGATCAAAGCCTGCCGAAACTTCGTCCAGCACAGCGATCGACGTAGCAAAGAACTCAGGTTCGAACTCATATGGCAGGAAACTCGGATTAGCCTCTCGTCTCGGCAAATAGCCAGCGCCGCCTACCGGTAGTAACGGTGGTTCTAGCGTCGGAACATACGACAGAACGCTAGGGGCCAGACTTGGAGTGCCGGGCTCAACGATCTCGGCCGTTTCCGCCAACTCGGACTGAAGGGGCGCTGATGAGGCAAGGCTGCTCAGATCCTCCGTCTCTTCCAATTTTGCGCCGGATGACAGCTGCAATGATGACTCGTCGAACAAATCGGCGGAAATAACTGTTTCGCCCCCTGCTCCGCTTGGCACATCAGGTTGCAATGGTCCCGTTTGACCAAAATCGTCTGCCGCTGCGCCATCTGTAGGCCCAATAGCCGCGCTTTCAATCGGGTTCGACACACCCAATCCGAACAAAGTCAGAAATACCGAAGACGAAGCAACCACACCGATGGTGCATCCAAGGGCCACCAAGCCCCACCTGATCCTGCGCCGCGTCCGTTGGTGATCTTTCAGCTGTTGCAGAAGCTTTTTGGACAGGCGATGATCAACTTCCTCGGAAGACAGTATTAAACTTAACTCTGCCCTCGTCAGCGCGCTTAAGGACGCGTCTTCGCTTGCCAGAGTGTCATCAGATGGGCCCGATTTCCCTGCGTCCCTATCTTCCAGAACGCTTTTGGCTGTGGCTTGGTCTGGTTTAGGACTGGCGCGATCAGTTTGTTCACGATTGGTCGGCTTTTCTTCCTGTCTCGGTGTCCGCGTGGAGGTTGCTTTGTCTCCGCCTTCCAGGTTTCCCTGCCGCGCATCGGGACTGCCAGGATCTGCTTTTTTCGACTCGGCTGCGCGACGGGCAAGCACTTCATTTCTTTTGTGCCTCGCTTCCTCGACCTGAGCGGACCATGGCTTTTGCTTGCTTTGGGCACGCTCATTTGTGGTTGATTGGTCGACCCTACGGCGAACCGGTTTAGGTTGTTGATCCTCTTTGTTTTGCTGCGCAGGGGCCGAAAGGTTTTTCTCTCGTTCTACCCGCGCTTTTTCAAGCACCTTCTGCCACTCGGGGGATTGCACAAAATCATAGATATCCGCCGTTTGATTGGCAGTTTTCTTGGCAACTTTAGGTCGAGTTCTTGGGCCGTTAGCCTTTGTCATAAATTCCCCCGACTGGCCGCCGAAACAGGCCCTAATTTATTGTAAATTCGACAAACCGATTACGCCTTAGCGCCGAAAATTCTAAAAGATTATGTTTAAACTATAAAAAGATGGCCACTCGAAAACAAGTCGACCGAACCCGCAATCGCCCTGTCACATAGGCAATTGGCCTTGTGAAATGGGTTCCCAGACATCCGAAACCGTCCACTAAAGCACCTTTGCTGCCCAGGGTTCCAAAAAATTTTGTTCCAATTCCATTTTCAAGCTAGGCTGTGGAAAATTGGTGGGTGCCACAAGACCACTCTGGTCGCACTGTCGGAGGAACTTAGCTAAACGCTTGGATTTAAATGGAAGATATCCAGAACCAACCGGACCTATTTACTCTGATAGATCACCCCGATCCTGCGTGTGGCAACATGGTCGTGGTGGACTGGACACTGGGGAATTCGTGCAGCTATGCGTGCAGTTATTGCCCAAAGGCTTTGCACGATGGTTCGCTTGAATGGCAGAAAACCGATGACGTCCTGAATCTGTACCGTCAATTAAATCGACACTATGTGGATGAATTAGGCAAGATTGTCTGGCTACAGTTTACAGGCGGCGAACCCACAATGCATCCTCGCATCATTGATCTGCTAGGTCATGCGTCCGAGACAGGTTTCAAGGTCAGCTTGATCAGCAATGCGTCGCGCACACTTCGGTTTTGGGAGATGATCAACAGCCGCCTGAACAGCGTTATCCTGACCTATCATGCCGAATTTGCCGAGCTGAGCCATTTTATCCAAGTGGCCGACACGATGACTGATCGTATCACCGTTCATGTCAACGTGACGATGCATCCAGATCGTTTTGATCAGACGCTTGAAGAAGCGCGGGAATTACGCGCGGCGCTGCCCACCGCTTCGATTTCCCTGAAACCATTGCGAAAAGATTTCGGAGCGCAGCTGTACGACTACACCGACGATCAGTTGCAGGTTCTTGCTATGGGTTTGCCCTCGGACAAGGCTCCTGTTGGTGAAGAACCTCGATCGCTGATGCGCGCAACCACGCGGTCGGGCCACACTGAGATACTCCGCCCCAATGACTTCCTTCTTAGGGATATGAACCGCTGGCGTGGATATAAATGCAACGTAGGGCTTGAATCCCTTCGGGTCCGGGGGAATGGCGAAATCTTCCGGGGCGTCTGCGGCGTTGGGGGCAAAATAGGGACTCTCGGCGACGAGCTTGACCTGCCTCGCGATCAAATTCGATGCACAAAAGACGCATGCTCTTGTCTGGCCGACATCCTGATCCGTAAAGAGATGTAATTCCCGCGCGATTAATAGGCCAAAGCTCAAAAGCGAAAATCAGGTAAGGGTGGCGGAGAGACAGGGATTCGAACCCTGGAGACGGTTTCCCGCCTACACACTTTCCAGGCGTGCGCCTTCGACCACTCGGCCACCTCTCCGTGCGCGCGATATTTGGACCATCGCCGGGGGATTTGCAAGGGGCGATTAAAGCGAAAATTCAACCTTCCGCAGTTCCGCCACAAACCCCGTTACAGCTCGTCCCCATCACCGTCTGCAAGATCGGCCTCGGTCATGTCCACAGGCTTTGAAGACGGGGGGTCGGTAGGTGTTCTTTCCGTTGTAGGTTCGGTTTTTTGCGCAGGCCCCTGCCCTTGCAACGTCTCAGGATTGCGCAGCCAGACATCGCGCTGCGCGAAGGGGATTTCGATACCTTCTTCGACAAACCGGCGATTGATCTCGTGGTTCATATCCGATTTCACCGAAAGCACCCAGTTCACGTCGCGCAGGATGGCGCGAATTTCAAAATCCAGCGAATCCGCACCAAAGCCCTGAAACACCACGCTGGGCGCCGGATGGGCCAGAACCATCGGATGGGAATTGGCGATCTCACCCAGAATTTTCTCAACCACGCGGGTATCTGTGCCATAGGCAACGCCCACCGGCACGATAACGCGCCCGATCGTGTTGCCCCGCGTATAGTTCGTCACCACCCCGCTGATCAGGTCCGAGTTGGGAACGATCACATCGGTACGATCAAACGTCTCAATCCGCGTAGACCGCACCGAGATATCGCGCACATAGCCCATCATCCCATTCACATCGATCCAGTCCCCCTTGGAGATTGGGCGTTCGACCAGCAGGATGATCCCCGACACAAAATTCGACACGATGGTCTGTAGTCCAAAGCCGATCCCAACCGACAATGCGCCGGCGACAATGGCCAGCGAAGACAGATCAAACCCCGCCAACATGATGGCCACCAGCGCGGCCAGGAATATCCCCACATAGCCGGTACCCGCGGCAATCGCGTTCTGGCCGCCCGGATCAATACTGGTCTTTGGCAGAAGCGAATTGCGCAGCCCGCTTTGCAACAGCCGGGTCAAGCCATAACCGATGACAAACACGATCAGGAAGGTGAAGAAGTTGCTGGGCGAAATCGTAACGCCGCCAATATCGAAGCCAAGCAGCAAACGCGACCAAACCTCAAGCAAGTCAGTCTGTCGTGCGCCCCAATACAGCGCCAGAACCGGCAAGGTCAGGATGGCGATAATAAACCCGGCCAACACCGAAAACAGTGAGTCCCGCGCCGACTCACCTTGCCCGCTGAGCCAGCCGTAAACCGAGGTGATAAAGCGATGAAAGATCGTCAAAGCCGCAAACAGAACCAGCGTTTTCACCGCCGGGAAAACGATCCCCTCGGCTGCGTTGGTATATCCAATAGCCGCCAAAATCGGGCTCGCGATCCCCAGCAAAAAAATCGCCTTGCGCAGAAAGTCCATCAGCTGGGTCAGCCCGGCACTTCGCGGCGTTTCGCTTGACTGCCCATCTTCGGATTCTGGCTTTGAGGTCTGAATCCGGCGGATACGCAGAAGAACCAGCGCGGTTCCCACCACCACAGGAAAGCTGATAACGGCCCGCGTCGCGTCCGAGATATTTTCGATCTGATCAAACAGCAGCCCGAATTCGTACACGATCAGGAAGATCGCCAAAATATCCAAGTAAACCCGCAACTGCGTGACACTCTTGCGGGATAGCCGGTTAAAGTTCTGTGCCGCCTGCGAGATGTGAACCTGACGACCGATCCAGTCGTAATAGAAGATAAGCGCGGCCCAATAGGGAACATTCTGGATCAACAGCGTTCCGCGCAAACCCGGTAGACCGGTCATGATAACTGCTTGAACCAGCAGCCACACGCCTAGCCATGGCAGCAGAATCCGCAACAACGAAACCAGAAACGTCCACACGCCGCTACCCCGGCCTCCCAACTGCCGTAGATATTCACCTGCAGCCTCGGACCAGTAACGCCCGTAATACAGTAAAATCCCTGCCGCGACGGTCAGGAAGAAAATGCCCAGCCCGCGCTCTTTCAGGTGTTTTTGAACGATGTTGGTTTTCAGGTTCAGCGCAGATTCATTGATCAGGCCTCGCACGGCCTCGACAATATCGACCCAGGCTGGACCCCAATAGACAGGGTTAAGCGGCGATACACCGCGTTCTAAAAGCTCTTTTGTCTGCCGCTCGCGCAACAGGCTGTCTATCTCGCTGATCAGGCCGTTGGCGCGGCTGAACGCTTCTTCCGAGATGATTTGCGGCACCTGCAGGCTGGTCAGTTGGTTTTCCAGATGCGCGCGAAGTCTAGCAATCTCTTCAGGTTCGGTCGCGTCCCCTTCGGGGGCTGGTCCCAATGCCTTGATCTGCGCGTCCAGCGTCTGAATTCGGTCCGTATTGGCGCCACGTGCCTTGTTGAAATCCTCACGATAGTTGTGGATTTCAGCCCGCAGGTTTTCCAGCGCTGCGTTCGACGTGCGGTTGGATTCGATGTCAGCTTCGGCACGGTCCGCCGTCTCGAGCCAATCCTGGTAATACTCGCTCTGCCGATCAGTCAACTGGGCAGCTACAGGGCCGCCCAGCATGGCAGAACAAACCAGTAGAAACGCAAGAAACAGGCGAACCTGCCGCAGCATCATACGTCCTCGAATACGCCGGGAATGCTGCGCGGAGCTTCGGTCATCCAATCCGGCACCGGCAGTTCCTTTTCACGCAGGAATTCAGGATTGAACAGCTTGGACTGATAGCGCGTGCCAAAGTCGCACAGGATCGTCACAATGGTGTGGCCCGGCCCCAGATCCTTGGCCAGTCGCACCGCGCCCGCCATGTTGATCGCGGTCGATCCACCCATAACCAGGCCTTCGTCGCGCAGCAGATCAAAGATATAAGGCAGCGCCTCGTTATCTGTCATTTGATACGAAAAGTCCGGCTTGAACCCTTCGAGGTTCTTGGTGATGCGTACCTGACCAATGCCTTCGGCGATCGAGCTGCCCTCCATCGCGATCTCACCGGTGGTGTAGTATGAATACAGCCCCGCCCCCATCGGATCGACCAGAGCGATCTTGACGCCTTTCGGCTGCAACGCGTCGGCCACGCCGGCCAGCGTACCACCCGAACCTACGGCGCTGACAAAGCCATCGACCTTGCCGCCAGTCTGCTCCCAAATCTCGGGGCCGGTGGTTTCCACATGGGCCTGACGGTTGGCAACATTGTCGAACTGATTGGCCCAAATCGCGCCATTGGGCTCGGTCTGCGCCAGTTCCTCAGCCAGACGGCGCGAATAATGCACAAAGTTGTTGGGATTGCGATACGGGGCGGCCGGAACCTGAACCAGTTGCGCGCCCGCCAAACGCAGCATGTCTTTCTTTTCCTCGGATTGGGTTTCCGGGATCACGATCACCGTTTTGAACCCCATCGACGCGCCCACCAATGCAAGGCCAATCCCGGTGTTACCGGCCGTGCCTTCGACAATGGTTCCACCGGGCTTCAGCTCACCGCGCGCAATTGCGTCCTTGATGATGTACAGCGCCGCGCGATCCTTGACCGATTGCCCCGGGTTCATGAACTCGGCCTTCCCGAGAATCTCGCAACCGGTCTCTTCACTGATGCGCTTCAACCGGATCAGCGGTGTTTTCCCGACTGCGTCGGCAAGGTCTCGTGCAATGCGCATGGCGCCCTCATTTCATTACGTATCAACGAAGATTTACAGATGCCGTGCGACAACCACAAGCGGCGATAGTTAACCGCGCAAACGATCGCGATGCCGGGCCAGCCAATTGGCCATCAACAACAGGGGCAAATCCTTGAATTCGTTGTTGTCGACCCTTTGAAGGAACGCGTCATATGGCAGGATTTGTGTGCGAATATCCTCACCTTCCGTAGCAACGCCACCATTGTCGATGGTCCGGGTCAGATCAGCCAACCCGACATAAAGGTGGACATACTCGGTCGATGACCCGCTTGAGGAATAGGCACCACCCGCATATTCCAATGCGTTCAGCGTCACCTGCGCCTCTTCCTGCACTTCGCGATGGGCGGCCTGTTCCGGCGTTTCACCGGGATCGATCATGCCTGCCACCGGCTCCCACATCCACGGTTCAGGATCGTCGATCAGAAAAACCGGCGCACGGAATTGTTCAACCAAAAGAACGGTGTCGCGCACCGGGTCATAAGGCAAAACAACGACGGCGGCCCCTTGCATCAATCCGCTGCGGTGCAGGACGGGACCCATCGTTCCGTCATGCTGGCGGTGCTGCAGATCCAATTCTTCCACACCAAAGTAATTGACATACGCTCGCCGATGATTTTGCACGATCACGTCTTTTGCGACGTTACGCGGATCACCGGTCAGACGTTTACGCGCAGCCAGTTTGGCCCAGGCCCGGGTGCGGATCGGCGCAAAGTTACGAGCGATCGTGGTCGCGTCTACCTTTCCGTAATAGGCCAGCTCTTCCTGCGCAGCTAGCAAGGTTACTTTGGACCATGTGTCAACCCAGGCTTGCAACGACCACGGCTTGTCTGGCGTCCACAATCCGGGTTCGGGAAAGAACACGCTGGCGTCGGCGTGCGAACCGTCAGCTACCTCCACATCGTGCGGGCTGAGATCATAGTCGAACCCACCTTCGTAAAAGGCCAATCGTTTCAGATCTTCGGGGCTGAAATCCTGAACCAGCAACCCCTTGGCTCGATTACCCTTTTCCGGAACAATCATCGGGAACGCCTGCCCTGCCACACCGTAAACTGCATGATCCGGCAAACTGGCCTGAGATATTTTTAATTGCGAAAGCGGGTGGCCAAGCACACATTCCAGCAGCGGCAAATGCCTGAGCGTGCCGTAAAAGAACAAATCGGACACTAGAGTACAGCTCGTCTCAATTCTGGTGAGTTACCGCCAGCGACGGCTGGCTTCTTCGGTTGCAAGCCCTGCGATAAGAGCTCCGATAGCCAAAGTCCACAGAATTTCCGGAACGATGAGCAGTTTGCCATAGTCCACACCAATCTTGAAAATGGCCGTGAGCGCCTCAAACGGGCCGTCATAGCGATGCCGCATGGCCAGTCGGAACATCTCGTAGCAGCCCTGAACAAAAAGGGCCCAAAACACCAAGGACACAACCCCAGCGATGCCATTATTGACCGCGGCGGTCCAACCGCGACCAACGCGCTTTCCCATCACCTTCCAACCACAGGCCACTGCAATCATCATGTTGACATAGGTGAACCAGCCATAGTCCTTGCCCTCTTCGCCGTTGCTGATGATCATGCTCGACACAATAAAGGCCACCGCCAATAGGCAAAATGAAGCAACAAGACGCGGCGCAGTGGGCATTCGGAATTTCCCTTTGTTAACTGGGTTTTGCTATAGTGATCTGTGTCACATCGCAGTTGCCAGTGTCAAAGGCCGCGCCGCACGCGGTTAAATAATAGTTCCACATGCGCCGGAAACGCTCGTCAAAGCCCATTTCGGAAATTTCGTCCCATTTGTCGTTGAATGTCTCGTACCAACGACGCAATGTCAGGTCATAACTTTTACCGAATTCCCGCGATTTCACCACGTTCAATCCAGCTTCTGCCACCTGCTGCTTCAGAACCGAAGGCGCAGGAAGCATTCCACCGGGAAAGATGTATTTCTGAATGAAATCAACGCCGTTCTTGTAAATGTCCCAGCGATGTTCGGCGACGGTAATGATTTGCAGGGTCGCGTGCGCACCGGGTTTTAGACGATCGCGCACCGTCTCAAAGTAAACCGGCCAGTATTTCTGTCCGACGGCTTCGAACATCTCGATCGAGGCGATGCCGTCATATTGGCCACGCTCATCGCGGTAATCTTGCAATTTGAACTCAACAAGGTCAGAAAGCCCCGCCTTTTCAATTCTTTGTCGCGCAAACTTCAACTGTTCCTGACTGATCGTCAAACCTGTGACCCGAAGGCCACGCTCTTTTGCGGCATATTCGGCGAAACCGCCCCATCCGCAACCGATCTCAAGGATGTGGTCTCCGGGTTTCGCGCCCATTTCATCGACCAGGCTGGCATATTTCGCAGTCTGCGCTTTTTCCAGGCTTTCCTGCCCTGTTTCGAACAGCGCGCTGGAATAAGTCATCGTTTCATCCAGCCACAAGCCGTAGAAATCGTTCCCTAAATCGTAGTGGTACGAGATGTTCTTCTTGGCCTGTCGACGATTGTTGTTATGTAACCAAAATCGAAGGCGTTCATAGGTTTGAACCAGGAATCTTCCGGTGAAATCGTCATACACCGTCTCGGTCCCTAAATGCACCAGATCCATGAAGGATCGCAGGTCGGGCGTGCTCCACCCCCCCTCCAGATAAGAATCCGAAAAACCCAGTTCTCCCTCTCGGATCAAACGCGCAAATACGTCGGGGTCGTGAATATCAACGCGCGCCACCGGTCCCGGCTTGGCACCTTCGGATCGGAACACGCGCCCATCGGGCAAAGCGATATCCATTCGCCCCGAACCCATCCGGTTCAACATTTTGAACACTTGAGCAAAGTATCTGGGCAAGTCTTTTTGCCCTTCAGTTGTCGTCAGGATCATCCGCTCTCCCCTGTGCGGCCGCAGTTAAAAGCTAGGCCGAGTTTGTGTTTCTGGCAAGTTTTCAGTTCCTTACCCGGTTTTTCGGCCTTCATAAGCCGCCAAGGCGCACGCTCGGCCAGCGGCCAGATCGACCACTGGTGAAGGGTAATTTTCCGCCGGATCAAGCGCCCACGAATGCGGCACCGCCCCAAAATAAGCCAACGCCGTAGCCGAAGGCTTGGTCTGTCCTTCGGCGATCCAGTGTTTTAGATAAACACCATCAGGATCAAATTTTTCCCGCTGTGTCAGTGGGTTAAATATCCGAAAGAACGGTGATGCATCCGGACCAGAGCCTGCAACCCACTGCCAACCCATCGCGTTGGCCGCCGGATCCCAGTCTATCAGGCAGTCGGCAAACCAGTTCATTCCGATTTTCCAGTGCGTCATCAGATGCTTGGTCAAGTAGCTTGCGACGATCATGCGCGCCCGGTTGTGCATACGACCGGTCACATACATTTGACGCAAACCCGCATCGACAACAGGAATACCGGTGCGGGCCTGTCGCCAAGCAACAACTGAGGGATGATCGGCGTCCGTGTTCCACGGAAACGTATCCCATTCCGGTTTCCAGTTCCCGCTGAGCAAACGCGGTGAGTGATACATCAAGTGGTACGCAAACTCACGCCAAACCAATTGGCGCAAATAGGCGTCTGTCCCTTGCGTACCGTTCATCGCGGCCCGCTGAACCGCATGCCAGACACTGCGGGGGCCGATTTCGCCGAGCGATAGGTATTCGGACAGATCCGAGGTACCCTTCAAATCCAAACGGTCCCGGTCGCGCGAATAGTTTGGGATTCGGTCCAGAAATTCGTGCAAAGCCTCAAAGGCGGCATTCTCTCCAGGGCGGACAAAAGGTGCGACCACGGCCGCGCCCCGGTTCATTGCCGCACCCAGATTCCAACCGGTCAGGTTTTCCGAAGTCGGCCAAGTCAAGGGTGCTTTGATCGACGGCACGCCTTCAGGCATGGCGACTTCTCGACCTTGAACGGATCGCCACATCGGAGTGAACACCCGGAACGGCTGGCCCGTTTTGGTCGCGACGGTCCAGGGCTCAAACAGCAAATGTCCCGAAAATGATTTGGCCTCTACCCCCTGCTCTGCCAAAGCAGACTTAATGTTTGTGTCACGGGCGATGGCACCAGGATCATACGCTCGCGTCCAATAGACGCCGTTGGCTCCGGTTTCTGCGATTAGGTTCTGCAAAACAGTCAGAGCGTCGCCGCGCCGCAGGATTAACCGGCTGCCAATGTGCGACAGAGATTGCGCGAAAGCCTTAAGTCCCAGCCCAAGCCGCCATTTCGGCGCGGCACCAAGCGCTTGAGCCAAATCGTCCAGAATGAAAACCGGCAAAATAGGACGACCCTTTTGGGTCGCAGCACTTAGCGCGGGATGGTCCGACAGGCGCAAATCCCGCCGGAACCATATGATGATCGGTGATTGCTTGTTTTCCATAACCGCCCGGTTGTTTTCTTCGCATTACGAAGCCGAGCAGAAACCGGATCACAAAACGGCGTCAAGTGCGCCCAATAACTGATCAATTTCCTGTTGCGAGGTGTAGTGCGTAAAGCTGACCCTCAGCACACCCTGATCCAAATCCACACCCATCGCCTGCAACGGGCGCACGGCATAAAAATCGCCGCCTCCTGCCATGATACCGTGCTCCACCAGATCACCGGCCACAGCTTCGGCGTTCCGACTCAGCGACAAGGCTACGGTAGGAGCGCGACGAGTAGCATCCGAAGTACCGATCAAGCGTACGGCATTTCGATCCTTGACCGCGTCCAATACGGGCTGCAACAGGGCGACCTCTTGCCCACGCATCAGATCATGCACAAAGGCTCCGCGTTCGGTTGCGTTATCCTTGGGGCCGTTATGGTGGTCGCACAGCAGATCAACGTAATCCGCCATACCCGCACTGGCTGCGATCTGCGCGTGATCCGGGCCTGCCGGGGTGAAACGCTTGTACAGCGCGTCTGCATTAAAATAGTGCGCCTGATTTGGCAGCAGCTCGCCAAGCGCACGCCGGATCACCATGCACCCCTGATGTGGACCGTAGGTTTTATAGGCCGAGAAAAGATAGATATCCGGCCCCAGATCGCCGACATTCGGAAACCCATGCGGCGCGTATGAGACGCCATCCACACAGACAAACGCACCCGCCGCGTGAGCGATGGCGGTGATTTCGGTGACCGGGTTGATCTCTCCGACCACGTTCGAACAATGCGGGAAACAAACCAGACGTACCTTTTCGTCCAACAGGTTCTCAAGATCCTGCGGGTTGAGCGATCCGGTTTCCGGGTCGATCTGCCATTCGCGGACTTCGAACCCATCCTCGACCAGACGCCGCCAAGGCCCCGAGTTGGCCTCGTGGTCCTGATTGGTGACAACGATGGCATCGCCCGGCTGCATCCACTGGCGAAACGCCTGTGCCAGAACATAGGTGTTCTGCGTTGTCGAAGGACCAAAGCTCAGCTCATCAGTGTTTACGCCCAGAATCGCAGCCATGCGTGCGCGGGCTTCATCCATCTCCTCACCCGCCAGACGGCTTGCGTCATAGGGGCCGTAGGGCTGCACTTTGCGCTGCGTATAGTAGCGCGTCAGCCGGTCCAGCACCGGCTTACAAGTATATGACCCACCTGCGTTTTCAAAGAATGCCTGACCTTGCAGGCTGGGCTCGGAAAAGGCCGGGAACTGCGCCCGAACGAAATCGATATCAAGAGTGCCCATGGCACGTCGCTCCTTGCTCATGCTGCTTGTTCCGACGACGTGCCCGCGCATGATTTCGGACAACTCGGAAATCACGGCAGGTCTTCCAGCCCAGCCACAGCCTCGGTCACGCAAACAGAAGCACGGGCAGTCTTTCGGGGCCTGATCCGGCAACCAAAAGACGCGGATACATAGCCAGCGGCCCTAAGCTGGGTCAACCCGGCGTGAAACAAAAAAGCCCCGGCGCTGGTCCGGGGCTTTCGAAGGGCTGAATTGGATTCAGCGGCGACGCTTTTCGTTTGCAAGACCGATGAAGATCGACACGCACATCAGCACCAGAACGATCGCAAACGGGAAGCCGGTTGCAATCGCAGCAGCCTGCAGCGCGCCCAGGCCGCCCCCCAGCAACAGAACGATCGCGATAGCGCCCTCCAGAATGCACCAGAACACGCGCTGCGCCGTCGGAGCATCGGTTTTGCCACCCGCCGTTATCGTATCAATCACCAGCGAACCGGAATCCGAGCTGGTAACGAAGAAAACGACAACCAGCACAATGCCGACGAAGGACAGCAAACCTGTCATTGGGAAGGCTTCGAACATCTTGAACATCTTCAGTTCAAGTGCGGCATCCGACAGGACCTGCCCGGAACCAGACAAGACCTGATCCAGCGCCGCGCCACCAAAAACGCTCATCCACAAGGCGCCAACAACGGTTGGAATCAGGATCACGCAGGTTACGAATTCCCGCACGGTTCGGCCACGCGAGATTCGGGCGATGAACATGCCGACGAAAGGTGACCAGGAAATCCACCAGGCCCAGTAGAAGGTGGTCCAGCCCTGCATAAAGTTGGTGTCTTCGCGGCCAACCCAATTTGACAGTGCGGGTAATGCGACGACGTATTCAATCAGGCTGTCGAAGAAGCCAGTCAGAATCGCCACGGTAGGACCAAGGATCAGCACCAGCAGCAACAAGGCCGCGGCCAGGATCATGTTGGCCTCGGACAACCGCTTTACGCCTTTATCGAGGCCAGCAACCACCGAGATCAATGCGAACGCCGTGATCAGGCCAATCAGCAGCACTTTCATCCCGTCTGTAATCGGAACATCGAACAGGTAGTTCAGACCAGCCAGCGCTTGCGTTGCGCCCAGACCCAGCGATGTCGCCAGACCGAAGATCGTGGCAAACACCGCCAAGACGTCGATGATATGCCCCAACGGACCCCATGTCGCCTCGCCAAACAATGGATAGAACACCGACCGCATGGTCAGCGGCAGACCCCGGTTGAAGCTAAAGAACGCCAGCGCCAGTGCCACCACCGCATACACGGCCCAGGGGTGCATGCCCCAGTGGAAAATAGTGGCCGCCATCGCCAGTTTCTTCGACGCTTCGGGGTCCTCAAGACCGGCACCTAACGGCGCCCAGTCGGTGCGAAGGCCATCCTCGCCAGCAGCAACCCCGCCCAGCGACGACCCGTAATGCGAGATTGGCTCGGCTACGCCCCAGAACACCAGACCGATGCCCATACCCGCGGCAAACAGCATCGAGAACCACCCGGCATAGCTGTAATCCGGTTTGGCATCATCACCGCCCAGCCGGATCGAGCCATAGGGCGTGACGATCAGCAACAGTGAAAACACGACAAAGATGTTCGCCGCAATCATGAACACCCAGTCAAAATTGCTGGTCAAAGCCGGTCGAAGCCACCCAAAGAATTCGCTCGCCTGCTCGCGGAACACCAACGAGAAAAACACGAATGCAATGATAGTTAGCCCCGAAACGGCAAAGACCGGATTGTGGACGTCCAGACCCATGATCTGAACGTTGTCCTGACCGACTTCATAGTCGGTTTCATTAGTGTCGGACATTGTCTCTTCCTTCCCTTAATCGGTGCGCAGGACATCCAATATCCGGCACCGAAAGGGCGTGACTGAGAAGACCACATATTACTTGAAAGCGACAAAATACGTGAAATAGACAAGCTTAATAAACGTGCGCGCCTTTCTACATATCGGTCGCCTCAAAAAGAAAACAGACCGGGCAAATGGCCCGACCTGCACACCAACTAGCGTTGATTTCTTTTAGCCCTGAACTTTGGTGTAAGTGCCCTCACCGGCCAGAATACCGCGGAACCCGCCCGGCTCATCCAGTCCGAAAACGATCAGCGGCAGGTTGTTGTCGCGGGCCAGCGCAATGGCCGAGGCATCCATGACGCGCAACCGCTTGGCCAGCACGTCATCATAAGTGACTGTGTCATAGCGCACTGCGTCCGCGTGCTCTTTGGGGTCCTTGTCGTAAACGCCATCCACACCGTTCTTACCCATAAAGATTGCCTCGCACGCCATTTCATTGGCACGCAAGGTCGCGGCGGTGTCGGTAGTAAAATACGGGTTGCCAGTTCCCGCGGCAAAGATACAAACCCGCTTTTTCTCAAGGTGGCGCACGGCGCGGCGGCGGATATAGGGCTCGCACACCTCATCCATGCGAATGGCCGAGATGACACGAGTGAACACGCCGATTTCTTCCAACGCCGACTGCATCCCCAGCGCGTTCATTACCGTGGCCAGCATGCCCATGTAATCGGCTGTTGTCCTCTCCATGCCCTGTGCCGAACCGCTGAGACCGCGGAAAATGTTGCCGCCGCCGATGACCATGCAAATCTCGACGCCTAGGTCGTGCACCGATTTGACCTCTTGCGCTATGCGTTGAACGGTCGGCGGATGCAGGCCGAATCCCTGATCGCCCATCAGCGCCTCGCCCGAGATTTTCAGCATTACGCGATTGTACTTTGTCTTCGCGGTTTCAGTGGCTTCGAGGGTCGGGGAAAGGCTCATGTTGCGCTCCGGGCTGGCACAGGTTTATTTTCCGGCGCAAAATGAAGCAAAACCTCCGCAGGTTCAATGCGGTTGGTGAGGATTGAGGCAGCCTGGATGGCAAATAACGACAGTTCGCAGATTTGGAACCGCCTGCCCCCAATCCCCAATGACAAGCCGGTATTGATTGCGGGACCAACAGCCTCGGGCAAATCGGCCCTTGCTTTGCAGATTGCCGAAACCTTCGGCGGTGTGATCGTCAATGCGGATGCAAGCCAGGTCTATGAATGCTGGCGTGTGATCTCCGCCCGCCCTTCGGTCGAAGAAGAAGCACGCGCGCAGCATCTGCTGTACGGTCACATCGCTTATGATCAAGAGTATTCGACCGGCCATTGGCTGCGCGAGGTGACGCCCCTGCTGACAGGGGATCAGCGCCCGATCATTGTCGGCGGCACCGGCTTGTATTTCTCGGCCCTGACCGAAGGGATGGCCGACATCCCCGCCACGCCACCAGAAGTCCGCGCCGAGGCGGATAAACTGGACCTGACCACATTGATTGCTGGTGTCGATACGCAGACGCTGGAGCGCATCGACACACAGAATCGCGCCCGTGTTCAGCGCGCATGGGAGGTGCAGCAAGCCACCGGACGCAGTCTAAGCGACTGGCAAGCCGAAACACCTCCCCCGATTCTGGATCTGGCTGACACTATTCCGATTGTTTTTGACGCGGACAAACAATGGCTTGTGGACCGCATAACCCACCGGTTTGATCAGATGCTGGACGATGGCGCGCTGCAAGAGGTCGACGCGATGCGTGACCGCTATGATCCATCACTTCCGGCCTTTAAGGCCATCGGCGTCCCCGAGTTGATTGCTTATCTGGACGGCCATCTATCATTGGACGCCGCCAAAGAACGCGCGACCATCGCAACACGCCAATTCGCAAAACGCCAACGCACATGGTTCCGCGCGCGAATGAAAAAATGGAATCCGATAGATTTCTCAAAATGATACGAGACGCTGCTGCAAGTTTGTTCTGATGCAATCGCGTGCAACGACTCTCACTCACATCGATTTTTCGGTTTACGACAGTATACATTGCCTGATTCAGCATTTATCGCCCCAGGCACAGCAGCAAATACCTCCGGACATGTCGTTTTTGTGCTATCTACGTCGATTTCGTACATTGACGTCATCAGAATTCTAGGGCGGAATAGCCTCATGGGGATGATGAATATCCAACAAGAATTCCGGGAACCAACTGTTCGCCTCAATATGGTCTGAACGGTTCCGACCTTCTTCAAAAAAAAAGAACATGTCACAGGGAGAGACATCGATGAATAAGCAAACTTTTACCGGAGCACCGATTCACTGGGCAGCAGAGATGCATGCTCAGGAATATCGGGACGGCAAATTAAGTCGGCGCGAGTTTCTGACCCGCGCCACAGGTCTGGGTGTTACTGCTGTAGGTGCCTACGGCATGATCGGCTTGGCAGCCCCTGCCCGCGCTGAAGGCGAAGACGTCAGACAAGAAGGCGGCACCCTGCGCGTTCAGATGAGCGTTCGTGCGCTGAAAGATCCGCGCACCTATGACTGGTCGGAAATGGGCAACCAAACCCGTGGTACGCTGGAATACCTAGTCGAGTACAACTCGGACGGTACATTCCGTGGCATGCTGCTGGAAGGTTGGGAAATCAACGAAGACGCCACTGTTTACACGCTGAAAGTACGTCCGGGTGTGAAGTGGACAAACGGAGACGATTTCACTGCAGATGACGTCGCACGAAATATTGCACGCTGGTGCGACAAAAGCTCGGAAACCAACTCGATGGCAGGTCGTTTCGGGACACTGATAGACGAAACCTCCGGTCAAGCTATCGAAGGCGCAATTGAAGTTGTTGACGCGTCAACTGTGAAACTAAACCTTCCCAGCTCAGATATCTCATTGATTGCCGGCATGTCCGATTATCCAGCAGCAATCGTACACAGCTCGTTCAACGAAAACGACTTGCTTAACAACGTCGGGACCGGCCCTTACGTAATCGAAGAGCTGGAGGTCGGGGTCAAATGCTCATTGGTACGCGCACCGGACCACACGTGGTGGGGTGACGAAGTCTTTGGTCCTGCAACGTTGGATCGAATCGAATATACTGACTATGGCACCGATCCGTCGGCGTGGTTGGCAGCCCTCGAATCTGACGAAGTCGACATGTTGCACGAATCCGTGGGTGAATTCATCGACGTGATGGATAGTCTCGGCTATGAAAAATCCGAAGTGATCACCATGGCGACCATCGTGGTCCGTCCCAACCAATTGGCTGAAATTGACGGCAAGCAAGTCTATGCTGACAAGCGTGTGCGTCAGGCCCTGCAGATGGCGGTGGACAATGAAGTTCTACTTGAATTGGGCTACGGCGGGCGCGGCGCGCCAGCTGAAAACCACCATGTTGGGCCGATCCACCCCGATTATGCAGAGTTGCCGAAGCAGAAAGCTGATCCTGCTGCCGCGAAAAAGCTCATGGAAGAAGCTGGCATGGCTGACTACGAGCACGAACTGCTTTCGATCGACGATGACTGGCGTCGCAACACGACCGATGCGGTTGCCGCTCAGCTTCGGGACGCAGGTATCAACGTCAAGCGTACAGTTCTGCCGGGCAACACTTTCTGGAACGACTGGGCCAAGTACCCGTACAGTTCGACGAACTGGAACCACCGCCCGTTGGGTGTACAAATCTGGGCATTGGCCTACAAATCCGGTGAAGCTTGGAACGAATTCGGCTGGAGTAACCCAGAATTCGACGGCATCCTGGCCGAAGCCCTGGCAATCGCCGACGCCGACAAACGGCGCGAAGTGGTCGCCAAAGGCGAGGCGCTGATCCAGGAAGAAGGCGTTACCATCCAACCCTACTGGCGCGCGCTGTACCGCCATATGAAAGATGGTCTGGTCGGAACCGATATGCATATCTCGTTCGAACATCACCACTACAAGTGGGGCTGGGCGGCCTAAAACCTGCCAGATGATAAATGGGGGCGCCTAATCAGGGCGCCCCTTTCCAGCCGCAGACAGGCCGACACAGGGTCGGATGTCCGAGGCCATAAAATGGTCCAATGATCTGCGGAACACCCGAAAAACAGGGACCATCATGGGACTATTCATCCTCCGACGGTTTGGCGTCATGCTGTTGACAGCATTGTGCCTGACGTTCGTGGTCTTCTTTCTGACCAACCTATACCCAAACTTGGAAAAGCTGGCCAAAACCCAGGGCAACCAACGGATGTCTGACGAACAGGTCGAGGCCTGGCTGGGTAATCGTGGCTACCTGCAACCTACGCTGATCAAGTATGGCCAATGGCTGGGCGTGGCACCGGGGTTTTCCAAAACTCTGGATGACGGCACATTCGTGGGCACCTGTACCCGACCTGGACTGACCGAGGATACCACGCCCCGGTTTTGCGGCATCCTTCAGGGGGACTGGGGCTATTCCACTGTTTTCAAGGATGAGGTTGGTACCATTGTCGCCAAGCGATTGGGCAATACCGGCTACTTGATGATGTGGGTTTTGATTCTGATGGTCCCATCAGCCCTGTTGGTGGGCGTTCTGGCCGGGATGCGCGAAGGCTCGGCGTTGGATCGGTCGCTTTCTACTTTTTCAATCGTCACGACGGCAACGCCAGAATATGTGTCGGGCGTAATTTTCATCGCGGTTTTCACCTCGTCCACCGTTGGTTTGAAATGGTTCAAGGGCACTGCAACGCAGGCGATGGACAATCCAACCTTCGAGAACTTTTTCCTGCCGGTACTGACCATTGCGCTGTATGGCATGGGTTATATCGCCCGAATGACCCGCGCCTCAATGACCGAGGTGATGACAGCACAGTACATCCGCACCGCGCGGCTGAAAGGCGTATCCTTTCCCAACATCGTCATGAAACACGCGCTGCGCAATGCGCTGATCGCGCCCTTTACCGTCATTATGCTGCAGTTCCCATGGCTGCTGAACGGCGTGGTGATTGTTGAGACGCTGTTCAACTACAAGGGCTTCGGTTGGGCGCTGGTGCAGGCGGCGGGCAACAACGACATCCAATTGCTGTTGGCGATTTCGGTCGTGTCGGTCTTTGTGGTGCTGATAACACAGCTGATCTCGGATATCGGCTATGTCTATCTCAACCCGCGCATTCGCATTTCTTAAGGAGGGTTAGATCATGGAACCACTTACCTGGACCGGCTCTATCGCCTTCCTGAACCCGCTGCTGATGATCGCAATCGCAGCCCTTCTGGTCTCGATCGTGATTTGGATAGTTGGCAGTATCGTACTGCCCGAGGCGCCGATGAGTGTGAATCTGGACGGCACGCTCAGCTCGGGATCGGGCATGCGTGGGTTGACGCAAAAGGCGCTGCGCTACAGCTTTGCTGCCTGTGTCGCGCTTGCCGTGGCCTATATCGTGCTGGGCATCGTGTTGGGTACCAGCGCGGGGATCATCGGTGCGATCTCACAGCAGTTTCTACCTGTCTGGCTGTCGCTGATCATCCTGTACGCCATGTCGATCGCATTTAAGCGGCGTCTGGGCCTTTATGGCAAACTGTTCGACAGCCCCATCGGCATGATCGGCTTCGGCCTTGTGATGTTCTGGGTTTTCACCGGTGTTTTTGGTGCGCTGGATCTGATCGTCACTCATGATCCTCTGTCGCAGGTATCGGGAATGAAGAACAAAGTGCCGGGAACGCCTCTGCCCAGCCCGGAAGAGGGAGAATACACCTGGTATCTGTTGGGGGGTGACAACCTAGCCCGCGACGTCTTCAGCCGCATGGTCAGAGGTGCCTGGATCGTGGTGCAGATTGCGCCACTGGCAACGTTGTTTGCCTTTATGGTCGGGATCACTCTGGGTCTGCCCGCGGGTTACTATGGAGGTCGGTTGGATACGTTCCTGTCCTTCCTGGCCAACCTGATCCTGGCCTTCCCGGTGATCTTGCTGTTCTACCTGCTGGTGACACCGGAAATCGTAGCGACAGGCGTGCCGAACTATATGGCAGCCGTGCTATTCGTCTTTCCGATCCTATTCATCGGTGTTCTGCTGAATTCGCGCTATTACACGCGACCGAATTTCCGCACGCCGCTGCTGATCGGGGTGTTGGGAGTTGCGATCTGGTTCTACCTGTCGCTGATCTCGACCGGTGGTTACATCATCAATACTGACAGCTACCGTATCTGGGGCCTGCCGACATATCTGGACCTGTTCGATATCCCCGGCGGCATCCTGGTGGTGTTCGTATCCGTTGTGTTCGTGAATTCACCCACCGTGTTCCGCATCGTGCGTGGTTTGGCGTTGGACATTAAGACGCGAGATTATGTGGCGGCGGCACAAACCCGTGGAGAAGGTCCATGGTACATCATGCTGTGGGAAATTCTGCCAAACGCGCGCGGTCCGCTGATCGTCGATTTTTGCCTGCGGATTGGCTACACCACCATCCTTTTGGGAACCTTGGGTTTCTTCGGGCTGGGGCTGCCACCGGAAAGCCCGGATTGGGGTTCGACGATCAACGAGGGGCGCAAGCTGTTGTCGATCTACCTGCACCCTGCCCTTCCGCCTGCGCTGGCCCTGTTGTCACTGGTTCTTGGTCTGAACCTGCTTGCGGACGGTCTGCGTGAGGAAAGTCTGAAGGACTGATGTGATCGAGGCCGGGGGCATAGCCCCCGGACCCCCCAGATTATTTTTAGCCAGATGAAGGGGATCCCCCGGACTCTCGCGAGGAGATACAAAATGAACAAACTGGCAGAATATGACGGGCCTATTCTTGAGATCGACAAGCTCTCGATTTCGTTTTTCACTCGTCTGCGAGAAATTCCAGCCGTTATGGATTTCTCGGTCAGTGTGCAGCCCGGCGAAGCCGTCGGGCTTGTTGGTGAATCAGGCTGCGGCAAATCCACTGTTGCTTTGGGTGTGATGCAGGACCTTGGCAAGAACGGGCGGATTGTCGGAGGCACGATCAAGTTCAAAGGGCGAGACCTGTCCGAAATGAGCTCTGACGAGTTGCGCGACATTCGCGGCAATGAGATCGCGATGATCTATCAGGAACCGATGGCTTCGCTGAACCCTGCTATGAAAATCGGCAGGCAGCTGATGGAAGTGCCGATGATCCACGAAGGCGTTGGTGCGGAAGAGGCCCGCGCCCGCGCGCTTGAGGTGGTCACCGATGTACGCCTGCCCGACCCTGAGAGGATGCTGAATTCGTTCCCCCACCAGTTGTCGGGTGGTCAGCAGCAGCGGATCGTGATCGCCATGGCGCTGATGTCGAAACCAGCGCTGCTGATCCTGGATGAACCGACCACCGCTTTGGATGTAACGGTTGAGGCCGCCGTAGTCGAACTGGTCAGGGATTTGGGTAAGAAGTATGGCACCTCGATGCTGTTCATCTCGCACAATCTGGGTCTGGTGCTGGAAACCTGCGACCGACTCTGTGTGATGTATTCGGGTGAGGCCGTCGAACGCGGCTCGATCCACGATGTATTCGACGAGATGCAGCATCCTTATACGCAAGCACTGTTCCGCTCGATCCCCCTGCCCGGTGCCGACAAGAACGCACGCCCGCTGGTGGCCATTCCGGGGAACTTCCCTCTGCCGCATGAACGCCCGCCGGGATGCAACTTTGGCCCGCGATGCGACTATTTCGAAGAAGGCCGCTGCGACGCGCAGAACATCCTGATGGAACCTGTGCCGGGCAATGACCGCCACCACACGCGCTGTCTGAAGTTCCAGGAGATCGACTGGAACGCGCCAATCACCGTGGCCGAACAAAAGGAAAAGGGCCAAATCGGTCGCACCGTCCTGAAGATGGACAACCTCAAGAAATACTATGAAGTGGCAGCGAATGCCCTGTTTGGGGGTGGCGAGACTAAGGTCGTAAAAGCCAATGAAACATTGAGTTTCGAGGCCCATGAATCCGAAACACTGGCCATTGTGGGTGAATCCGGTTGCGGCAAATCCACGTTCGCCAAGGTACTGATGGGGCTGGAAACCGCCACCGACGGTCAGATCCTGCTGGACAATCGTAATATTGAGGCTGTCCCGATTGAGGAGCGCGACGCGAAGACAGTAGGCGAAGTTCAGATGGTGTTCCAGAACCCATTCGATACGCTGAATCCATCGATGACCGTGGGTCGTCAGATTATCCGCGCGTTGGAAATATTCGGCGTCGGCAATTCTGAATCCGAACGCAAGCAACGTATGCTGGAACTACTGGACCTAGTGAAGCTACCCCGCGCCTTTGCTGACCGGATGCCGCGCCAGTTGTCAGGCGGACAGAAGCAACGTGTCGGTATCGCCCGCGCCTTTGCAGGGGACGCGCGCATTGTGGTGGCGGATGAGCCGGTCTCGGCCCTGGATGTGTCCGTTCAGGCGGCTGTGACTGATCTGCTGATGGAGATTCAGCGCGAGCACAAGACCACCCTGCTGTTCATCAGTCATGACCTGTCCATTGTGCGTTACCTCAGCGACCGGGTGATGGTGATGTATCTGGGTCATGTGGTCGAACTGGGCACCACCGATCAGGTCTTTGCGCCGCCCTACCACCCCTATACCGAAGCCCTGCTGAGCGCCGTCCCCATTGCGGATACGTCGATCGAGAAGCAGCACATCGTGCTTGAGGGCGATATCCCGTCGGCCATGAATCCACCGCCGGGTTGCCCGTTCCAGACTCGGTGCCGTTGGAAATCCGAAGTTCCGGGTGGGTTGTGCGAACGCGACGTACCGCCGGTGAAAACTCTGGCCGATGGGCATCAGGTGAAATGTCATCTGGCTGATGGTATTCTAGCCCGTATGGAGCCGGTCATCAAAGTCGCCGCGGAATAGGCTTCAAAATTGGCGCAAAGGGCGTCGGTTTCTGATCGGCGCCCTTTGGCATTACTTGACCACATTTTCCCATAAGCATTTTAGCTAAATGTACCTGGTCAGACGAGACCTATGCATCGAATTTAGCTCAACCGCCCCAGATAACCTTCACGTAGTTCTGGGTTTCCTTGTAAGGTGGTACGCCGCCATGTTTCTCAACCGCCTGAGGTCCGGCATTGTAGGCCGCCAGTGCCAGACGCCAGGATTTGAACTTGCGGTATTGCCAGGAGAGATACCGCGCGCCACCTTCCAGGTTCTGCTGTGGATCATGCGGATTCACACCCAAAAGCTGCGCCGTACCGGGCATCAGCTGTGCAAGTCCCAAAGCGCCCTTGTGTGATACTGCACGTGGATTCCAACCGCTTTCTTGTTGAACCAGACGCAGAAAAAGCTCTTCCGGGACGTTATGCTTGCGTGCCGCCTGACGCGCCAGTGTCATATACTGACCGCGATACTTCCCAGTATAGCGTTTGTTAAACTTCGGCTGAGCTGTCTTGGGTTTAAGCCGCTCGGAATCCCGATACTGGGTTGCGGCGCGTGTGTCCAGAATCTTGGATTGTTTAAGGAAAATGTCCTTCCGGCTTTTCGTCGACAAGTTTTGCGCGGCCACCGGAACCGAGACCAGAGCAACACATAAACCAACAAAACAACCAACCAGAAAACGCATTAATGCCAATCTCGCTTAGTCAGGAACCTTATGGAGTATAGATATCTCAGATTATAATGAAAGCATGGTTAACCGAACCTGAGTAAATTCTTGCTCAGTGTTGCATGCAGTAACTGTGTTTCAACCAAGACGCAGGCCGTATAGGGTCGCTGGGAAACACTGCGCCAGATTCGGCGCGCATACGTCAATTCAGAACGGGGAAATACATGGCGGGTTCAGTCAACAAGGTCATTCTGGTCGGAAATCTTGGCCGCGATCCCGAGGTCCGGACATTCCAGAACGGTGGCAAGGTTTGCAATCTGCGCATCGCCACATCCGAGACCTGGAAAGACCGCAACACAGGTGAGCGTCGCGAGCGTACCGAGTGGCACTCGGTCGCGATCTTCAACGAGGGGCTTGTCCGCGTGGCCGAGCAATACCTGCGCAAAGGGTCCAAGGTGTATCTTGAAGGCCAACTGCAGACCCGCAAATGGCAGGATCAATCCGGTCAGGATCGGTATTCGACCGAGGTTGTTCTGCAAGGCTTTGGCTCTACCCTTGTGATGTTGGATGGCCGCGGCGAAGGCGGCGGCGGTGGCGGCCAATCGGGCGGTTACGGCGGCGGTCAAGCCGGGGGTGGATACGGCGATCCTTATGGCAGCCAATCCAGCGCCCCTGCCCCGGCATCCGGTGGAATCGACGACGACGAGATTCCGTTCTAAGAGTAACGGAGGCAAATCATGACATGGTCCTTCTCACTCGGCCGATTTCTGGGGTCCGAGCTGAGGGTCCATGTCACCTTTTTCCTTCTGCTGGCTTGGGTCGGCTTCGCCGCCTATTCAAGCGGCGGAATGGCAGCAGCCATTGAAAACCTGATCTTTGTGCTGGCCTTGTTTGCCTGCGTCGTTGCGCATGAATTCGGCCATGCGCTGATGGCACGGCGATACGGCATCAAAACCCCTGACATAACTTTGCTGCCAATTGGTGGTCTGGCGCGGCTGGAGCGGATGCCCGAAAAGCCGATGCAAGAGGTCTGGGTGGCCCTTGCCGGTCCGGCAGTGAATATCGTCATCTGGATCATTCTGGTCGCACTGGGCGCCGGTATGCCGCTTGAGACGATGGCGCAGATCGACACCACTGTTCCGGGTCTGTTGAACCGTCTGGCATATGTGAACTTGCTGCTGGCCGCCTTCAATATGATACCAGCCTTCCCGATGGACGGCGGACGGGTGTTCCGCGCCTTGCTATGTCTCAAAATGGATCGGGTGAAGGCAACAAGGATCGCGGCCATCGCAGGACAGATCGTGGCTGTCGCCTTTGGCTTTTGGGGATTGAGTACCGGCAATGCCATTCTGGTCTTGATTGCGGTTTTCGTTTTTGTCGCCGCCAATTCCGAAAGTCAGGATGTTGCCATGCGTTCGGTCGCACGGCGGGTTCTGGCGCGCGATGCGATGATCACCGAATTCAATGCCCTGTCCCCGTCTGATACGCTGGCGACAGCAGCGCAGGCCGTCATACACACCACGCAGCACGAATTTCCCGTATTGGACAATGACGGCGCATTGCTAGGGTTTGTCACTCGCGGTCGTCTTTTTGCAGCCCTAGCCGGGGAAACTCCGCGGTCCGACCCCGCCACATCGGTCATGGAAACTAATATCCCAAGGGTTCAACTGACCAGCGGGCTTGAGATGGTTCTGGAAACGCTCCACAAGGGCGCACCGGCTATCGCCGTCTGCACGCAGACTGGTAAAATGGTCGGCTATATCACCCGGGAAAACATTGGTGAGCTGATGGTGATCCGGGGGCGCTGATCAGGCCGTCGCCAGGGCGTCTTCCAGCACGGATATCACCGCCTCACGCGGGACGTCCGATGTCACGAAAGCTTCACCGATCCCACGTGCCAGGATGAACCGCAATTGACCGTCGATGACCTTTTTGTCCTGCGCCATCAGATCGACCAAGGCTTCGGCCCCAGGCAGGTCGCCGGGAATGTCATTCAGATCGGTTTTCATGCCCATAGCGCACAAGTGTGCCCGCACGCGGCTGGGGTCTTCCTGTGAACACAGACCCAGGCGCGCCGACAGTTCGAACGCCAGCGCGCAGCCTATGGCGACGCCCTCGCCATGCAGCAGACGGTCGGAATAACCAGTGGCAGCCTCAAGCGCGTGACAGAAGGTATGGCCAAGGTTCAGCAGCGCGCGGTCGCCCTGCTCGGTCTCATCCCGCGCCACGATATCGGCCTTCATCTGCACCGAACGGGTTACGGCCCGCACCCGTGCGGCCATATCACCGCCTGAGACATCCGTTCCGTTGGTTTCCAGCCACTCAAAGAACGCTGCGTCCCCCAGCAGGCCGTATTTCACCACCTCGCCATAGCCTGACAGGAAATCGCGCTGGGTCATCGACCCCAACACCGAAGTATCTGCCAGCACCAGCGAAGGCTGATGGAATGCCCCGATCAAATTCTTACCCTGCGGCGAGTTGATCCCGGTTTTGCCGCCCACCGAACTGTCGACTTGAGCCAGCAGCGAGGTTGGGATTTGCATAAACCGTACTCCACGCCGTAAAGCCGCACTAGCAAACCCCACCAGATCGCCAATCACACCGCCACCAAAGGCAACGACGATATCTCGGCGTTCAATTTTCTCGGCCAACAACCACTCGACAGTGCGTTCGAAATGCGGCCAGCTTTTGGTCGCTTCACCAGCGGGCAAAGTCAGCGACGTCATCTCGATTCCGGCTTGGGCTAAACCGTCACGCAGGGCATCCAGATGCAATGCGCCCACGTTCTCATCCGTCACAACTGCTACTTTGGGCCGGTGCAACAACGGCGCGATCCGGGCACCCGCTTGCGTCAACAAATCCGGGCCGATTTCCACATCATACGAGCGTTCGCCCAGCTCAACATGTACAGTTTGGTGCATTATTTCCGTTCCAAAACATCGGGGCGTGTTGCCAACGCATCCACCACCCTGTTCACCATTTTCTCGATCGAGGTCTCGCCATCGGACTCGGCGACCAAGTCCGCCTGCGCATAAACCGGGACGCGCCGTTCATACAAGCCACGCAAAGTCGCATAAGGATCAGAGGTACGCAGCAAGGGGCGTGTGTCTTTGTGTTTGACGCGGTTCCACAAAACCTCGAGATCGGCCCGCAGCCAGACCGAGACCCCGCGTTCGGTAATCATCTGACGGTTCTGTTCCGCCAGAAACGCGCCGCCACCAGTCGACAGGATGCCTTTTTCCTCATCCAGCAAACGCCCTATGACCTGAGATTCCTTGGCGCGGAAAAACGGTTCTCCGTCACGTTCGAAAATCTCGGGGATGGTCATATTGGCCGCCGATTCGATCTCGGCGTCGCTGTCGAGAAAGGGAACGCCCAGCCGCGCGGCCAGCGCACGGCCCACCGCCGTCTTTCCCGCCCCCATCATGCCTACAAGTACGACCGTTTTGTGCAGTGCAAAGCCCGCATCTGTGTCCGAGCTGTGGGTGTTATGCTTAATTTCGCTCATTTCACTGTGAATGACGTGATCTTAGGAAAAATGCTAGCTATAACTATGACAAAAGAGAAAATTGGGGCAGCGTTGAGCAATGGGCCGTCTAGTCAAGTTCCTGTTATATCTGATTTGCCTGTGTTTCATCGGGCTGGTGGCATATGTCTATCTGGGGCCGTTCTTCGGCGCAGATTTCTCGGCACCGCAAGACGAGATACGAGAGCCGGTAATCCTGAATGTCGAATAGGACCGCAGTGTTCGCGCTGTGTTTGGCCGGCTCGGCGCAAGCGCAGCAGGAACCTCTTTCTGTTATTGAGTGGTTGAACAACCCGCCAGAGAACCTGCCGGGAACCGTGTTGCTGGAGCCGCCCGTGACGCAGACCGGTGTGCGGCCGGATGTCGAAGTCACACCACTTGAGGCGCTGTCACAACCGCTGGGGTTGGTGTCGTCCTCTGTAACGGGCCTGCCTGTGAGTCTATGGCAGAACAGTGATCCCGACCGACTGGCGCAACTGATCGCTCGGGTTCCTGTTAAGTACAATCCCGCAATGCAGCGCCTGTTGTTCACTCTGCTATTGTCCGAGGCACGATCTCCTGCTGGGCCAAATGCCCAAGAAACCCTGTTGCTGGCCCGCCTCGACCGTCTGATGCAGTTGGGCGCCGCCGATCCGACGCAATCATTGGTGCAACTGGCCGGACCCACCGACAGCCGCGCGCGGTTTCAGCGCTGGTTCGATGCAACGCTACTGACCGGGGATGAGGATCGCAGCTGCACAGCGCTCATCGCGCAACCGCACCTATCGCTGGATTATGCAGCACAGATTTTTTGCAAGGCGCGCCGGGGCGATTGGAGTTCTGCCGCGCTGACGCTTGAGGCCGCCCATGCGCTGCAAGTCCTGCCACCCGAGGATCTGGATGTGCTGGACCGGTTCCTGAGCCCCGAGTTGTTTGAGGATGCCGACTACCTTCCCCAGCCCGACAATCCCGATCCGCTGACTTTTCGATTGTTTGAAGCGATCGGCGAACGTTTGCCCTCGGCCCCTCTGCCGCGGGCTTTTGCCAACGCCGACCTGCGCGATGTGGCGGGCTGGAAAGCCCAGATCGAAGCGGCCGAACGCCTGACGCGGATTGGCGCGCTGACCCCTAACCAGCTTTTGGGCTTGTATACCGAGCGTGCCCCAGCGGCCTCCGGTGCGGTCTGGGACCGGGTGTCAGCCATTCAGAAATTCGAGAACGCGCTAGAAACTGGTAAACCTGAAGCCATCGCCAAATCGTTGCCCTTTGTGTGGGACCAGATGCACAGTGTCGGGCTTGAGGTTCCGTTCGCCGATTTGTTTTCCGGTCGCCTGTCACAAGTCTCTCTGCCGGATGACAAAGCCGAAAACCTGCGGTGGCGTATCCTGCTGCTGTCCGATCTTTATGAAACTGCAGCCGAGTCTCCGCCGGACCAATCAGAAGATGCGCTTTTTCTAGCCGCTTTGGCGCAAGGTGATCCGGGGCGTGCGCGCAGCCCTTCACCTTTGGCCGATGCGGTGGCTCAAGGCTTTGCCTGGGCGGCGCCGATCCCATCGGATATTCAGGCGATGCTGAACAACAACCAACTGGGCGAAGCTATTCTTGAAACGATGGAAATGTTTGCCCATGGCGCCAGGGGCAATCTGGTCGATCTGACGGCTGCCATTGCCACCCTGCGCCGGGTGGGTCTTGAGGATACGGCGCGGCGTGCGGCCCTGAACCTTTTGATCCTGCAGGGCACATGATCATGGCGGCCCCGGCAACTTCTGAGCTTTGGATATCCACCTTCCTGCAAGCGCAGGCCGCCGAGCTTGGGGCAGCCAACAACACCCTGTTGGCCTATGGCCGCGACCTAAAGGATTTCGCCGCCTGGCTGCAGCGTCGCAAAACCGATTTTGCAATGGCCGAGCGGGATCAAATCGAGGCATATCTGATCGATTGCGACGCACAAGGTCTGGCGCAGTCCACCCGCGCGCGGCGCCTGTCGGCGATTAAACAAATCTACCGTTTCGCGTTCGAGGAAGGTTGGCGCGACACCAACCCCGCCATTCAGATCAAAGGGCCCGGACGCCAAAAACGCCTGCCCAAAACACTGGACGTGCCCGAGGTAGACCGGCTGCTGCAAGCCGCCCGCCAGACCGGGCGCACCAAGGCAGACCGGGTGCGTAACACCTGCCTGATGCAGGTTCTCTATGCCACCGGTATGCGGGTGACCGAACTGGTCTCGCTGCCCGTTTCGTCAGCGCGCGGCGATCCGCGTATGTTGCTGGTGTTGGGCAAAGGCGGAAAAGAGCGGATGGTGCCCCTATCTCCGCCTGCACGCGACGCACTGGCGGTCTGGTTGACGGTGCGGGATGAAGCCGAGGATCAATTGGTTGCCGATGGCGGCCCGCGGTCCAAGTTCCTGTTTCCCTCGCGCGGCAAATCCGGACACCTAACCCGGCATATGTTCTTTCTGCTGGTCAAGGAATTGGCCGTTCAGGGCGGCGTGTCGCCGGAAAAGGTTACGCCACACACGTTGCGCCACGCATTTGCGACGCATCTGCTGGCCAACGGTGCGGATCTACGGTCGATCCAGACCCTGTTGGGACACGCGGATGTGGCAACAACCGAGATTTACACGCATGTACTCGACGAACGTCTGGCCGAACTGGTGTTAGAGCATCACCCGCTAGCGAAAGACCCCGACAACAAGGGCTAACCCCTTGATCCGCAGGGGGCGCGCCCCCATAACGGATGCAGCAACACCAACAATCAAGGACCGATGGAACCCTCTTCTTCTCTGATCGACAGCGCATTCTGGTTTACCACAGGCGCCATATTGCTTTTGCTCGTATTGTCGGGCTTTTTCTCGGGTTCCGAAACGGCATTGACCGCATCATCGCGCGGTAAGTTGCGGGCGCAGGCCGATAAGGGCTCGCACGGGGCGCAAAAGGCGCTGGACATCACCGATGACAATGAACGGCTGATCGGTTCGGTCCTGCTGGGCAATAACCTTGTCAACATCCTTGCGGCCTCATTGGCCACGGCCCTGTTCACCCGTTTGTTTGGCGAAAGCGGCGTGGCGTTGGCTACGCTAGTCATGACCCTGCTGGTATTGGTCTTCGCCGAAGTCCTGCCCAAGACCTACGCTATCACGAATGCTGAAAAAGCCGCCGCCCTGGTCGCGCCGATCATCAGCGTAGTAGTAACGGTTTTCTCGCCCATGGTCGCGGCTGTGCGCTTGCTGGTGAGGGGCGTCTTGCGCCTGTTCGGTGTTCGGATCGACCCTGACAGCAACATTCTTGCAGTGCGCGAAGAGATCGCGGGCGCGTTGCAGCTGGGCCATTCCGAAGGCGTGGTCGAAAAGGAAGACCGTGACCGCATCCTTGGCGCGCTGGATCTGGGTGATCGCACTGTGGAAGAGATCATGCTTCACCGCTCAAACATCGAGATGATCGACGCTGACGACACGCCCGAAGCCATCCTGCAACAATGTTTGAAAAGCCCCCATACCCGCCTGCCCGTGTTTCGGGATGAGCCCGAAAACATCGTGGGTGTCGTGCACGCCAAGGACCTATTCCGCGCCATGTATGCCCATGCGGGTGCCAGCGAAAGCGACAGCAATCGACTGAAAGAATTCGATATCTCCAAAGTGGCGAACGACCCTTATTTTGTGCCGGAAACCACAACGCTGGACGACCAAATGCGGGAATTCCTGCGGATGCACAGCCATTTTGCGTTGGTGGTCGATGAATACGGATCACTGCGCGGTTTGATCACGCTGGAAGATATCCTCGAAGAAATCGTGGGTGAAATCGCCGACGAGTTTGATATCGAAGAAGACGTTCCGGTGACCCGCACCGAAGACGGGCAGTTTCTGGTCGAAGGCGCGATGACAATCCGCGATGCAAACCGCGCGATGGACTGGTCATTGCCGGATGATGAGGCGAACACAGTCGCCGGGCTTGTCATTCACGAGGCGCAGATGATCCCGGTCGTGGGTCAGGTTTTCTCGTTCCACGGTTTCCGGTTCGAGGTCACCGCAAAGGAAGGCAACCGGGTGACTGAATTGAAAATCCGACCGCTATAACCCGGCTAAAGAAGCAACCGGCGCCCACCATCGGGCGCCGGTTTCATTTTTGGGGTTACGCAAACCAGGTACGGCTGGCGACATAGCCATCCATCAGGTCACCATTCGCATGTGCGGACCAACCCGTCACCTTATCCGAATACCCGTCGATGAACTGGTTGAACATCGGGTTGATCAGACCGCCCTCTTCCCAGACGATGCGCGCCATCTGGGCGTAGATGTCTTTGCGCTTGGCGGTGTCCAGCTCAGCACGGGCTTTCAATACCAGCGCGTCGAACTCTTCGTTCTTAAAGTTGGTGTCGTTCCAGTCTGCGGTCGACAGATAGCCAACCGACCACATCTGATCCTGCACCGGACGCCCGCCCCAGTAAGAAGCGCAGAATGGTTTGTTGTTCCACACTTCCGACCAGTAGCCATCTGCCGGTTCACGCTGAATCTCAAGCGGGATACCGGCCGCCTGCGCTGACAGCTGAAACAGCTGCGCCGCGTCAAGCGCGCCGGCAAAGGCCGCATCCGACACATGCAGAACGATGGGTGATCCGTCATGGCCCGATGCTTTATAATGCTCAGCTGCTTTGGCCAGATCGAACTGGCGCTGCTCCATCGACGCATCAAACAGTGGATAGGCTTCGTTGATCGGAATATCATTCCCGACCGAGCCAAAGCCGCGCAGAACCTTGTCGACCAGTTCCTCGCGATTGATGGCGTATTTCAGCGCCAGACGCAGGTCTTTGTTGTCAAAAGGCGCGGTATCGGTGTGCATGACAAAGATGTAATGCCCCCGGCCCGAGGTCGCATTGATGGTGACACCCGGCGCGCGGCCAAACAGCTTGGCGGTACGAGGGGGAACCACGTTGATGGCGTGTACCTGACCGGCCTGCAATGCTGCCGAACGAGCAGTGTCATCGTTCAGAACAAGGATTTCGTGGCTGTCATAATGGCCAACAGATTCGTCCCAGTGGTTGGCGAACTTCTCGAACGCATAGCGCACGCCGGGTTCATCCGCGGTCACCTTGTAAGCACCGGTCGAGATCCCCTCGCCGGGGTTATCGATCCCGCCACCCGGTTGCATGACCAGGTGATAATCCGACATCAGATACGGCAGATCGGCGTTGGGTGTGGTCAGCGTGATCACCACGTAGTCACCGTCGACCCGCACATCCTCGATCCCGCGCATGATGCCCAAAGCACCCGACTGCGAATCTTCGTTCGAGTGGCGCGCCAGGGTCTGCTGTACGTCTTCAGGCGTCAGTGTCTTACCATTGTGGAATTCAACGCCTTTGCGGATCAGGAAGGTCCAGACCTTGCCGTCCTCATTCGCTTCCCAGCTTGCGGCCAGGCTGGGTGCGATCCCACCATCAGCAGTCACCACGGTCAGGGTGTTTCCATAGGCCCGAAGCGCTTTGGCCGTCACATGCGACGCCGACAATGCCGGGTCCAGTGAGTTGGTGCTTTCACCACCCGTCAGACCCAAAACGAAATGGCCCCCTTTTTTGGGCGTCTCGGCCAGACCGGCCTCGGCCCAGATCAGGTTCGCAGCAGTGGCTGTCAGGCCAAGTGCCGCGGCTTTGGCCATGAATTCACGGCGGCTCAACGCTTGGGGTTGGGGATCAAACTTGCTCATCTTATGTCCTTGTAGAGTAGTTACACAGGGTCCTTCCCGGACGCCTGGTAGATCGATTCCGTAACAGAACCGCGACACCCTTTAGCGGATGTTTTCCGCAGATGCGATTTGCTGCGGCGACACGTTTTGTCGCATTCGGAATTGCATCCTGATCCCCACTGATCAGACTGGCAAAAACACTGACGGAGGCATTCATGAAACTTGAAACCCGCGTAGCAATTATTGGCGGTGGCGTCGTCGGTTGTTCCGTGCTGTACCACCTGACCAAACTGGGCTGGTCCGACGTCATGCTGCTGGAACGCTCAGAACTCACTAGCGGCTCAACCTGGCACGCGGCGGGCGGGTTCCACACGTTGAACGGCGACACCAACATGGCCGCCCTACAGGGATATACAATCCGCCTGTATAAAGAACTTGAAGAGATCACTGGCATGTCTTGCGGATTGCACCACGTTGGCGGGGTGACTTTGGCCGACAACCAAGACCGTTTTGACATGCTGTTGGCCGAACGTGCCAAGCATCGGTTCATGGGGTTGGAGACCGAGATTGTCGGCCCCGATGAAATCAAGAAGATCGCGCCCATCACCAATACAGACGGCATCATCGGTGCGCTGTATGATCCGCTGGACGGGCATCTGGACCCATCGGGCACCACTCATGCTTATGCCAAGGCGGCTCGGATGGGCGGGGCCGCAATCGAAACCCATTGCATGGTGCGCGAGACCAACCAGCGCCCCGATGGCACCTGGGATGTGGTCACCGACAAGGGCACCATTCACGCCGAACATGTGGTCAACGCCGGTGGTCTCTGGGCGCGCGAGGTTGGCGCGATGGCCGGCGTCTATTTCCCGCTGCACCCAATGGAACATCAGTATCTGGTGACAGATTCGATCCCGCAGATCGAAGCGATCATTGACGCTGGCGGGGAACACCCGCACGTAATGGACCCCGCAGGCGAAAGCTATCTACGGCAAGAAGGGCGCGGGCTGTGCATCGGATTCTACGAACAGCCCTGCAAACCGTGGGCCGTGGACGGCACCCCGTGGGAATTCGGGCATGAACTGCTGCCCGATGATTATGACAAGATCACTGACAGTATCGAATTCGCATATCGTCGCTTTCCCGTTCTGGCCGAAGCCGGAGTAAAATCGGTGATCCACGGGCCATTCACCTTTGCACCGGACGGGAACCCTCTGGTCGGGCCGGTACCGGGCATGCGAAACTATTGGTCGGCCTGCGGCGTGATGGCCGGATTCAGCCAGGGTGGCGGGGTTGGTCTGACGCTGGCGCAATGGATGATCGAGGGTGAACCGGAACGTGATGTCTTTGCGATGGACGTGGCCCGGTTCGGAGATTGGATCAGCCCCGGGTACACACGTCCGAAAGTGATCGAAAATTATCAGAAACGCTTCAGCGTCGCCTACCCGAATGAGGAACTGCCTGCCGCACGCCCAAACCGTACAACCCCGATGTACGATATTTTCAGCGATCTGGGCGCTGTCTGGGGTCAGCAATACGGATTGGAAGTCCCGAACTATTTCGCCCAAGGGGACGAGCCGGGCTATGAAACCCCCTCATTCCGTCGCTCGGACGCGTTTGACGCGACGGGGCGTGAGGTATGCGCCGTTCGTAACAGTGTCGGCATCAACGAGGTCCACAATTTCGGCAAGTACCGCATCACCGGCCCTACTGCCCGCGCATGGCTGGATCGGATCATGGCTGGGCGCATTCCACAACCTGGCCGAGTGTCTCTGACCCCAATGCTATCACCCAAGGGCAAGCTGATCGGGGATTTTACCGTTTCGTGTCTGGCTGAAGACGCATTTCAACTGACCGCCTCATACGGCAGTCAGGCATTCCACATGCGCTGGTTCCTGCAGCATCAACAGGACAGTGTGCAAATCGAAAACATCAGCGACCGGTTGAATGGGTTTCAAATCGCAGGCCCGAACGCAACGCAGGTTCTGGCCGCCTGTACTCGAGAGGACATTTCTGACCTCCGCTTTCTAGACGTGCGGCGTATGACCGTCGGCACGACTGACTGTATCGTGCAGCGGGTCAGCTATACCGGCGATCTGGGGTACGAGATCTATTGCGATCCGATGGCACAAAGACAGCTCTGGTGGGTTCTATGGCAGGCCGGACAACCGCACGGGATAGTGCCGTTTGGTATGCGCGCGATGATGAGCCTGCGTCTGGACAAGTTCTTTGGCTCGTGGATGCGAGAATTCTCGCCTGACTATACCGCCGCGGAAACAGGTCTGGACCGGTTCATGTCATTCTCGAAAAACGCTGATTTCATCGGCAGAGCCGCCGCTGAGCAAGACCGATCGCAGGGCCCGGCGCGCAAATTGGTGGCATTTGAAGTGGACGCCGACGACGCCGATGTGAATGCGTATGAACCGATCTGGTTGGACAGTAAGGTTGTGGGCTTCTGTACGTCTGGCGGATACTCGCACCATGCCCAAAAGTCGGTTGCAATGGGGTTCTTGCCCGTGGACCGGGTGACTGACGGACTGCAGGTTGAAATCGAAATCCTTGGTCAGTTGCGTGGGGCCAGGGTGATTTCCGAGCCTTTGTTTGACGCAGATGGCGCGCGTATGCGGGGATGACTCTGTCCTGTTGCGGCGGCATGGTGGCGGTATGACACAAATACCCATTATTCTATTGGCCGCCGGTCAATCCAGCCGCATGGGCGGCCAGGACAAGCTGTTGCAGATCATCGACCACCAACCTTTGCTACGTCGCGCGGCATTGATTGCCGGGCAAGCCGCACCAGTCATCGTCGCATTACCCCCCGCCCCACATCCCCGATACGAAGCGCTTGATGGGCTGGACGTGCAAACGGTCGAAATTTCAGATGCCCAGAAAGGTATGAATGCCAGTCTGCGTGGCGCTCTGGCGTACGTGCCGCCCGAGGCCAAAGCCGCAATGATCTTGCTGGCAGATTTGCCGGACATCACAACCGAAGATCTGCTTGCAGTGCTATCGGCGGTCGAAGCCCACCCGGACAACCTGATATGGCGTGGGGCGACGGATGAGGGCAAACCGGGTCACCCGGTCATCTTTGACCGCAGCCTGTTTGATCAGCTCAGTCGTTTAACAGGAGACGAAGGCGCGCAATCCGTGGTACGCACGTATGAGGACAAGGTGCATCTGCACGTCCTGCCCGCCCAACACGCATTGCTGGATTTGGACACGCCTGCGGATTGGGCCGCGTGGCTCGCAAAACGCAGCGTCTAAATTCGACAAGTCTGAAAGTAAGTCGGCCCGGTCAATAACGACCGGGCCGGTACCCAAAACAGGACTACCACTTTTCATCAATCCCGGAAACGCGGCCAATAATGTCTGTCGACACTCTGGCTATTCCGCCGCCGAACCTAAACAAGACCCCCTCGTTAACATGCCGCTCAGCGCTTCCAGTGACTGTGACAAGCCTTGGGCACCCCCTAGTGCCTTTGGCTCCCCCTCGCTTGGGCACATTCATCGTCACCCATCCGTTGGATTCAAACAACGTAAAATTGGAAAGAACGGTTAATTTTGCCGATATCAGGATGGTTTTTCCGCAACATTTTTTAACGGAGAAACAACTTTAAGATGAGTGACGTTTTTGCCCGAAACACCACATTTCACCATTAAGCATAAACCTAATGAGCTATCTGGTCTAAATGTTATAAATTGTTTCCGGTAACCGCGTTAACACTTGCACGCCCACACAACCAAGACGGTATCACCTGAAAATCGGAGTTTGCGACGGCTGACTTGTTAACGATTTTGATTCAATTCAACCTTTTTCGCGCTTTGGCGTCCAAACCGGCAACAATCCACCGATTCGCGCTCAGTGATTCGCGCAAATCCTCCGACTCCGGCCCTCGAACGTCGCGATAGAACCGCTAGTTTGTGGCAAAATTAAGATATCTTAACAATTCGCTCAGGAAACACTCAGAGTGAAGGCGCATCTCCTGTTTCAACGCGCGGCCGCACCCGCGTGATATAAACAGGAGAAAAAAATGAGCATCCGCAAATCCTCACTTCTTTTGCCCGGGACAGCCAGTTGGGTTGGCGCTGGCGCACTGAGCGCCGCACTGCTGGCGACCACCGCCCTGCCCTCGATGGCCGACGAAGCGTTGGCCGATCTGGTGGAAAATGTGTCGCCCTCTGTCGTCACCATCATCGCCGAACAAGGTGCCACACCAGTTCCCGCGCAAGGGCAAGAGTTTGACTTTGAACAGCATCCGTTCGGAGAATTCTTCAAACGCTTCGGCGCGCCCGAAGGGTTTAACGCCCCGCAGCGTGGACCGGCACAAGGTCTGGGTTCGGGATTTGTCCTGGATGAAGCGGGTTACATCGTTACCAATCACCATGTCGTAGACAACGCTGAATCCGTAACGGTTCGCATGTCGGATGACCGTACGTATGACGCCGAAGTTATTGGCACCGACCCGTTGACCGACATCGCAGTTCTGAAGATCGACGCAGGTGAAATCCTGCAAGCGGTTAATCTGGGCGACAGTGACGGCATCCGCGTAGGCGAAGACGTCGTGGCCATCGGCAACCCGTTCGGACTGCATTCAACCGTGACGACCGGTATCGTATCGGCCAAAGGGCGCAACATATCGCAAGGACCATATGCTGAGTTCATTCAGACCGACGCAGCCATTAACAAGGGCAACTCGGGTGGACCGCTGTTCAACATGGAAGGTGAAGTCGTCGGCGTGAATTCGGCCATCTACTCGCCCACCGGCGGCTCAGTGGGTCTGGGGTTTGCGGTGACATCGAACATCGTGGAACACATCGCAGCCGACCTGCGCGATGACGGCCAAGTCAGCCGGGGTTGGCTGGGTGTGTCGATCCAGAATGTCAGCCCCGAGCTTGCGTCAGCCATGGGCATCGACAGCTCGACCGGCGCGCTGGTTGCGGACGTTGTTGCCGACAGCCCGGCCGAGGGCGTTCTGCAACAGGGCGATGTCATTCTGACCTTCAACGATGAGGTGGTTGATTCCAGCAGTGATCTTCCGGTCCTTGTCGGCACCACCAAAGTGGGCACTGACAGCGTTCTGACCGTTTTGCGCGATGGCAAGGAGCAACAGATCGAGTTGACCGTCGGCCAGCATCAAAGCGCATCGGCCCAGATCGATAAGTCAGTGGACGAAACTGTCTCGGGCACTGCTTTGGGCGTGACTATCGCACCGCTGACCGACACCAACCGCGCCGAAATGGGCGTGGCTGAAAATGTCGATGGTGTGATCGTCACTGACCTGAAACCCGACAGCCCGGCAGCCAAGGCTGGTCTGCAACGGGGCGATGTGATCGTGAAACTGGGCGGCCAGGAAACCGCAACACCGGACGCGTTGAAGGCCGCTCTGGACAGCGAGAAAACCGATCCCGCGCTTGTGCTGATCAATCGCGGCGGAAACCAGATCTTTGTAGCGGTGGAAATCGCCTGATCTGAAACCTGCGCGCGCCACGTGATGGGGAAATCTGGCGGGCGCCTCCTCGGTGGTTTGAATTGTCCGCAAACCTCCGGGACTGCCGGGTGCGATACACCGCACCCGGCAGATTAACTAACCAACCCATGTGCTTTGCCCAAAAATTGTGTTTAAATCCCGGTAGAAAGGAACTCGCATCATGAGCCGTCGCTTGCTGATCGTCGAAGATGATGAAGATACCCGAGAGTTCATCGCCAAGGGGTTTGGCGAAGAAGGTTATGTCATCGAGCAGGCCGAGGACGGCCGTGAGGGTCTGTATCATGCCACCGACGGCGGGTTTGACGCGGTCGTTCTGGATCGAATGTTGCCGGGGCTGGATGGGCTGTCACTGATCAAATCGATGCGTGCGGCGGGCGTCAAAACTCCGGTTCTGATGCTGACCGCCATGAGCGCTGTTGATGAGCGTGTCAAAGGGTTGCGTGCCGGGGCGGATGACTATCTGGTCAAGCCGTTTTCCTTCCAGGAATTGCACGCCCGGATCGAGGCCCTGCTGCGCCGTCCGCAAGAGGCTGAGGAAAGCCCGACCCTGAATTGCCGCGACCTTGAGATGGATCTGCTGACCCGCAAGGTCATGCGCAACGGACGCGAGATCACTCTCACCCCGCGTGAATTTCAAATCTTGGAGTTCTTTCTGCGTCGGAAAAACCGCGTGGTGTCGCGCACCATGCTGCTTGAGGGGGTTTGGGATTATCACTTCGACCCTAATACCAATGTGGTCGATGTCCATATCTCGAAACTGCGGCGTCAACTGGACGAAGGCGGCGAGCCGCCGCTGATTGAAACCGTCCGGGGTGCCGGTTACATGATATCTGATGGATAACCTGCGACTTTCCTTCAACAATTCACGCACACGCCTCGTACTGGCCAGCATGGTCCTCAGTACCTTGCTGACCGCGACCGTGTTGGCGTTGGTCTATGTAACGGCGAACCGTAGTATCGAAAGCGAGACACGCTCGGTCGTGTCGGCAGAGCTAACAGGGCTGGCGGATGAATACGAACGCCGAGGCCTGATCGGGTTGATGCGAGCGATCGAGCGGCGCCTTCCAACCGCCGCGGACCGCGATGCGTTGTATCTGCTGACCGACCGCTTTGGCGTCAATCTGGCTGGGAACCTCAAACAATGGCCCGAAAATATCGCAGCTGGCAGTGGCTGGGTCGATCTGGAAGTACGCCGGGCTGACAATGATGAATTGGTGCCCGTCTCGGCCGCCTCGGTTCGACTGCCCGGCGGTGAACGCCTGCTGGTGGGGCGCGATGCGCTGGCGCGGCAGCAATTCGACCGGGTTCTGTTGCGGTCGGTCGGCATTGCGCTGGCTATTGCCCTGGCGCTGAGTGTGCTGACCGGCTGGCTGTTCACCCGTCTGGTCTTTTCCCGCCTGTCCGATATCGCCAGTGCCGCCGAAAATATCGTGTCGGGCGATCTGTCCCGGCGCATGCCACTGCGCGGCACTGGGGACGAATTCGATCAGGTGTCCGGGACGCTCAACACCATGCTGGATCGGATCGAGGAGCTGGTCAGCAACCTTCGCACCACGTCAAACTCAATCGCACATGATCTACGCTCCCCCCTATCGCGGCTAAAGCAACGGGTTGAAACTCTGTCCGATCCATCGAAAACCGATCAAGAGCGCGAGATTGATATCGCGCGGGCCAGCGCGGAAATCGACCATGTGCTGCGGGTGTTGGGGCAACTGACCGAAATCTCACGCGCCGAAGCGGGTGTTGGTCGGGAACAATTTGAACCGGTCGATCTGCAGCAACTGGTGGCGGATGTGGTCGAACTGTACGACCCCGTAGCTGTCGATCAGGGTATCCAGCTTGAGGTCACGGGCACGGCTTCACCGATACCGGGGCATCGCCCGCTGTTGTCGCAGGCCCTGTCGAACCTGCTGGAAAACGCGATGCGCTATGCGCCGCAGGACACCACTGTCACGATCAACCTGTCCGAAGATGGTGCCTATACAAATCTGAGCGTTCGCGATCGTGGTCCCGGCGTTCCGCAAGAAGACTTGCCACGCCTGCAAATGCCGTTTGTCACACTGGACCCGGCACGAACCGAGCGGAATGCTGGTCTGGGTCTGGCCCTTGTCGCCGCGATTTCCCACATGCATGGCGGCGCGTTTGAGGCTAGCAATTGTAATCCGGGGCTTGAAGCGAAAATCAAACTGGCCCGCAAACCCTAGGCAGGTACGCCGTTGATTGCCATTGTCTTGTTTTTATAGCGTTTATCAGCGGTTACATCCTCACCGAACCAAGCCGGCGGAGTGTAGGCCATGGCCTCGGCCTCGGTCTCAAACTCCACCTCGACCAATTGCAACGGGGTCAGATCACCCAGAAACACGTCCAGCTCAAACACGCGCCCGTCGGACAGCTGGCCTGTGTAGCGTTCCTTTTCCACTCGGCGCCCATCTGTTTCTGGCCAGAACGTTTCGAATTGCTCGGCCGTGATTTCGGCCTCACGCTCAACCCGTACCATCGTGCCGCCACCTTTGAGGGTCAGGAAGAACCGATCGTTCTTTTGACGCAACCGCAGTTCGGTGGAATCATCAGGCGCTGTCAAATATCCCTGCCGCACAACAGCTTTCTCTGCGCCGCTGAGGTCCGGCAGGTCTGCGACCAAAAACTTGCGTTCAATTTCCAAGGTCATTTGCTTGAATTCACTCCGTTTTCCAATTCATCGAACAACGACTGATAGGCGGCGCTCGCGTCACTGCGACCAGCAAAGATACTGACCGGGGCGCGGTTCTGGCCCATACGTTCGATATCGGCGGCAAATGGTATTTCGGTTTGCAGGAACCGCTTTTTGTACTGCTTACGCATCTTCTCCATCGTTTCCAGATGCAAGGTCTTGCGCCTCTGCACCATTGAAAAGAACGCCCTAATCTTTTTCTTGGGCAGCTTCTGCTGGTCAAAAAAGGCCACCAACTGCGCAAGCGTCCGCTCAGACAGGGTGGTCGGAATGACCGGCACAACGATCTGATCCGCCGCCTTGAAAATGTTCTCGGACAGGGTCGAAAAGTTCGGTGGGCAATCCAGAATAATCACATCGTAATCGGTGCCTGCGGCGGCCAGAGCTTTTTTCAACCGGGATCGCTTGTTCCGCATGCGCGACAGGAACACGTCAAAGTCGCGGAAGGTCAGGTTCGCTGGCAACACATCCAGCCCATCGAAGTCACTGGCCCTGATCGAATTAGTGAACCGGGAAATATCCTCGAAAAATCGCGCGTCGGTCAGCTTTTTCGATGGTTTCACCCGAAAATAAAACCCTGCCGCGCCCTGCGGATCAAGGTCGCACAGCAACACGGTGTACCCAGCTTGCGCATAGGCGTAGGCCAGGTTTACCGAGGTTGCGGTTTTACCCACACCGCCCTTGTTGCTGTAGCAGGCAATGATCTTCACCAGTCAATCCTCCTTATGGCGAAACAGGGTTCGGAACAGGTTCTGAATCTCTGGGCTATCGAAATGCCCAAAATTAGCGATCACGCGGTCGCGCTCAGCTTTTTGGCGCTGATCGAGTACGGAGATCAGCCCTCCAACAGCCATGGCAAGCGGCGCACTTGTCCGGTTGCGGGCATCGCTCTGGGTGGAAACAAAATTAAGCAGCGCCTCTTGTTGCACCGAGTAGTCATTGAACAGGCCCAAATTATCTTGCATTTTTTTCAATGGCTTAATGAGCGTTTTGAAATCACTCTTGTCGAACAAAGGTGCAAAGAATTCCATTAGATAGCGCAGCTTCTTGCAATCTATCCGCAGCTCATGCACCGCCTCGTCTGGAGTTTTCGGGGTAATTCTACGGGCAAGCTTGCACAGTTTGCGGTAGCGTTTCCAGATCAGCGCACGAGCATAATCATACGCTTTGCGCTCGGCGTTGGGTCCGGATTCCAATCGCTTGGTATCAGCAAACAGCGCCTGTAGTTGCTTCATCTGCCTACCATAGGCCGAACTGCGCAAATGCCGAGTCAGCACAGCTAATTCGCGGTTACGTTCTTTTTCAAACTGCGCGAACATCGCCTCGATACCTTGATGAAGGTTGGGCGGTATCAGATTGAAGTAAATATCTTTTTCCAAAAGGTAGACATCCAGATCCCGCACTCGCCCGGTAGACGCCATCAGGCCCGAGAATTCGCGTTTTAGTGCGCTGGTCTGCTCTGGCGAAAACACGCCTTTGAACAGGCTCAGGACGGACCGAACACGCCTTAATGAGACACGGTAATCGTGCAGAAATTCCGTGTCTATATCCGCGACAATCCCCGCCTCGTTCTTGCGCGCAACTTCCAGATAGGTGCGGATGATATCCACCGCCACTTCGACCGAGGGTTCCTGCTTGCCCAACTTTACATCGGGCTTGGCATTGTAGGCAGGTAAATCTGCAAAAAGGCCTTGCATGACCACCTCTGCACCTGACGCGCCAGAAGCCATGTCCTCTAGCGCCGAACAGACCTTTTGAAAGGCGCGTTTATACCCCCGCATGGGTTGCACGGTCAGGATCGTCACCTGCCCGTGGTTTGCAACCAAAGTCAGAGCGCGACCGCGAACTTGTGTCTTTTGCACGTTGTCCAATACGGCAAAGGTGCTGCTTTTGATGGTGCCAGAGCCGATACACATAAACGCGCGCAGCTTGGGGAAATCTTTCAACGCCGCGCGAACTGGCCCATCCGGCAGGTCCTGTACGAACATGCCTGTGCCGCAGCCATCCTGAACCAAAAAATCCCTGTCGTTCAGCAGCTGCAACGAGCCGCCTGTTTCGATCAACAACCGCCCTTTGGCCCGCAGCGATTGATCATGGTTGTCTAGCAGGTCAAAAGGACGGGCAGCAGTTGGGGGTTCAACCGCGACTGTCAGCTCCTTAAGTAAACCAGAGAATCCGTCCTGGTCGAACTTGCCTGGAAAGACGAACACCCTTCGTTTCCGCCCCATCACCCGCGCCTCGTTTTCAAGGCATCAAGGCTCCGCAGTGCCGTGCCATCGAACTGCCAGCGCAGGTAATTGCCGTGTCTCTTGGCGTTCTCCCGGTTCTTAAACATCGGCACCCTCATGACAGCATGAGGCCATGAAATCGCATACTATTCCGTCTGGCAAGCTTGATGTCTTACTGACCGTGCGTCAGGTCGACAGCCCCGAAACACCCCGCTAAAAGTGGCGCATGTCCGACCCTATCTCCTCAATCCGCAACCTTGGCCCGGCTTACGAACAAGCCTGCGCCCGTGCAGGTATTCATTCGGCGCAGGAATTGCGCGAATTAGGTCCCGATAAAGCCTATTCCCGGCTTTTGCAGACAGGAACCAAGCCGCATTTCATCGGCTATTATGTGTTGGTCATGGGGTTGCAGGGCCGCCCGTGGAACGATTGCAAGGGCGATGAGAAAAAGGCCCTGCGGCAGCGGTTCGATGCCATCAAGGCCAGCGTCACCGCTATGCCTGAAACCCGGATGATCTCGGATCTGGATGCGATCGGCGTGCGCGTGTCAGCCGACGATCTCAAGCCGGAATAAAAAAAGCCGCGCCCGTTGCCGGGAGCGGCCCATGAATTCGATCTGACGGCGACTTAGCCGACCAGTTCGATGCCCGAGAAGAAGTACGCAATTTCAACTGCTGCAGTTTCCGGAGCGTCCGAACCGTGGACCGAGTTTTCACCAACCGATTCAGCGAACTCGGCGCGGATGGTGCCGGGGGCCGCGTCTGCGGGGTTGGTTGCGCCCATGACTTCGCGGTTCTTTGCAATGGCGCCTTCGCCTTCCAGAACCTGAACAACAACCGGCTCCGACGACATGAATTCGCACAGTTCGTCATAGAACGGACGCTCGGCATGCACGTCATAGAACTTGCCAGCCTGAGCTTTGGTCATGTGGATGCGCTTTTGCGCAACGATGCGCAGGCCAGCTTCTTCGAACTTGGCGTTGATCTTGCCAGTCAGGTTGCGGCGGGTTGCATCGGGTTTGATGATCGAGAATGTGCGTTCCAGTGCCATGTCGGCCTCTCCTTAACATAAGGCGCGGGGTCGCGCCGAAATCCATCGCGCGCCGCGTAGCACGGACTGTCTGATATGAAAAGCACTATGATGCGCTGCAGCTCAGATCGTCTCGGGCAGTGGGTCTTGACGGTCCACCCAGCGCACGTAAACGACGGCCAGCAGCCCAGCAAAACTGCAGGCCCACATCATGCCCAGAACCAGAAACGGCCCGTTGTCGGGGCTGACCCACAACCCGGTCAGCGAGGTCAGTACCGCCCCCAGCGCAACAATCATCGCACCTGACAAGCCCGCGGCGCTGCCGGCCAGTTTGGGCCGGACAGACATCAGACCGGCCGAGGCATTTGCGTTGGTCAATCCGTTGCCAAAGCCAACAAAGATGGCCGACCCGAAGAACACCCAGACCGAGCCCAGATCCGCAAGAAACAGCAGAAGACCCAATAGCGGCCCGGTTGACGCGACGATGCGTCCGATCAGGATCATGGTTGTTAGTGGTGTTCTGGCGGCGATCCGACCAGTGATGAAATTACCCACCATGAAGCCACCGGTGATGATGCCGATCCCCAAGCCTAGCATCGCGGGGCTTAGATCGAACCATGCCACCGCCACAAGGGGCGCGCCGGTGATGAAACTGTAGAACCCGCCGATCGAAAACGATGCACACAAGGCATAACCCCAGAACCGGCGGGCACGAAAAAGGTGTGGGTATTCGCGCAACTGCGCCGCGAAGGTCGACGAACGATTGGTATTGGTCTCACCCATATCGACCCACAGCAACAGCAGCATCCCCGCCCCCAGAACCGAGTACAGAACAAAGCCCGCGCGCCAGCCGAACAAGCTGTCCAGTGCTCCGCCCAACATCGGGCCAAGCATCGGGGCCAGCGCCATCGCCATTGCCACATAGCCCAGTTTACTGGCTGCCTCGTTTGGCGGGTGCATGTCCCGGATCGCAGCACTGGAAAGCACCGGCCCGGCCACCACAGCCGCCTGCAACAGGCGAAAGCCCAGAAAGGCCCAGATCGACTCGGCCAATACGCAACCAACCGAGGCCACAACAAACACCGTCATACAGATCAGCAAAACGGGCCTGCGACCAAATCGGTCGGACAGCGGCCCCATGATCAGTTGCAACACCGCAGACACCGCCAGATATCCAGCCACGGACAGGTTCACCAGCGCATAATCGACTTGAAAATCCCCGGCCATACGCGCCAGAGACGGCAGGAACATATTCAACGTCAGCACGGAAATCGCCGTGGCGAACACCAAAGAGACCAGAGAAGGAGGCGAAGAAGCCGCGCGCATGTTAAAACCGTCAAAATCCAACCGGACCAGCGCTAGCACATAGGCTTGTCGATGAACATGCCAACCCGCTGGCGGCGTCTGACAGGCTCTGTTATGAGCGGCCCATGTTACGGATCGAAGACATCACCTATGCGGTCGAAGGCCGCCCTCTGTTTGACGGCGCCAGCGCCACCATTCCCGATGGCCACAAGGTCGGTCTGGTGGGGCGGAACGGCACCGGCAAGACCACTCTGTTCCGTCTGATCCGGGGCGAGTTGGCATTGGAATCGGGCAACATCTTGCTGCCGAAACGCGCGCGGATCGGAGGCGTGGCGCAAGAGGTGCCGTCGTCCGACGTGTCGCTGATCAACACGGTTCTCGCTGCTGATACCGAACGCAGCGCCCTGATGGCCGAGGCCGACAGCGCCGAAGACCCCGCGCGCATTGCCGAGATTCAGACCCGCCTGGCGGATATCGACGCCTGGTCGGCCGAGGCCCGCGCGGCCTCGATCCTCAAGGGGCTGGGATTCGATGACGGAGATCAGCTGCGCCCCTGTTCCGACTTCTCGGGCGGTTGGCGGATGCGCGTAGCACTGGCCGCGGTTCTGTTTTCGCGGCCTGATCTGCTTTTGCTGGACGAACCGACCAACTATCTGGACCTCGAAGGTGCCTTGTGGTTGGAAAGCTATCTGGCCAAATATCCTCACACGGTGATCATCATCAGCCACGACCGCGGCTTGCTAAACCGTGCGGTGGGCTCGATCCTGCATCTGGAAGACCGCAAGCTGACCTATTACGCGGTACCTTATGACAAATTTGCCGAGCGTCGGGCCGAACGACTGGCTCAGGCGGAATCGGAAAACGCCAAGGCCAAGGCCCGCATTGCTCACCTTCAGAGCTTCGTGGATCGGTTTCGGTACAAAGCATCCAAAGCCGTTCAGGCCCAGTCCCGCCTGAAGATGATCGAACGCATCCAACTGGTCTCAACCCCACAAGAGGCCGCTTTGCGGGCGTTTTCATTCCCTGAGCCCGAGGAACTGTCCCCTCCGATCATCCAGATCGAAGGCGGTGTGACTGGCTATGGCGAAACCGAAGTATTGCGCCGTCTGAACTTGCGCATTGATCAGGACGACCGCATCGCGTTGTTGGGTAAAAACGGTCAGGGCAAATCGACCTTGTCTAAGCTGCTATCCGACCGCCTGCCCTTGATGGCGGGAAAGATGACCCGCAGCAACAAACTGCGCATCGGATATTTCGCGCAGCATCAGGTGGATGAGTTGCATGTGGACGAAACACCCCTGGACCACTTGCGCCGCCTGCGCCCGGATGAAGCTCCGGGAAAATGGCGTTCGCGTTTGGCCGGGTTTGGAATGAACGCGGATCAGGCGGAAACGCTGGTCGGGCGCTTGTCGGGCGGTCAAAAGGCGCGCTTGTCACTGCTGATCGCAACCATCGACGCGCCACATATGCTGATCTTGGACGAACCAACCAACCACCTGGACATCGAAAGCCGCGAGGCGCTGGTAGAGGCGCTGACTGAATACTCCGGTGCCGTCGTTCTGGTCAGCCATGATATGCACCTGCTGTCACTGGTCGCGGACCGGCTGTGGCTGGTCTCGGACGGAACGGTCAAACCCTTTGACGGAGATCTCGAGTCCTATCGCACCCTGCTGCTGGCCCGGGACAAACCGGTCAAAGAGAAACCGCAGACGGCGAAGCCCAAACGCGCCTCGCGCGAGACTGTATTGGCGCTGCGCGCCGACCTGCGCAAATGCGAGGACCGGATCGAGAAGCTGACGGATATGCATGAAAAGCTTTCGGCCAAGCTGGCGGACCCGACGCTGTACGAAGACGACAAGATCAACGATCTGGAAACCTGGAACCGTAAGTTCTCAGAAGTGGTTGAAGCGATGCAGAAAGCTGAAACGCTTTGGGTCGCCGCCGCCGAACGCCTTGAAAACGCCGAGAATGCCGCATGATGGATCTAGCCTTTTTCATTACTGCTTTCACCACCTTGTTCGTGGTGATCGACCCCTTTGGCACCACCCCGATCTTCGTGGCGCTGACGCAGGGTATGGATTCCCGCGCGCGGCGCAAGGTGGCGCTGCGCACCTGTGCCGTGGCCTCTGGGATTCTGATCGCCTTTGCGGCCTTTGGCGAAGCCGTGCTGGGCTTTGTCGGTATCTCGATGGAGGCGTTCAAAGTCGCTGGCGGGGCGCTGCTGTTTTTGACCGCGCTCGACATGCTGTTCGAGCGCCGCACAAAACGTCGCGAAGATCGGGTTGAAGAGGAAGAAGAACACCCCGACCCGTCAGTGTTCCCTCTGGCCATTCCGCTAGTGGCCGGGCCGGGGTCGATCGCGACAATCATCCTGCTGGCCGGTCAACATCCGGGCATTCTGGGCATTGCCGAGGCCATTTTGGTGATGCTGGCGGTTATGGCCGTGGTTCTGACGTTCTTTTTGTCGGGCGGTCTGATTGCGCGCATTCTTGGCAAGACCGGGCTGAATGTGTTGACCCGGCTACTGGGCATGCTGTTGGCAGCGCTGTCGGTTCAGTTCATTTTGGACGGACTCAAGGCCTTTGGTTTTGCGTCGTAAATCCCCATATACCTTAAAGTAAATATGGTAAGGGGTACGGTATGGACGGCGACAGCATTGGACGTTTGGTATATCTGGCCGTGCTTGGTGCGGCGGTGGTGGCGTGGTTCGTCTCGCAGAACCGTCAGTCTCTGAACAAGACTATGCAACAGGCGTTGGCCTGGGTGTTCATTTTCGTCGGTGCCATTGCCGTTGTCGGGCTTTGGGAAGACATCCGATCAACCGTTGGCCCTGCCCCGCAGATGACTGTCACCGGTGAAACGATCGCGGTACCTCGCGCACGTGACGGCCATTATTACCTGCCCGTTGTGGTGAACGGTGAGCCGATAACCTTTCTTGTCGACACTGGTGCCAGCCAGATCGTGCTGAGCGATCAGGACGCCCGACGCATTGGTATTGACCCTGACCAACTGAACTATCTTGGCCGCGCCTCGACCGCGAACGGAGAGGTGCGCACCGCACCCGTCCGGCTGGATAGCCTTGAGCTGGGGCCGATCACCGACCACGGCGTCTCGGCCTGGGTAAACGAAGGCGATTTGCGCCAATCACTGCTGGGCATGGATTATCTGCATCGCTTTTCGAATATCCAGTTTGCGGATGGCCGTCTGATCCTGTCTCGTTAAAGGTTCTGCGGCGGCATTTCCGAATTGAGAACAAAATGAGAACATGCTAGGCTGGCGGCATGTCTACAAACCTTCTTGGCCGCAAACCTGCGCGTGAGGCGCCAGGACTGACCCTGCACCCTCAGATCACTCTGCAACTGGCCCGCGTGCATGAGGCCTGCGGCCCCGCCCGGCGCAGCTTTGCCATGTGGTTGGCCGGTCAGGCGCAGGGGCCGGTGCTGTGGATTGCCCCCGCATGGGAGCCCGGGCAGCTGAACCCGGACGGGATGATGCCCTTTGCCGATCCCGCCCGGTTCCTGTTCGTCCGCCCCACCCGCGCCGAGGATCTGCTGTGGTGTATGGAAGAGGCACTGCGCAGTGGGGCCATTCCGCTGATCATCGGCGATCTGCCGGGCGCACCGGGGCTGACGCCGGTGCGGCGTATGCATCTGGCTGCTGAACAGGGTGGCACAATGGGGCGGGCGCCGCTGGGGCTGCTGCTGACGCCCGGCAACGGTGGCGCGCAGGGGGTCGAGACCCGCTGGCACATGGCCGCGAACCATCAGGGCGAGGCCCGCCGCTGGACCCTGACCCGCCGCCGCGCACGCGCCCTGCCCCCGGTCAGCTGGCACGCCACCCAGATCAAACCGCGCGCCGGGCTGAATCTGACCCGGACCGAAGCCGAAGATGTTTTGGTGTGACACATCACGCAGTTCACGCAACTTGTGACTGGCAAAAGCCGGACCCCCGCCCTAGCGTGCCAGCATGAGCCATCCAATCCATGACAGCCGATATTCCTGGCTTCGCCTTCTGATCACGCTTGGCATCGCCATGGTGGCGAATGCCGGTATGTGGGCGGTGGTCGTGGTGATGCCCGCCATCGAGGTACAGTTCAACGCCGGAAGAGCGGAAGTGTCGATGCCCTACACGCTCGCCATGATCGGCTTTGCGTTGGGTAATATGTGGCTGGGGCAACTGGTGGATCGGCTGGGCGTGACCAAAGCGCTGATCGGGGCTTCTGTGCTAAGTGCAGTCAGCTATCTATTGGCGACATTGGCCCCGAACATGTTGATGCTATCGGTAGCGCATCTTTTGATGGGCTTGGGCGCATCCATCGGGTTCGGCCCCTTGATCGCGGACATTTCCCATTGGTTCATGCGGCGACGCGGGATCGCCGTCGCGCTGGTCGCCAGCGGAAACTACCTGTCTGGGGCCATCTGGCCCACCTTGCTGGCCGGAATTCTGGCTCGGGAAGGGTGGCAGCAAGTCTATCTGACATTGGCCATCGTGACACTGGTCGTTGTTATACCTCTTTCCTTACTGCTAGGCCGTAAGGTTCCGGACGAAGCCCACAGTACTGCAGCTGCCACTGCCCAAATTAATACGCGCAGCGTTGGAATACCTCCGCGCACCCTTCAATACATCCTGGGTCTGGCCGGGATCGGCTGTTGCGTAGCTATGTCCATGCCACAAGTTCATATCGTGTCCTATTGCGTCGGGCTGGGCTATGGCCCTGCGGTCGGGGCCGAGATGTTGTCACTAATGCTGATGGGTGGTGTCCTCAGCCGGATCGTTTCGGGGTTGGTCGCCGACAAGTTGGGTGGGATCAGGACCTTGCTTATCGGTTCCACCTTGCAATGCATCGCCCTGTTTCTATTCCTACCCTATGACGGGATGGTCTCGCTTTATGTCATCAGTATGCTGTTCGGGCTGGCGCAAGGTGGGATCGTGCCCAGCTATGCCTTAGTGGTGCGCGAATACATGCCCCCGAAAGAGGCCGGCGCACGGGTGGGATTCGTCCTGATGATGACCATCATGGGTATGGCTCTGGGCGGGTGGATGTCCGGGTGGATATACGACGTGACGGGAAGCTATCAGTTGGCCTTCGTCAACGGCCTCCTCTGGAACGGGTTGAACATCGCCATCCTGCTGGTGCTGCTGCACCGCTCGCGCCCCCGCGGGCACGGGGCACTGGCGTGAGCCTGCTGTCCCGGCGCACCATTCTGGCCGGGTTGGCCGCCTTGCCCATGGCGCGTCCAGCCCAAGCTGCGCTTACTCAATACGAACTGGTGTCACAGGGCACATCCGTCGACTTTACCTTTGACCTGTCGGGCCTTGCGCAATCCGGTACCATGCCAATCCAGTCGGCGGATATTCAGATCGACCTGAGCAATCTGATCAACAGCCGCGTCAGCGTGACCCTGAACGCGGCTGAAGCCCGCACCAGATTACCCTTTGCCCGAACCGCAATGCTGAGCGCCGGAGTGCTGGACGTTGAGAACTTTCCAACCATTCACTTTACGTCAACCAAGGTGCAGCTTGGCGAAGGCGGTCGAATTTCGCGCGGGGCAGAGATTACCGGAGACCTGACCCTGCGCGGCGTGACCCGCCCAATCACCCTGCAAGCCAACCTTCATCGACCGCCCGGCAGCGCCGCAAATATCCTGGATATGCTCTCGATCCAATTGACCGGCTCGCTCAATCGCCACGACTTTGGGGCGTCCGGCTATGCCGATCTGGTACAGGACACCGTCGGGCTGGACATCCGGGCGGAAATCAAAAAGGCCGAATAGGCAAAAAACGACGCGCCCGCGTCGATTAGGCGCGCGCATCACCGGCAAATTCCGCCAAGGTGCCCCCATCATGCGTACGATCATTTCTTTTGCCGCCCTCTTTCTTTCAGTCATTCTGCTGCAACTTTCCACAGGTGGCGTCGGGCCGCTGGACGCCATCTCGGGCATTACACTGGAATTCACGACCGAGCAGATCGGTCTGCTGGGCTCGTCCCATTTCCTAGGCTTTTTCATTGGTTGCTGGTGGGCCCCGAGACTGATGGGGAATGTCGGCCACTCTCGCGCCTTCGCGGTCTGCACGGCTTTGGGCGCAATGGGGTTGATCGGGCACACCCTGACCGACAACCCCTATCTATGGGCCGCATTGCGGATCGCTTCGGGCACCTGTGTAGCGGGCTGCTATACCGTGATCGAGGCCTGGCTAAACGCCAAGGTCACCAACGAAACCCGTGGCCGGGCGATGGGAACTTATCGGTTCGTGGATATGGGGGCGTCACTGGGGGCGCAGTTGATCATCGCCGTACTGCCGCCCGCCTCATACGTGTCTTATAACCTGTTGGCGATCTTGTGCTGTGCCGCCCTGTTGCCGCTGACACTGACCCGCGCCAGCCAACCGAAAACGCCCGACGCCCCCCGCCTGCGACCCAAACTGGCTTGGCGCAGTTCGCCCCTGGCGGTGGCCGGTGTGATTGTTGCGGCGCTCAGCTCGGCCTCGTTCCGAATGGTCGGCCCGGTCTATGGCCAAGAGGTCGGGCTGGGCGTGGATCAGATCGCGTTCTTCTTGGCCTCATTTGTTCTTGGCGGGGCGCTGGCGCAATACCCGCTGGGATGGTTGGCCGACAAATACGACCGGCGCTGGGTACTGATCTGGCTATCTGGTGCTGCTGTTCTAAGCTGTGGCGTAACGATGGCTGCAAGCGGCACAGGCACTCTGGGCGTTATGCTGGCCGCTGGCATCTTTGGCCTGACAACTTTTCCGATCTTCTCGGTGTCGTCCGCGCACGCAAATGACTTTGCCACCACCGAGGAACGGGTCGAATTATCAGCCGCTCTGATGTTCTGGTACGCGCTGGGGGCAATTGCTTCGCCCTACATCTCGTCCACCCTGATCCAGCAATTCGGTCCAAGTGCCCTGTTTGCCTTTGTGGCCGCCGGGCATCTGGTTTTGATCGTGTTTGGCCTGGCCCGGATGCGGTCGCGCCCAACACCGGACGAGCGGACCAACTATGTCTACGCCCCACGCACTTCATTCACCATCGGACGGCTGTTGAAAAAGTCGCGCGAAGATTAAAGGGCCGGGAAATCCCGGCCCCTTAGTTAGTTATTGCTGCGTCGGCGGTGTATCGTCTTCTACCACCTCGACCACATTGGCGGGTTCGACGGTCTGCTCCAGCGCACCGTTCACCACGCCACCGACGCCTTGCTCCATCGACAAACCAAGCTCTTCACCAAGTTTCTTGAGCGCGGGCATCTGCACCGCCATACCCATGATCGAATCCAGCGCCTGATTGACCACCGGCTTGTCGCCATTCGCAACCCCGCCACCATTGGCAGCGCCGATTCCACCAACCTGATGGATCTTGATCGAGTCGATCTTTTCAGCCGGCTTCACCATTTCCGAGATGATCGATGGCATAGTTTCGATCCGGGTCAGATCAACCTTCATTCGGATCTGTTCGGGCGACAGGGCATTGTCTGCCTCAACAATCGCGCGCTTACCTTCCGCTTCGGCCAGCATGTCGTTCTTCTTGGCCTCGGCGCGGATATTCAGCGCGTCCGCTTCGGCCTGAGCCTCTTCGCGGCGGGCTTCGGCGCGGTCGGCGGCGGCCTCTTTCTCGGCCTGTGCGGCCAGACGGATCGCGGTCGCCTGACGTTCAGCCTCGCGTGTCGCTTCGATCAGCACGATCTGCTTCTGACGCTCGGCCTCTGCCACTTCGCGGGCGGTTGCCACGGATTCGGTCGCCTTGGTTGCCTCGGCACGGGCAAGATCAGCAGAGGCGCGCGCGCGGCTTTCCTCTTCGGATTTCTGCGCGATGATGATCTGGCGCTCTTGCTCGGCCACTTCCAGCTCCCGCTCTTTTGCGATCTCGGCATCGCGGATATTGCGCTCGCGTTCGATCTCAGCAGCACGGATGGCTTCTTCACGCGCGATCCGGGCGCGTTCGGTTTCGCGCACCGAGTCCTCGGTCCGGGCCGCAATCTCAGCCTCTTGCGCCACACGCAGGGTTTCAACCTGCTGCGTCTGCTCAATGCGCGCCTGCTCTTCGTCCTTTTCGATCAGCAGTTTCTGACGCTGAGCTTCCATCGCTGCACGACGTACCTCGACCTCAGCATCCGCATCAATCTGCGCACGCTCTTTTTTTGAGGTCGCAATGACCTCTGCCAGTTTGCGCATACCTACGGCGTTAAACGCGTTGTTCTCGTCCAACGCCTCAAACGGTGTCTGGTCCAACGCCGTCAGCGAAACGGATTCCAGCGACAAGCCGTTCTTCAACAGGTCTTCGGACACCGCATTTTGCACCTCTTGTACAAAATCAGCGCGGTTTTCGTGCAGACCATCCATGGTCATCTGTGCGGCGACAGCCCGCAAACCGTCGATCAACTTACCTTCGATCATCTCGCGCAATTGCTCGACGTCAAAAGTGCGACCACCAAGTGTTTGAGCCGCGCGCGAAATACCTTCTTCGGTTGCCATTACCGAGACATAAAACTCGACGCCCACATCCACGCGCATCCGGTCCTTAGTGATCAAAGCAGCCTCACCGCTACGCTGCACCTCAAGGCGCAAGGTCTTCATGTTGACCGGGCTCACCTCGTGCAGCAGCGGCACGATGATGACACCGCCATCCATGATGACTTTCTTGCCACCGGCCCCGGTTTTCACCAAACTGACCTCTCGGGTCGCGCGGCGGTAGAGACGGCCAAGCACAAGGCCGATGAACAAAACGACTGCTAATAAGGTCACAACTGTGACGGCCAGGAATGGTAGTTCCATGTTAAATCCTCCAAGTTGGGGTTTGAATTTTGTTAGTCTGACAAGCCGACCAGAACGAACCGGTCACGCCGTCGGTCACGCAAAACCAGCACTTCGGCGCCTTGTTTCAGCGCGTCCTTGTCCTGCAGCGGTTCGGCGCGCAGGTAGTGAGAGTTTCCAAAACGGTCGGTGACGCGAACCTCGGCCGGGCGCCCGCGCGAGGCCGTTCCTTGCGTGATCACGCCGCGACGGCGTGCAAGCATGCGTTCCGACATCGCCTCGGTCTCAGTTTTCGGCAACAGGCGGGCAAAGACACCACCAAAGCCGCGTGCAAACCAAAGGGCAAAGGCACCGGCCGGAAGGGCCGCCATCCAGCTTGGAAGATCAAAGCCCAGCAGATCGCGCAGCGCCAGTTGCAGGCCAATTCCCGACAGGCCGAACCCGGCCAGCAGAACCACCAGCCATATCATGAATGGCACCTTGCCGATCCCAAGCCAGCCCAACGGACCCGAAGGGGCTGCGCCCGGCGCGTCCGCCTCAACCTCGGCCAGTTCGAATTCGCCCAGATCAACGTCCGCGTCGACATCAAGGTCAAAATCACCAATGTCCAGGTCGGGAGCGTCCATCACGTCCAGATCGACCTCGGCCTCGCCTGCCATAAGACTCCCGCCCAGAACCAATGCGATCAGTTCCAGCCCAAGAAGACCGAACAGAAGCGCAAGCGCCAGGGTAAAGGGCACAAATGCGCCCTCTAGCAAAAAGTCAAACATCAGTAGGTTGCCCTCGTTTTATGTATACTTTTGTATACATTAGATAGGTAGCGACAACACAAATTCAAGTAGCCGTGATTCCATTATTCAACCTAGGGGTATTGTGGACCACCAGCCGGATGCAATCGCATTCCTCTGCCAGATGGATTTTCGGGGTTGTTGTTGTTTTAAATCGCCCCTGCGCGAAACCCGGGGTTTTGCTGGCCGGTTACATAAGGTAGACGGGCGCGCAGATAGATACGTGGAAACGCAAAATGGCTCGGATTCTCATCACCTCGGCGATCCCTTACATCAACGGGATCAAGCACCTCGGCAATCTGATCGGCTCGCAATTGCCTGCCGATCTGTACGCACGCTATCAGCGTGGCCGGGGGAATGAGGTCATGTTCCTGTGCGCCACGGATGAACACGGCACCCCCGCCGAACTGGCCGCCGCCAAGGCGGGTAAACCAGTGGCCGAATATTGCGCCGAGATGTATGGCGTTCAGGCCGACATCGCCAACCGCTTTGGTCTGAGCTTTGATCACTTTGGTCGTTCGTCCAGCGATCAGAACAAGAAGCTGACCCAGCATTTTGCAGGTAAGCTGGATGACGCCGGACTGATCCGTGAAGTGACGGAAAAGCAGGTCTATTCCAACGCCGATGGCCGCTTTCTGCCCGACCGTTATATCGAGGGCACCTGCCCCAATTGCGGCTATGAGCGCGCGCGCGGTGACCAGTGTGAAAACTGCACCAAACAGCTGGACCCGACCGACCTGATCGAGCCGCGCAGCGCGATCAGCGGTTCGACTGATTTGGAGGTGCGCGAAACCAAGCACCTGTATCTGCGTCAGTCGGCCATGAAGGATCAACTAGACGCCTGGATCGACAGCAAGACCGACTGGCCGATCCTGACAACCTCCATCGCAAAGAAATGGCTGCACGATGGCGACGGTCTGCAGGACCGAGGCATCACCCGCGACCTGGACTGGGGCGTGCCGGTCAAAAAAGGCGATCAGGACTGGCCGGGAATGGAAGGCAAAGTCTTCTACGTCTGGTTCGACGCGCCCATCGAATACATCGCCTGCGCCAAGGAATGGGCCGACGCAAACGGCAAAGCCGACGCCGATTGGCAGCGCTGGTGGCGCACCGACAAGGGCGCGGATGACGTGCGCTATGTGCAGTTCATGGGCAAGGACAACGTGCCTTTCCACACGCTGTCCTTCCCGGCCACCATTCTGGGTTCGGGTGAGCCGTGGAAGATGGTCGACCACCTGAAATCGTTCAACTACCTGAACTATGATGGCGGCCAGTTCTCGACCTCTCAGGGCCGCGGCGTCTTTATGGATCAGGCGTTGGACATTTTGCCCGCCGATTATTGGCGCTGGTGGCTGCTGAGCCATGCGCCCGAAAGCAGTGACAGCGAGTTCACGTGGGAGAACTTTCAGCAATCTGTGAACAAGGACCTCGCGGATGTTCTGGGCAACTTTGTCAGCCGGATCACCAAATTCTGCCGGTCTAAATTCGGCGAAGCCGTGCCTGAAGGCGGCAGTTTTGGCGAACGCGAGCAGACCCTGATCGACGACCTTACCAAACGTGTCCGCGCCTATGAAGGACATATGGAGGCGATGGAGGTTCGCAAATCCGCACAGGAATTGCGGGCGATCTGGGTTGCGGGCAACGAATATCTGCAGGCTGCCGCTCCGTGGTCAACCTTTAAGGAGGACCCAGAACAGGCCGCAGAGCAGGTGCGTCTGGGCCTGAACCTGATCCGTCTTTATGCCGTTCTCAGCGCGCCGTTCATCCCCGAAACTTCGGCCCGGATGCTGAGCGCAATGAACACGCTGGACACCAGCTGGCCCGACGATGTTGCGTCCGCGCTGAACGCCCTGCCCGCCGGGCACGCCTTTTCGGTACCCGACGTTCTGTTCGCCAAAATCACCGACGAACAGCGCGAAGATTGGGAAAACCGTTTCGCGGGCACGCGCGACTGATCCGGTGCAACATCTGAATTTGGAAACGGGGGCCAAACGGTCCCCGTTTTCAGTTGCCTCACCGGAGCCAACCATATGTCCGCAGCCAGATCGGCCTAAGTCAGCCTGTTACCGAGAAAATTCCTGCAGGTCTTCGCCCGTTCATCGTATTCAAGAAGCTTGAGATATAATCCTAAAACGGTCATCCTGACCTGAATTCAGTCGACTCGCCGGGGCGGCCAACCTGCCGTGGCGCAAAATCCTTAGAATGAACGAGGCGCCTGCCATGTCCCTTGCATTGAAGAACTTGAATATCCGTCACAGCGGACCGGTCCAGGCCTTTGCTGTCTTGGTCTGTCTGGGCATGGCACACGCAGCCACGGCACAAGACCAAAGCGACGCCCCGCCGCCCAAAGTGTCGATTGCAGCGGCCTATACCGAAGAAATCACCGAAGAAGCCAGCTTCATTGGTCGGGCCGAGGCATTGGATAAGGCTGACCTTGTGGCGCGTGTCAGCGGCTTTTTGGAAACTCAGAATGTCGAAGATGGCGCGCTGGTGAAACAGGGCGACTTGCTGTTCACCATTGAACCCGACCTTTATCAGGCGACCTTAGAGGCACGTAACGCCGACTTGGATCGGGCCGAGGCCAATCTGGAACTGGCAAAGGTTGAACTGGCTCGGAAACAAGAGCTGTATGAGCGGGACGCAACCCCTGAATCCGAACGCGACATCGCGCGCGCCAACGAACTGGTGGCAGAGGCCGAGGTGAAAGCCGCCAAAGCTGCGATCCAGCAGGCCGAACTTGATCTGAGCTATACCGAAATCCACGCCCCTTTTGACGGACGTATCGGTCGGGTGGCGATCAGCGTCGGAGACGTAGTCGGGCCAAACAACCCACCGCTGGTCAATATCGTCAGCGAAGCGCCGATCTATGTAAACTTCTCGGTAAACGAAAAGCAATTTACTTCGGTACTTGAAGCAGTTGGAGAGAATCCCTCATCCCTTGCCGAAAGCGACAAGAGCCCCAATGTACGTATCAACCTGCCGAACGGCTCAGAACTGGATGAAACCGGCAAGATCGTGTTTGTCGACAACCGGATCGACCCATTGACCGGTGCCATCGCAATGCGGGCCGAATTCTCGAACGCTGACCGGCTGATTGTCGACGGTGCCTTTTTGAATGTTCGGATCGAGGCGCTGCAACCCACGCTTGAGGTGCTGATCCCGCAGGCCGCGCTGCAACGCGATCAGCGCGGTGATTTTGTGTTAGTCGTCAATGACCAGCAGATGGTCGAACAGCGTTACATCACCACCGGCGACAACGAGGGCACAGCGGTGATCGTCAAGGACGGTCTGCGCGAAGGCGAAAGCGTCATTGTCGAGGGCCTGCAAAGGGTTCGCCCTGGGGTTGCCGTCGATGCCGTCGTGGCGTCTGAGCAGCCGGGAGAGTAACAGATGTTCTCAGCCCTGTTCATCAGCCGGCCTAAGCTGGCGCTTGTTATTTCGCTTGTCCTGACCATCATGGGCGCCATCGGCTACCTGGTTCTGCCAGTTGCCCAGTTCCCGGACATCACGCCTCCGGTCGTCAGCGTAACGACCACCTATACCGGTGCCAACGCCGAGACCGTTGAAAACACCGTCGCCGCGCCCATTGAGGCGCAGGTAAACGGTGTGGATGACATGATCTATATGACGTCCACCTCGTCCGATAACGGCTCGTATTCACTGAATATTACCTTCGAGGTCGGCACTGACCCCGATATCGCCTCGGTGAACGTGCAGAACCGAGTAGCGCAGGCCATGTCCTCATTGCCGGCTGAGGTGACATCCTCGGGTGTCGTGACGCAGAAGGCGTCGACCAACATGCTGCTGCTGGTGACGCTGACCTCACCCGAAGGCACGTATGACAGTGTGTTTCTGTCCAACTATGCCTCGATCAACCTGAAAGACGCCCTGGCGCGGGTTCAGGGGGTCGGTAAAGCAGACGTTCTGACCAATCTGGAATACGCCATGCGGATTTGGATGGATCCGGACCAGATGGCCGCCCTGTCCATTACACCGGGTGACGTCATCAACGCCATCCGTGAACAGAACGTCGAAGTGTCGGCAGGCTCGATCGGTGCGCCTCCGGTGCCCGAGGGGCAGACGTTTCAGTACACGATCAAGACCAAGGGCCGCCTGACCTCGCCCGAGGAATTCGGCGATATCGTCATCCGTACAGGTGACGCTGGGTCTATCGTACGGGTCAAGGACATTGCCCGGGTGGAACTGGGTGCGGAATATTACGCGGCCTCGGGTTATTTCGACAGCGTTCCGGCAACCGTCATCGGCATCTATCAGGCCCCCGGCGCGAACGCGCTGGCGGTGTCAGAACGTGTCGAGGCCGAGCTGGAGCGGCTGTCGCGCACTTTCCCTAACGATGTGGAATATGACGTTCCCTTCAACACCACTGATTTCGTGGAACAATCCCTGAATGACGTGGTCACAACCCTGATCCTGACGTTCACTCTGGTGATTTCGGTTGTGTTTGTTTTTCTGGGCAGTTGGCGGGCGACGATCATTCCGGCGGTTGCGATCCCGGTCTCTCTGATCGGCACGTTTGCGTTCCTGCTGCTGTTTGGAATGTCATTGAACACGATCTCGCTGTTCGCTTTGGTTCTGGCCATCGGGATCGTGGTGGATGACGCGATTGTTGTGGTCGAAAACGTCGAACGGATCATCGCGGACGAAGGATTGCCCCCAGCCGAAGCAACCCGCAAGGCCATGGGGCAGATCACCGGCCCAGTGATTGCTACCACGCTGGTTCTGCTGGCCGTGTTCGTACCGGTGACCTTTATGCCCGGCATCTCGGGGCGGCTGTATTCACAGTTCGCGGTAACCATCTCAACCGCCGTTGTGATTTCGTCGATCAACGCGCTGACACTGTCGCCAGCCTTGTGCGGACTTGTACTCAAGGCGCGTTCGGGGCCACCCAAAGGGTTGCTCGCGGTATTTGAACGGTTCATCGGCAGCATCCGTAGCGGCTATGTCGCTATCGTACGCAAACTGCTGATCCTGCCGGTCGTTGGCCTGGGCGTCATTGTTGTACTGGCAATGGGCACTGGAACTATCATGTCCAACACTTCCAGTGGCTTCTTGCCGCTTGAAGATAACGGTTATCTGTTCGTCGACATTCAGCTGCCAGACGCGGCAACGCTGGAACGGACCGAGGTCGTCTCGGCCCGTGTGGATGATCAGATTCAGCAGATCCCCGGCGTTTCAAGCACCGTTCTGATCAACGGCTTCTCGATCCTGAACGGCACCACCACAAATGGCGCGGCGATCTTTGTGAACCTCGAAAACTGGGATGATCGTCAGGATGATGACCTGAGCGCGGATGCTATCCTGCAAAAAGTGCTGGCCATTGCCTATGGAGAATCTGCGGCCTCGATCGTTGCCTTTAACCCGCCGCCAATTCAGGGCCTGGGCAATTCGGCCGGTGTCGAGATGGAGGTACAACAAACCGGGGGCGGCACGCCTCAGGATCTGGCCTCGGCCGTGGGGTCGTTCGTCTACGCGGCGAACCAGCGGCCCGAAATCGGGCAGTCCTATACGACCTTCCGCGCAAACGTGCCGCAGCTGTTCGTCGATCTGGACCGCGAAAAAGCCAAAACACTGCAAGTGTCCGTGGCCGAAGTGTTCCAGACCATGCAGGCGCAGTTGGGGTCGTACTACGTCAACGACTTCAACCTGTTCGGACGGGTGTATCGCGTGATGATCCAGGCCGATGGGAGCTATCGCGACAATGTCGAAGATATCTCGAACCTCTATGTCCGCTCGGAACAAGGTGAGATGGTGCCACTGGGCACGCTGATCGACGTGGAAAACGTGCTGGGACCAGTGCTGCTTAAGCGGCACAACCTGTTCCGGTCGGCGACCGTTACAGCTGTACCAGCGCCGGGCTTATCCACTGGCGATGCGATCAACGTGATGACCGAGGAATCTGCGACCGCCCTGCCCCCGGGATATGCGTTCGAATGGACTGGTACGGCGCAACAGCAGTTGGCCTCGGGCAGTCTGGTGATTGTGATCCTAGGGCTGGCAATCCTGTTCGGCTATCTGTTCCTCGTTGGCCAGTACGAAAGTTGGACAATGCCGGTATCGATCCTACTGTCGGTGATCGTGGCCCTGTTCGGGGCGGTGGCCGCTGTGGCGATCGTGGGCAGTGATATCAACCTCTATACGCAGATCGGGATGATCATGCTTGTGGGGCTGGCATCGAAAAACGGCATTCTGATCGTTGAGTTCGCGATGGAGCAACGGGCTAATGGCCTTTCGATCCGGGATGCCGCCGCCGAGGCAGCCTATCAGCGTTTCCGCGCGGTGATGATGACCGCCCTGTCCTTCCTGCTGGGCGTTGTACCGCTGCTAGCAGCGAGTGGTGCGGGTGCGGCCAGCCAGAAAGCGATCGGTGTTGCCGTCTTTGGCGGGATGCTAGCAGCCACGCTGGTTGGTGTCATTCTGGTGCCGGTCCTCTATGCCCTGATGCAGAGTCTCAGGGAATGGATCAAGGGAACCAAAAACGATCCCGAACCATCTGAGGAAGCCGCATAAAAGAAAAACCCCGCCATTTTGGCGGGGCTTTTTCCTAGGCTGCAGCCTGCTCGCTGCGTTGATCCATCCAATCTTGTATTCGGGCGATCTGTTCGGCGCTCAGACGCAAGCCCAGCTTGTTTCGACGCCAGACGACATCCTCGGCCGTGCGGGCATACTCCTTGTCCATTAGCCACTCCAACTCTCGCGCAGTCAGTGTGGCACCGAAGTCCTCACCCAAGTCTTGGGCGGATTTCGTATCCCCTAGAATGATCCTGGCCTCGGTGCCATAGGCGCGCACAAGACGCTCGGCCCAGGCGCGATCCAAGAAGGCAAAGTCAGCTTCCAACCCGGCCACCAAATTTTGCACACCATCGACAGGGAAACCCCCACCGGGCAAGGCAACGCCCGCCGTCCACGGGCCTGGTAGATCGGGGAAATGCTCGGCTGCTTTCTCCAACGCACTCTCGGCCAGCCGTCGGTAGGTTGTGATCTTGCCGCCAAAGACGTTCAGCACCGGCGCCCCGCCCTGCGCGTCTACCTTCAACGTGTAGTCCCGCGTCGCGGCGGTGGCGCTGCTGGCACCGTCATCGTACAGAGGGCGGACACCGGAATAGGTCCAAACGATTTCGTCTCGCTTCACCGGTGTCTTGAAATACTTGGTCGCAAACGCGCACAGGTAATCCTGTTCCGCCTCGGTACACACCGGAATTTCAGAAGGATTCGGATGATCCTGATCCGTGGTGCCAATCAGGGTGAAGTCACGTTCGTACGGGATTGCGAAGATGATACGCCTATCCTCGCCCTGAAAGAAATAGCACTTGTCGTGGTCGAATAGCCTGCGCGTCACGATATGGCTACCGCGCACCAACCGGACGCCCTCGCGAGAATTCACACGGATTTTCGACTGAATGATGTCTCCGACCCACGGACCGCCGGCGTTGATCAGCACTTGGGCTTTGATCACGCGGGTCTCGTCCCTGTCGCGGTCTCGAACCGTTACCTCCCACAGGTCGCCAACACGTTCCGCTGACAGAACTTCAGTGCGGACCATAATTTTAGCACCGCGCGCCTCGGCGTCGCGGGCGTTGAGGACGACCAGACGCGAATCCTCGATCCAGCAATCTGAATACTCATAGGCCGTCTCAAACTTGTCCTGCAGCGGCCGTCCTTCTGGTGCGGTATTCAGGTTCAGGGACGCTGTGCCCGGCAGGATTTTACGCCCGCCCAGATGGTCATACATGAACAGGCCCAACCGGATCAGCCAGGCCGGGCGACGTCCCTTCATCCAAGGCATCACGGTGCTTAACAGGCGCGAGGTTGGCGTTTCGGAATCAAACCGCATGTCTGCGTGGTACGGCAGCACAAAGCGCATCGGCCAGCTGATATGCGGCATAGCCCGCAGCAGGGTTTCGCGTTCGATCAGGGCCTCACGCACGAGGCGGAATTCGAAGAACTCCAAATACCGCAACCCGCCGTGAAACAGCTTGGTCGAGGCTGACGAGGTTGCCGAGGCCAGATCGTTCATCTCGGCTAGTGTCACCGACAGCCCGCGCCCCGCCGCGTCGCGTGCGATGCCGCATCCATTGATACCGCCACCAATGATGAAAAGGTCTGAGATCTGGTCGTGTGACTGTTCCATATCTGGATGATTCCCGTTTGTGGAAAACGCGCGCTCATTAACCGTACAGGTCCGCGCTTCGTCAATGTTTGTTTTCGTTTTTGTTCGTTTTATCACGTAAACTTGGATTATTCGTGTAATAGCCCAGTATATTATTGCAATTCAACGAAAACAGAACAAAAACGAACACATCACTTTTGGAGCCAACCGTGTCCCTTTCCTTTCGCCAGTCAGACATTCTGAACATCGCCAGACAAGATGGCCGCGTGATGGTCGAAGACCTGGCGCTGCGGTTTGATGTGACGGTTCAGACCATCCGCCGCGATCTCTCGGAACTTGCTGACATGGGGAAGCTCGATCGCGTGCATGGTGGTGCTGTCCTGCGTTCGGGGGTGTCAAATATCGGGTATGAGGATCGCCGGGCGCTTAACGCAGACGCCAAGGCGCGCATCGCGCAGCTCTGCGCGCAGGATATCCCCGATGGCGCATCTGTGTTCCTGAATATCGGCACCTCGACCGAGGCTGTTGCCCGGCAATTGCTGGATCACAAGGACCTGATGGTGGTGACCAACAACATGAACGTCGCCAATATTCTGGTCGACAACCCAAACTGTCAGATCGTTGTGGCGGGCGGCGTGCTGCGCCGTTCGGATGGGGGGTTGGTCGGCAACCTGACGATTGCAACTATCGAGCAGTTCAAGTTCGACTATGCCATCATAGGGTGTTCAGCATTGGATGCCGAAGGTGATCTGATGGATTTTGACTTTCAAGAAGTTCGGGTCAGTCAGACCATCATTGCCCAAGCCCGCCGAACCTGCCTGGTGGCCGACCACTCCAAATTCCAACGCACAGCCCCCGCCCGAATTGCTTCATTGTCCGATGTCGATGTGTTCTATACCAACAAAGCCCTTCCCAATGCACTGACCAAGAAATGTTCCGAATGGCGAACAAAATTAAAGCTGTGCGCCTGACCCCAAGTAATTCGCATTAAACGGGAATTTCCTTCGCGAGTTCTTGCCAGAACCAAATTCACCTGACACACTCCCCCATATTGCAATCGTCGCACGGGAGGGGAGAACCGAGCCATGATAGCGCTTTTATTTGCGTTACTTACAGCCACGATGGGGCTGAATTATTTTCAACGAACCACCGCGGCCAATGCGCTGTTCTTTTTCACGCTGGCGTTGAGTGTATATTGGCTGAAATTTCACGCCACCAGCCAACTGACCATCCAATTGTAGGGGGCAGTGATGACGCCGGAACTTTCACGCAACCTCAACGCTCTTGGTATGTTGGCCGTCAGTCTGGTGTTGGTGCTGGCCTATGTCTACCAACTGAAACTCTATGAACTCCCCTGCCCTTTGTGCCTGTTGCAAAGGGTTGGGTTTGTGGCCGTCGGGGTTGGGCTGGGCCTGAATTTGCTGTACGGCGCGCGACCGCAACACTATGCCATCATGTTGCTTGCGGCGCTGTTCGGCGGCAGTGTGGCCGTGCGCCAGATTCTGCTGCATATCGTACCGGGGACTGGTCACTATGGCTCGCCGGTTTTGGGGCTGCACTATTACACCTGGTCTGCGATCTGCTTTTTCCTGATCTTGCTGGGCACAGCCTTCATGCTGTTGTTTGACCGGCAATACGCCGAAAACTCCCAACAACCGCGTTTTGGTGGAAGCATTTTGGCCAAAAGCGCGTTTTTCATCATGCTGGGGCTGGCGGTGCTGAATGCGGTGTCGACCCTAGTGGAATGCGGGCCAGGAATTTGCGCAGACCCTCCCACCAGCTACAAATTGATTGACGAACTGGGCACCAACGGCTGAGGATAGGGTAACCTTCCCAAAAGGAGGCACGAGCATGGGACTATTGGGGCAGCCGCTGGGCTATTACGACTACCTGACTTTCGTGGCATTGATCCTGCTTCTTGCGGCAGTAATGGCGCTGATCCTCTTTATCATGGGGTTACCGGGGCGGATTGCGATCAAACGCAACCACCCTCATGCCGAAGCCGTCAAGATCATGGGGTGGATGGGCTTTCTGGCCGTTGTGCCGTGGGTGCATGCCTTTATGTGGGCTTTCCACGATGGCGTCACAGTCGACATACGGCGCACACCTGACGATGAAAAAGATGCTATTCGCAAGGAAATCAAGCGGTTGGGCGGAACGGTGAACGAAGAATACAGCGACCCGTTGGATCCTGACGAGACGCAGAAAAGCTAAGGCCAAAGGAAGTCACAGAATATGTTTGTCGCCCTCGGCATTACGCTGTTCTACATCATTTTCGTCTGGTTCATTTTCTTCAAAGCGAAGTTACTGAAGTTCAACATCACCTGGGGTGTCGTTTCATTCTGGGTCGGCGCGCATCTGCTGCTGATCTTCCTTGTCGCACTGCGCTTTTTTCAACCGTTTTCTATCGACAGCCACGTGGTGCGTTCGACCATCCAAATCGTGCCGCGGTTGACCGAGCCTACGATCCTGACCGAAGTGCTGGTCGAACCGAATACCGCGGTTAAAAAGGGCGATCCCCTCTATCGCTTTGACGACACTGTGTTCGCTTTGGAAGTTGAAGAGGCGACCGCTCAGCTGGTGGCAGCCGAGCAGAATGCCAAAATCCTGGAACAGGACGTGATCGCGGCGTCCGAGGCCATCGAGCGCGCAAATGCGCAGCTGGCTTACGCGCTGACCCAACAGGCGCGGTATCAGAACCTCGTGCCTGCAGGTGGCGCGCGGCAGGACGAACTGGATCGCTGGGATGAGCAGGTTACCGAGGATCAGGCGCAGGTCAAAGAGGCCGAGGCCAATCTCGAAAAGGCCCAACTAGCTCTGGATTCCCAGATTGACGGGGTCAATACCGGCATCCTTCAGGCGCAGGCTCAGTTGGAAAAGGCTCAGTATTTCCTTGATAACACGACGATCTATGCGCCCGAAGACGGCATGATTGTCTCGCAACAGGCCCGCCCCGGTCTGGTTGTTGGCGATATCCGGCTGGGCGCAATTGCCAGTTTCGTGACCAAGGACAATCCCTACATTCTGGCTACCTATCGCCAGCAGAACCTGAAATTCGTGGAACCAGGTCAGGAAGTAGAGGTCGCGTTGGATCTTTACCCCGGCGAGATTCTGACCGGCAAGGTCGAAGCGATCTGGTGGGCCACACGTCAGGGTCAGTACCTGCCCTCGGGCCGCCTGCCGGGTTTTGAGCTGCCGAAGCTGCCCGGGCGTATTGCGGTACAGATCTCGGTCGATATTCCGGACAGTCACACCTTTCCTGCCGGTGGTCACGCAGCGGTGGCCATATACACCGGTCAGGGCAAAAGTTTCGAATTCCTGCGGCGCATCAATATCCGCCTCTATTCCTTCGCCAACTTCATCCGACCACTGGATATTTGAGGACGCATGACATGACCCGGGCCAGACTTCACCGCAGACTGATCGGAACCGCCCTTTGCGCGGCCCTGCTGATCGGTTGCACTCCGGTTGGCCCGGATTTCGTGCGTCCGAACTCTCCGGTCGTGAAGGAGTGGATCGAGGTGAACAGCCCCAGCGCTGGCCCCAGCGGCCTGACCTCGCGCAGCGCGCCGGTGGTGAAATGGTGGGAGACGTTCAACGACCCCACCCTGAACAAACTGGTGGCCGAGGCTTATGCCCAAAACCTTGACCTGCAGGTGGCCGGTGCGCGCGTCCTGCAAGCCCGCGCTCAGCTAGGTATCGCGTTCGGAGAGTTGTATCCGCAATCTCAGGCCATCGGAGGCTCGATCGAGCGGCGGCAAATTAGCGACAACCTTGGACCAATTTCGGACGTTCAGCGGATCATCCCCCTCGACACAGAATTCTCGACCTCGCAAGTTGGGTTCGATGCGCAATGGGAGCTGGACGTCTGGGGCCAGCAAAGGCGCGGCGTTCAGGCCGCGCGGTCAAATCTGGCGCTGCAGGTGGCGAATTACGACGACGCGCTGGTGACGCTGACCGGCGATGTCGCCGCCCTCTACGTGAACATCCGCGCATTGCAAGAATCTCTGGCGGTGGCACGCGAGAACATTCTGCTGCAACAAGCATCCGCCGACTTGACCCAACTGCGCTTTGACAACGGTGTGACGACCGAGTTGGACGTGCAGGAATCTACTGCCCTGCTGAACAACACCAAGGCGCTGGTCCCCGAGATTGAAAGCGATCTGCAACAGGCCAAGAACGCGCTGGCTGTGTTGCTGGGGGCGACGCCCTCGCGCATGACCAGCTTGCTGGGTAATTCGGGGCGCATCCCCTCGGCCCGGTCGAATGTTGCCGTGGGTGTTCCGGCCGAGTTGCTGCGTCGCCGCCCGGATGTCCGCGCGGCCGAGTTGGCGGCGGCAACGCAATCGGCCGAGGTCGGCATTGCGATGGCTGATCTGTACCCGCAATTCATCCTGTCAGGGTCCATCGGCCTGCAAGCGTCGGGCGGGCGGGATTTGTTTTCCGCAGCCAGCTCAACCAGTCTGGCCAATGCAGGTGTGGTCTGGAACGTGCTGAATTACGGTCGGATTAAGAACAACGTGCGTGCGCAGGACGCGGCCTATCAGGCGCTGATCGCCAATTACCAAAACACCGTTCTGACCGCCTATTCCGAGGTGGAAAGCGCGATGGTCGCCTATGCTCAATCGCGCAAGCAGGTGGGTTTTTACGAAAACAGCGTCACCGCATCACGTAAGGCCGCCCAGATCGCGGTCGATCAGTATCGAGACGGTATTGCCGACTATTCCCGCATTCTGAACACTCAGACCGCGCTGCTGCGGTCGCAGGCCAATCTGATCGAGGCACGGCAACAGGTCTCAGGCAATCTGGTTGCCGTATACAAGGGGCTGGGCGGTGGTTGGCAAATCCGTCAAAATCAGGAATTCCTGCCTGAAACCGTGCTCGCCGAGATGGCATACCGCACCGATTGGGGCGACCTGCTGCAACAAGATCCAACGCGGGCAAGCCTCAACTAATCGCTACTTGGTCAATCCGCGCAGTCCGCCGGAAATCAGGATGTTCACTTCATACAGGATGCGCGGCGCTGCAAAACCGCCCGGGCTGGCCAGATAATTCGGACTCCATTCCGGGTCGAATTTCTGCTTGAAGGATCGCAATCCTTCAAAGTGATAAAACTGTTCGCCATGCTCATAGACGAACCCGCCGACACGGTTCCAGAACGAGGCCAACTGCCGGTTCTCGATCCCTGAAAACGGTGCCGCGCCCAGCGAGAACCAGTGGAACCCCTGCTCTGCCCCCCAAGACATCATTTCGGCAAACAGGGCATCCATGACAAAGCTGGGGCTGTCGGGTTCATAGCGCATCAGGTCCAGCGAAAGCTCGGACTTGTGGCCGCCCTGGAACAGGTTGGCGAACGCAACGATCTGGCCGGTATCCCCGTTCCGCAGTACCGCATGGTCAAAGTATGTCAGGTAGTCATCATCGAACCCACCAAGAGCAAACCCCTTCTCTTCCCCCGCTTTGTTTTCCAGCCAATCATCCGAGATTTTTCGCAGTTCCGACAGCACAGGGGCCAGTTCTTCTTTCGGGATGATTTCGAACACATACCCTTCACGCTCGGCCCGGTTTTTGGCCTGTCGGAACCGTTTGCGGGATTTCCCATCCAGCGAGAAGTCTTTCAGCGGCACACGCGCGACCTCACCGATTTTCAGGATAGACAGACCCAAGTCCAGAAAGGTTGGCAGGTATTTGGTCGAGACGCTATAAAACGCACAGAGTTTGCCCTCTCGGTCCGCCATTTCGCGCAGTTGCCAGATCAGCTGCTGGCCTGCCTTTTCATCACCAACCGGCTCTCCCTTGGTGATCAGCGCATTGCCGGTGTCGGCATAGGCCAGAAATGCGGTTTCATCCGGCGCGATCAGAAACTGCTTGTCCCCAGTCAGCGAGATCTGCGCTTCGGTATCTTCGCTTTCCAATGCCAGCCGTTCGACGACAGGCGGTATTTCTGTGCGTACCAGTTCAGGGATTTCCCGCCCGAACAGCGAATTCACGGCCACCACACCTAGGATGACTGCCACCACAAGACTGGAACGCAGGAACCGCGAGGCGTCACCATTCCACGCGAAATCCCACCACAGGGCGTTCTGATATTCGACATGCGAATAGGCGAATAACCCAATCCAGAAAATGACGGCCAACAAAGCTACGACGCTGACCAGCCACGGGATGTTCAACCGAAAAATCGACGCGCCGCTGACCCGGTAAAACGCACCCCGGAATGTGGCCAGCACCGCGATTGAGGCCAACATGCCGATCGCCTCGTGCGTATCCAACCCTTTGGTCAACGAGGCAACGAAACCGGCCACCATCAGCAACATCGCCACAATCCAGGCACGATAAAGTTTGCGGAACAGACCGCGCGAAATCAGGATCAGAAGAACACCTATTGCGCTGCCTGCCAGATGTGAGGCTTCGACAAAGGACAAAGGTAGAAAATCCCTCAGAACACCAAGACTTTGGCTGCTGGACGGTAAGGCCCCGGACACCAACAGGATGATCCCGGCAACCGCCGTCACGCCTGCGGCCACCATCGGCACAATTGGACGGATCGCGCGATAGACCCACGTGGCCGCGCCGCTGATGTGGTGGCGATGCGTCAACGCCGAGGCCACGGCAATCGACAAGGTGGCAATGGCAAAGGGCAGGAATGTGTAGACCAGCCGATACAGCAGCAATGCGGCGATCACGTCGGATCGGCCAGAGGCACCCAAACCTGCGATCAACGTCGCCTCGAACGCTCCAATGCCACCCGGAGCGTGGCTGACGATGCCCACGGCGATTGCCCCGATATAGATCGTGAAGAAATAGGGATAACCAACCCCAAGGTCGTCGGGCATCAGGGTATACAGGACCATCGAGGCGCCAAACAGGTCTCCGATTGCGGCCAGAGTCAGCAGGCCGGCCAGTTTGCCGCCAGGCAGGTTGAACCCGAACCCGCCATAGGCCAGCTTGCGCCCGCCCCGAGCGAGCCATAGGAACAAGGCCACCAGCGCGGCCAGCATGCACAGCCCGATTATCGTTTCAGTTGTATCGCTGATCGGCAGGACCTTTGAGATCCCGTCTGGATGCAGGGTCAGCAAAATCCCCAGTAACAACACCAGCCCCGACCAGAACGCGATCCAAGAGGTCGCGATGACCCCGGCAACCCGGCTTAAATCCAACCCTAGCGAGGCGTATATGCGATACCGGATCGTCGTCCCGGTGATGTAGGAAAAGCCAAGACAGTTCGATACGGCATAGCCACTGGCTCCGGCCATACCCGCTACGGTCAGGGGAACCTCGCCATCCGCCACGCTTTGCACAGCCAGCACGTCGTACATGGACAGGGACAAAAAACTGAAACAGGTCCAGCACAGGGCGATGAACATCAGTTTCCAGGATGTGTTTGCCACATCCACCTGAACATCTGCCCATTTCACGTGCTGGGACAGTTCGTGCAGTACAACCAGCGCAATCAACGTCACCAGTATTGGAACCGCAATTCTGACCGCTGGCTTTTCAAGGAATCCTGTGACCCGCTCGGCCAGACGAACGGCCCAAAGCTCTTTGTCAGTCTCCTGCGTGGTCATGGTTTCCCCCTGCTCTGAGGCACTGCAACGATCCTGTGCATGGTTCAGCGACGCAGGGCAACCTTGGCACAATTTCGTTGAACGTCAAAGCACTACAAGGGATCAGACCCGCCCTTTACGTGTGGACAGCAACAGATTGGTCTCGGACCGCGTTATCCCCTCCATCCGCCTGATCTGGAACAGGACTTCGTCCAGTTCGGCCAAGGTTTCGGTTCCGATCTCGGCAATCAGATCCCAACTGCCGTTTGTCGTATGCACGGCGCGTACTTGGCGCAGGGCCGCGATTCTGGCCATCGTGCGTTCGGTCCCGCGGCCTTCGATCTCAAGCATCATAAGGCCCCGCACCGGGCTTTCCGCCACGTCCAACCGGGTCAGGACAGTAAAGCCCACAATCTCACCCGATTGTTTCAGACGTTGCAGACGGCTGCGCACCGTGGTGCGGGTGACGCCCAGCGTCTCGGCCAGTTCAGACAGCGAGGCCCGCGCGTCCCGGTGCAGGGCATTCAGCAGCCTACTGTCCAAATCGTCCATAGTTATTTCTCATTTCGTTTATTGAGGTTTCATTTTGAACATTTTGTCCTCTTTTCGCAACCCACCCTGCGGAACTAAACAAACATATGGACAACAAACACGTTATATTGGTCGGCGCCCCGATGGACGCCGGCAAGCGCCGTCAGGGCTGCCGCATGGGGCCTGACGCTTATCGGGTGGCCGGTCTGGATCAGGCTTTGGCCAATCTGGGTCATCAAGTTTCGGACATTGGCGATGTCCAGCCGGACAGCACGGATGTGGCTGAGGACACACATCTGTTCGCCCTGCCCGAAGTTATCGGCTGGACCAACGCGCTCAGTCGTGCGGCGCAAGAAACTGCCCCCAAGGGTCTGCCGATCTTTATGGGCGGCGACCACGCGCTGTCGATGGGAACCGTTGCAGGCATGGCCGCCCATGCCCAGCAGATCGGACGCCCCCTTTTCGTGCTTTGGCTGGATGCCCATAGCGACTTTCACACCCCCGACAGCACTGGCAGCGGCAATCTGCACGGTACTCCTGTCGCCTATTTCACCGGCCAGGCGGGTTTTGATATTTTTCCAACCGTACCCGCCCCGGTTCCAACCGACCGCGTGGGCATGATTGGCTTGCGTTCGGTCGATCCTGCCGAGCGCGCACGGCTTGAGGAAGATCACGCCATGCTGGCCGATATGCGCAGCATTGACGAACACGGTATCAAAGCCCCATTGAACGCGTTTCTTGATCGGGTCCGGGCGGCGAATGGCATCCTGCATGTCTCGCTGGATGTCGACTTTCTTGACCCCTCGATCGCCCCCGCCGTGGGCACCACCGTCCCCGGCGGCGCGACCGAACGCGAGGCGCATCTGGTGATGGAGCTGCTGCACGAAAGCGGTCTTGTCTGTTCGCTGGACCTGGTCGAGCTGAACCCGTTTCTGGACGAACGCGGGCGCACCGCAAAACTGATGGTCGATCTGGCTGCCTCATTGCTGGGCCGCCGCATCTTTGACCGCCCAACACGGAGCTTCTAATGCACTCTCTGCAAGCCCCCCCTGCCGTCGTGATGATCCGGCCCCATGCGTTTGCTTCTAACCCTGAGACGCGCGACGACAACGCGTTTCAGACATTGGCCAACCGCTCGGCCGCGGCCACCTCTGCTCAGGCGCGTGATGAACATGATCAGGCGGTCGCATTGCTGCGCGATGCGGGTGTAAAGGTTCATGTCTTCGACGATCACGGGGACCTCGACACACCCGACAGCGTATTTCCGAACAACTGGTTCTCGACCCATCCCGGCGGGCATGTGGCGATCTATCCGATGTTTGTACCGTCGCGCAGGCGGGAACGCCGCGCGGACGTTATTGAGATGCTGAAACAGGAATACCGTGTTCAGGACGTGATCGACTATTCCGGGCTTGAGCAGGACAAGCTGGCGCTCGAAGGCACCGGAGCAATGGTTCTAGACCACGTTGGCCGCGTCGCTTACACGGTCAAATCCAACCGCGCCGATCCCGTTTTGTTGGAGCGTTTCTGCACTCATTTCAACTATGAGCCTATCGTGTTCGAAGCACGTGATGCCGAAGGGCGCGATGTCTATCACACCAATGTTCTGATGGGCATCGGCAGCGAGTACGCGCTGATCTGTCTGGACATGATCACCGATCCGAAACGGCGCGCGACCGTAAAAGCCCGGTTGGAAGAATCCGGTCGCACGGTCATCGACCTGACCCACGAACAGATCGCAGAATTCGCCGGTAACGCCATCGAACTCAGTGGTCGGGATAGTCTGGTTTTGGCACTGTCCAGCCGGGCGCTTGCCGCCCTGACCCCGGATCAACTCGCAACAATCGAAGCCAGCGCAACGCCGTTGCCGCTGTCCGTTCCCACAATTGAAACTGCCGGTGGATCCGTGCGCTGTATGATTGCAGGCATCCACCTGTCCCGTCGATAGGAGACCCCAATGCAACCATCTGAAAAGGCACTTGTGCCGTTTGTATCCGTCGACAACATGATGCGTTTGGTGCATCACGTCGGGCTTGAGAAGATGATCACCCAAATCGCGGCCCAGATCGAAGCCGATTTCAAACGGTGGGAGAGCTTTGACAAAACCCCGCGCATCCCGGCCCATTCCCCGCATGGCGTGATCGAATTGATGCCCACATCGGACGGAGAGGCCTACGGGTTCAAATACGTCAACGGCCACCCCAAGAACACCTCCGAAGGGCTGCAAACCGTGACTGCCTTTGGCCTGCTGGCCGACGTCTACACCGGCTACCCCACCCTATTGACGGAGATGACGATGCTGACGGCGCTGCGTACGGCGGCGACCTCGGCCCTAGTGGGCAGCTATCTGGCGCCGAAGTCTTCGTCGGTCATGGCAATGATCGGCAACGGTGCTCAGTCGGAATTCCAATGTCTGGCTTTCAAGGCCATGTGCGGGATTGATACGGTTCGTTTGTACGACACCGATCCGAATGCCACCAAGAAATGTGCCGCGAACCTGCAAGGCAAAGGTCTGACAGTGGTGCCCTGCAAAACCGCCGAAGAGGCCATCGAAGGCGCGCATATCATCACGACCTGCACCGCCGACAAGAAATACGCCACGATCCTGACCGACAACATGGTCGGCCCCGGCGTTCACATCAACGCCATCGGCGGGGACTGCCCCGGCAAAACCGAATTGCACCGTGATATCCTGTTACGCTCGGAAATCTTCGTGGAGTACCCCGAGCAAACCCGGGTCGAAGGTGAGATTCAAGCACTGGACGACACCCACCCAGTGACGGAGATGTGGCAAGTCATGACCGGTCAGGCCAAAGGGCGCAGCGACGACCGGCAAATCACCCTGTTCGACAGCGTCGGCTTCGCGATCGAGGATTTCTCGGCCCTGCGCTATATCAAGTCCGCGATTGAGGACACTGATTTCTTTGAACCTTTGGACATGCTGGCCGATCCTGACGATCCGCGCGACCTGTTTGGGATGCTGATGCGGGCAAGCTAAAGAACCCGCAAATGGCATTACCTCGCCCCCGGTTCACGCCGGGGGTTTTTTTTCTATCCGGCCAGTGACGGCAGGTAGAGGACGATGGCCGGGAACGCCACAAGCAACGCGATGGTAATCGCGTCGGCGATGAAGAACGGTGTCACGCCTTTGAAGACGTCCTGAACGCTCAGGTCCGGGCGCACGCCAGCGACGACAAAGCAGTTCAGGCCAATCGGCGGCGTGATCAGGCAGAATTCGGCCATTTTCACGACCAGAATACCAAACCAGATCGCACACATCGGCCCCGACATGCCAAAGGCACTTTCTGCGGCGCTGACGGTTTCCCCACCGTTCAACGCCATGACCGCTGGGTACACAACTGGCAACGTCAGCAACAACATCCCGATGGCATCCATGAACATGCCCAGGACCGCATAGGCCAGAAGGATGCAAATCAGGATCAGCATCGGCGACATCTCAAGCGAGGTGATCCAATCGGAAAACGCGCCCGGCAGATCGGCAAATCCGAGGAACCGCACGTAGATCAGCACGCCCCAGATGATCGAAAAGATCATCGCAGTCAGTTTGGCAGTTTCAAGCAGCGCGGATTTCAACTCGGTCCAGCGCATGCCGTGGAACAGAGCAAAGCAAAAGACGATGAAGGCGCCGATGGCACCACCCTCGGTCGGGGTGCCCCAGGCCTTTTCCCCGAATGGATTGTAGACAAAACAGATGATGATCAGGATCACAGCCACAATCGGGAAAGCACCGGGCAAGGACGCAAAGCGCTGCTTCCAAGTAAAGCCCGTGACCGGAGGCCCTACGGTTTTGAAAATCACCGCGATACCCACGATCAGCAGGCCGTAGATAACCGCCGAAAACGCCCCCGGGATGAACCCGGCCAACAGCAGCTTGCCCACGTCCTGTTCAACGATGATGGCATAGATTACAAGAATGGCCGACGGCGGGATCAGCGAGGCCAACGTGCCCCCGGCAGCTACAACCCCGGCAGCGAATTGCTTGTTATAGCCGACCTTCAACATCTCGGGGATGGCGATGCGCGCGAATACCGCGGACGTGGCGACCGACGCGCCCGAAACGGCGGCAAACCCCGCCGTCGCGAACACAGTCGACACTGCCAACCCGCCAGGCACCCACGCCACCCAGCGTTTGGCCGCCTCGAACAATGCCTTGGTCAGGCCCGCGTAATAGGCCAAGTATCCGATCAGGATAAATGTTGGGATCAGGCTGAGCGTATGGGCGGCCACCTTGGAATGCGGCACCTGCCCGGCCGTTTTCACGGCCACCGTTAAGGCTTTGCCAAACCGGTCGGGGTCGTATCCGAATTTGGCCCAAAAGATCCAAACCAGCCCGACCAACCCGGCAAGAGCCGCGGCAAAGGCGACCCGCATACCAGTGACGACCAAAACCAGCAGGCCACCTGTAACCCACAGGCCGATGTCTATCGTGTCCATGCGCTAGTCCTGCCCTTCGAATTGGTCGGCCTCGGCAGCGGCCTGCGCCGCCGCATCCTGGATCAAAGGCACGGCCACCGGATGTTCGAGCCCAAGCACAAAAGCGCGCCCATACCCCCAGACCTGCAGCACCAGCCGCGCGCACAAAACCGAAAAGGCCACCGGTGCCAGCAGCTTGGCAGGCCAAAGCGGAATGCCGATGTCAATGGAACTGTCGCGGCTCCACAGCGGTGCGCCAAAATCGAAAGAGCGGTCGAAATGGGACCAGCTGCCCCAGACCAGTGCCAGCATAAGCACAAGGATCAAAACCACCGAGATCAGTTCGAACAGCCACAGCGCCCGCCCGTGCAGACGCGCGATCACGATATCCATACGAATATGACCGCCGTCGCGCTGCACGTATGAGATTCCAAGAAACGCTATCAGCGGCATGGCCTGTTCAATCCAGTCCACATAACCGGGCAAAGGCGCGTTAATCGCGTTGCGGCCACTGACCGAAACCACCGCCAGCACCATCAAGCCAAAGACGGCCAACCCGCTGATCAATGCCAGAAACTGCTCTAATCTCAAAAGGTGACGGTCCAGCCGACTGAGCCGGCTGCCGTCCTCAAGCACCGTGGCCTGTCCTGCCATTCCGGTGATCCCCTGTTTTATGATTGGTGTCCGGGTGCCCGGTCAGGCACCCGGATCGGACGATCAGTTGCCGCCACGCTGTTGTTTTAGGGTTGCTTGAACCAGATCATAGAGGTCCTGCGCTGGCAGACCCTGTGCGGACATATCCGCAATCCACTGTTCACGGATCGGATCGGCTGCCTTAGCACGGAATTCTTCAAGAACGGCATCATCGATTTCAACTTTTTCAACGCCCTTCTCAGACAAAACGCTATCCCACTGCTCAAGCAACCCGCCGTAATTTGCAAGGTAATGGTCAATCGCCTCGTCGATCGAACTGTTCAGCGCTTCCTTGTGCTCGGCAGGCAGCGCTTCATAGGCTTCGATATTTACCACCACCGGGCAGTTGACGGTGCCGGGGTTCAAGTTCGCGGTCCACCAGTCGGCCTCATTGATGGTGCCAAATGACAGGTGAGCGTGCTGGGCAAAGGCGACGGTGTCGACAACACCCGATTCCATCGCGTTGAACGCCTCAGTTGCCGGGACAGAGGTTGGCACACCGCCGACAGCTTCGAACGCCTGCCCCAGGCCACCGGTGGCACGTACACGCATACCGTCGAAATCCGCCAATTCGTCGCGCGGATCACCGGTGCCGACCAGGTTGTATTGCGGCATTGGTGAGGTCATGATGATGCGCGCGTTCCACTGCGCCATCTCGTCCTTGACTGCCGGGTGATCGTAGACCGCGTGGCTGACAGCCACTTCTTCGTCAAGATTGTTCACACCCAAAAACGGCAGCTCAAGCACGGTGATCGCACGGTTCTTGTCGCGGTGATACCCTGCGCAAAACTGGGCCATTTCAAACGCGCCGATCTCAATCCCGTCCAGATTTTCCTTGGGCTTTGACAGGCCACCATAGCTGACGTTGATGGTGAACTCGCCACCTGTCTTTTCGCCAACCAGTTCGGCCAGCTTTTCGACATGTTCAGTAAAGGCGCGCCGTTTACCCCAAACCGAGGCATTCCATTCGGTTGCCGCAGCCTCTGAGACGAATGCAACACCCAAGGCGGCGACGGCCGCGCCGCTCAACATCTTTTTCATCATGATTTCTCCCTTTGTTGCGCTTCTTGTGCAAGCGCTTGTGTTCAAAGCTAGCGCCAACATTGGAATGTGCCAACCCCGGACAGTTTCACCAAGCAACAGCAGGCAGCGCTAACAACTAAAAGGTGAATCCTAGATTCAGAAAATTGCAGCCGAACATTTGCGGCACCCAGTTAAAAATCTGTGACAATTACTGCGTTGTTTTTTATAATCCAATCAACATATGACAAAAGTTTTTTTACAGTATTTTACGTTTGAGCAAAATTTCTTTACAAACAAGTCTAAAGAAATCGGTAATTTATTTATTTGTTTTCAAATTCGCCTATTATTTGACGTGGGGAGGAAACGGGTCGACATCGCCCGTTCCGCGGGCAAGATTTGGCCCAGTGAAATAAAGTCCAGAGGGAGGAGCCTCAGAATGACAACCGCTGCTCAAGCAGGTGCCAACGTCTATCCGCCGTCCGCAGAAACCGTTGCCCACGCCCATGTCGACGCCGACGCATACACCCAGATGTACAACGCCTCGATCGAAAATCCCGTGGCGTTCTGGGATGAGCAAGGCAAACGAGTCGACTGGATCAAGCCTTATACCCAGGTCAAAGATGTCAGCTATGATTTCGGCTCGGTTGGGATCAACTGGTATGCGGACGGCACGCTGAACGTCGCAGCCAACTGCCTGGACCGCCATTTGAAGACCCGCGGCGACCAGACCGCAATCATCTGGGAACCGGATGATCCGAACGACGACGCCCAACACATCACCTATGCCGAGCTGCACCGCCGCACCTGCCGCATGGCAAATATTCTGGAATCTCTGGGTGTGCGCAAAGGTGATCGGGTGGTGATCTATCTGCCGATGATACCCGAGGCGGCCTATGCCATGCTGGCCTGTGCACGTATTGGCGCAATCCATTCGATCGTATTCGCAGGCTTTTCGCCTGACGCCCTGGCAGCCCGCGTCAACGGGTGCGACGCCAAGGTTGTCATCACTGCGGATGAGGCCCCGCGCGGAGGCCGCAAGACGCCGCTGAAGTCAAACGCCGATGCGGCCCTGCTGCACTGCAAGGACACTGTGAAATGCCTTGTGGTCAAGCGCACCGGCGGCCAGACCACTTGGGTTGACGGCCGCGATTTCGATTACAACGAAATGGCGCTAGAAGCGGATGATTATTGCGCACCCGCCGAGATGAACGCCGAAGACCCTCTGTTCATCCTGTATACTTCCGGTTCAACCGGTCAGCCCAAAGGTGTGGTGCACACCACTGGCGGCTATCTGGTCTATGCGGCTATGACGCATCAGATCACCTTCGACTACCACGATGGCGACGTGTATTGGTGTACTGCAGACGTAGGCTGGGTCACCGGCCACAGCTATATCGTCTATGGCCCACTGGCCAATGGTGCGACGACCCTGATGTTCGAAGGCGTTCCGACCTACCCCGACGCCGGCCGTTTTTGGGAGGTTTGCGCCAAGCATAAAGTGAACCAGTTCTATACCGCCCCCACAGCGATCCGCGCCCTGATGGGTCAGGGCAATGAATGGGTCGAAAAGCACAATCTGAGCGATCTGAAAGTGCTGGGCACCGTAGGTGAACCGATCAACCCCGAGGCGTGGAACTGGTACAACGAGGTTGTTGGCAAGGGCAATTGCCCCATCGTCGACACATGGTGGCAGACCGAAACCGGCGGCCATCTGATGACCCCCCTGCCCGGCGCACATGCGATGAAGCCCGGCTCGGCGATGAAGCCGTTCTTTGGCATTCAGCCCGTTGTTCTGGACCCGCAATCAGGCGTAGAGATCACCGGAAACGGGGTCGAGGGCGTGCTGTGCATCAAAGACAGCTGGCCCGGTCAGATGCGCACCGTCTGGGGCGATCACGAGCGGTTCGAGAAAACCTATTTTGCAGACTACAAAGGCTATTACTTCACGGGCGACGGTTGCCGCCGGGATGAGGATGGCGACTACTGGATCACTGGCCGCGTCGATGACGTGATAAATGTCTCGGGTCACCGTATGGGTACGGCCGAGGTGGAAAGCGCGCTGGTGGCGCACGCTGCCGTGGCCGAGGCTGCTGTTGTTGGCTATCCCCATGATATCAAAGGGCAAGGCATCTATTGCTATGTCACTCTGATGAATGATCGCGAGCCTTCGGATGAGCTGCTGAAAGAGCTGCGCACCTGGGTCCGCACGGAGATTGGCCCGATTGCCAGCCCCGATGTGATCCAATGGGCCCCCGGCCTGCCAAAGACCCGTTCCGGCAAGATCATGCGCCGCATCCTGCGCAAGATCGCCGAAAACGACTTTGGCTCGTTGGGTGATACTTCGACCCTGGCCGATCCGTCGGTGGTCGAAGACCTGATCGAAAACCGCGCAAGTAAGTGAGGTTGTGATGGACGCTGCCACGACCACCACCCCCGCCGTTCTGATCCTTCTCGGCCCTCCGGGCGCCGGGAAGGGCACGCAGGCGCGGATGCTCGAAGACACGTTCGGGCTTGTACAACTCAGCACCGGCGACCTGTTGCGCGCCGCCGTTGCTGCCGAGACCGAGGCCGGTCTTGCCGCCAAGGCCGTGATGGAAGCCGGCGATCTGGTCGGCGACGACATCGTCATCGCGATCCTGCGCGATCGACTGGATGAGCCGGACTGCGCCAAAGGTGTCATTCTGGACGGCTTCCCGCGCACGACCGTACAGGCCGAGGCGCTGGACGGTTTGCTGTCGGAGAACGGCCAGAAGATCAGCGCCGCAATCAGCCTCGAGGTCGAGGACGCCGAAATGGTCACCCGCATCTCGGGCCGCTACACCTGCGCGGGCTGCGGTGAAGGGTTCCATGACACGTTCAAGGTCCCTGCGGTCGAGGGCAAATGCGACAAATGCGGCCATACCGAGTTCAAACGCCGCGCCGACGACAACGCCGAAACCGTTGCCTCGCGCCTTGCTGCCTATCACGCCCAAACCGCGCCGCTGATCACCTATTATGAAACCCACGGCGTTCTGCAACGCACCAACGCAATGGGCAAGATCGAAGACATCGCGAGCGACCTCAAGGATATCGTGGGTAGCGCGATGAGTTAAGGGGAGGAGAAAAGCCCCCCAAGGCTTTGATCCAACAACAGAATACTTCAATGGAACCGCCTTGGCGGACCAGAGGAGTTTTGCCTGATACCACATCGGTATCCGGCACAATCGAGAAGCGGCCCGCGCCACTGGAGGAATTGGGCACGGGTCGCCCAACGAGGAAGCGAAGGAGGAACCCGCGATGGCGGATCAATCAACAAACTCCGCGCAGACTGCCGAGGCCGACAAGGGCTATTGGCAGGCTAACCTGCGTCTCATCTACATCAGCCTCGTGATCTGGGCGCTGGTGTCTTTTGGATTCGGCATTCTGCTGCGTCCGTTGCTCTCGGGCATCGCCGTTGGCGGCACCGACCTGGGCTTTTGGTTCGCTCAGCAGGGATCGATCCTGGTCTTTCTGGTGCTGATCTTCAACTACGCCTGGCGCATGAACAAGCTGGACGCCGAATACGGCGTGGATGAGGAGTAAACCCCATGGATCAGTTTACCATCAACCTGCTGTTTGTCGGCGCGTCCTTTGCGCTGTACATCGGCATCGCGATCTGGGCCCGTGCGGGTTCCACATCGGAATTCTACGCCGCCGGTCGCGGTGTTCACCCGGTCACCAACGGTATGGCAACAGCGGCAGACTGGATGTCAGCCGCTTCGTTCATCTCGATGGCGGGTCTGATTGCCTTCACCGGCTATGACAACTCGACCTTCCTGATGGGTTGGACCGGTGGCTACGTGCTGCTGGCACTGTTGCTGGCGCCCTACCTGCGTAAGTTCGGCAAATACACCGTATCGGAATTCATCGGCGACCGCTTCTACAGCCAGACCGCACGTATCGTTGCGGTGATCTGTCTGATCGTGGCCTCTGTGACTTACGTGATCGGTCAGATGACCGGCGTTGGCGTGGCCTTTGGCCGCTTCCTCGAGGTGTCCAACACATCCGGTCTGCTGATCGGTGCCTGTGTCGTGTTTGCTTACGCGGTGTTCGGCGGGATGAAGGGTGTGACCTATACTCAGGTCGCTCAGTACTGCGTGCTGATCACAGCCTATACCATCCCGGCGATCTTTATCTCGCTGCAGCTGACCGGCACTCCGATCCCGGCATTGGGTCTGTTTGGCGACACTGCCAGCGGTGAACCCCTGCTGACCAAGCTTGACGCGATTGTGACCGAGCTGGGTTTTGCCGATTACACTGCGCACCATTCGAACACGTTGAACATGGTGCTGTTCACACTGTCGCTGATGATCGGTACCGCCGGTCTGCCGCACGTGATCATGCGCTTCTTTACCGTGCCGAAAGTGTCTGACGCCCGCTGGTCCGCTGGCTGGACTCTGGTCTTCATCGCGCTGCTGTACCTGACCGCCCCTGCGGTTGGCGCAATGGCTCGCCTGAACATCACCGACATGATGTGGCCCAACGGTGGCATCGACGGCGGTGCTGTTTCGGTCGAAGAGATCGACACCGATCCGCGGTACGACTGGATGCAGACTTGGCAGAAAACCGGTCTGCTGGATTGGGAAGACAAGAATGGCGACGGCAAGATCCAGTACTACAACGATCAGAACGCCGATATGCAAGCACTGGCCGAGGAAAAAGGCTGGGTTGGCAACGAGTTGACCAAGTTCAACCGTGACATCCTGGTTCTGGCCAACCCCGAGATCGCCAACCTGCCGGGTTGGGTCATCGGTCTGGTTGCTGCGGGTGGTCTTGCGGCTGCTCTGTCGACCGCTGCGGGCCTGTTGCTTGCGATCTCGTCAGCTGTGTCCCACGACCTTGTCAAAGGCGCGATCAACCCGCAAATCTCTGAAAAAGGAGAGCTTCTGGCGGCGCGGATTGCAATGGCTGTGGCCATCGTTGTTGCGACCTATCTGGGTCTGAACCCACCGGGCTTTGCGGCGCAAACCGTGGCCTTAGCGTTCGGTCTGGCAGCGGCCTCGATCTTCCCGGCGCTGATGATGGGGATCTTCTCGACCCGCATCAACAACACCGGTGCAGTCTGCGGTATGCTGGCTGGTCTGATCGTAACCCTTGTCTACATCTTCCTGCACAAGGGCTGGCTGTTCATTCCGGGCACCAACTCGTTCACCGATGCTGACCCACTGCTGGGGCCGATCAAGTCGACCTCGTTCGGTGCAATCGGTGCGATGATCAACTTCGGTGTCGCCTACGTGGTCGCTGGTATGACCAAAGAGACCCCGCAGGAGATCGTGGAATTGGTCGAAAGCGTTCGCATTCCCCGTGGCGCTGGCGCAGCTCAGAATAAATGAGCATGATGCGGCATATGGATAACACCCGTGTGCCGCGTCTTTCGACCAACTGTTCCCGCCCGGCATTCCACCGGGCGGGATTTTTCAAACGGAAGCCCAGGATTGTCTGATGCCCCTGTCCCATGACCAGATCACCCGGTTTCTGAAATCCGTACACCCCTATGACGCCTTGCCGCCTGACACGCTGGACGATCTGGCCAACCAGATCGAGGTGTGGGAGGTCGATGAAGGGTTTCCTGTGTATGAGCTGGGCAACACCCTACCCGGCATATTTGTGATCTATGAAGGACAGGTTGAGATCACGGATGAAAACGGCGCTGTTGTTTCGCATCTGGGGCTGCGCAATTCCTTTGGGGAACGTGGTCTTCTGAAGGACGGCAAAGCTGCAACCCATGCACATACGCATACGCCGTCCGTTCTGATGGTTCTACCTCCGAATGTGGTGCGCGGGCTGATCGACGGTCATGACGTTGTTGCCAATTTCTTCAACCGCACGCGTGGGGAACGTGCCGGTCCACAAAGCCTAGCGACCAGTGCGATCGACGTTCTGATGGCCCATAACCCGGCCACCTGCCCCCCTGAAATGCAAGTTCGCGAAGCGGCGCAAATAATGCGCGACCGTCATATCTCGTCACTTTGTGTGACCAAAGGCGACGGGCTGCTGGGCATCGCGACGCTGCGCGATATTTCTGGAAAATACGTGGCGGACAACATGCCCGAGACCACGCCCGTTTCGGCGATCATGACACATGATCCCATCACTCTTTCACCCTCCGATATCGGATCGGACGTGTTGCATGTGATGATGGAGCGCGGGATCGGCCACATCCCGATCTGTGAAGGCGGTAAGCTGGTCGGCATCGTCACACAAACCGACCTGACACACTATCAGGCCGTGAACTCGGCCGAACTGGTTCGGCGTATCGCTCATGCCAACTCTGCGGGTGAAATGGCGTTGGTCACGGCTGAAATCCCGCAACTGCTGGTGCAGCTGGTAGCCGGTGGCAACCGGCACGAGATCGTTACCCGTCTGATCACCGACATCGCCGATACTGTGACCCGCCGTCTGCTGTCTTTGGCCGAGAAAAAATTGGGAGCGGCGCCCGTGCCCTATCTGTGGCTGGCCTGTGGTTCGCAAGGGCGGCAAGAGCAGACCGGCGTATCGGATCAGGACAATTGCCTGATGCTGGACGACAACGTGTCTGAGGCCGACATGGCTTATTTCGCTGAACTAGCAAAATATGTCTCGGACGGTCTGGATACTTGCGGATACTTCTATTGCCCGGGCGACATGATGGCGACCAATCCCCGCTGGTGTCAGCCGGTGCGGGTATGGCGGGATTATTTCAACGGCTGGATCGCCAAACCGAACCCCGAGGCGCAGATGCTGGCCTCGGTCATGTTCGACCTGCGCCCCATCGGCGGCGCGTTTGAGCTGTTCGAGGATCTGCAAGCCGACACATTGGCTGCAGCCAACGCGAATTCGATCTTCGTCGCGCATATGATTTCCAATTCATTGAAACACACGCCCCCACTGGGACTGCTGCGAGGTTTTGCCACCATCCGTTCGGGCGAACATCGCAACACGCTCGACCTGAAACATAACGGTGTGGTGCCCGTGGTTGATCTGGCCCGTATCTACAGCCTTCAAGGTCAGCTACCCGAGGCCAACACCCGCGCCCGCCTAAAAGCCGCCGAAGCGGCCGAGGTACTCAGCCCTTCCGGCGCTCGGGATATTCTGGACGCCTATGACCTGATCGCTGAAACGCGGCTGGAACATCAGGTGAGGCTGGTCAAATCCGGCAAAAAACCCGACAACTATCTTCCACCATCGACTTTGTCGGACTTTGAGCGGAGTCATCTACGAGACGCCTTTGTTGTCGTAAAAACAATGCAGTCGGCAGTAGGTCATGGCAAAGGTATGCTGAACTAGGCAAACCCAAACGGGCGCAAAAGCGTTAAACCAGGAGAAAAACATGTTTCTGGAACTGATCGGCACCATCTTTGCAGGGATCGCCTTTGCAGGTGTGGTGATGGGAGTGAACAAACTGACAGGTGGCCGCCTGCCCCGCTGGGCCGCTCCGGTGGCGGCCGGGTTGGGTATGATCGGCATGACCATCGCCAGCGAGTATTCCTGGTACGACAGAACAACTGAAACGCTGCCGGAAGAAATGGAAATCGTGCAAGAGGTCGAAAGCCGGGCCTTCTATCGCCCGTGGACCTACGCCGTACCTTTCGTCAATCGGTTTGCTGCAATCGACACCGCATCGGTCCGCACCAACGAACAAGTACCGGATCAACGCCTTGTGGACATGTATTTCTTCGGCCGCTGGTCACCGATCTCGAAACTGCCGGTGGCTGTCAACTGCGCCACCAACAGCCGTGCCAGCCTGGCCGACGGGGCCGAGTTTGGTGACGACGGCCAATTGCTAAATGCCGATTGGCTGACTGTCAACGCCGAGGACCCCATCGTCGAGGCCACCTGCGGAGTGTAACATGCTGACCCGGCTTAGCCTGCGCGTACGTATCTTTCTGTTCTTCTGCCTGATGGCAGTGGGCGCGCTGGCCGTTAGTTCGGTGGCACTTTGGGTAAGCTATCTGCGTGTCGCTGATCCTGCATTGGCAAGTGCTTTTATCCTGGCGGAAATCCTTATGGGCTTTGGCTTCATTGCCCTGATCATCGCCGTGTGGCTGCTGTTCGATGACAATGTCGCCAAGCCGATTGAACGGTTGTCGGCGCAATTGCGCGCCCGCGCACATGCTGGGGTCAGCACGGACATGGATATGCAGGCCGCGCGTTATCTGGGCGACCTGGCCCCTGCGGCCGCCGGGCTGGCGGATCAGCTGTCGGGCAAGACTATGGATGTCGCTCAGGCCGTGGCTGCTGAGACTGCGCATCTGTCCGCTGAAAAACAAAGACTGACGGCCCTCCTGACCGAGATTCCGGTGGCGATGGTGCTGGCCAGCCCTACACACAAGATCGTGCTGTATGATGGACAGGCCGCCGGAGTGCTGGCCCAAATCGCCCATCCCCGCTTGAACGCTTCGCTTTACGAATACCTGCAACCCGTACCACTGCAACAAGCCTATGAGAAACTGTCAAAAACCGGGCTTGAGGTCGATTGCACCCTGACCAGCATCGACGGCGCACAAACCTATTCCGCCCGTATGAAGCCGCTGGGCGACGCGCCCGGCTATCTGCTGATATTCGACGAAAGCGCCGCCAATATCGCACCCGAGGCTGCGCGCCCGCTGGTATACGACTTTGACCTGCTGAACAGCGCGGCCGCGGGCGAGTTCGAATCTCTCGCCCTTCGCGATCTGTGTTTTGTGGTGTTTGACACCGAAACTACAGGCCTGCTGCCGCACAAGGACGAAATCGTCCAGATCGGCGCGGTTAGGGTCGTGAACGGACGCATCGTTCAGGGCGAGCGGCTGGATATTTTGGTTGATCCGGGTATGCCGATTCCGCCAGCCTCAACCAAAGTTCATCATATCAGCGACCACATGGTTCAGGGCGCGCCGGATATTGCGGCGGCAGGGCGCACCTTTCACCAATTCGCGCGGGATGCGGTGATCGTGGCCCATAACGCGCCATTTGACATGGCCTTTCTGCGGCGCCACGCCAAACGCATGGATGTCGATTGGGATCATCCAATTCTCGACACCGTTTTGCTGTCCGCCGTTCTGTTCGGCGCCAGCGACAAGCACACCCTGGATGCGTTATGTGACAGGTTAGAGATCGCCATTCCGCACGACCTGCGCCACACCGCCCTTGGCGACGCTGTCGCCACCGCGCAAGCACTGGTTAAAATGCTGCCGATGCTGCAAGCCCGTGGCATGACAACCTTTGGCGCAGTCATCGAGGCAACCCGCCAACATGGCCGCTTGCTGGAAGATTTGAACTGAACGTCAAAATATTCGCTCAAGATTCAGCTTTTCATGGACAATTCCGGCAGACCATGGCACCTGATGCGCGGCCACTGCACGAGCGGACAATGACTGAAAAGACCTTCACCCCAACTCCTGACCAAAATGCTGCTTTTCGCGAGGCGCTGGGGTGTTTCGGAACAGGTGTCACCGTCATCACGACGAACACCGATAACGGACCGCGTGCGATTACCGTCAACTCTTTCTCATCGGTCTCGCTGGACCCGCCGTTGGTGCTGTGGTGCTTGGCAAAAGACTCGTTTCGGTTCAATTCTTTTAATGCCTGCCAACACTATTCCATTCACGTGATGGCACAGGAACAGCAGGATCAGGCACTGCAGTTCGCCCGTGATGGGTTAGATTTCTCGCACGTGGAATGGGACGCGGATCACAAAGGCAGACCGCAATTGAACGAGTGTCTGGCCCGGTTCGATTGCCAATTACATGCCAAGCACGAGGCTGGGGATCACCTGATCCTGGTTGGTGAGGTCGAACAGGTGATGTATCGCACGGGCAAAGGCCTGATCTTCAAACGAGGTCAGTTCGGCGGCTTTGCGGACCTGCTGTAACCTTCATTCATCAAGCGAGCCGTGAACGGCCAGCGCCTCAAGCTGTGTTTCCTGTGGGGTAATGATACGGAACGCTTCATGCACGCCCGTGTCGGACAACTCGCGCGCGACCGTCAACAGTGTGTTCGGCGCGTGTTCTTCGCAAAGATCACTCATGTGGACGATTTCGGCCTGCGCAACGCCCAAGGCAGCTTCGACCGACGGCGCACCGTAGAATTGCACAAAATGCTCGGCCAGAGTTTGCACGATCTGGTCCAGCTCGGCCTGTTCGATCTGGGTCACGGCGACAAATGTCACGCGTCCAAAGGTTTCAACACCCAACCAACCGTTTGAAAACGCCTGCCGCGCCTTGCCTTCCAGATCGGCCTCCCCCCAGTTAGAGAATTCAAACCCGCCTGATATGCACCACTCGCCGGTTCGTGCCGGTGAATGAAACACGTTCATGTCGCTCTCATCAAAATGGATCGCACGGGCCAGTTTCATCATCGGTTCTCCAACAGTTCGGTCAGCGGGCGTAAACGTGTTTCATCGCCGTCACGGATCAGCATGCCGAACCGCTCATCCGTGCCCAGAAACACGCCTGTTTCTCCATGGGGCTCTCCGACGCCGCGCAGCAGCCCCATCCATTCGCCATGCAAAGGGGCGTTGCCGTCCTCTTGCCAGCGATTGAGCCAAGTCAGCATATGCCGCGACCAGCTTTCAACCAGTTGTACCGCCGAGACATCGGCGCAGCCTTCGTCATACAGCGCGGTTACATCCGGCGTTTTTCCCGGATCATCTCCGGTTTGCAACAGCGCCAGTTCCCAACTGACCACCAGCCAATCGGGTTCTTGCCCGGGATCGCAGCCTGAGGCGGCGGTGCGGAACATTCCACACTTCGCCCCGTTAACGCAAATCAGCCCCTCCCAGCCCAGATGCACGGCAACCTCGGGCGGAGCCAGCGCGCCCAGCGCGTTCTGAAACCCCACAGCACACAGGGGTAGCATCGCCATAGCGTCCTGCAAAGGCACCTCGGGCGCAAAGACGATGGCAACGCGAAGACGGTCGGCCTGAATGTTGTAAACCACTGTCCCTGCGTCGCAGCCCAGCGCAGCCATGGCCTGGGCGCGATCATACGGGTCTTCCCCACCCTGCACCGGATGGCCCGTCAGCAAGGGCGGAAAGACCGGTTGGTTCATGCGTTGCCCTTGGCAATCATGTCGCGGGCGATTTTGCGGAATGCCTCAGCTTGCGGGCTGTCGGGCTTGCTTACAACGATGGGCGCGCCCCCGTCTGCAGCGACCCGGATGTCCAGATGAAGCGGGATTTCCCCCAACAGTGGAACGCCCAGCGTTTCGGCCTCGGATTTCACGCCGCCATGGCCGAACACGTGTTCCTCATGCCCGCAGTTAGAGCAGATATGGGTCGACATGTTTTCGATCATGCCAACGATAGGTGTCTTAAGCTGGTTGAACATGTCGATCCCTTTGCGGGCATCGATCAAGGCCACATCCTGCGGGGTTGATACGACAATGGCTCCGTCCACCTTGAACTTCTGGCTCAGCGTCAGTTGCACGTCGCCGGTGCCGGGTGGCAGGTCCACGATCAGCACGTCCAAAGCGCCCCATTGAACCTGGCTCATCATCTGTTGCAGCGCGCCCATCAGCATTGGGCCGCGCCAGACAACCGCCTGGCCTTCGTTGGTCATCAGACCCATCGACATCATGGTGACGCCGTGATTGCGCAGCGGCAGGATCGTTTTGCCATCGGGGCTGGCCGGACGGCCCGAGACACCCAGCATCCTGGGCTGGGACGGGCCATAGACATCTGCATCCAACAGACCGACACGGCGACCTTCGGCCGCCAGCGCACAGGCAAGGTTGGCCGAAACGGTGGACTTACCTACCCCACCCTTACCCGAAGCAATTGCGATGATCCGATCCACACCCGGTACTGCTTGCGGCCCGGTTTGCGACGGCTTGGGTTTCGGTTTCAGATCTGGCGGAGCCTTTTCCGAATGTGCGGTCAGCAGGGCTGACACATTGACTACGCCATCCGCCATCTTCGCGGCCTGCTCGGCAGCGGCGCGGACGGGCTCCATCCGCTCGGCCTGTTTCGGATCAATCTCAAGCACGAACCGAACGGTGTCACCTTCGACATTCAGCGCGCGCACCACTCCGGCACTGACGATATCCTGCCCCGATACAGGGTCAGTGATCTTTTTCAGGTTTGTCAGAACCGCGTCACGAACACTCATGCCATTACCCTTTTAATTCGACCCACGATGAGGTTGCGTTTCATTGCATGTGTCTCCGTCTCATTCAGTTCATTTGACGCAATCGGGACCAGACCGTTAGGTTGGGTCATGCGCTTTGTCCTTTTGTGCCTGAGCCTGACGCTCTCTGCCAGTCCCTCTTGGTCGCAGGAGGCCATTGGCCTTGCCGCCCCGACGGAAGTAACAGACTCTGGTCTGCTGCAACATATCCTTCCTCGCTTCTCTCTCAAGACCGGGATACGCGTTATTGCGGATGACCGGGGAATTTTGGTGTTAGAAACCGCCCCGCCGGGTGATCCGGTCTTTGCGCGCGACGGTGTGATCTATCACCTACGTATCGGGGACAACGCCCGGCACGAAAGGTTTCGCGACTGGCTGCTATCCGACATCGGCAAACGAACAGTGGAAAGCTTTGTTCCCGAACAAGGAACACCCTTCTCCGCCAGTTTCGAAGCAACGGCAACCCAGCAGGAAACCGTGATCGAAGGCGACGCTGCCCGGGGCGCGGAACTGTCGATGACACATTGCGGCCGGTGTCACGTGATTGGGCCGCAGAACCGGATGAACGGTCTGGGCTCAACCCCATCATTCGCGGTGCTGCGATCGATGCCGGACTGGTCTGAACGGTTTGAGGCGTTCTTTGCCCTCAACCCCCATCCCGCCTTTACACAGATCGACGGGCTAACACCGCCGTTTGACCCAGAACGCCCTTCGCCCATTTACCCGGTCGAGATGACGCTGGAAGAGCTGGAGGCCATTCTGGCGTTTGTCTCAGCCATCCAGGCTGCTGATTTGGGCGCGCCGCTACAGCTTCAGTGATCCTTTCGCTTTGAGAAATAATCCTCGGTCGTGACAACCTTGGGTCTTGGATTGGACTGGAACGGATTGTCTGATTGTTGAAACTGCGCGTTCACCCGGCAATTGTCGCACATCTGGATCATCCGTGCCTTGTCCGAGGTGGCAAACATCGGATGCGTGCCCGACAGCTTTTCCATGATCCGTTCGACCGTAGATTTCACGCCGAACAACGCACCGCATTCAACGCAGGCAAAGGGTTCTTCTTCATTCAGCACCTGCTGGGACAAGGCTGCGTCGCTCAGGTCCAGTTGCGGGACAAGGGTAATCGCATCCTCGGGGCAAACGCCCTTGCACAAGCCACATTGCAAACAGGCGTCCTGCTGAAAGTTCAGCTGCGGTTTATCCGGGTTGTCGACCAATGCTCCCGAAGGGCAAAGCGAGACGCAGCTGAGGCACAATGTACAGGCGTCCGTATTCACCGCCACCGCCCCATACGGAGCATTTTCGGGCAACGGCAAAGGCGTTTCGGCCTGCGGATTCAAAGCTTGCGCCGACAGCCGTGCGATTTGCCTGCGGTTACCCAGTGGCAGCACCGGATCGGCCAGCGGTGACGGAACGTCCTGTGCATACAGGAAATCTGCCATCGCGTCGGGGTCGGCCTGATCAATCAAGGACAATCCATCCGGTCCGGCAATCGCCTGCGCCAACGCCAATTCGCGATCCAAGGCGTCGCGCTCGGTGGTTGGGGCCAGAAGGATATCGACCCGGGCGAACCCATGCGCCAACGCAGCAAGCATCTCGGCGTGGCCGAACCCCGAAATCACGTTCAGCTCGAGCGGGATGACATCCGCTGGCAAGCCGCGCCCAAAACGAGCGGCCAGCCGGATCATCTCGGCCCCGTGGGCATCGTGGACCAACAGCCGGGGCGATGTGCCCCCTGCCCGCCGATAGGTACGCGCCAGAATATGCATGCGTGACAACAAGGCAGAAACTGGCGGGTCCTCGTACGTTATTGCGGTCGATGGGCACACCGCCGCACATTCTCCGCATCCGGCGCAGACCATTGGGTCAATGGACACATGTTCCCCCGCCGGCACGATAGCGCCCGTCGGACAGATATCCAGACAGTTGGTGCAGGCGACCTGCTCGGCACGGGAATGGGCACACAGCGTTTCCTGGAGCCGCACGTAAAGCGGCTTTTCAAACGTGCCAACCAGTTGCACCGCCTCATAGGCCAACCGTTCCACGGCAAGCGGGTCCTTGGGATCTGCGCGCAAATAGCCTTCGCGTTTGGCCGGGGCCTGCACGAACGCGGTGCCGCCGGTCAGGTCGATGATGATATCGCAGGCCGAGTGCGCCCCATCGCGGGCCTCGGTCCAGGTAAACGCCCCACGACCGCCCGGCTTTAGCTGTTGCAAGGCGTCCAGCCGCAATGTGAACCCGCCCAGTGCGCCGTTCAGCGACCGAAGCTGACCGCGCACTACGTCAAAAGACCGCGAAACCGGCGACGCGTCATCGGTCACCAGCACCGTCACCGCCAAAGTGTCCGACAGCCGGGCCGCCAGATCAAAACTCACATCGCCTGACCCAACAATGAAACAGGTGCCTTCGCTAAAGACGTCAACGCTGGGCGTGATGGGCTGGGGTAGCAGTGCCTCGGCGGCCAAGGCGGCCATCTTGGGGGTCGCATCGCTGCTCTGCTCTGACCAACCGGCGCGGTCACGCAGGTCGACAAACCCCGGCATGTCGATATTCAATTCGTCTGCAAGGTCCCGGAACACATCTTGCTCTTGCCCGCAGGCAATCACCGTATCCCCTTCCTGCATCAGGGACGCAGCGGTCTCCAACTCAGCCGTACACAGGGCCGTATGAACCTTTGAGCAAGCGATCTCACAAGCGGATGCGATCTTCTCGGCCTCCAGATCCTGCGTTCCGGCGCAATCGCATAGTATTAGTTTTGTGCCCATGGCATCCCCTCCCCATCTTGGTTTCAGCTTAGGGTGTCTTGGAAAAGTGGCAATGCCCCATGGCAAATCTTTCAGCGTGGCCGGGTCTTCAATGCCTCTCGGGTTTGTAAATAATCGGTGATCAGATCATTAGCCCAGCAATTCAGACTTGGCACATGGTTGCTTTGTGTACCATAGTGGACCCAGGGGAAGGCAGGGGAGAGCCTTCCGGGGAGGAATAAGTGGCCAAGGCCGCAAGCCAGATTGAAATGCCAATCGGCGTCGTCGTGCGCAAAACACCCGGTGTTACCCGCTGGGCGAAATGGAACTGGCGCGCCGTTGCTGTGCTGCCCGGTGCCGGGCCAGCGGATTGGCTTGAGATGCGCCGCGAAGGTGAAGCCGTGGAATACCACGCTGCCACCCTTCCCCTGACGCTTTGGGCCGATGAAACTGAGGCCTACATGGTCAACCTGTCCGACGGACAACCTTCGATCTACCTTGTTCTTCGCGATGCGCTGGATGGCGAACGCCCGATGGATGCGGTGCTGGTCACGGCGTCCCCGTTCGAAGGGCAGGATTATGCAGATACCGGTGAAGAGATCGTCGAAAAAATCCCGATGACTGAAGGGCTGATTGCCTGGGTTCGGGATTTCGCGCTGGAACACCACCGCGATGAGGTTTTCGTCAAACGCCGCCGCGACAAGAAACGGACGGACCTTGTCGAGGACGGCAAAGGGGATGCACGTATCCGGCAGACCTCGGACGTTTACCGCGCACCGCGGAGGCTGCTGCAATGACCCAAGCTCGCGATTTCTGGTCCCGCCGCAAAGCTGCCGTTCAGGCCGAAGCCGAGGCCGAGGTCATCGCGAGTGAAGAACAGGTCATCGCCACGCAACACGCCGAGTTGGAAGAAAAGAGCGACGCCGAGGTATTGGCACAGTTCAACCTGCCCGACCCCGATCAGTTGCAGGCTGGGGATGATGTTTCGGGGTTCATGGCAAAAGCCGTCCCTGACCGGTTGCGTCGCCGTGCCTTGCGGCGGTTGTGGCGGCTGAACCCGGTACTGGCGAATGTGGACGGGCTTGTCGACTATGGCGAGGACTATACCGACGCGGCCTGTGTGATCGAGAACATCCAGACTGCCTATCAGGTTGGCAAAGGAATGCTGAGCCACATCGAAGCATTGGCTGCAGAGGCCGAAGAGGATGCCCCCGAAACCGAACCCTCGGTGGATGAAGATGAAACCCTAGCAACCGAAGAGGAACCGGAAGTTGTTCCAGCCCCTGCCCCTGCTCCGATGGACGTCGCCATGACCGATGAGGCTGACGAGACAGCGCCGCAGGTTGTCCCGCGCCGCATGAAATTTGAATTCGAAGGATGACGAAATGACCGCAGGCAATGCGCAAAATCTGGAAGTCTCAGCCGAAGATCGCCTGCGCGCGGATTTCTACAATTTTCTGGGTCTGCTTCTGTCAGGCCCACCAGATCAGATGCTGCTGGATCAGGTCGCAGGCCTGACCGGAGATAACACGGATCTGGGGCAAGCCATTCAAGCCATGGCACGGGTGGCCAAAGTCACCAAACCCGCTGCGGCGGAACGGGAATTCAATGCGCTGTTCATCGGTCTGGGCCGGGGTGAGCTGCTGCCCTATGGCAGCTATTACCTGACCGGTTTTTTGAACGAGAAACCCCTGGCGCAGTTGCGCAATGACATGGCCGTTCGCGGGATCACCCGGGCACAGAACGTGTTCGAGCCCGAAGACAACATTGCCTCGTTGATGGAAATGATGGCGGGCATGATCGTTGGCCGCTTTGGCGCACCCGCGACGGTCGAGGATCAAAAGGCGTTCTGGAACAAACATATCGGCCCCTGGGCCACACATTTCTATTCGGATTTGGAAGCAGCCGAAGCCTCGGTTCTCTATGCCTCGGTCGGCACAGCCGGCCGGGTGTTTATGGAAATCGAACGTGAGGCCTTCCGAATGACGGCGGTGTGAACCACCGCAACTCGCCAGCGCTCGAATTGGCGCTAGATCGCAAATGGGAAAGGAGAAGCCCATGAGCAAGACCAAGGAAGAAGGCGCAACGCGCCGCGACTTCCTCAAACTGGCCGGAACCGCAGCACCCGCTGCTGTTGCCGCAGCCAGCCTAAGCGGAAAAGCCGAAGCAGCCGAGCTGCCCACGGACGAAACCCGCATGCAGGACACAGCGCACACCCGCGCTTACCTGGACAGCGCGCGCTTCTAAGCCGCCTCGACTGCGCCCGGTTTACCGACCGGACGATGTCACCAACCGACTGACGGTTGCGATTGGCCCTGACGTCGGCATCAGCAGTACCAAGCCAGCCGTGGCTTACACGGCGCGCAAGGGAGGAAAACAATGCTAAGGAAAAAGACCAACGGGGTTGCGAGACGCCCCCAGCGGACAAGTATCCTGTCCCAGGTCGGCGAGAAAACCGTCGATCGCCGCGCATTCCTGCGTGGATCGGGCCTGACGATCGGCGGCCTTGCCGCGATCAGCGCCACGGGTGGAACCGTGACGCCAGCCAGCGCCCAGACGGCGGCCAATCAGGCCGTTGAAAACATCAAATCCGTATGCACCCATTGTTCGGTCGGCTGTACAGTCGTCGCCGAAGTGCAGGACGGCGTCTGGATCGGGCAGGAACCCGGTTGGGACAGTCCGTTCAACCTGGGTGCACACTGCGCCAAGGGGGCCTCGGTTCGCGAGCACGCCCATGGCGAGCGCCGCCTGAAATACCCGATGAAAAAGGAAGGTGGCGAGTGGAAACGCATCAGCTGGGAAGAAGCGATCAACGAGATCGGCGACGGCATGATGAGCATCCGCGAAGAGTCGGGGCCAGACAGCGTTTATTGGCTGGGTTCCGCGAAGCACAATAACGAACAGGCCTATCTGTTCCGCAAGTTCGCCGCCTACTGGGGCACGAACAACGTGGACCATCAGGCGCGTATCTGCCACTCGACCACTGTTGCGGGTGTTGCGAATACATGGGGCTACGGCGCCATGACCAATTCGTATAACGACATGCACAACAGTAAGGCGATCTTCATCATCGGCGGTAATCCGGCCGAGGCGCACCCCGTCTCGCTGCTGCATATTCTGCGCGCGAAAGAGCAGAACAACGCACCGCTGATTGTCTGCGACCCGCGTTTTACACGCACCGCGGCCCATGCAGATGAATATGTCCGCTTCCGTCCCGGTACAGACGTCGCGCTGATCTGGGGTATCCTGTGGCACATCTTCGACAACGGTTGGGAAGACAAAGAGTTCATCCGCACCCGTGTCTGGGGCATGGACCAGATCCAGGAAGAGGTTGCCAAGTGGAACCCGGAAGAGGTCGAGCGTGTCACCGGTACGCCCGGCTCGCAGCTGAAACGCGTTGCCCGCACCATGGCCAACAACCGGCCCGGCACAGTCGTCTGGTGTATGGGTGGCACCCAGCACACCAACGGCAACAACAACACCCGCGCCTACTGCGTGTTGCAGCTTGCGCTTGGCAACATGGGTACCTCGGGTGGTGGCACCAACATCTTCCGCGGCCATGACAATGTGCAGGGCGCGACGGACCTTGGTGTTCTGTCCCACACCCTGCCCGGCTATTACGGCCTGTCCGCAGGTGCGTGGGGCCACTGGGCGCGTGTCTGGGGTGAAGAACCCGAATGGCTGGCTGGTCAGTTCGCTACGATCAAGGACAAGGAAGGCAAGGATAAACCGCTACAGAACGAACGCGGCATCCCTGTTTCCCGCTGGATCGACGGTGTTTTGGAAGACCCAGAGAACATGGATCAGGACAACAATGTCCGCGCCATGGTTCTGTGGGGCCACGCGCCAAACTCGCAAACACGCGGGCCGGAAATGAAGACGGCGATGGAGAAGCTGGACATGCTGGTCGTGATCGACCCGTACCCCACAGTCTCGGCCGTTCTGCATGACCGCACCGATGGCGTTTATCTGTTGCCTGCCTGTACGCAGTTCGAAACCCGTGGCTCGGTCACGGCCTCGAACCGTTCGCTGCAGTGGCGCGACAAGGTGGTTGATCCGCTGTTCGAAAGCTTGCCGGATGAGGTCATCATGGCCAAATTCGCCAACAAGTTCGGCTGGGCGGATCGGTTCTTCCGCAATATCGAGATGGAAGACGCCGAAACCCCGAATGTTGAAAGCATCACACGTGAGTTCAACTCGGGCCTCTGGACCATCGGCTACACAGGTCAATCGCCAGAACGCTTGAAAAGCCACATGGCCAACCAGCACACGTTCGACAGAACGACGCTGCAGGCCGTTGGTGGACCAAACGACGGCGAATACTACGGTCTGCCATGGCCTTGCTGGGGCACGGCCGAGATGGGTCATACGGGGACTCCAAATCTCTATGACATGTCCAAACCGGTGGCCGAGGGTGGCCTGACCTTCCGCGCCCGTTTCGGGGTGGAACGCGATGGCGACAACCTGCTGGCCGAAGGGGTCTATAGCGTTGGGTCGGAAATTCAGGATGGATATCCTGAATTCACGATGCAGATGCTGATGGACCTTGGCTGGGATGGCGATCTGACGGATGACGAACGCGCGGCAATCGACGCCGTTGCGGGTCCGAAGACCAACTGGAAAACCGACCTGTCCGGCGGCATCCAGCGGGTCGCGATCGAGCATGGCTGTGCGCCCTTCGGGAACGCCAAAGCCCGGGCGGTCGTCTGGACTTTCCCGGATCCGATCCCACTGCATCGCGAGCCGCTATATACCAACCGGCGCGATCTAGTGGAGGACTATCCGACCTACGAAGACCGTCAAGCCTATCGTCTGCCTACCCTTTACGCTTCGATCCAGAAGAACGACTTTTCAAAGGATTACCCGCTAATCCTCACGTCTGGTCGTCTGGTCGAATATGAGGGCGGTGGCGAAGAAACCCGGTCGAACCCGTGGCTGGCCGAGCTGCAACAGGACATGTTCGTCGAGATCAATCCGCGCGATGCCAACAACCTTGGTATTCGTGACGGATCGCAGGTCTGGGTCGAAGGTCCCGAAGGCGGCAAGGTCAAGGTGATGGCGATGCTGACCAACAGGGTCGGTGCCGGTGTGGCCTTCATGCCATTCCACTTTGGCGGCCATTTCCAGGGGCAGGACTTGCGGGACAAGTACCCCGCTGGCGCTGATCCCTACGTGCTGGGTGAAAGTTCCAACACCGCCCAGACCTATGGCTACGATTCCGTAACCCAGATGCAAGAGACCAAAGCGACTCTCTGCAAAATCTCGGCAGCGTAAGGAGGACGATTTATGGCTAGAGCAAAGTTTCTCTGCGACGCTGAACGCTGCATCGAGTGCAACGCCTGCGTCACCGCGTGCAAGAACGAGCACGAGGTCCCATGGGGCATCAACCGCCGCAGGGTGGTGACGATCAATGACGGCAACCCGGGCGAACGCTCGATTTCGGTGGCCTGTATGCATTGCTCGGATGCGCCTTGCATGGCGGTATGCCCGGTCGACTGCTTCTATCAAAACGAAGAAGGCGTCGTCCTGCACTCCAAGGACCTGTGCATCGGTTGCGGTTATTGCTTCTATGCGTGCCCCTTCGGCGCGCCGCAATACCCACAGGCCGGTAACTTTGGATCGCGCGGCAAGATGGACAAATGTACCTTCTGCGCCGGTGGTCCCGAGGAAACACACTCGACCGCAGAGTTTGCCAAGTACGGTCGCAATCGGATCGCCGAGGGCAAACTGCCCATCTGCGCCGAGATGTGTTCCACCAAGGCCCTGCTCGCCGGTGATGGCGATGTGGTTTCGGCCATCTACCGTGAACGCGTCGTGGCGCGCGGGTTTGGCTCGGGCGCCTGGGGTTGGGGCACGGCATACGACCAGAAAGACGGTTAGTCCCGTTTCGAAATTGGCGGTTCCGTAGTGTCAGCTACGGGACCGTCCTAGCCCGGCCAAACCACTTGGCCGGGCATAAGTTGGCGTGACCAACCTGAACGGAGTATTTCATGACCGAAGATGTTTATTGGCTGCTGAAACTTGACCTGCAAGCAGATCAGGATGACCTATTCGATGCGCTAATGGCTGAAATGGTGGATGCAACACTGAATGAAAGCGGTGCGAAGTCCTATGAATGGCACCGCAGCGGATCGGCAGTCCACATATTTGAACGATACGCCAGTTCTGATGATGCGATGATCCACATGCAAAACTTCGGGGCAAATTTCGCAGATCGCTTTCTGGCAATTCTGACACCAACTCAGCTGGACGTTTACGGCCCCGCTAAAGAAGACCTGCACGCGGCGCTTACGCCGGTTGGAGCGGTCTTTCACAAACAAGTCAGCGGCTTTGACCGATAGACACGAACGACACAGGAGATTCGACAGATGCGCCTGATCTTAATGCTGCTGTTCCCCCTATTCCTCACCAGTGTTGCCTGGGCTCAGGAAAGCGCGGACGTCCCGGCGGAGTCTGATCGCAGCACCACCGGTGGCGCAACAACTCTGGAAGATATTCTCGCCCGCCAGCGGGGCGAAAAGGTCGACAATAGCTATCGCTCGGACAACACCGGTCAGGGCAATGCTGAAGGTCTGCTGGGTCAGTTGGGCACACGCGGCGTTGCCTCAGACAGTGATGTCTATCGCGCGATCCGATACGGTTCGGCCGATACAACGGTTTCATCCAAAGGGCCCGCGGCTGGCATTCTGATTCAGGACGGCGGCATGTGGTGGCTGAACTTCCGCACAGGCCCTTTGCGCGAATACGGCACGTATATCCTGGGCGGAATGGCGGCCATTATCGTATTGTTTTTCCTGATCCGCGGAAAAATCCGCATCGACGGGGAAAAAACCGGCCGCACCGTAACCCGCTTCAACGGTTTTGAGCGGTTCGGCCACTGGCTGTTCGCCGGGTCTTTCCTTGTACTTGGCCTGACCGGCCTGCTGACCCTTTATGGTCGCGATTTCCTGATCCCTCTTTTCGGGAAAGAAGGGTTTGCGACCATCGCACAAGGCTGCAAATGGCTACACAACAATCTCGCATGGGCCTTTATGCTGGGTCTGGTCATCGTCACCGTAAACTGGATCGCCCATAACATTCCCAACCGGGTGGATCTAAAATGGCTTGCTGCCGGTGGTGGCCTTTTCACCAAAGGCAGCCACCCGCCTGCCAAGAAGTTTAACGCCGGTCAAAAGGTCATCTTCTGGGCCTGCATCCTGCTGGGCGTTTCGATCAGCCTGTCCGGGCTGTCGTTGCTGTTCCCGTTCGAATTGCCGATGTTCGCCAAGACCTTCTCGGTCGCCAATTCCACCGGTATTCCACAGATGTTTGGCCTAAACCTGCCAACCCAGATGTCCCCGCAGGAGGAGATGCAATACGCGCAGGTTTGGCACGTGATGATCGCCTATGTGTTCATCGCCATCATTATCGCCCATATCTATCTGGGTTCGGTCGGCATGGAAGGTGCCTTTGACGCAATGGGCACCGGTGAGGTCGAAGAGCAATGGGCGCGCGAGCATCACTCGCTTTGGCTGGAAGAGGTGCAAGAAAAAGAGGCCGGTAAGGCAGCGGCCTCACCCGCGGAATAGATGCGCGGGCTGGTTCTGGCCCTGGCGCTGTTCCCCCTGCCCGCCATGGCCGAGTTCTTCACGCTCAAGGGTCACGGCGGGCCGATCATGGGGATCGCCACAGCACCGGACGGACGGATCGCTACGGCCAGTTTCGACAACTCGGTCGGCTTGTGGTCGAACCGTACGCCCGAATGGCTGGAAGGGCACGAGGCTGCGGTCAACTCGGTCGCGTTTAACGGGCGCGCGGTCTATTCGGCAGGCGATGATTTCACCCTGCGCCGCTGGCCGGGCGGAGACGTTGTTGGCCAGCACAAAGGCAAGATCGTGGGGGTTGCTGCCTCCAAAACCCATGTCGCCACTGCGAGTTGGGACGGCACCATTGGACTTTGGCCCGAAGATGGATCAGCCGCGCAAACGCTTACGGCGGGCAGCGGCGTCAACGCCGTCTCTTTTTCACCGGATGGTGCAACGCTGTACTCGGCTGGCATGGATGGAACACTGCGGGTGTGGGATGTAGCCAGTGGACAGGAAATCCGGCGACTGGTCGAACACGGGTTCGGGATCAATGAACTGGTACTGAATATCGCCGACAATTGGATTGCCTATGGCGCGGTCGACGGTGTGACCCGCATTCTGGACCTGACCACCGGCGAAGAACGCGATTTTACCCTGGATCGCCGCCCTATTCTGGCCCTGGCGCTGAGCCCGGATCGCAGCCTGTTGGCCGTGGGCGATGGCGAGGGCTACATCATGGTGATCGACACGGTCGAATGGAGCATCGCGCAGGATTTCCGCGCCACCCTTCGCGGGCCGGTCTGGGCACTGGCCTTTTCTGCGGACGGTCAGAACATCCACGCGGGAGGCATTGACGAGGCGATGTATAGCTGGCCGGTTTCACCCCTCGGCGATCGCGAACAGATGGCAGCGGCCGAACCCAGTTTCCTGAAGAACCCCGAAGAAATGAGCAACGGGGAACGGCAATTCTCCCGAAAATGTTCGATCTGCCACAGCCTTACGCCTGATGGGCAAAGACGTGCAGGGCCGACTTTGTATGGTGTCTTCGGACGCAAGGCCGGAACGCTGGCTGGATATTTCTACTCGGATACGCTGCAAGACTCTGATATCGTTTGGAATGACGAGACGATAAATGCCCTTTTCGACGAAGGGCCAGATCACTACATACCGGGATCGAAGATGCCGATGCAGCGGATTACTCAGGCCCAGGACCGCGATGACCTGATCGCCTTTTTGCGCCGCGCAACGGCACCGGAGAATAAGACCGGAGGAGACCAATGAAAGCCTTTCTTGCCGCTGTGGCCGTAATGGTCGTAATCACCGTCGCTGCGCCCTATGCGCTGCAACAGGCCGGTTTCAGCGCCGCCGATGCAGGAACCGGTTCGGCTGTGCGTCTCGACTGAATGTCTGAATACCTGACCACCAAAGAGCTGGCCGACCTGCTGCGCATTGGCGAGCGCAAGGCCTATGATCTGGCCTCATCCGGCGCGGTCCCCTGCGTGCGCGCCATGGGCAAGCTGCTGTTTCCACGGGCCGAGGTCATCGCCTGGCTGAACGCGTCCCGGTCGGGTCCGCAAGTGGCGGAACCGGCCCTGCCCCCGATCATTGCCGGCAGCCATGATCCGCTACTGGATTGGGCTTTGCGCGAAAGCGGTTCGGGTCTGGCCACGTATTATGACGGTTCCTTCGACGGGCTGACCCGTCTGAAGGACCGCAGCGCGCAAGCTGCGGCACTGCATATTCATGAGGATCAGGGGTTCAATACGCAATCCCTGCGCGCCAACCTGGGTGAAGCCCCGGTGGTTTTGTATGAAATCGCGCAGCGACAACGCGGATTGCTGTTGGCACCAGGTGTCTCCGGCATCACCGGCTTTGCCGATCTGAAAGGACGGCGGGTGATCCTGCGGCAGGACAGCGCCGCCAGCCAACGGCTGTTCGACGCACAGCTAGAAGCCCACGATTTGACACGCGACGATCTGGATGCCCTACCCGCCTGCGCCCGCACCGAAGAAGAACTGGCCATTGCCCTTCATGACAGCAAGGCTGAGGCCGGGTTTGGGTTGGGTGCCCTGGCCAGCCTATACAATCTGGGCTTCGCGCCTACCCATTCCGAACGGCTGGATCTGGCCATCTGGCGCCGCGCTTATTTCGACGACCCGATACTGAAACTGCTCAGTTTTTTTCAGTCTGAGAGTTTTACCACCCGCGCGCTTGAGTTTGGCGGTTATGACTTGTCTGGATTGGGCACGATCCACCACAACGGCGCAAGCGGCTGACCCCGATCACTCGGCGTTGGGAAAAAACAACTGCTCACCATCCAGCTTGTAAGACGCAATGGCCGCCTGCCCGTCGGGGCCGATCAACCAGTCAATGAACCGTTGACCCGCTGCGGCCCGAACCTGCGGGTGCTTATCCGGGTTCACTAGGATGATACCGTATTGATTGAACAGACGCGGGTCACCCTCGACCAGAACCTCTAGATCCCCCCTGTTGCCAAAGGATTGCCACGTGGCGCGATCTGTGAGTACATAGGCCCCCATCCCGCTGGCCACGTTCAAAGTCGCCCCCATGCCCGAGCCGGTCTCTCGGTACCACGTCCCCGATGCGGCGGTCGGATCGGCGTCCGCCCAGTCCCACAGGCGCATCTCGGCCTTGTGCGTTCCGCTGTCATCCCCGCGCGAGGCAAAGGGCGCTTCGGCCCCGGACACCGCAACCAGCGCCTCCACGATATCCATACCACCCCGCACCTTGGCCGGATCGGATTTCGGCCCGACCAGAACAAAATCGTTGTACATCACGTCAAACCGCTCGACCCCCCAGCCGTCGTCAACGAATTGTTCTTCGGCCGGTCTGGAATGCACCAGCAAGACGTCCCCATCCCCGTTAATCGCGTTGCGGATCGCCTGACCGGTGCCCACGGCAACAACACGTACGTCAATACCCGTCTCGGCCTCGAACCCCGGCAGGATGTAATCCAGCAAACCCGAATTCTGAGTGGACGTCGTCGATTGCACGACGATAAAGGGTTCCTCGGCGTTGGCGGACGCAGCGGTCAGACCAACGGCGAAAAAAGCTGCCCGAATGAAAATACGGATCATTTAGATCTCCGTTATTGTTTAAGTGACCAGCCCGCCAGCCAGATATCGGCGCGCGGCGTCGCTTTTGGGGGCACCCAGTACCTGTTTGGCCGCCCCATGTTCAACCACGTGACCGCCTTGCATCATCACGATATCGGCGGCTAACCGCCGGGCCTGCCCGATGTCATGCGTCACCATTACGATGCGGACACCCCGGGTTGAGGCGCGCAGGATCATCCTTTCGATCATTTGCGTGGCGTTGGGATCCAGCGCGCTGGTGGGTTCGTCCAGAAACAGCGTCTCTGGGTCCAGTGCGAGGGCGCGCAGAATGGCCAGCCGCTGCGCCTCTCCACCAGACAGGGACCGGGCGGACTGCCGGGCTTTGCCGTCCAGGCCACCTTCAGTCAGCAAATCCTCGATACGGGATTTGCGAGTGCTGCGCGGCATCCCCTGGCGTTTCAGTACAAAATCCAGATTGGCCGCGACGGAGCGGCGCAACAGCACGGGCTGCTGAAACACCATCGCCTGCCGCACCTTGTGATCGGCATTTAGCGCAACACCATCCTGCCGGACCTGCCCGCGATCCGGCACGATCAGCCCGTGCAGACAGCGCAGCAGCAGGCTTTTACCCGATCCATTCGGCCCAAGGATCAGGGTTGGCCCCGGACCATCAAGGATAAGCTGCGGCACATCCAACAAAGCCTTGCCCTTGCGAGTGATCCGCATCCCATCCACCGACAAGCAACTCGCCATTTGCAAAGTCAGATCACGCATGGCGCAACCCCTCCTGCTCGGCCCGCAGGCTGAGCGTGCTGACCATGGCATTCACCGCCACCGCAATACCGATCAGGATCGCCCCCAGCGCCAGCGCCAGCGCCAGATTGCCCTTTGACGTCTCTAACGCGATGGTCGTCGTCATAACACGCGTTACGTGGTTGATGTTGCCGCCAACGATGATCACCGCCCCGACCTCGGCAATGGCCCGACCAAACCCAGCCAGCAGTGCGGTCACCAGCGCCAATCGCGCATCCCACAATAGAACCGGCACAGATGCCAGCCGGGACACGCCAAGTGATCGGAGCTGTTCCGAGTATTCCTCGGCCAACATTTCGACCACTTGCCGGGTTAGCGCGGCGATGATGGGCGTCACCAGAACCACTTGCGCAATGATCATCGCGGTCGGAGTATACAGCAACTCAAGCACACCCAACGGTCCCGAGCGCGACAGCAACAGATAGACCAGCAGCCCGACAACGACCGGCGGGAACCCCATCAGAGCGTTCATCAAAACGATCAGAATCCGCCTTCCGGGAAAACGTGCAACCGCCAAAGCAGCCCCAACGGGCATGCCAATCAGCGCGGAAATCAGTACAGCGAAAATGGAAACTTTCAGGGACAACAGCACAATCGCCCACAACTCTGCATCCCCATTCAGGATCAGAGACATCGCCGAACTGAATTCTGATGCAAATCCCTGCATTTATTACCACATACTGTGCATTTCGTACAAAATGCGCCTGATTTCATAAGGATACTAGACCATTTAATCGCCAAGTACAGACACGATTCCGACATCCCCAAACGAAAACGCGGCCCCGGTTGGGGCCGCGCGTGTTCAGGCATTTGAACTGGGATCAGTTCAGTGCAGCATCGGTAATCTGATGTGTCCAGGCCCCATCGGGCTGTTTGGTGATCACTGGGTCAGACCCACCTGCCAGCAAGGTACCCACGGTACGTTCAAAATCGGCCGGATCCAATGCGCCATTCGAACCGGCAGTCAGCTTGGCGATCTCACCCATCATACGCTTCTGATGCTCTTCGGTCTGGGCACCGGTCGCGTCATTCTCAAGCACGATGTCGGCCGCCTCATCAGGGTGTTCTTCAGCGTATTTCCAGCCTTTCATCGAAGCACGAACAAAACGCTCCATTTTGTCGACGAAGGCCGCGTCACCCAAATTTTCCTCAAGCACATACAAACCATCCTCCAGCGTGGCCACGCCTTGGTCTTCGTACTTAAAAGTGACCAGCTCATCCGGGCTGACACCGGAATCGATGACCTGCCAGTATTCGTTGTAGGTCATGGTACTGATGCAATCCGCCTGACGCTGCAGCAAAGGATCAACGTTAAAGCCCTGTTTCAGAACCTCGACGCCGCTTTCACTTTTGCCACCGGTGTCGATACCCAACTGGCTCATCCAGCTCATGAACGGGAATTCATTACCAAAGAACCAAACACCCAGCGTGCGGTTCTTTAGATCTTCGGGCGAGGAAATCCCGGCATCTTTCCAGCACGTCAACATCATACCCGAGCTTTTGAACGGCTGCGCGATATTCACCAGGGGCAGACCCTTTTCGCGCGCGGCCAGTGCGGCGGGCATCCATTCGACGGTCACATCCGCACCACCGCCTGCAATGACCTGAGTCGGTGCGATATCCGGGCCGCCGGGCAGAATAGTGACGTCCAACCCCTCTTCCTCGTAGAACCCTTTGTCTTTGGCCACGTAATAACCCGCGAACTGCGCCTGGGTGACCCACTTGAGTTGCAAAGTCACCTCATCCGCCGCCAGCGCTGCGCTGGCAGTCAGGCTAAAGGCAGCAATCACCCCGCTAAGAAGTTTGTTCATCTTCATATCTCCTAGTTGTTGTTGGCGCCCCATTTTCGGGGTCTGTTAATTTCCTTTTATCCGCGTTGCGACGGGTGCCAGAATGTCACCCCCTTTTCGATCATGGCGACCAGGCCATAAAACGCCGTCCCAGCCAAAGCAGCCACGACAATCTCGGCCCAGACCATATCCAGTGACAGTTGCCCGACACTGGTTGATATCCGAAAGCCCATGCCCAGAGTTGGCGAACCAAAGAACTCGGCCACGATAGCGCCGATCAGCGCCAGAGTGGTAGAAATCTTTAGCCCGTTGAAAATAAACGGCATCGCGGCGGGCAAGCGCAGTTTCAGAAAGCTCTGCCAATAAGTCGCGGCATAGGTCTCCATCAAGTCGCGCTGCATGGCTGTCGCTTCGCGCAGCCCCGCCACGGTGTTCACCAGCATGGGAAAGAACACCATCACCACGACCACTGCTGCCTTGGAATGCCAGTCGAACCCGAACCACATCACCAGAATGGGGGCCGTCCCCACGATCGGCAGGGCCGCCACAAAGTTCCCGACCGGCAACAATCCGAGGCGCAAGAAATCCCAGCGATCCACAGCAATCGCCATCAGGAAGGCCGATCCGCACCCGATGATGTAACCGCTCAGCGCGCCTTTGATAATGGTTTGCACGAAATCAGCCCATAGGATTGGCAGACTGTCGGCAAAGCGCACAGCGATCACTGACGGCGCAGGCAAAATGACCAACGGCACATCAAGTCCACGCACCAGCAGTTCCCAAATTGCAATCACGGTCAGGCCAAAGATCAGCGGCGCCAAAAACCGAACCGTTTTTGTATCGGCGTAGGGGCCACAGGCCAGGCGGCTGTTCAACCACCAGCCAAACAGCCAGACGCCAATTGCACCAAGAACAGGTATCATTGCGCCATCCCCATCCGTTTCAGGACCGCCCGCTCGATCAGGCCCAACAGCCCGACCAGACATGCCGCCAGGATGGCCGCCGCAAACAACGCCGACCAGATTTGCACGGTCTGACCGTAATAGCTGCCGGCCAGCAGCCGCGCACCCAAACCAGCCACGGCCCCTGTCGGCAGCTCTCCGACGATAGCCCCGACCAGAGAGGCTGCGATACCAATCTTCAGCGAAGTAAACAAATACGGCATCGACGCTGGTAAGCGCAGTTTCCAGAACCCCTGAGACCGACTAGCGTTATAAGTGCGCAACAGGTCCAATTGCATCGCATCGGGGCTGCGCAGCCCCTTCACCATACCGACCACGACGGGGAAAAAGCTTAGATAGGCCGAGATGATCGCCTTGGGGATGATCCCCTGAATACCTATCGAATACAGCACCACGATGATCATCGGAGCCAGCGCGATGATCGGAATGGTTTGGCTAACAATGGCCCAGGGCATGACCGACAGGTCCATAACCCGGCTGTGAACAATCCCCACTGCCAGCAAAATGCCCAACCCCGTGCCAATCGCAAAGCCCAGAATAGTCGCGCTAAGCGTCACCCAGGAGTGATAGATCAGTGATCTTTTCGAGGTGATTTTCTTCTCGACCGTGGTGTCCCACAGCTCTTCGGCCACCTGATGCGGTGCGGGCAAACGCGGTCGGTCCTGTTCCCATGTCTCATCAATGGCGTAGGGGTTGTCGATGACCAGCTCAAACTCGCTCATGTCGCGGCGGTCAACAGCTTTGGGCGGATCGACCTGTTCCCCGGCTCGTTCGAATTCAGTCAGAACGCCCTTGATGTTCATCGGCACACTGGCCGCATACCAGAACAGGATAATGACGCCTACTACGGTCAAGACGGCCCAGACAGCTTTGATCCCTGCACTAGTCATCCGTATGCCCCGCCCGCAGCCCCTCGCGCACACGATGGGCGACTTCGATGAATTCCGGCGTGTCGCGGATATCCAGCGGCCGTTCCTTTGGCAGCGGGCTGTCGATCACATCAGTAATCCGCCCCGGTCGCGGGCTCATAACCACGATCTTAGTGCTCAGATACACCGCCTCGGGGATCGAGTGTGTCACGAAACCGATGGTCTTTTCCGTGCGCGCCCAAAGCGCCAGAAGCTGTTCGTTCAGATGATCACGCACGATCTCATCCAGCGCGCCAAAGGGCTCATCCATCAAAAGGATATCGGCGTCAAAAGCCAGCGCCCGCGCAATACTGGCGCGTTGCTGCATGCCACCAGATAGCTGCCAGGGGAATTTTCCGCCAAATCCTTCTAGGTCAACGAGTTCCAGAACCTTTTTAACTCGATCTCCCTGCTCGCTGGCTGAATAGCCCATGATTTCCAAGGGCAGCTTGATGTTCTTGGCAATGGTCCTCCAAGGGTACAGCCCCGCAGCCTGAAACACATAGCCATAGGCCCGGTTCCGCCGCGCCTCATCCGGGGTCATCCCGTTGACGGTTAACGTTCCCCCTGTCGGCGTTTCCAACGCCGCAATACAGCGCAGAAAGGTGGTTTTGCCACAGCCCGAGGGGCCGATGAAGCTGACGAAATCGCCCTTGTCGACCGTTAGGTTCACATCCTTGAGCGCATGGATTGGCCCGTCGTTTGTTTGGAAGGTAAGGTCCAACTGCCTTGCCTCGATTACGGGCTGGGTAGTGCTTTCAGTATTCATTCCATTGCCTTGAAAAGGTTTGGCTTTAGGGTGCCTTGGTGACAATCCCTGCGCAATCAGACACCTGTCGCCGGAATGCCCGTCCGCTCAACCGGGCGCGGCGCTGTCAATTCCTTCCACGTGCTCAGCGCCTTGTTCACGTGACCATTGGGTTCACGCGCTACAAACTCTCCGTGTCCTTCCTGCGTGCGGATTTCGCCGTCATGCACGGCCACCTGTCCGCGGGTCAAAGTAAAGCGCGGCAGGCCTTTGACCTCTTTGCCCTCGAACACGTTGTAGTCGATCGAAGATTGCTGGGTATCAGCGCTGATCGTTTTGGTCTTCTCAGGGTCCCACACAACGATATCGGCATCCGACCCTACAAGGATCGCACCCTTTTTAGGATAACAGTTCAATATCTTGGCGATGTTTGTTGAAGTCACCGCGACGAACTCATTCATCGTCAGACGCCCGGTATTCACACCATGGGTCCACAGCATCGGCATCCGATCCTCCAGCCCACCGGTCCCATTCGGTATCTTGGTAAAGTCACCGACGCCAAAACGCTTTTGGTCGGTGGTAAAGGCGCAATGGTCAGTAGCCACAACGCTCAAAGTACCAGAATGCAGCCCGTTCCACAGACTGTCCTGATGCTGCTTATTCCGGAACGGGGGGCTCATGACCCGGCGCGCCGCGTGGTCCCAATCCTGATGGAAATACTCGCTCTCATCCAAAGTCAGATGCTGAATCAAGGGCTCGCCCCACACCCGCTTTCCATTCATCTTGGCCCGACGAATGGCTTCATGCGCCTCTTCACAGGATGTATGCACCACGTAAAGCGGCACGCCCGCCATATCGGCAATCATGATGGCCCGGTTGGTCGCCTCGCCCTCTACCTGCGGCGGACGAGAATATGCGTGTGCCTCGGGGCCTGTATTTCCTTCGGCCAGCAACTTGGCGCTTAGCTCAGCGACCACGTCACCATTCTCGGCATGCACCATGGCGATGCCGCCCAACTCGGCCAATCGCTTGAAGGAGGCAAACAGTTCATCGTCATTCACCATCAATGCGCCCTTATAGGCCATGAAGTGCTTGAACGTGTTGATGCCGCGCGTCTCGATCACCGTTTTGATGTCATCAAACACCTGCTCGCCCCACCAGGTCACCGCCATGTGGAAGGAATAGTCGCAATTCGCCCGGGTCGACTTGTTATCCCAGCGCTTCAGGGCGTCCAGCAGGCCCTCACCGGGGTTCGGTAACGCGAAATCCACAACCATCGTGGTGCCCCCGGCCAACGCCGCCCGCGTCCCGCTTTCGAAATCATCGCTGGAATAGGTTCCCATGAACGGCATCTCAAGATGCGTGTGCGGGTCAATCCCACCGGGCATCACGTAACAACCTGTTGCATCCAGCACCTTGTCGCCCTTCAGATCCATTCCGATCTCGGTGATCACGCCACCTTCGACCAGCACATCCGCCTTATAGGAAAGATCGGCGGTCACGACGGTTCCGTTTTTGATAACAGTGCTCATTTTAATCTCCCTGACGCGGTCTGCGCCGCTTGCTTCATCTGGCTAAAAATACCTCGGGGGAGTCGCCCAAGGGCGACGGGGGCAGTGCCCCCTATTCCACGATCTCGGCCGTCTCGACGACCGCATGAAACAGAACATCCGCACCGGCAGCAGCCCAGTCTTTGCTGATTTCTTCCGCTTCGTTATGGCTCAGCCCATCCACGCAGGGGCACATCACCATCGCCGTTGGTGCTACGCGGTTGATCCAGCACGCATCATGCCCCGCGCCCGAAATGATGTCAGTGTGCGAATACCCCAACCTCTCAGCCGCATCGCGTACGGCCTTTACGCACCCTTCGTCGAAGGTCACCGGATCAAACCCACCGACCTTCTCGAATTCGATCTGCAGACCCATCTCTTCAACGATATCCTCGGCGGCGACACGCAGGCGGTTTACCATGTCTGTGATCACGTCCAGATCGGGTGAGCGGAAATCGACCGTGAACACAACTTTGCCGGGGATCACGTTGCGTGAGTTCGGATAGACATCGATATGCCCTGCTGCACCGACCGCATGCGGCGCATGCGACCAGGCGATTTCATCCACTTTCTCAAGAATACGCGCCATCGCCAAGCCAGCATTTTTGCGCATTGGCATCGGGGTCGACCCCGTATGGGCGTCTTTGCCGGTCACGGTGATCTGTGTCCAGCTCAGGCCCTGCCCGTGAGTAACAACGCCGATGTCCTTACCCTCGGCCTCAAGGATCGGTCCTTGTTCGATATGCAGCTCAAAGAACGCGTGCATCTTGCGGGCGCCGACCTCTTCGTCGCCCCGCCAGCCGATGCGATTCAGTTCGTCGCCAAACTTTTTACCCTCGGCATCTTCGCGGTCATAGGCCCAGTCCTGCGTGTGCATCCCGGCAAAGACGCCCGAGGCCAGCATGGCCGGGGCATAGCGCGTGCCCTCTTCGTTGGTCCAGTTGGTCGCCACAATGGGGTGTCTGGTTTTGATGTCCAGGTCATTGAGTGTGCGGATGATCTCCAACCCACCCAGCACGCCCAGCACGCCGTCATATTTCCCGCCGGTCGGCTGCGTATCCAGATGTGAACCCACATAAACCGGCAGAGCCTCGGGGTCAGTGCCCTCGCGACGGGCAAACATGTTGCCCATTTGATCCAGGCCCATTGTACAGCCTGCGTCCTTGCACCATTTCTGAAACAAGGCGCGCCCTTCAGCATCCTCATCCGTCAGGGTCTGGCGGTTGTTGCCCCCTGCAACCCCGGGGCCAATCTTGGCCATCTCCATCAGGCTGTCCCAAAGTCTGTCGCCATTGATCCTGAGGTTCTGCGCCGGAGCTGCCATTGGTGTCTTCCCTGTTGCTTGCGATTTGGCTCGCTTTTGGTGTCTTGATTTGACCATCTGGTCAAACTCACGCTATCACGGGTTCGAGATCAGTCAAGAAATTGCATGGTGCCGCCGGAAATTTCGGCATAATTGGCCCCCGCATGGCAAAAAAAGAGACACGCTGGAAACATGCCCAAGGATCGCGCCCCGACCCGAATACAGAAAAAGAACCGCGCCGCGATTCTCGAGGCTGCGTTGAACGTGTTTTCCGCCCACGGTTTTCGCGGCGCAACCGTGGATCAGATTGCTGCCGAAGCTGGGCTAAGCAAGCCGAATCTACTGTATTATTTCCCGTCGAAAGAGGCCATCCATACTGCCCTGCTTTCGGGCCTGCTGGACACATGGTTGGCCCCCTTGCACGAGTTGGATGCCGATGGTGACCCGATGGAGGAAATCCTGTCCTACATCCGCCGCAAGCTGCAGATGAGCCGCGAGTTGCCCCGCGAAAGCCGCCTGTTCGCGAACGAGCTTGTTCAGGGCGCCCCGCGCATTCACGAGGCTTTGTCGAATGACCTTAAGGCGCTGGTGGACGATAAAACCACGATCCTGACGCAATGGATGGATGAGGGCAAAATTGCGCGCCTGCATCCCTATCACCTGATCTTTTCGATCTGGGCCCTGACGCAGCACTACGCCGATTTCGATGTGCAGGTCCGTGCCATTCTGGGCAACGAGGATCCGTTCGCAGGTGCTGAACCGTTTATTGATACGCTCTATCGTAAACTGCTGAAACCCTAGAAAAGCAGTCACACAGAACCCCTGGCAGACCATCCCTCCTTGCCATGATATACTGGGCTAATTGAGGTGACTTTCATGCGGCAGCCACACCAAAAGGAAGGTGATTGCATGATCATTCGCATATTTCAGGTCGTGACACGCCCCGGGAAAGAAGAAGAGTTTGGTAAATTCTTTTACGAGACGGCGATCCCCCTCATGAAAGGAACCAAGGGGATTGTTCAGGTCATACCGGGGGCTCCGCATGCCGACACGCCCAGAGAGTTTAGTTTTGTCATGGTTTGGGAAGACCTTGAGTCTCTGAAGGCTTTTGTAGGCGACGATATTTCCAGCCCTCATATTGATCCTATGGAAGCCGAACTGGTCGAGGCGCGCTCAATCAAACATTATGAGTTTGTCGACGGTTAGCTTGCGGCGGTTGTCCATCTCGCTTGCGATTCTCAGTTGACGGCTTTGGAAAAAAATCGGTCGCGCTTCAAAGGAGTTTCGTTCGAATTTAGGTCCCGATATTCTATTGGGAACTTTCAATGACCGGACCTGCAGGATCGCTCAAATTTTCTGCGACATTTGAAAAAGGGCTGTTGTACACCAGCCCTTTTTCTTTGTTTCAGTCAAACAATCTACTCAGCCGCTTTCGCCATTGGATTATTAGGATGCGTCGTCCAGTTGGCATAGCCAGGCTGCACCTCATTTCCAGTGCGCGGATCGACCTCACCGGCAGCCATCGGCTCCATCGAGATACACCCGTCCACCGGGCAAACGTCCACGCACAGATTACAGGCGACGCATTCGTCATCCATGACCTCAAAAACCCGATCGTCAGACATTGAAATCGCCTGGTGGCTGGTGTCTTCACACGCTGCATAGCAGCGGCCGCACTTGATGCACTGGTCCTGATCGATCTTGGCCTTGGCGATATAGTTCAGGTTTAGGTACTGCCAATCGGTCACATTCGGCACCGCAAGACCTACGATTTGCGATACGTCTGTATAGCCCTTTTCATCCATCCACTTGGACAGTCCAGCAGTCAGTTCGTCGATGATCTTGAAGCCATAGGTCATTGCGGCAGTACAGACCTGCACGGTGCCACATCCCAACGCCATGAATTCAGCCGCATCGCGCCACGTGGTCACGCCTCCGATACCGGATATCGGCAGACCGTGCGTGGCTTGGGCACGGGCAATTTCGGACACCATCGAAAGGGCAATCGGCTTCACCGCTGGACCACAATACCCACCATGGCTACCCTTGCCATCAATCGACGGTTCCGGGCTGAAGGTGTCCAGATTGACGCTGGTGATCGAGTTGATCGTGTTGATCAGCGACACGGCATCTGCGCCGCCGTTTTTGGCTGCCTCGGCCGGCTTGCGGACATCGGTGATATTCGGCGTCAGCTTCACGATGACCGGGCGGTCATAGTACATCTTACACCAGCGGGTCACCATCTCGATATATTCCGGCACCTGTCCCACGGCCGATCCCATACCGCGTTCGCTCATCCCATGCGGGCAGCCGAAGTTCAGTTCAATCCCGTCTGCGCCGGTTTCTGCCACACGCGGCAAGATGGCTTTCCATGCCTCTTCTTCGCACGGCACCATGATCGAAGCGATAAGCGCGCGATCAGGGTAATCCGCCTTGACCCGTGCCATTTCTTCAAGGTTCACCTCAAGCGGGCGATCAGTGATAAGCTCGATGTTGTTCAGGCCCAAAAGCCGACGATCAGCGCCATAAATCGCGCCATAGCGCGGCCCGTTCACGTTGACGACCGGCGGCCCCTCGGCCCCCAGCGTTTTCCACACAACACCGCCCCATCCGGCCTCAAAGGCGCGGCGGACGTTATATTCCTTATCCGTAGGTGGCGCCGACGCCAGCCAGTAAGGGTTTGGGCTGGAAATACCCAGAAAGTTTGTTGTCAGATCGGCCATGGCTTCTCCCTTCCCGGCTCAGCCGGATTTCTTGAATATCATTTCGGTCGGGCGAATGCGCCCGGCCTTGAGGTTCGTGACGTAGTTTTGAAACTTTTCGGGCGCCGTCTCGCCCATCATCAGGTGGATGCCCAACGGGGGCGGGCCGCTTTCGGCGATGCGCGCGAAGACGTCCTCGAAAAAGGCAAGCGCGAATTCGGTCCGGTCTGTCTCGGCCACAAGCTCAAGACCCGCCGAGGCCGCTGCGTTCTTGTAAACCTCTGGTGTATCTACAAAAGAGGTCTCGGCAACAGTTGACCAGGGCAGAGGATAGGCCAGCGCCTCATCCACGTCCCCCCCCATCACGTCAAACAGCGCAAAGGATCCATCCCAGGCCAGAGCGCGCGAGACTTCCGCGAAAAGGCCCGCCTTATCTTCGATGTTCATCCCAACGTGCATCATAACGGCAAGATCAAAACCCGCATCGGGCACGGGCATATCCAGTGCGCTACCCACCACAAAACTTGTTTTGTCGGAATGCCCGACAAGTTCACTCAAAGCAGTGGCCGTTTCGACAAATTCAGGCGTCAGGTCGACCCCGGTCACTGTCGAGTCATAGCGATCCACGATGTAGCGCGACGTCCCGCCGATGCCGCTTCCGACATCCAGCACGCGGGTCGCATGGGTCGGCGAAAGCTGAGCAAACAGGTTGTCAGTAGCCAGAACCCCGCCTGTGTGGAACTCATCACCAGCTTTGAGGTCTGCAACCGTGGCCGCGTTTGGATCAATGCCACTTGCCTTAAGCGCCTCACGCATACGCTCTGTGAGGGCGCCAGTTGTATAGTGTTGTGCAACAGCTTTTTCGATCTGGGACATGAGAATACCTCAGCAGCGAATGGGATGGGGTGAATGCCCCATCCTATCACGAAACGAGCGTTGCGTGGATATCCATGGCCGCGTCTCGCCCCTCGGCCACGGCGGTTACGGTCAGATCTTCGCCACCCGCCGCGCAATCGCCACCGGCCCAGACGCCATCCATAGAGGTACGTCCAGAACCTGTCACGGCGATCTTGTTGCCGTCCAGCGTCAATCCATCCGGTGCGCCATCCAGCGTCTGACCAATCGCCTTGAGGACCTGATCGGCAGGCACGCGGATGACTTCTCCGGTCCCCGAAAGTTGGCCGTCATGGCTGGATGTATACTCCAATTCGATCTCTGCCGCCGCGCCGTTTCCATGAACGGCAACGGGTTGCACGTTAGTCATGATCTTGACGCCATGGGATGAGGCGAGGTCCTGTTCATATCTACTGGCCCCCATCGCATCGCGGTCACGCCGATAGGCGATGGTGACATGCTCGGCCCCCAGCAGTTTTGATTTCACCGCGGCGTCAACTGCCGTCATACCGCCACCGATCACCACGACGTTGCGACCAACCGGCAGATGCGCAAGATCAGAAGCCTGGCGCACATCCGAGATGAAATCGACGGCAAACCGCACGCCATCCAGATCAGCCCCTTGCGCACGCAGGGCGTTCACCCCGGCCAATCCAATAGACAAAAAGACAGCGTCGTAATTTTCGACCAGACCGTCCAGCGAGATACCTTCACCCAGAACCGAGCCGGTCTCGATCGTGATGCCGCCGATCTTCAGCAGCCAGTCCACCTCGGCTTGCGCAAAGTCATTGGTCGATTTGTAAGCGGCAATCCCGTATTCGTTCAGACCACCCGGCTTGGGTTTGCCTTCGTGGATCACCACGTCATGCCCCAACATCGCAAGACGGTGCGCGCAGGCCAGACCAGCGGGCCCTGCCCCGATCACAGCAACGGTTTTACCCGTTGATGCGGCGCGTTCGAACGGGTGATCCCCAGAAACCATCACGCTGTCCGTCGCATAACGCTGAAGTCGACCAATCTCGACCGGGGCACCCTCGGCCGTTTCGCGCACGCAGGCCTCTTCGCACAATGTCTCGGTCGGACAGACGCGGGCGCACATGCCGCCCAGAATGTTCTGCGCCAGAATGGTCTCGCCCGCTGCTTCGGGTTGCCCTGCCTGTATCTGGCGCATGAACAACGGAATATCGATATCCGTCGGACAGGCCGTCACACATGGCGCGTCATAACAGAAATAGCACCGATCTGCGGCCACTGCGGCCTCGTGCGCGGCCAATGGCGGGTGCAAGTCCGTGAAATTCGATGTCAGCTCATCGCTGGAAAGCCGCCCGGAGACAATGCCGGGGGCAATCTGGCCCTGTGCCATCGCTCTACTCCCTGTAGATATGTTCGTTATGATCTCAGCTTGCCACAATCTGATTTTTTATCAATTGGTAAAATTTATAAAATGACCAAAAATTCAAAAAACCAGCAAATCCCGCCTGTTTTATTGAGGAAATCGCCTGTTTTATTGGCAATCGACAACCCTGTTGTGCCCAAAGACCGATTGTACAGGGCAAACCGCAGCCACGAATTCCGATTATTCGGGCATCTGGTTTTGACGGAGCCCGCTGCGTAATGTAGGTCAAACTCAACCCGAGCAGCGCCGGTCAACGGCCAGATACCTGAAAGTCACCCGATGCAGGCTAGCCCTTTGAAGTTCAACATCGTCATCATCGGGCAAAACAACCGGCTACAGTATGAGGCACTGCTTTTTGCCGCGTCCCTGCGCCACAGCGCGCCGAATTTCGCAGGCCGTTTGTTTGTGGCCGTCCCGCAGCCCGGCCCGCACTGGCCGCAAGACCCAAGCATCCGGAATGAGGACGTGCTGAAAGCGTTGCGGCAACTGGATGCGGAAATCCTGCCATTCGACAATCATGTCTTCGGCAACAGCTATCCCCACGGTAACAAGATCGAGGCGCTGCTGGCCCTGCCCGAAGGCGAGCCATTCGTTTTCTTCGACAGCGATACGCTGATCACCGGCAATCTAACCACGGTGCCGTTTGATTTTGACCGACCTGGTGCCTCGCAAAAGGTCGAAGGGACGTGGCCCAAACCCACCCTGTATGGCCCCGGTTTCGATGGTATCTGGAGCGCCCTCTATCACCGGTTCGAGCTGGACTTCGAAAGCTCATTGGATACCAGCCAGCCCGAGAATTACTGGCGGCGGTATTTGTATTTCAACGCGGGCTATTTCTACTATTCATGCCCGCGCAAGTTCGGCGCGCGTTTTCTGGACTTTGCCCGCACGATCCGGGATGGGAATATCCCCGAACTGGCCGGGCAGAACCTTGACCCATGGCTGGATCAGGCCGCCCTGCCGTTGGTTGTCCATTCCTTCGGTGGCGGGCGGGATACCCTGCCCCCGGGCCTGCTGGATGGATCCGTCAGCTGTCACTATCGCCTGTTCCCCCTGCTCTATGCCCGCGAATGCGACCATGTGATTGAGGTGCTTGAAACCGTCGTTGCCCCCAACCGGGTCAAGAAGGTCCTCAAGGGATATGACCCGATCAAAAAGCTGGTTTTGCAGCGTAAGGGCCACAAGATCAGGGACCTGTTCGATCGCGAGAACCTGCCCCAGCGCGAACAGGTCATTCGCAATACGATCAAGAACAAGGGCCTGTGGATGCGCTGACAGGATTGTTGTGCGCGCGCGCTCAATCGCCTAGAGATTCAGCAACAAACATTCCAACAGGAGATTTTAGCGATGTCTGACGGCCCTACCTACGGTTTTGACACACTTCAGATTCACGCGGGCGCACGGCCCGATCCGGCAACGGGCGCGCGTCAGACTCCGATCTATCAAACAACAGCTTATGTGTTCCGCGACGCAGATCACGCGGCGGCGCTGTTCAACTTGCAAGAAGTTGGCTTCATCTATTCCCGCCTGACCAACCCCACTGTGGCCGTGCTGCAAGAACGTATCGCCACGCTTGAGGGCGGAGTGGGCGCGGTCTGCTGTTCTTCTGGTCACGCGGCGCAGATCATGGCGCTGTTCCCACTGATGGGACCGGGGTGCAACGTGGTATCCTCGACGCGCCTTTATGGCGGCACGGTCACGCAGTTCAGCCAGACGATCAAACGCTTTGGCTGGTCGGCCAAGTTTGTCGACACCGATGATCTGGACGCCGTAAAAAATGCCATCGACGAGAACACCCGCGCGATATTCTGTGAATCCGTCGCCAACCCGGGTGGCTATGTCACCGATATCCGTGCGATGGCCGATATTGCAGATGCAGCAGGTATCCCACTGATTGTCGACAACACATCGGCCACACCGTACCTGTGCCGCCCCATCGAACAGGGCGCGACGCTGGTGGTGCATTCAACGACCAAGTACCTGACCGGCAACGGCACGGTCACCGGCGGCTGTATCGTGGATTCGGGCAAGTTCGACTGGTCGGCGAATGACAAGTTCCCCTCGCTCAGCGAGCCGGAACAAGCCTATCACGGCCTGAAGTTCCACGAGACCTTTGGCCCGCTGGCCTTTACCTTCCACGGTATCGCCATTGGCCTGCGTGATCTGGGTATGACGATGAACCCGCAAGCCGCGCATTATACGCTGATGGGGATCGAGACTCTGTCCCTGCGGATGGAGCGCCACGTGGAGAATGCCCAAAAGATCGCCGCCTGGCTCGAATCTGATGACCGCGTGGATTACGTGACCTATGCGGGCCTGCCCTCGTCGCCCTACCATGACCGGGTGAAAGCACACTACAAAAAGGGTGCCGGCGCGTTGTTCACCTTTGCTGTCAAAGGCGGCTATGACGCCTGTGTCAAACTGGTGAACGCGCTTGAGATTTTCAGCCACGTTGCCAATCTGGGCGATGCGCGGTCGCTGATCATCCACTCAGCCTCGACTACCCACCGGCAACTGACGCCTGAACAGCAAGAGGCCGCAGGTGCAGGCCCCGGCGTCGTCCGCGTGTCCATCGGCATCGAGGATGCAGACGACCTGATCGCCGATCTGGATCAGGCGCTGGCCAAAGCCACGGCCTGAGTCATGAGCGGCCACGACACCAACAAACTGGGCCAACCCGTCGGTCTGCCGGTATCGGGCGAATTCCCGCGCCCGACGCCACCCTATACGCCGATGGAAGGTCAGTATTGTTCCGTCGTGCCGCTGGACGTAAACCGGCATGCGCCCGGGCTTTACCGGGCGTTTGCCAACGATAGGGATGGGCACAACTGGACCTACCTGCCCTATGGACCCTTCGACAGGGAACAGGATTTTGAGGATTGGACCCGCGCCACATGCATGGATGCCGATCCGATGTTCCACACGGTGTTGGACGAAGACGAAACGCCGATCGGCATGGCTTCGTTCTTACGGATCGAACCCGCGGCAGGTGTGATCGAGGTCGGCCACATTCACTTTTCACCCCTGCTGCAGCGCAGCCCGAAATCGACCGAGACCATGTATCTGATGATGCGCCGCGTCTTCGACGAACTGGGCTATCGCCGCTATGAGTGGAAATGCGACGCCCTGAACGCCGCTTCCTGCCGTTCGGCTGAACGATTGGGTTTTACATTCGAAGGCATCTTTCGGCAGGCCACCCATTACAAGGGTCGGAACCGGGATACGGCCTGGTATTCGATCCTCGACAGTGAATGGCCGCGGATCAAGGCCGCGTTTGAGAATTGGCTTTCGCCAGACAATTTTGACCAGACGGGCCAACAGCGGCAATCGCTGCAGGCCCGCAGTCAAGGCAAAGGATCACTCGGCCATCCCGAATTCCATCGACACGTTGACCGAGATTGAAATCTCACCCCCCGCGACCGGCACACCGCCCCCTTCGGCCATAGCCATCGCACGCATCTGCGGTGCGGGGTTGATTCCTCCGACCCGCTCGCTGATCTGCTGAACCTGGCCCAGAGTTACGTTGGCCGCCTGCGCCAGTTGTTCCGCCTTTGCAGTTGCTTCGGCAACAGCCTTGGCCCGCGCCTGCGCCTGCAGCGGTGCGGGGTCCTGCACACCAAAGCTGAGACCACCAAAGTCATTCGCACCGTCCTGAATGACCCCATCCATGATCGTGCCCAACTGTGTCAGATCACGAACACGGACCTGCACATTGTTCGATGCCACAAAGCCGGAAATCTCGGGCCGCTCGCCACTTTGATTGTTGCGCCCGGACCAAACCGGCGACAACGACAGATCGCGAGTTTGTACATCGCGGGATTCGACGCCCATATCCTCAAGCCGTTTCAGAATTTGCGCCACCGCATCAGATGTCGCCTGCATCGCATTTGACGCCTGTGGATCTTCGTTGGTGACGCCCAAAGTGATGGTTGCCATATCCGGTGCAGCCAGCACGGTACCGGTTGCGTCCACGGTGATGCGACGTTCTTCCGCATGGGCCATACCGGCGGCTGTCACGGCCAGCATTGCGGCCAGAAAAGCGATTTTCTTCAAGGTCTTCCCTCCAATTTCTTCTGTACCAAGATGGGGCCGCCGGGGTTTATCAGACAAGGGGAAGCGTTGGCTTTTTCTTTCCCTCGGCGAGATCCTGCTTTAATGTCAGCCTGCGGACGAAAAGTCGTTTGCATCGATGCTGACAATTATGGTTCCTCGGGAATATGAAACCCGCCTTTGCGCTGTCTTTTTCTGCAACCGGAATATCTTTGCACCACCAATCCGATGACGATTGGTTTTGCATTGGTAACGTTGCATTGGACGCGCCGGACCTGAATTCGCATCTTCACGCCCTGCGGGAAAAAGCCTTTGCTTTGGAAAACAACCTGCGGTGCAAGGTCATAATCCCGACCAAGCAGGTGCGTTTTTTGTCGGTGGAAACTGACAATCAGCCATTGGAAGAAGACATAAAGGAAAAGCTGGCCAAGGCTACGCCATATACGGTCGAAGACTTGGTTTTTGACACCGCGACCGTCGGCCCCACCACCTATGTCGCCGCCGTGACGCAACAAACACTGGATGAGGCACGCGAATTTGCAACCGAACACGGTTTCATACCGGTTCAGTTCACAACCGAGACCGATCCCGAGTCTTTCCCTTCTGAGCCATTGTTTGGGACCTCAGAATCTGCGCCTTTTGCGACCGAGGCCAAAGATGAGGTTCAATCGGACGCAGCAGAACCAAATGTGCATCCTATCGCTGAAGAAGCAGCCCCGGATGTGTTCCGATCTGCGCCGGCGACCTCCGCCCCCAGCAAAATACCTACTGAGGTATTCACAAAACAGAATGTTGTTCCAGCCGCGGCCGCACTGGGGATAGCGGCAGTGTTGGGCGCATGGGCGCTGATCGGATCAAACGAGATACAAACAGCCGAACCGGAAACGGCACAGGTAGAAGACGCCCTGCCCGCATCCACCCCTCAGGCCAGTGTCGAAACCGAGAACCCGACCACGCCCGGAGTAGCACCTGCCGAAACGGCCGAGCTTGATACGGACGCCACCCTTTCTGAACAGGATACACCCGCCCAAAACGAGGATGTTCAACCGGAGCTTTCGCCCACGGACACAGCCATTCTCGAGGCGTTAAACGTCGCCCCGACAATCGTGGAAGAGGTTGCACGCGACCCCGTGATCCAAGCAACCTCAGCCCAGCCCGGCCTTGAGATCATCGCGCCCGATCCCCTGTTGCCCCCGGTTTTACCCCCGCAGGATGAGCTGTATCTGGCTTCGGTCGACAACTCCAACCTATCGACTGACGCCGTTGCTCTGCCCACAGCGCAAAGCTTTGCCACAGATGAACCCTTTGACCAGGTTGCACTGCCCAGCACTGCCGGCGCCCAGTTCGAGCTTGATGATCGCGGCCTGGTCACACCCAGTGCCGAGGGCACGCTGAACCCGGACGGTATTGTCGTCTATCTCGGGCGTCCTTCGAAGACACCACCCGAGCCACCTGTCCGGTTCGAAGAGGAACCCACCCTTGAGGAAACCCCCGACAGGCTGGCCGGGCTGCGCCCAAAGCCCCGCCCCAGCAATCTGATCGAACAGTTCGAACGTCAACAGCTGGGCGGACGTACGCGTGAAGAACTGGCGGGACGGCGCCCCAAACTGCGCCCTGCCTCACTGCAACAACAGCCGCAGATTGACTATACCCCCACCGCGCTGGCGGTGGTGCGCGTGCCGCGACCAAAATCCCGCCCGGCAGGTCTTGCACCACCTACCGGGACGCAAACCGCCAATCTGGGGTCAACGGCGGCCATCAGTCAGGTCGAGGCCGGGTCATTCCAACCCAAAGCCGTTGCCCCAAAGATTCCGTCTGCCGCTTCGGTCGCGCGTCAGGCGACAATCGACAACGCGCTGAACCTGCGTAAACTAAATCTGATCGGGGTTTATGGAACACCCGCCAACCGCCGCGCGCTGGTGCGGCTGCCCAGCGGTCGCTACAAAAAGCTGAAGATCGGCGACAGGTTGGACGGCGGCAAGGTCATCGCAATTGGGGACAGTGAACTGCGCTATCAGAAAAAAGGTAGGAACCTTACACTGAAGATGCCACGCAGTTAAAGCGGGCGAAATCGCCCGCTTTTTTGCATTAGTATACGGCGTTAAGCCGCTGAAATTTCACCGCTTTCGATCTGCTCGCGCTCGATAGATTCGAACAGGGCTTGAAAGTTCCCTTCGCCAAACCCATCGTCGCCCTTACGCTGAATAAACTCGAAAAAGATCGGGCCGATCACGGTTTTCGAGAAGATTTGCAGCAAGATTCTGGTCTCGCCGCCATCCAGAACACCTTCACCGTCGATCAGAATGCCGTGTTTCATCATACGGTCCAGCGGCTCGTCATGGTCGGCAACCCGATCCTTGGACATCTCGTAATAGGCCTTGTTCGGGCCGGGCATGAATTTCAAACCCTTCTCGGCAATCGCGTCGGTCGAGGCGTAGATATCCTCACTGCCCACCGCAATATGCTGAATACCTTCACCTTTATACTTGTTGAGGTAGGACACGATCTGCCCGGTTTCGCCCCGATCTTCGTTGATCGGAATGCGGATACGTCCGCAAGGCGACGTCAGGGCGCGGCTGAATAGGCCGGTAAATTTACCCTGAATGTCGAAAAATCGAATTTCGCGAAAGTTAAACAGAGTTTCGTAGAATTCGAACCACTTATCCATATTCCCGCGATAAACATTGTGCGTCAGGTGATCGAGGTAATAGAACCCATCACCGCGCGGTTTGGACTGTGTCGTCCAGGTGAACTCTTGGTTGTAAGGCGAAGTGTCGTGGTACTGATCGATGAAATAGATCAATGAGCCTCCGATCCCCTTGATCGCCGGAACATTCATCACTTTGTCCGCCGCGTCATAGGGTTCTGCACCTTTGGCCACAGCGTGTTCATAAGCTTTTTGCGCATCCTCAACGCGCCAGCCCATCGCCGAGGCACAGGGGCCATGTTCGTCAGCGAACCGGGCGGCGAAACTTTCAGGGTCAGCGTTGAGGATATAGGTCACGTCGCCCTGCTGCCACAGCTCGACCGTGGGCTTATCCTTGTGGTGGCCAACTTTTTCATAACCCATTCTGGCAAACAGGTCGCGCAACTCCTGCGGTTCGGGGTGGGCGAACTCTACAAATTCAAACCCGTCCGTACCGACCGGGTTTTCTTTGCTGATCACAGATTTTGGGGCGTTGTGGGGGAAAGGACCCATGGCGCGTCTCCTTAAAACAGGAATTTCTTTGCTGATTCCAAAATACGCCTTAACTGGCGCTGTTTCTGCGCATAGTTTTCGTGTAAACTAGGAAATAACGCGCAAAATCCGCATGTTTGCGCAAAATTTTGGAGATTTTCCGCATATGCTGGATACCACCGATATGCGCCTGTTATCCGCTTTGCAGGTGGATGCCCATCTGACTGCACATCAACTGGGTGAGATGCTGAACCTGTCGCCCAGCCAGGCCGGGCGGCGGCGGCAACGGCTGGAGGCCGAAGGATACATCACAGGGTATGCAGCGCGGCTGGACCCGCTGAAACTTGGGCTGCACGTTCAGGGATTCGTTCAGGTACATCTGGGCACCCACGGCCCCGAACAATCGCAAAGCTTTGCCCGTATGGTGGACACCCGACCTGAGATCACCAGCGCCTGGACGATGACAGGTGAGGCAGATTACCTGCTGCATGTCTATTGCGACGATCTAGCCGCGCTCAACCGCTTGCTTCACCAGGTGATCCTGCCGCATCCTGCCGTGGCGCGGGTTCAAAGCCAGATCGTAATGGACCAGCTCAAACGCGACGCCCCGTTGCCCACCTGACCCAACCGAAAGGACCGACATGGACGACTTCCTCTATCAGGCTTCGATCTATCTGGCAGCAGCCGTGATCGCAGTGCCGTTATCGGCACGTCTGGGATTGGGGTCGGTGTTGGGGTATCTGGCCGCCGGGATCGTAATCGGCCCCATATTCGGGCTTGTCGGCGCCGAAACCGAAAGCCTGCAGCATGTGGCCGAGTTCGGCGTAGTCATGATGCTGTTCCTGATCGGGCTTGAACTTGAGCCGCGCGCGCTTTGGGACATGCGCGACAGGCTTTTGGGGCTGGGCGGCCTGCAGGTCGGTCTGTCAACTGCCGCCATTGCTGCTGTTGCTATTTATTCGAACCATCCATGGTCCGTGGCGTTGGCCGTTGGTCTGACCCTGTCGCTATCCTCGACGGCGATTGTGCTGCAAACGCTGTCCGAGAAAGGGTTGATGCAGACAAACGGAGGTCGTGCCACGTTTTCCGTGCTGCTGACGCAGGATATCGCGGTGATCCCCATTCTGGCCTTGCTGCCGCTGTTGGCGCTGCCAGCCATGCCACATATCGAAAGCGACGGGTCAATCGACCGCGGCGCGAAGGACTTGCACGACACGGCGCATCACAGCTTGTCTCTGGTCGAGGGCCTGCCCGGTTGGGCCGTCACGCTGGTCACCCTTGGCGCCATTGCGTTTGTGATCCTGGCCGGCGTCTACCTGACGCGCCCCCTATTCCGTTTCATCCACGCCACCCGTCTGCGCGAGATGTATACTGCGCTGGCCCTGATGATCGTCGTTGGGATTTCCTTCCTGATGACCCTTGTTGGTCTGTCCCCCGCCCTGGGCGCTTTCCTGGCAGGCGTTGTTCTGGCCAGCTCGGAATTTCGGCACGAGATGGAAAGCGACCTTGAGCCCTTTAAGGGTTTGTTCCTTGGTCTGTTCTTCATCACCGTTGGTGCCGGAATTGACGTCGCCTATTTCTTCAACGACCCGCTTGAGCTGATCGGACTGGCGCTGCTGGTCATTCTGACAAAGGGGGCCATCCTGTATTTGGTCGGGCGCGCCTTCAAGCTGCGCGGGCGTGATCACTGGCTGTTCACGCTGGGTCTGGCGCAGGCGGGTGAGTTCGGATTTGTCCTGCTGGCCTTTTCCACGCAGCAGAACGTCATCCCACCTGACTTGTCGCAGAAACTGTTAATGATCATCGCTCTGACCATGCTGATCACCCCGCTGTTGTTCATCATCTACGACCTTATGTCCCGCCGGATCGGAGACAACGCCCCGCAGGTCGAACCCGACGAGATCGACGAAAAAGGCCCGGTGATCATCGCGGGCATCGGTCGTTTTGGTCAGATCGTCAACCGGTTGGTGCGGGCCAGCGGCTTCAAGACCATCGTTCTGGATCATGACATCGAAACCATCCAGCTGATGCGCCGCTTTGGGGTCAAAGGGTTCCTGGGCGATCCAACACGGCCCGAGTTGCTGCGCGCAGCGGGGCTTGAGAAAGCCGCCGTTCTGGTGGCCGCAATGGACGACCGCAAGACTGTGACCCGTCTAGTCAGCTATGCGCGACGTCAGCGCCCGGACCTGCACATCATCGCCCGTGCCCATGACCGCACCCATGTTTACGAACTGTATCAGGCAGGCGCGAATGACATCGTGCGCGAGATGTTTGACAGCTCACTGCGAGCTGGGCGCTATGTGCTCGAGAATATCGGTCTCAGCGAATATGAGGCTGCACAGGCCGAGCAAACCTTTTACCACCACGACCGCGCCTCGATCCGGGATCTGGCCGAGCTGTGGATTCCCGGTATGCCCACGGCGGAAAACAAGAAATATATCGAGCGCGCTCAGCAGTTCGAGAAAGACCTGGAAACCGAACTTCTGGAACTGGCTGAAAAACACGCGCAGAAATCGGCCTGATCCTTTTTGGCGGATCAGGCCGTAAGGGTCAGCCGCCGGACACGCCGGCCTGGGCAAAGGTCGCCATGCCTGAATGACAGGCAACCGCGCTTTTGACGATATTGATCGCCAGCGCACCGCCCGACCCCTCGCCCAGGCGCAGCCCAAGGTTCAGCAGCGGCTGTTTGCCCAGCTTTTCCAATACCGCACCATGTGCGCCCTCGGCGCTTTGATGGCCCGCCACGGTGTGATCCAACGCTCCGGCAGATACATCGGCCAAACAGGCCGCAGCCGCCGAGCAGATAAAGCCATCCAGAATGACCGGAATGCGCAGAATGCGGGCCGCTGCAATGGCTCCGGCCATGGCTGCGATTTCGCGCCCGCCCAGACGACGCAGGGTTTCCAGCCCGTCACCCGAGTTCGCATGAAGCGCCACGCCTTCATCCACCACGCGGGTTTTGTTCGCCAACCCGGCGTCGTCTACACCTGTGCCACGCCCGGTCCAGTCCGAGGCGTCCCCGCCGAACATCGCACAGGCGATTGCAGCGGCCGGGGTGGTGTTGCCGATCCCCATCTCTCCGACCACCAAGAGATCAGCGTTGGGGTCAACAGCTGTCCAACCGGTGCGCAAGGCGTGCAAAAGGTCACCCTCGGACATCGCCGGACCAGCGGTGAAATCCGCCGTTGGCCTGTCCAATTCCAACGCATGCACATCCATGGTGGCACCTGCGGCCTTGGCCAATTGGTTGATTGCCGCACCACCATGTTCAAAGTTCATGACCATCTGCACGGTTACATCGGGTGGAAAAGCCGACACACCCTGTGCCGTCACCCCGTGATTGCCCGCGAACACAATAACCTGCGGTGCCGCGATTTCTGGGCGGGCATCGCCACGCCATCCGGCATACCAGATCGCCAAATCCTCAAGCCGCCCCAGCGCGCCGGGCGGTTTGGTTAGCTGTCCATTTCGGTCAGCCGCGCCCTGCAATGCGGCATCATTCGGACCCGGTGCATGACACAGGGCATCGCGGAGTGTTTTCAGGTCTTTAAGTTCGGGCAGCATCCAAAGCCTCGTTGCATCAGAGTGGTCCTGTGTGTTTAACCGAAGCGTCCGATCCAACAAGACCCCGAAAGGCGCGGGAGTGCATAAAAACGACACCAAGCTGTTTTCCGTGTGGGATATACCACTGGCGCTGGTCTTGCTGACCCGCCTACCGCTGCCGCGCCTGCCGGAAAGCACCTTTGCCCGGCAGGCCAGCGCCGCCTGGGCGTTTCCCGTGGTCGGTTTGATTGTAGGGCTGCTGGCTTGTGCGGTGGGTTGGGCCGCGATGGCTTTGAATTTACCCGCTATGGTCAGCGCTGTATTCCTTGTTGCGGCTCTGATCACGACCACGGGTGCTATGCACGAAGATGGTTTGGCCGATACCGTAGACGGGCTATGGGGAGGGTTCACCCCAGAGCGCCGATTGGAAATCATGAAGGACAGCCATATTGGCGCCTATGGCGTGCTGGCTCTGATCTTCACGCAGTTGATACGCGTCGCTTTGATTGTAACCCTGTTAACGGCAAGCGACTATGCCGCAATTCTTGCAGCCTGCATCTTGTCCCGCGCGGTTATGCCGGTTCTGATGAATGTCCTGCCAAATGCGCGCGATAGCGGTCTGAGCCACTCGGTCGGAGGGCCGCGAGGTGCGACAGTTGCGACAGGTTTTGGATTGGCTTTGCTAGGCGCGGTACTTTTGATGGGCGCTGCGGCCATTCCACCAACTCTCGTCGCTGCGCTGGTTGTTGCGGTGCTCGCCGGGGTCGCAAAGGCCAAAATCGGTGGTCAGACCGGTGATATCCTGGGGGCTTCGCAGCAATTGGCAGAACTGACATTTTTGACCGCGGTCGTAGCCGCGCTTTAGGCCGTACCACCGGTTTCGATCCTCAGCGTTTCACCGCAGTGCTTGCAATGCACCGCGTCAGGATCATGCCGATAAAGGCCACAGCTAGGGCACTTGTGGCGCACTTTCTGCGGCATGAAAACAGCCTGCGCCAGACGTACAAACAGCGCCACACCCACAACCATTATGAAGACTGAGAACAACTTGCCCGCCGGTGTTGCCAAGGTGATGTCGCCGAACCCTGTCGTCGTCAGCGTCGCCATGGTGAAATAAAGCGCATCAATATAGGCATGCGGGCTGCTATCAGGAATGAAAAACACCAGAACCGCCGTTGAGGTTGCGAACACGAATACAAGCAGGTTGATCGCCGCTATGACCGCATCCTCATGCGTTCGGAAGAACTGACTGTCACGTCGCAAATCCCGCAGCAGGTGGTAGGAGTGGATCAGGCGCAGGGCGCGCAGTATTCGAACGAAGGCCAAGTTTCCGGGCAAAAACGGCTCAAGCAGCAGCGAGGCGATCACGACGATATCGGCCAGTGTGTAAATCTTGCACAGAAGTTTCCAGCGGTCTTTCGCAATCCATAACCGGGCCAAGAAATCCAGCAGGATCAGAAATCCGACGCACAGGCTGGCCAGCGTGATCCCCGGCCCATGCGGCACATTCGCCGTGGACACGAAGAACACGATCGACGCGGCATCAAACAGGATCAGACCATAGCGGAACCAGACCGAAATCGGGTCATGCGCGATGTACAGAAACTTAACGGTTTGCTTTATCATGGTCATGTATCCGCCTCTGACTACTGGAAAATTAGCGGCAAATGCGGATTTCACCAAGTCCAGACACGAAAAAGGCCGCCCCTTTCAGGAGCGGCCCAAATTTCAGGATTACCCGCTATCAGGCGGCAGCAGCGCGCGAGGTCAGCACCTCATCGACTTGCTTGGCGGCTGAAACCTCACCGGCGCCGGACACGGCGGCCACTTCCCGGGTCAGACGCTCAAGCGCGGCTTCGTACAGCTGACGTTCGGAATAGCTCTGCTCGCGCTGATCATCTGTGCGGTGCAAGTCGCGCACCACTTCGGCAATCGAAATCAGGTCGCCCGAGTTGATTTTTTGTTCATATTCCTGCGCCCGGCGCGACCACATGGCGCGTTTCACCTTGGCCTTACCCTTAAGCGTCTTCATCGCTTGGCTGATGACATCGGGCGAGCTGAGCGACCGCAGGCCCGACTCGGTGACTTTGTTGGTTGGCACCCGCAGAGTCATCTTGTCTTTTTCAAAGGAGATGACGAACAGCTCAAGCGAATATCCCGCGACTTCTTGTTCTTCGATCGAGATAATCTGCCCCACACCATGCGCAGGGTAGACAACATAGTCATTCGGGCGGAACTCAAGCTTTTTCGACTTAGACATACAGGTTCATCCTTGGTTACAGAGTAAGATGCGGACAACAAAACAGCCTAGCCGGTGCCATTTCGGCCCCGTCAGGTGGCTCGTTTGTCACAAAATCAGAACTCCAAAGCACACATACTTACGGAGTACATCCCCATCTCATTCATCATTCAGCTTTCGATTATACCACAAAATTACGACACCTGAAAGGGCACGCCCAAAAACGGCCGTGAAACCTTATAAGTTTCAAAGCATTGCAACTTGTTTCTACACCTGAACCGTCAAGTTCAGAGAGCGAATCGCTTAGCCGCCTTCGCCGGGCGCTTCCGAGAAATACTTCTCCATCTTACCCTCTTCGCCGTCGCGTTCTTCGGCCTCGGGCAGCGGGTCTTTCTTGGTTACGATCACTGGCCATTGTTCTGAGAACTTACGGTTGAATTCCACCCACTGGTCCATCCCCGGCTCAGTATCGGGGCGGATGGCGTCGGCAGGACACTCGGGCTCACACACGCCGCAGTCGATGCATTCATCGGGATGAATGACCAAAGTATTCTCACCTTCGTAGAAACAATCCACCGGGCATACTTCGACGCAGTCGGTGTATTTGCAGCCAATGCAGTTTTCGGTGACAACATAGGTCATAGTCGGATTCCCATTTGCGGTTTGGGCGTTTAGCTAATCCAGTATTATACTGTCTTCAAGGGCGGATCAGCCCCTAGAGGTACGAGAAAGATCAAGCGCGCGCCGATCTTTCTTGGTTGGACGACCCTTTCCTTCGAATCCGGGGTTTCCGGGCGGCGCGTCCTTCTTTTCGGTCATATCGAAGTACAATGTTTGCGCCTCGAGTGCAGGGCCACGGCGTTCGCCCAGCTTTTCCACGCGAACGACGCGGACAATTCGCCCTTGTGGGAAGGTCAGAACGTCACCGGGCCCTACCGCTTGCGCTGGCTTGAGAACCCGGTTTCCATTCAACCGAACATGGCCGCCGCTGACCTGTTTGGCGGCCAGGCTGCGGGTCTTGAAGAACCGCGCCTGCCACAGCCATTTGTCGATCCGCAGCTTGGCCTCAGCCATCGGCGTTTAGTTACCGTCTTTCAAACCCATCAGCGCAGCTGCAAACGGGTTATCGGGATCGATCGCCTTTTCTTTCTTGGGCGGTCGGGATGAGAAGGTTTTCGCCCCTTGCGGCTTGCCACCCTTCTTACCTTGCGGTTTACCGCGACCATCCTGCGGCTTGCCGCGCGGCTTGCCTTTGCCTTGCCCCTGCCGCTGTTCACGGCGCGGGCCACGGTTGGCCTGGCGCTGACGGCCCCAGGTGAAGGTATAGAACACCTCGACCTCAGGTTCGTCCGTTGCCGGGGCCTCGGCTGCCGCCTCGGTGCTGTCGGTGGCCTCGGCTGACGCCTCGGCGGGGGCGGCGACCTCTTCGGTTGCTGCTTCCGGTGCCGGGGTTTCTTCGACAGCAGGTTGCTCGACCGCATTGGTCTCAGGAGTTTCGGCAGGTGCCGCTTTCACCTTTTCACGCTCGCCACGCTCAGCCTTGTAACCCAGGCCCTGCATCAGGTCGGCGAACTGTTCCAGCGTCATACCGGTGATCGACAGCATGTCGGGCTTGGCTTCAAACCCGCCACGGCTGTCTTCGGCGCGCAACATGTCGGCCAGACGTTCCAGCATGTCGATCCGGATCGAGCGCTCACCCGCATCGCGATATCCGCACATAGTGTCGTACCCTGCGGGCGCATCCTTGGCGACCGGAACGGTGACCAGCCCCGGAGGCGGTGCTTCGGGGAATTCCTGCAACCCATTGGCCAGTGCCCACAGAACCAGACGCAGACGCGTCGGTGCAGGTTTAAGCAGCAGCGGCATGAAGATGGTGAACTGACCGAACCGGATGCCGTGCTTGCGCAACGCGCCACGAGCGTCCTGATCAAGGTCCTTGACCTCTTGCGCGACGCCGGCGCGCGGCAGCACGCCCAGCGCTTCGACCATGCGGAAAGCGAACCCCTTGGCCACTCCGGACAGTTCCTCGTCGCGCGACAGGTTCAGCAGCGGTTCGAAAAGTGCGGCCACTTTACGGTCGATGAAATGCTGCAAACGGCGCTGCACTTTCTGCTCGACATCTGGGCCTGCGGCCTCATCCACAAAAACCTCGACCAACGGCTTGAGGGGCTCTGCGCCAGCAACCAGTTTGCCAACAGCATATTCGCCCCACATCAGGCCGCCCTGATCGGTAAAATCAATTTCGGTATCGGGCGCATTGTAGAAGCGATCGGCGCGCAGATGGAATTGCGGCGCAAGTGCTTGCAAGGAGGCCGTTTTCAATGCTTTCGCCTCGGTTCCTTGCGCGCTTTTGTCCGGAATAAACCGGAACCCTTCCAGACGACCGACGAATTCGCCTTCGACGGTCACTTCACCCTTGTCATTTACTTCGGCCAAAAGGGCCTCCTTCTGTTTGAGCCGGCGCAGCAACACAGATGTGCGCCGGTCCACAAATCTCTGAGTCAAACGATCATGCAATGCGTCTGACAGCCTGTCTTCTACAGTGCGTGTTTCGTCACGCCAATGTGATTCGTCATGCACCCAACTGTTTCGCTGCGCAACATATGTCCAGGTGCGAATATATGCCAACCTTTTAGACAAAGCATCGATATCTCCGTCGGTTCTGTCGATCCGGCGGATTTGGCGTGCCATGAAATCATCTGGGATTGAACCGCGTTCATGCAGGTGCCCATAGATCACTTCAAGCAGGCTGGTGTGTTCTGCGTGGCTGATACCGCGAAAATCGGGGATTCGGCACACATCCCACAACAAACGGATCGATTGGCCGTCACTGGCGCGGGCGGCAACTTCGGTCACTTGCGAGAGCGATTTCAACACATTCAGGTCATCTGCGGGCCGCGCTTTGATCAGATGTTCGTCATTCGGGCTGACCTCAAGCGAGTCGATCAGTGCGTCGATTGAGCCAAACCGTAGAGCGGCGTTCCGCCAATTCAGCTTTTTCATCGGCGTAAAGCGGCTGTCCATGATCGCCTGCGCCACGCCGTCGTCCAACGGAGGCGCCTCACCAGTCACGCCAAAAGTACCGTCCGACATGCCGCGCCCTGCCCGACCTGCGATCTGCGCCAATTCGTTCGGGGCGAGCGGGCGCATTCTGCGTCCGTCAAATTTGCTCAGGGACGAGAATGCTACATGGTTTACATCCAGGTTCAGGCCCATCCCGATGGCGTCGGTGGCAACCAGATAGTCGACCTCGCCATTCTGATACAGATCGACCTGCGCATTCCGGGTACGCGGGCTGAGGGCGCCCATGACCACGGCTGCCCCTCCCTTTTGGCGTCGCAAAAGCTCGGCAATCGCATAGACACTATCAACCGAGAATCCGACAATTGCGCTGCGCGCGGGCATACGGCTGATCTTCTTGGAACCCGCATAGACCAGCTGCGACATCCGCTCACGCCGAACAAATTGCGCCTCAGGGACCAAAGCCGCGATCGAGCCGCGCATGGTGTCCGAGCCCAGAAACAGCGTTTCGTTCGTGCCGCGCGCGCGCAGCAGGCGGTCGGTGAAGACGTGACCGCGTTCTGGATCGGCGCATAGCTGGATTTCATCCACCGCCACGAAATCTGTGCCCATACCTTCGGGCATCGCCTCGACCGTGCAGACCCAATATTGGGCACGGGGCGGCACGATCCGTTCCTCGCCCGTGACCAGCGCCACGACAGAAGGGCCGCGAATGGCGACGATCTTGTCATAAACCTCACGCGCCAGCAGACGCAGCGGCAGACCGATTACTCCAGTCCGATAGCCCAGCATCCGCTCGATCGCGTAATGGGTTTTACCTGTGTTGGTCGGGCCAAGTACGGCCACGATTCGGGATGACCCGCTCACCTTTGCCCCCTGCCCCGGTTCTTTAGAGGGCCGAGCCCTCGACCTGAGGCTTTAGTCGATTCACCGCATTGGTTACTTCTTCATGATGAGGATGTATAGCCAGCGCTCGCTCATACGCATCCAGTGCCTTGTCGGGCTGTTCGATGATCTCAAAAATCAGGCCAAGCCCGAAAATGGCCTCGTAATTGTTCGGGTTCAGAGTCAGCGCGTGCTCCAGATCAGCGGCGGCCATGCCAAAGCGATCCATCCCAAAAAACGCCGAGGCACGCAGATGCCAACCTTCGGCAAAGCCGGGCGCGTGATCAGTCAGGGCCGTAAGGTGTTCAACCGCGGTCAACACATCCCCGTCATCCAGCGCCTCGCGCCCACGTTCCAACAGCAAATCCGCCGAAGCGGACCCCGATTGCGACCACAGAGCCTTGAGTTGACGGTCGATACCAATCGCCTGTTCCGGCGTGGAAAGCGCCAATTGCTGAAGCAAGACGGCCTCGTCCCGCGAATCCGCCTGTTGTGCCACCGAACTGGTGGAAAACATGACCGTGACAAAAAGTGCCGTGACGGTACGTTTGAGATTGTTGATTGCAATGCCCATAACAATGTTGAGTGTAGCGTTGCGACCGGGGATGTCCATTCACGGCGCAGAAACAATATGAGGAACACCATGAGCGACATTCTTGAAAAAGCCGCAGCCGCGCTGAACGAAAAACTATCCGGCGGCGATTTCGACGCATCGGCCAAATTTGCCATCGCCGATTTGGGTGCTATCGTACTGGACGCGGACGGCGCACGCGTCAGCGATGACGACGCAGATGTCACCCTGACAGCGGATGCGGACACGTTCGAACAAATCCTCAGCGGCGACCTGAACCCCACGGGTGCGTTCATGTCGGGCAAGCTGAGCGTGGATGGAGACATGGGTATTGCCATGAAACTCGCCTCGGTGCTGGCCTGATGAAGTTCTCGCCGGCCCCTTTCTTTGAAGACGTGGCCGGCGGACCTGCCGGTGGTGCGGCCCATTGGGTGACGACTGCGGACGATACGCGTATCCGTGTGGGTCACTGGCACCCCGAAGGTGCAACAAACGGCACGGTGATGATGTTCCCCGGCCGGACGGAATACATCGAAAAATACGGCAACACGGCGGTTGAATTTATCGACCGTGGGTTTGCCTTTCTGGCCGTCGATTGGCGCGGTCAGGGTCTGGCAGACCGTTTGCTGGACGATCCCCGGGTCGGCCATGTCGACCAGTTCACCGACTATCAACAAGACGTGCGTGCCGCCTTGGAACTTGCCGCCCAACTTGATTTGCCCAAACCCTGGTACGTGATCGGCCATTCGATGGGCGGGGCAATTGGTCTGCGAGCGGTGCTGGAGCGTGATGTCTTTGCAGCCTGTGCCTTTACCGGCCCAATGTGGGGGATCTTTTTCACACCGATCATGAAACCGCTCAGCCGGTTGACGGCCTATTGGGGGCCACGGATTGGGCTGGGAGAGAAAACGCCTCCGACCACGTCGCTGGAAAGTTACGTTGCTTCACAACCCTTTGAGGGCAATATGCTGACACGCGATGCGGCGATGTATCAAATGATGAAAGACCAGCTTGAGGCGCACCCGGAACTGGCCCTTGGCGCGCCTTCCACTATTTGGCTGCGCGAGGCGCTGGACGAATGCGCCTGGCTGATGGAACAAACCGCTCCAGCGACGCCCGCCCTGACCTTCCTTGGCAGTCACGAGCAAATCGTTGACCGCAAAGCGATCCGGGCGCGGATGGCCAACTGGCCCAGCGGCACACTGGTTGAAATTCCCGATGGCGAACATGAGGTACTGATGGAGGCGCCCGATGTGCGCGGGCCCGTCTTTGATCAACTGACGGCACATTTTTTGACCGCCCATTCGGACGCACCGACCTCGGCTGCTCTTTCCAGCTAAACAAAACCTCACGCAAAGGCGGCTTGTGATCCTGGTCGCCCGGGCCTAGATGTTTGCCAAAGCAGATATTCCGAGGTGATCCATGCGCGACCTTCCCTTTCCCGTCCGTGACGCAAACGCAGCCGGAGGCGCCGGCGATCTTGGCAACCTGCCCGAATGGGATCTGACTGATCTGTACAGTTCGGAAGTAGCGCCGGAACTGGACCGCGATCTGGAATGGCTTGAGGGTGAGTGCGCGTCCTTCGCCGCCGACTACGAAGGCAAGCTAGCCGATTTGGATGCCGAAAGCCTGCTGAACTGCGTGCAGCGCAACGAAAAGATCAACGCTATCGCGGGCCGCATCATGTCCTTTGCCGGTCTACGCTATTACCAACTGACCACAGATGCCGAGCGCGCCAAATTCCTGTCGGATATGCAGGAAAAGATCACAATTTACACCACGCCGCTGGTGTTCTTCACACTTGAAATCAACCGCATCGACGATGACGCGCTGAAAGCGAACTTCGACGCAAAAGCCGATCTGGCCCGATATGAGCCCGTCTTCCGCCGCATTCGCGCGATGAAGCCCTATCAACTGTCTGATGAGTTGGAAAAATTCCTGCACGATCTGGGCGTTGTAGGTGACGCTTGGGAACGCCTGTTCGACGAAACCATTGCCGGGCTTACATTCACCGTGGACGGTGAAGAACTAAACATCGAAGGCACCCTGAACTTGCTGACCGAACAGGACCGCGCCAAACGTGAAGCTGCGGCGCGCGAACTGGCGGCTGTGTTTCAGGAAAACGTCAAAACCTTCGCCCGCGTACACAACACGCAGGCCAAGGAAAAAGAAATCGTCGACCGCTGGCGCAACATGCCCACGGCTCAGACCGGTCGCCACCTGTCGAACGACGTGGAACCCGAAGTGGTCGAAGCGCTGCGCGAGGCCGTCGTGGCTGCCTACCCCAAGCTCAGCCATCGTTACTATGAACTCAAACGCAAATGGCTGGGGCTGGATGTGATGCAGGTCTGGGACCGCAACGCGCCCCTTCCGATGGAAGACACCCGCATCGTCGGCTGGGATGAGGCCGAGAAAACGGTGATGGACGCCTATAACGCGTTTGATCCGCGTATGGGTGAAATCGCTGCCCCTTTCTTCAACAAGGGCTGGATCGATGCCGCCGTAAAACCCGGTAAGGCACCGGGTGCATTCGCACATCCAACCGTGACCGAAGTGCATCCTTACGTGATGCTCAACTATCTGGGCAAACCACGTGACGTGATGACCCTTGCGCATGAATTGGGCCATGGCGTGCATCAGGTTCTGGCCGCAGATCAGGGCGAGATGCTGTCATCCACCCCGCTGACCCTGGCCGAAACCGCCAGCGTATTCGGCGAGATGCTGACTTTCCGCAAAATGCTGGATCAGGCCGAAACGACCGAACAGCGCAAGGTGCTGTTGGCCGGCAAGGTCGAGGACATGATCAACACGGTCGTGCGTCAGATCGCCTTCTACGACTTTGAATGCAAACTGCACGCAGCCCGGCGCGAGGGCGAATTGACCCCCGACGACATCAACGCCCTGTGGATGAGTGTTCAGGCTGAAAGCCTTGGCCCGGCATTCGAATTCATGGATGGGTACGAGACCTTCTGGGCCTATATCCCACACTTCGTCCACTCGCCTTTCTACGTATACGCTTACGCGTTTGGGGATGGTTTGGTAAACGCCCTCTATTCCGTTTACGCGAGCGGCTCGGACGGATTCGAGGACAAGTATTTCGAAATGCTGCGCGCCGGTGGGTCCAAACACCATAAAGAATTGCTTGCCCCGTTCGGGCTGGACGCCAGCGATCCGAAATTCTGGGACAAGGGCTTGTCGATGATCTCGGGCTTTATCGACGAATTGGAAGCGATGGAAGACTGATCACTTCTGGCTTTTGGTCGTCAGGAACACGGCGGCCACGATCAGCACCGCCCCAAGGGCTGCAATCGGTGTGATTGCGGCCCCCAAAAACAGCGCCGAGTTGATGAACGTGAACACGACCGAAGCGGCGAACATCAGGGTCGCCGTCAGCGTCGACACTCGCGCGGCGGCCTCATACCACAGGTAATAAGCCAACGCGGTCGGAAGAATCCCAAGCAGGAAAAGGAAAACCACGTCATTGGCCGTTGGTACTTGCAGTGAAAACGCAGCCAGCGGCAACAACAGCACGCCTGCGCACAGGAATATCCCGAACAGGAAATTCAAACGCTCTGCGGTTGACACGGAATTGCGCATCGCGCGGCTACTTGAGATCAGGAAAACCGCCCAACTCAGGCCCGCACCGATTTCAAGCAGATCGCCAAACAAGGGGTCTCCGCCCCCTTGGAAATCCTGATAAACCGTTAGAAAAACGCCCAGAATGGCCAACGCTGTGGCCAGAACATCCGTACGTGTGACAGGTGTGTCAGCAAAGAAATACAAAAACACCAGCACGAAGAACGGCGCCGTATTTTCAAGCACCATCGCATTGGCCGCACCGGTATATTCCAACCCGATATGGAACAGGATGTAGTTGACGACCGTCGACAGAACCGCCAGCCGAAAGTTCCAATCGCTCAGGCGGATCGACACAGACACCCGCATCACACGTAGCATGCAATAGATGGCCACAGCCGCAATGAACACGCGCGTCACCGCGATCTGAAGCCCGCCCAGATCACTGGTCAGATAGCGCACGATGACGCTATGCGTGCCCCAAAGGAAGGCGGCCAGAAACCCAAGCACCAGACCATTTTGAAAAAGCTTGGTGTCGGGCATCCCTCGGACCCTGCTTACTTCAACTGACTGTCTTTAGAGCCGCGCCGATTGATCCCAGAACGCGCTTTGAAGGCCCCGTCCCGTTCCTGCTGGCAATCCAAACACAGCTTGACGCCCGGCAAGGCCAGACGCCGTTTTTCAGGGATTGGTTCCTCGCATTCTGCGCAATGGGTCAGGCTTTCGCCCACAGGCTGCTTCTGCGCCTGCATACGGGCAAGCTCGTCTGAAATGGATGCTTCGATCTGTTCACTTACCGCGCCGTCGCGCGCCCAACCGCCTGCCATGGCGTCCTCCTGATCAGGTGCCCGCCAGATTAGCCGAGCCGGGCGCGGCGTGGCAAGTCAGAGGGAAACCGCCCCCTCCAACACGCGGTCGATCATCTCTTGCGTGCCACGAGAAAATTCCAGCGGGCACGGGTACTCGACACCTTCGCGCACGGATCGGCAAAACGCCTCGACCTGAAGCTTGTAGTGGTCATCCCCGGGAAAGCGCGTGACCTGAACCTCAAGACCCGGACGGTGCAATTCCACGCGGGCCTCACCAAAAACGCGCGCGTTGAACGGAGCGGTCAGGCGAATAACGCCACCTTCGCCATGAAACACCATCTCTTGATGCGGATGCATGCGGATCGAGACATAGGCGGAATAGGTAAAATCCGGAAACTGAGCGCAAATTTCCGTGAAGGTGTCGATCCCGTCCTGCCAACGAATGGCCGACTCCACCCGTACCGGCTCCTGCCCCGTCGCAAATCGCGCCCCGCCGATCACATAAACACCGATGTCACGCAGCCCGCCACCGCCGGTCTCGGCACGGTTGCGGATGTTTCCGGTATCCGCGCGGTTGTCGAAACTGAAAGCACCGGTCACATGCACCAGTTTGCCGATGGCCCCATCTGCAATCAGCTTTCGCACCAATTGCCACTGCGGATGATGAACGATCATGTAAGCCTCGGCCGCCAGCAACCCGGTCTCATCGCATTTTTGGATCAGAGTGTCGAACTCGGCTCCGGTCATGGCCATCGGCTTTTCGCAAAGGACATGCTTGCCCGCATCCAATGCTTTGAGACTCCATTCCACATGCAGGTGGTTCGGCAAAGGAATATAGACAGCTTCAATTTGAGGGTCCGCAAGCAACGCGTCATAGCTGTCATAAACAGTTAGATCGGGGCAAAAGGCCCGAAACGGGTCGGCCTTGGCAGTATCCGACGTGGCCAACCCGGCCAAACGCGCGCCGTGGGCTGCATGAATCGCCGGTGCCATGAATTGCCGCGCGAATTTGGCAGCACCCAGAACACCCCATTGAACTGGTTTATGCATAATCTCCTCCGACATGTGTAATCAGGGGCGAATCCCTGCGTTATCGCTAACAGCCCCATTTCCTGACCTTCTAGCAACCATCCGACGTTAAGTCAGGCTTTTATCTGCATGGAACCTTCGTAGTCTGCCCCCAATGGTTGAAAGGGAGTGAGAATGAAACGGGTCTTCAACTGGATTGGTGGTCTGCTGTTGCTTGCAGTTGTGGTCGGTGCCGTCGTGTTTTTCGGATTTCTTCCGTCTTACATTGAAGCTGATCGGAACAACGTGATCGCCCATGCCCCCTATGCGGTATCCGACGATGCCGCCGCATTGCACGAAACCCTGATCGTCGGCGACTTACACGCGGACCCCCTGTTGTGGAGCCGTGATCTGACCGAACGCGGTACACGTGGGCAGGTAGATATCCCACGACTGATCGAAGGCAACGTCGCGCTACAGGTCTTTACCGCCGTCACCAAATCCCCCGCCGGACAGAACTATGAGGCGAACTCGGCTGAGTCTTTTGATAACATTACCCTTTTAGCAATCGGACAGTTATGGCCATTGCGCACGTGGGACAGCCTGAAGGAACGCGCCGTCTATCAGGCTGAAAAGCTGCATCAGTTCGAAGCGGCCTCGGACGGGCATCTGAAGGTCGTCAAGACAAGGGCCGATCTGGATGCCGTGTTGGCTGCCCGTGCGGCAGGTCAACCCGTTGTCGGAGGTATTCTGGGCATTGAAGGCGCGCATGCGCTAGAAGGAGATCTGAACAATCTGGACGCTCTGTTCGACGCCGGCCACCGAGTATTTGGACTGCACCACTTTTTTGACAACGAACTTGGCGGATCATTACATGGGGTGGGCAACGCTGGCCTCACAGAGTTCGGCCGTCAGCTTGTGGCAGACCTAACGCAACGGCCCGTAGTGATCGATTTGGCCCATTCCAGCCCTCAGGTCGCGCGTGACGTGATCGATATGACTGATGTTCCCCTGATCGTCAGCCACAGCGGCCTGCACGGATTCTGCCCGGTCAAACGCAATTATCCCGACGATCTGATGCAACAGATTGCCGCCACCGGCGGTGTAATCGGCATGGGCTATTGGGCGGACGTTACCTGCGGGGACATTACCCCGACCGGCATCGCCAAGATGATAAAGGCAGCCATCCAGACCGTTGGCGAAGACCACGTCTCACTGGGATCAGACTATGATGGCTCAGTAGAAACCGCATTTGACACATCGGAATTGGCGGCCTTGACCTCGGCATTGTTGGATCAGGGATTGACCGAAGCTCAGGTTCGGAAAGTGATGGGTGAGAATATGGTGAGAGTTTTCCAGCAACAATTGAACTAGTTGCACCTTGTGATTCAAATTGTTGAAATTTAAATGAGATCCGGTGTCGCCAAACCGGATCTTATCCGGGCTCTCAATTGATAAATCCGAATTTCGTGATCCGTTTTCCAACTCTCCCCGTAACAACTTTATCGCCGGGGAGAGAAACCTGACCTGTCAGCATTACTCCCGACCAAAGGCGCGCAACCGGGTGGGAGATAAACCGATATGCCAGCTAATACAGAACTACCTTCGATTACCGGAAAAGTCTTGGAACTAAGCGGGGACCCGGGAACCTTCGACCATAACGCTCATGATTTCGACATCCTTCGCGAGGCTGTTCTTGCAGCTGGTCTGGACGGAGCGTTGGCCGACCCCAACGCCGATCTGACCGTTTTTGCGCCGAAAGATGCGGCTTTCATCGGATTGGCTCAGGCTTTGGGCTTTGAAGGCTCGGACGAAGCCGGAGCGCTCAATCACATCGTGAAAGCCCTGACCCTTTTGGGCGGTGGCGATCCGATACCTCTGCTGACCGAAATTCTAACCTATCACGTCGTCGGTGAGTCATTCACGAAAGAAGAAGTCGTCAGTCTGGGCGACGGTGCGGCAATCGAAACGCTGCAGGGTGGTGAAGTGGAACTGAACCTTTCCAGCATGCCACCCAGCCTGGGCGATGCGGACCCGGGAATCGACGATCCAGGTCTTGTCGGATTCGACGTTCCCGCCTCGAACGGGATCATCCACGTTTTGGATGGGGTACTGCTGCCAGTTTCCGTGACCGGTATCCTCGGCCAGAAGAATACAGATTTCATTCTGGGAGATGACTCGGACGAATTCCACTTCACCGGTCGTGGCAAGGATTTAGTGCATGGTGGTGGCGGAAATGACGTCATCGGCGCCGGTCGCGGTAAAGATATTGTTCTAGGTGGTGATGGCAATGACACCATTTTCGGCGGTCGTGGCATGGACATTCTGCGCGGCGATGACGGGAACGACAAAATCTTTGGAGGTCGCGGCAAAGACCTGATCGATGGCGGCGCTGACGATGACTTTTTAGTCGGCGGCCGTGGGCGTGACACCTTTTTCTTCGAAGAAGGCGACGGAGAAGATACCATCCTCGACTTCCAGATCGGCAAGGACAAGGTCGACCTCAGCGCCTATGACGGCATCGACAGCTTCGAGGATATCGAAGACCACATCGAAAGCGGGTTCTTCCGCACCACAATCGAGTTGGGAGATGGCGACAGCATTGACCTGCTTGGCGTTGGAAACGGTCAACTGTCGGAAAGCGATTTTATCTTCGCGTAAACAAAAAAGCCCGCCATCTAAGGCGGGCTTTCTTTGCTTGGGTCCGTCTCAGACGCTGCCCAGCATCCCTTTTTCACGCGCCAATTCGCGCATTTTCTTTTGCAGCTTCTCAAACGCACGGACCTCGATCTGACGAATACGCTCGCGGCTGACATTGTACTGCGTACTCAGATCTTCCAGCGTGACGGGCTGATCCATCAAGCGGCGCTGAGTCAGGATGTCCTTTTCCCGATCATTCAGGACTTCCAGAGCAGCCGCCAGAAGCTCGCGCCGGGCGTCCAGCTCGTCGCGGGCTTCGTAATCGCCAGCCTGATCGGCATCCTCATCCTCAAGCCAATCCTGCCACTGCATTGTGCCTTCACCTTCGGACCCAACGGTCGCGTTCAGCGAGGCGTCACCACCGGACATACGGCGGTTCATGCTGATGACTTCTTCTTCGGTCACGCCCAGATCATTGGCGATCTGCTTGACGTTCTCGGGACGCAGGTCGCCTTCTTCCAGCGCACCAATGCGGGCCTTGGCTTTGCGCAGGTTGAAGAACAGCTTTTTCTGCGCGCTGGTCGTACCCAGTTTCACCATCGACCACGACCGTAGGACGTACTCCTGGATCGAGGCCCGAATCCACCACATCGCATAAGTCGCCAACCGGAAACCTTTTTCCGGGTCGAACTTTTTGACCGCCTGCATCAGGCCAACATTGGCCTCGGAAATCACCTCGGCTTGGGGCAAACCATAGCCGCGATAACCCATGGCGATCTTAGCTGCCAATCGCAGATGCGAAGTGACCATTTTATGAGCCGCTTCAGTATCTTGCTCTTCGACCCAACGCTTCGCCAGCATGTACTCTTCTTCCGGCTCCAGCAGCGGAAACTTGCGAATTTCCTGCATATAGCGGTTCAGGCCGCCTTCTGGCGTCGGCGCGGGGAGATTTGCGTAATTTGCCATGATTCATGTCCCTCCGACAAATGTTTAATTCGTTAACATGGGATATGGGAGGTCATCCCAATCCGTTCAAGAGGTACCGTTAACAGCTTGGAATTAACGATAGATAAAGGAAACCAAAGAAAGTCTTAATCACGTAACTTTGCGCATTATGTCAGCGGTGCGCGAAGCTGTTCAATCAGTTTCTGCATATCTTCAGGCAATTCAGCCTCGAACCGCAGGTTTTCGCCAGTTACCGGGTGTTCAAAACCCAACACAGCGGCGTGGAGCGCCTGCCGCGGAAAGGCTCGCACGGCCTCGGCTATGGTCGGGCTGAACGCCTTGGCGGCCAGTTTTCGCTTGCCGCCGTAAACCGGATCGCCCACCAGACCGTGCCCGGCATGGGCCATGTGTACGCGAATCTGGTGCGTGCGCCCGGTCTCCAACCAGCATTCGATCAGCGCTAGCCCTCCTGGTGACCCAAAAACCTCAACCAGACGTGCCCGCGTCACCGCATGACGCCCGCCATGAAACAGCACCGCCTGCCTTTGCCGGTCGGTCTTGTGCCGTGCCAGCTGCGTGGTCAAACGCATGATGTTTCCGGGCTCAAAACTGACGCCCTTCACACCGCGCAAACGAGGATCATTTGCATCCGGCACACCGTAGCAAATCGCGCGATAGTAACGCTCGACCGTGTGCGCCTCGAACTGTGCAGCCAGACCGTGATGGGCCGCATCGGATTTCGCCACCACCAGCAGACCGCTGGTTTCCTTGTCGATACGATGCACGATGCCGGGGCGTTTGACCCCGCCTACCCCGGACAGGTCGTCACCGCAGTGATGCAGCAACGCATTGACCAGCGTCCCGCTCGGAGACCCCGGCGCAGGATGCACCACCATACCCGCCTGTTTGTTGATGACGATCAGGTCAGCGTCCTCAAAGACAATCTCCAACGGGATATCTTCGGGACCAATATGGCTGTCTTTTGCCTCAATCACAGTAATCACCACGGATGCGCCCTCGGCCACTTTGGCCTTTGGGTCGCGCGCCTCGATACCGTCGATCAGAACAGCGCCCTGATCAATCAACCGGGCCAACCGCGTGCGCGATAGGTTTTCATCGGCTGGCACATCCCGCGAAAGCGCCTTATCAAGACGAGGCGGCGGATCGGCCGCAATCTGAAATTCAATCTGGCGGGTGCCCATGACTGTCCCTTCCGAACCCCAAGAACCGCAGGAAACACCGCAGCTTCGCCTGCTGCGGAGAATGGTCATGTTGTTGACCGCGGTGATGATTGGCGGGGTTCTAGTGACATTCGCGCTGATTGTCATCCGACTATCGGACAGAACCCCCTCCCTGCCGGATCAGGTCGAACTGCCTGACGGTGCCAAGGCGCAGGCTGTGACCATCGGCAGCAACTGGTATGCGGTAGTGACCGATGACAACCGTATTTTGATCTTTGACAAGACAACCGGTCGCCAGCGTCAGGAAATCACTATCGAGCGGTAGGGTTCAATCCTCTAACGCCATACGAAAAACGATCTCGGACGCGCGGCGCAGGGCGTCGTATTCCTCGGGCGTGTCGCGTCGGAATTTCTGGTCTTCTTCGCTTAGCTCAACCGGTTCAAACAGCCTTGCCCGGTCGGGAAAGAACTCTTGCTGGAACGTGAAGTCTTGCTTGGTCAAATATTCATCCAGCCAGGCTCGCTCGTCCGGCTCCAGCACATCATAGCGCCGGATCATGACCGGATCGCTGACCACACGCCGACGCAGCTGGCGACTTTCCTTGCGACCCATGGAACGTGAGACAATGCCAAAAGCTTCGCTGGCCACGCGCGACTGAGATTGGTTAGCGGGCCGTTTAGCCGCCGCGCCGTCCGGTAAAGGCACGCCTATGCGCGACATGAAATCATCCACGATATGGCCTTGGACCATCTGCGCGCGATCATACATCATCGGGACAATCGTAACGCCCGGAAAAGCCTGCCGGATTTGGTCCAGTTTCGCCGAAAAGGTGAAGGTGCCGGGGTCATCCTTGATTTTCGCCAGCCTGTCCCGGACATATTCCGACGCGCTGGTGCCCATACGGCCATTCTTAGCGCGCTGTTTGTAGTCGGCTTCAAAGAAATCCGAGTAGCGGCGGCAGTAATAGGTGATCCTTAAGTCGCGCGAGGGGATTTCCGCGAAAACCTGTGCCAACTTGTTCAAGTCACAAGAATAGAACATCTCTGAAGACACTAGGCAGGTCTGATCGCTGTGCGCCTCATACTCGGTGGCCATCAACGCACGGAACGGGTCCATCGAATCGTTGGTCTGATTGATGCGAAAGGCGATGATGTTGTGGCTGATCGCCAGACGTCCGCTCCCTTCCAACCGACGACGGCCCGCCTCAAGATAATGCAAACCGACATCAGCAAGCGGGGCCTTGTTCTGACGCACATATGCCTGCAACGCAGTCGTGCCAGTCTTGGGCATACCTATATGCAGCCAAAGCATCACAGGCCTCCTGTTTCAAAGAGAATTCCGCTCATTCCCCGTGACTGGCGGCAAAGTCGGCCGTCATCTGCTGCATAAGGTCCTGCATCTCGGGCAGCGCCCGGAGGTCGGAAATCTTCTGCCTGTGCAGATCGCAGGACAAATGATGCAACCGGGCCGTTTCAGGATCTGACAGCAGCTCGTAATAATGTTCGCGCTTGCGATCCAGGATGACGTCGATCGAGCCATCTTCCTCGGCGTTTTGGTTCATCATGTTCCAATAGTCCATGCCAAGGCTTTCCCCCAGATGGTGGGCCCGCCCGCGCATTTTCTTGACCAGATAGCTTTCACAGGACTTTAGCGCATAGTGATTGATCTGAACCAGATCATACCCAATAGAATCCCGCGCCGAGCGCCAACTAGCGCTAAAATACCGGTCGGGCATCAATTGTCCCGATCCATTGTACCAGTGGCAATCATCCATGGTCTCAACTGTCGGGCGTTTGGGCCGATGAACCCCCAGCGCACTCCAAAGTTCGCGCTGAAACATCGTTTTGAAACCCCAGGCTTGCGGTGGACGGTACTTCTGCTCTTGCGCCGCTCGTCGAAACTGGTCCGACAGGAATCGATCCTCATATCGAACGACCCCAGCATTTCCAAACAGGCGCCATGTCATCGAAATCATCTTGGCGTCCGGAACGGCATCGGTCAGCGCGCACAGAGTGTTATCCCCAGTTTTGACGTTGATATGTTCATCGGCGTCAATCACGATTACCCAATCCTGTGGGCGCGCAACTTCCATCTTCAGGAATTTTCTGTAGGCGCGTTTTTGCGGGCTAGTCTGGCGGCGAGAATTATTGTCGACGTGGGTCAGGATGCCACGCTCATCCAACCGCTTTAGCAATTCATCCGTGCCATCGGTGCAGTCATTGGTCATCACGACCATCTGGTCGACCCCGATTGCCCGGTTATGCGCGACCCATTCCAACACAAACGGGCCCTCGTTCTTCATGGGAGTTACGCTGATGTAACGGGGGTCCTGATCAGACACTTATTCGCCTCGTGTTTTATCGCTTTTTGAACCTGCGCCCGACATCCTGCGGTGTTCGTTCGGATCACAGACTAGGCCTACTGGTCCCGGCAGCCAAGAGCAATCGAGCACAGTTGAGAAATCCTGTGCCATTCTCACCGCGTGCGTGCCAGTTGATTGGCAAAACGCTTATACGGCGGGAAAAGGTCATGTGCTTTTTGCAAGTACGGCCTTGCTTTACCTTTATTTCCTCGACGAAGGTAAATTTGCCCGGCCATGCCTTGAATCGATGCAGTTGCCTCGTCGAGGTCCGCTGCCTGCAGAATCTGACTTTCGCCCTGCTCAGACGCGCCGTTTCTTTCTAAAAAACGCCCCATCGCAAAGATTAAAAATGGATTGTCCGGATCGCATGCCAACGCTTCTGCCATAGTCAGCCTTGCCCGCTGTTGATCGCCCTCACCCTCATAAAGTTCCGCAAGCCTTTTATAATACAATGAGTTATCTGGCCTAACTGAAATGACCTCGCGGGTGATATCGATGGCTCGAGACCTTGGGAATTCCCCCGTATGCGCGCGCAAGACAGCTTCGAAGCTCATCCTTCGAGGATCGTCGCCCGGTACATCCGTTGCTCTCTCCAAACTTTCTGCAAGCAACGCAATCCGAGCCGGATTGCTAAACAACCTTTTTGCTTTCTGATCCAAAGCGAGGTCCGACCAGTCAAACAGAACAAAGTCAAAGTTACAGGGCAATCTGACAAGCGCCTTTCGCTGTGCCAAATGAGAATTAAAGTTGAACCACGGCCGCCTTATGAGTTTTTGCAGTGACCAATCTGTTGGCGGCAACACACGCAAGGCTAACTGGTCCCGATAAAAAGCACGCGACCCAAGCACAACGACATCAGGCCTTAGTGGTTTTGCCCAGAATGCCTGACTAAAGGCCCTTGCTGCGCGCCATCTCTTTTTCAGCCGCCCCAGGACTGCGCATTGCAGGGCACAAAGAACGGCATAATCTTCCGGCCACAGGTTCTCGTTTCTCAGTGCCTCTTCGGACATCGCGAGCGCTTCACGCCATCGGCTGAGATAGAACAGATTCAAAGCCTGAAGTAGCGGCATAAAAGCGTTTTCCGCTCCGGCTTTCAACAAGGGGTCGGCCAATTCCAACGCCTCTTGCGAGCGATCATCCGATCCAAGTTGATATATATGAAATAAAGTCTTCGCATAAATATGGGACGCCTCGGACACATTCAAAAACCCACCTGCCCCGCCTTTCAGGCGTTGGACCACACGCTCATTTGCGGCGTGAAATTCTTCTTCGTTCAACACGTCGCGAAACACTAGGCGTTGCTGGCCAGAGATCCGCGCAGCCGCCATCGAAAAGGCCGAGATAACTGGCGCTATAACCTGTTGGGCGCGCGACATTGTGTACAGCTCAAGAAAATCACGCTGCGCACGGGTCATGCCCGACACATCCGCAATGTCGGACATCTGCAGCAATCGCGGAAACCGGTTTTGAAACCGGGTGATCAGTTCGGGCTGGTCGGAAAACATGATGGACGTTTGTCCAGCAGTTTTCTCCAGATGCGCCTCGTACAGCTCTTCGGGTTCGATCTTGGCAGGCCAGGTTGTGTGCTTCCACGGCAGCCCGTTCAGAATGTCACCCCGCCGGATGTGATAGGCCGATACCCCCTGCCCTGACAGCTTTTCATCCGCCCGGTCCATGATGGTCCGGATTTCGTCATTAAAGCCGATCTGATGGATGAAATCCCGATACCGCGGACGTATGGCCTCGACATCTTCCCAGGGAAAGGCCAGCACTTCGAACCCTTCCTCAACCACAACCGACCGGCCCGAATTGAGATGCGCAATCAGGCGGTCTGGGGTTTTGTCCCCCTGAAAGGTCCAGATTGGCAAAGCCTTGTCGCTGAGTTTTTCAAACGCCTTTTCACTGAGGAATTGCGCATCCATCCAATCCTGGGCAAACAGTTCCTGCGGATGATCCAGCTCGGGTGCATCCGATCCTTTCGGAAACCAATTAACCTTGTAAGTGGTGTCAAAATCCTCGGCCAGACGAATGCAGGTCAGCATCATCAGCAGGCGCGCGCCCATGCGGTCTTTGCGCTGGCCGATGAACACTCCTTTCGCAGGCGTCATTGGGACTTCTCTGCCTCAACCAATGCGGCGCGACGCATTATGCGGAACTTATGGCGCGCCTGACCCACCAACTTTGGGTGACGTTCGCCTGCCTGCGCCTCAATCGCGCGCATCACCATCGGCAACCGGCGCCGTGCGCGCATCATTTTATAGAAATCACCTGCCTCAAGCGATCCGTCCATAGCCTTCTGCATGACGGGCTTGAGGATACCCAGCTTGCGCAACATAGGGGCTGCAAAATGGTTCGAAAACCATGTCTTAAGCAGCATGACATTTTCACCCTTCAGCCGAGTGACCTGCTGCCGGTCAAGGTCGAAAAACGGGTCATAGAAGACATAGGCCTTACCCGCCTGCTTCACAGTCTGCGCGGCGTCACCATATGGCAGATCCCAATCCTGCACCCGCCCGAAACGATACCGCGTTTCCCACGGGACCAATCGTTCATCCAGTGACGTCTGAGGGTTAAATGCGATCACATTTGCACCCGGGACCAATTCAGAAAAGGTCAGCGCCCCGAACCCGCCCATCGAGGCCCCGGCAAAGACGACCTGATCGAACTGGTCGAAAAACCCTTCGGCTGCGCGGTTCTGAAAATACGTGATGATCTCTGGATCTCGATACCAGGCCTTGGTGCGCGCGAATATCCCCATATGCGACCAGCCCTCATCACGGAAGAATTTCCAACCCCAAGGTTCGCGAGCAAAGGATAGGTCGTTCGCATTGGCGATATTGTCAAAGCTGACAACCAGTTGCGAGGCAGAGCGTTGATGAAACAGCACCGAATGACGTTCCAACTTTTGCAGGAAACCGACCCCATCTCCACCAGGATAGAGTTCGACAAACCATGGCGGCGCCGGATCGGTCAGAATACGTTCATACCCCGTCTTGCGGTCGGGGTGATCGGGTTTCAACTGCTCTTTCGAAAGGTCGTCTGCCATGATCTTCAGATGAGATTATCCGCCAGCCAAACCCGAAAATCCACCCAGTCTGGCCGCATTTTTATCTCGGCAATCTTGGCACGGTGCCAGTCACAGGCCTGCGCGTGAAGTGCGCCCAGCGTTTCGTCCGCCTTAAGCTCTGCCAACAATGGTGCCGCGCGCCGTGCGATGGGCTGAATGGATTGGTCAGCTTCTTTGTTGGCATTCATGTCCTGCCAGTAGGATTGCCCCTGATCCACTTTGATATGGTTGGTCCGTCCGCGGTCGCGTTTGATCAGAAAACCGTCCAGCGATCGAACCGAGTAATGATGCAGTCGCCCAAGTGAATGATCGAAGCCACGCCAAGCGCGCCACCCCACTTTTTCGGCCGGAAACAGCTTGCCCCCGGCGTCGGACCAGGCAATCTCACCTTCCTTGCCTTCTTCCATACCCTTTGGGCGATGCGGGCCAAACCGGGTGAATTTGCCATTGTTGCGAAACAGGGTTTTAAGTCCAAACGCCCGGCTTGAATGGTAAGGAAACTCTTGATCTCCCATCGCGAAGGTTTCGGTTACGGGTCTGTCTTCAAAGCTGATATTGCCGGAACTGCCAAACAGTTTCCACGCGAATGAAATCGCATCCACCGGCTGCTCCGCACGGTTTTCAACCTCGGTGATCAACGCGTCAAAGCTGTTGTCGCCGTGGCGAATGTTCCAGAACTCATCCACATCCAGACATAACAGCCAATCAGCTTCCTTGACCTTAGGATGACGCCGCGCCCGACGCAGCATCTGATGCTGTGGATTGCCTCCCTCTTTCACCTCGTTCGAGACGTGGGTGGCCACCCCCAACTCCTGCAGTCTGCGGGCAATATCGTCGGTGCCATCGTCGCAATCGTTGGTGAAGATCACAAAGTGATCGACCCCCAATGTTTTATGAAACGCGACCCATTCCAGCATATAGGGGCCTTCGTTCTTCATCGTGGTGAATACGGTAATGGCCTGAGACATAAATACTTCCCGACTTGCGTTGACCTTCGTCATACACAACCCAGAGGGCGCGGGCGAGACAGGAATTGGAGTAATCAGCAATCCGGCGCAAACTGGTGCAACTCTACCCCGATCCATGGGGCTGATCGCCATAAATTCAGAAGAGAATGGTGCGGTCGAGATGCATTGAAGACTTGAACACGCATACTTCTGACCGTTTCTGGTTGCTTCAAGAAGTCGTCTAACTTACTGCAAAATAAAAAAATATGGTTTCATTTCGCCTCAGAGTGGTTCACTGTGTCTCACACTAAAAGGTGGACCATAGGGTGGACCAAATTCCAGCACTCAACAAGCTATCATCATTGCAAGTGAAGAACACTCAAACCGGCTAGTGCTTGGATGGCGAGAACCCCTGGCTGCCAAAAACGACGGTGATGCTGGCAAGTAGTGCTTCGGGTTCATGTCCACAGGCTTCGCAGAGAGATGGGGTTGGGTGCTCTGTCAGCCATAGCTCTAAAGATTCACGCCAAGAAGTAGAGAAATGGCGACCCGTAGCCCGTAAAGGCAAAGACCCCATCAAAGAACAAGAACGGATACGCCGGGAAGCTGCTTAGACCGATCACGCTTTGACCGTGGTTGCGAAAGAAACCTTCAGGAAATTAGAGAGAGGCGAATACGCCAGATCTCGCATCAGATCAAATTTCGAGAAGAAGCTTACGGGTTCTTTCTCCGAGTTGTTGCCGCCCGGTAGGCACTGAGAACGGACAAAGTAGGCCAAAAGCACAAAGGTTGAACGTCTGATGAACGAGCGCGCGGATCGATTTAAATCAGCAAAATGAAAAACTCAGGGCGTTCTAATGTATTTTTTACACCAACAGCCTAGTCTCAATCACCATCCATATATGCAGTTTTTCAACCGATATTCGCCGCTCGACCTTCCGACATTTCAGCCATTTCGACGGCCTTGTCTATCAAGAACAACGCCTCCATCTTGGTTTTGGCTTTAAGCATAACTTCTTCGCTAACTTGGAAGCCAATTGGCCGACCTGAAGTGGTGTCACCGGAAATTTCTTTCAATGCCTCCGGAAGCGGAGCTCCCAACTGGTCCTCGCTCAAATTAATTTGATTGTCGCAGATCACCAAGAACACGCCATTTCCCCAATAGGTCGCCACTTTACGCCCTTCCTGACTAGCTGACAGAACCGCTTTACCAGCTAAAGTCATGGCACTACGGAATTCACTGACCGTGCTCGTCTCATAGATTTGTTCGGCGCCTATACATTTCACCGCCACAAGCTTTGCAGCCATGGAGTGCATCGTTGAAAGCTGAATTACGTAGTTCTCAAATTCAGCTAACCCAATGAAACCGGGCAAATCTCCGAAGCATTGCGGATCACTTAAGCGAACGTCCGGACTATTGCCAAAACACAACTCAAAATCCGCTTCAGCTTCCAGCACTTCGATTGCGGCTCTGCGTTCCGCTGCCATTCTATAGGCGTCAGACAACCTCTGCTTCAGATCAGAGAACTCAAAAGGCTTTGTAACGTAGTCCGTCGCCCCAACTTCGAATGCTTCGTCGATGTACTCTTTTTGCACCATGGCGGTCACCATGATAATAGGCGTGTAAGTGTACTCTGGTAATTTTCGCACTTCTTCGCAAAGAGTTATGCCGTTCATTTGCGGCATCTGCACATCCAGTAGCAAGCAGTCGAACGCTTCGTTAGGTCGTGACAGTATTTCAATGGCCTCTAGCCCACTTCTGGCGGTGACGACGTCTTTATAACCGAACGCGTCTAGAACTCTATCTAGCAACTCCAGGATGCTAGGATCGTCGTCTACAGCAAGTATACGCATAACTTTTCACCAACCTTTTACACCTCACCAAACGTTGGGCATTGCAGACTTCAGGCAACGGTTGGCTCGCGCATGATACACTCAGGGTTTTCTCATCCTCTCTTACGAAGGCGGCAAAACGGTGACACAAGGTGGGCTTCCTTATGTCTGTGCATTTTTTTTAACTTGCGCAATTCTTCCCGTGCGAGAGCGCATACTGAAAAGCAAATCCCTCCAATTCTTGATGCCAATTTAACTTTGCTCCTATCAGCCGTCACGACTGCCTCGAAATACTATCGGATAGCGAAACCGCGCCTGATCCATCGAGAATTTGAAAGGAATACATAAGAGAAGCTGTATTTTTTCAAAATGTTGCCAGACAAGGGGAAAGAAGTGGAACCTGCGGGAGAAAATAGAAGCCAAGAACTTTCTAAAGTTTTTGGTCAATCAGCGAAGGTAACCAAAGGAAGGGAGGAGATTTAGACACACCTATCCATCTATTCGGGCAACTACCGCATAGGGTTGTGGACTTGCTGAGTTGAATCTTGCCATAAGTGTGTCAGAAATATGAGTAAAATATGGACCAACCACTCAGGTATAAGCAGACATACCCGGTCCCGGAGGGGCTTCCGGAACTGACACCTGCTAACGGCACTTCAGGCGCACCAAATACTTTGGCGCGACTAGAAATTTTTGCTGCCAATAGCAGTCCGCCAATGCCACGTGGCAACATTGGCCATATTCGCGCGACTACACTTAATTTTCGCAATATTTCCGAGCATGGCACCCTTCTGACAAAATACCTTGAAACCAGAAAATCAATTTTCATTGACCAGTTAAAGTGGCAAGTTGGTGAAGCTGACGGGATGGAATTTGACCAATACGACACGCCAGCCTGTCGATGGGTTGTGTTGCATGAATTCGGTGAGGTCTTAGGAGGTGTGCGACTTCTGCCCACGACTGCAGAGTGCGGGGTATACAGTTATATGCTGCGCGACGCGCAAAGAGGTATCCTTAAAGGAATACCAACTGACGTTCTATTTATTGACGCCCCGGTAAAGCGCTCTGTTTGGGAAGCATCCCGTTTCTTCGTGGCAAAGGATGTTGCATCGTCACGCAGGCTTCCGGTTCAACAGGAGTTGTTTCACCAGATGACTACTGTCGCGATGGAAGGTGGTGCAACCAGCATCCTGGGCATCGTCCCCTCAGTCTGGGCACGGTGGTCACGGCGACTGGGCATCAATGCCTCGCCTGTCGGCGCAAAGTTTTCCATCGATGGCACCATCAGTCAGTCGGTTTTATTCAACATCCACAAGTAAATGGAACACCTCACCCACTAGATTGTCTTATTTACTCTTGGACGCCCGACGCATATTTCATTGCAACTAAGGTTGATTTTAAGACTATTGGGAAAACTCGGTTGTATTGCATTTTCGTGGGGTTTCCAGAGTCGATGCTTAGACTTCCAACCGTTGTTCTATTCCGTAGTTTTGCGATCGTAGACTGCCCTTTAGCGCCAACAGATTGCCGAAAAAATAACGTTAAGAGAAAGCGACGCTAGTTCACAACAATAACTGGCAATTCGTTATTGAGGCCGTTGGCGCCAAATAAAGGTCAAGAAAAAGCCCCTTTCTACAAAGACTTTCTCCATTTTTGCCGCTGTTTCGACCCACTCTCCTCATAAGTTTATCCCGTTATGAGGATATCGACGGTTCACCAGTTATGAGACATTCCACATTTGGCAGTGATCGGTTCCAAAGAATTTTAGAGCATCGAGCGCAAAGAAAGACCGCACTTACTGTACTGGCGGTTGATGATGATCCTGACATTTTGAAATTGCTCCAGTCAGCACTTCCTGAATTCGAAAACTGCAATGTGGCTGCTGCCAGTTCAGCTGATGAAGCGCTTGGGATGATAGAAGCAGCAGAATCCCCGTTCGACTGTCTGCTTGTTGACATTCAGATGCCTGGAACCTCAGGGATAGAGTTGCTTTCACAAATCCGAAACCTGCCGGAAAATCTGGAAACACCTGTCATAATGCTGACTGCACTGGATGACAGGCACAACATCGAGAAGGCATTTTTAGAAGGCGCGTTTGATTATGTAACTAAACCCTTCGACTTCTTTGAATTGCGCAGCCGTATGAACGCTGCTCACCTTCTGATGATGGAAAGAAAGAAAACCCAATCCTCATCGGCGTCGATAGAAAATCTTCGCAGTGCATTGGATTTCAACCAGAAATTCAATTTCAAGGATCCTTTATCTATCGACGAGCAGGAACAATGTTTGGGGTATGTCGAATTCGATAACTATGTCGAGCAGCTTTCACGGAGGCGTCGATTTGACACCTGGGTCACCGCAATCAAATTTCGTGACGCCGAGTATCACTTTGATCTGAAGAATTTTGGTGATTTTCGGCGATCTGTTTCCGACATTGGATTCTGCATTGAAAGAACAACACAGGCTGCTGGAGGAATCTATTCCTATCGCGGGAGTGGCGCATTTCTCGTTGTTACACATGGGCGGGAACGCACCCAGAATATTCCGACCGAAGCTTTCCTAAACCAAGAACTAGGGACTGTTCTCAGCAACCGCTGCGCATCTGTCCATCTTAAAGTGGTGAAAGGTACACCGGTATCGCTTCGTTCTTTTACGAAGGTTGGAGCATTCGCCTCTTTGGACATGGCTATCAAAAAAGTGAATCATCGTGAGGCCAATCTCAGAAAGGGTCTGGTTACAACCTCTTCCACATTTTCAGAGCCCACACCGCATCGCAAAGAAATGGTCAACGATAGATTGTTTGATGTAGTCTTGCGTGAACTGTACGGCGATAACACTTACCTCACTCGCCGGCAGTAAGCTAATTCTATCGCCAGGCCTGACGTCGATCAAAGGTCAGGCACTGGAGTTTAGATATCAACTTTATTCGCGAACCCGTTCGGCATTGAGGATGAGTGGGCCACTGGTACGCATGGTGAATGTCAAAACTGGTTCCGGTAATTCAGACTCTGTAATCGAAAAATTTATTCGACGGAGCACCGAAGCCATAAGTACCATGATTTCGGTTTCAGCGTACTGAGCACCAATGCAGATCCTGGGACCATCTCCAAATGGAATGTACTGACCTCTAGGTAGTGTAGATCCCAAGAACCGTTCCGGTCGATAGTGGTCAGGAGCATCCCATAATTTTTCGTTTCTGTGCAAAGAGTAAACTGGGAAGAACAGTGCGTCACCATTTGCAATCTTTACCCCTTTGATTTCAAGGTCGGCAGTTGCGTCTCTAGCAAAGAACGCGGCTGAAGGGTAAAGCCGCAGCGTCTCTTTTACATGGGCGCGCAGGAGTGGCATTGCCTCCAGGTCAGAAAACTCCATTGGACCTTTGGGGCGAACCGACCGAATTTCTTGTCTAACCTTAGCTTGCATATCTTGGTGCAACGCCAGCAGATAATACCCCCAGGCCAGAGCGTTGGCGGAAGTTTCATGACCAGCGACGACAAAGGTTAAAAGGTTGTCAACGGTTGTCGCTTCATCCTCGAAATCTGTTTTCAACGCCTCAATCATGAAATCGAGGAAATCCTGTGGCTCGCTGCGGCATTCGGAGCGACGCTGATCAATAACCTGTCTGGCAAGGTTCCGCATATTAGTCACCGGGGCCAGGCTGCGTAGCCAATTCTTGCGCGGCACCCACTTTGGCAAACCCATTAAATCGAAAAGAGACAAATCAGAAATGTACTCAAAATACTTGATCAGCCCCACGCGTATTTGCTCTGAACTGACTTTCTTGTTACCCGAAAAAATCACCCTGGAAATATTCGTCAACGTTGATGCAGGCGCAATTTGTGCAACATCTACGGGGCCTTCGTGTTCCGCTAATGAATCTGCAATCTCGACACCAGTCTCTGCAAAATGCCGAGCCAGAACCGGGAGGTTCCTGGCGGCGAATAGTGGAGAATACCTACGCCGCTGCTGACGCCATTTTTCCCCTTCAGAGAGTATCAACCCGTTGCCTACAGCCGATCCAATAATGTCTTTAGTGAACTTGGCTTTGGGAAACGAACGGCCCTGCCCGACAAGTAACTCGGTTATTATTTCAGGATCGCAGATATAGTGTATGTTTAAAGGCCCACGAACATAAGTTTCACGCAGAGTTTCGGCCGGGATGACTTCAAACATGTTTCGACCAGCGGACCTTGCAAACTGAAGCAGTGTCACCGGCTTTTTTGCAAGCCTAGCCGAAACAGGAGCGACAGCGCCCTGCCCCAACTTCGTAAATTCAACTGCAGTCAAACCCCAACCCTTTTAGATTTTCTCCTTCTTTATGGCACATTAAGATAAAAAAAATTGCACTTAGCAACGAGATCGTCAATTCTGGGCGCCCCACACTGCATTTGCGCAACAAAATTTTTCAACCTCTCACATCAGAATCTTGCGTGAAACGCCAACAATCACGGTGGCCTTCAAAGGATTAGCGCCAAACTGTGAACCCAATTCAGACCAACTAAGTCCTCATTATGCCGCTAATGGTACTGTCCAAGCGCGAAAAACGAAGACATCTAGATGACAGCCATCGACGCCAATCTGCCGGACCGGGATTCTGGTGAAACGGAAAACCGGCTTCTGCAAAACATAATAGATTATACTGCCATGAGCTTTGCGCTTCTGTGGCAGCGGCAGGCTATTTATCTGGCCACGACCATTTTGACTGCGTTCTTCTTCGATCCCGTTAACGCCATGCTGTTCTATGGGACAATCCTCATATGCGAAGCGCAAGATTTATTGCTGGCCAAACGCGTACCGCGCTTAAAGCCAGATCAGCACAAAGCAATTAGTATGATGGTTGCTTGGATTCTGTTGAACACGATCCTCAGCTCAACTGCAATCTGCCTGTATGCTGTTTCAGTTGCTTTCGCACAACCCGCCGGCGGTCACTTTACTCCAATGTTCTTCTTGTTTGCTGCGGCGTTGTTTGCTGCAATGAACAACCATCAGTTTCTGTGGGCAATGATTATCCGTCTGACCATGTACGGCGTATCGTTCATGTTGATTGTCGTCAAAGATATCTGGACCGAACGCCCCGAGCTTTCATCTGAACTCTGGCTGCACTTCTTCACCGTTATCTTTGTAATGTACTTTCTGATTGACTGTTCGATGGTGTTTCTGAAGCTCTACCGCAGGAATTTGGAACAACTCGAAAAGCTCAAAGCAGAGCACGAAAGAACAAAAGCGGCCTACATTGCGAAAACTCAGTTCATATCGACAGTTAGCCACGAACTGCGTACGCCTCTCACTTCGATCAAGGGATCACTTGACCTAATCAACACAGGCGCATTGGGTGAAGCTCCAGAATCAATGCAAAGCCTCATTCATTTAGCAGGTAAAAACTGCGAACGGCTCGCATCCCTAATCAATGATGTGCTGGACATTCAAAAAATGGAAGCGGGCGAGATGAACTACCGTGAAGGAACTGTTGATGTACATGCGCTGATTCAGGAAGCGATTGCCTGTAACATGGGATACACCAGTGCTCACAACGTAGAAATTGTAGAAGACTTAAGGGGAAACAAGGATCTGTACGTTAAAGGTGATGCCTCCCGCCTTCTTCAGGTGTTGGCCAACATTATCTCCAACGCAGCTAAATTCTCCCTTGATGGAGGCGAGATAACCGTCGGATGCGAGAAAGTAGGCGGGAATATTCGTCTCTTCGTCAAAGACCATGGCATCGGGATACCTGAGGGGTTCCATGACAAAGTTTTCGATCGCTTTTCCCAGATAGACTCCTCCGATGAACGTCACGCAGGCGGTACCGGACTCGGAATGCACATTTCAAAGGAAATTGTTGAGCATTTTGGCGGTACAATAGACTACAGAAGCAAACTTGGTGAAGGCACAGAGTTCTTTGTTATGTTCCCCGCGATAAGCGGGCACGAGGTAGGTTCCGCCGGAGCCGAGCACACCTCACCAACCTGCGCCGTGCAATCCAAGCAACTTTAGCCGAATCCCACTAAGCAGGTCACCATGCTTTTTCGAAGGAATCCCATGGTTTCAGAGCGGATTATTCGCAGTAAAGTTAACGCCAAAACTACATGACCTCATGACAAGCTCGAAACCGCCTGCGGTAAAATGAGGGAGCCTGCATATTGCCAATGCAACTCCAAAAAAAGAAAATGCTGTTCCGGTCATGAGATCGGAACAGCAAACTCGTTACCAGGTACATTTCCGAAGATGCAGTAGATTCACAACTTTCGGCAAATAGGCCTACTACTTGCAGGCCGCGATATTTCAACGAACATCATAAGGGATGAGCTGTCCAAGCACCGAGATTTTCTCGTGTTTTGTTCGTTTCAGTTGTTCTAATTGATGTAAACCGGAAACAAAGAAGCCAATGACCGCCGGACTGTCAACATATTCAGTTTCTTCATCGATTCCGCGCACTCTATTTGAACTAATTCACTCAAGTTTTGACACCCAACTCAGATTGTATGGTCGTCACAGTTCTTAAGCCCGTATTGCACGTTTATCTCAATACTCGCGGCTGATCAGCCTTCACATGTGCGGCAGCTAATTTCGTTGACGCACTCATACAGCCTTTTAACCAGCAGTGGAGATTCATCCTCGATAAACAGTAGTTGGTGGAAGCCATTTATGTACTTGATCGGTTGTCGGGCACTCTACTCGACGATCGGAGGCATCAGCGCACGCGTGCAGAAGCAGCGAAAGCGACTACGTTGCGCTGATAACCAAATCACAAGCCTTTAGGTGGACCAAGATCGTTTACCCCAACATGATAAATTGAAATTACACAACGAAATGAATTATGTGACGCGGTCGAGATGTATTGAAGACCTGAACACGCATATTTCCAACCAGTTCATATTTCCCCAAGAATTCGGCTAAGACACTGCTTTACATAAAAATGTTTTCCATATGCATCAGATTGGTTCACAGTACCTCACTGTACAAGATGGTCCAGAGGGTGGACCAATGCCAGCACTCAACAAACTATCATCATTGCAGGTAAAGAATGCCCAACCCGGTAAATACTCGGACGGCGGGGGCCTCTGGTTGCACAAAAAAGATGGTGATGGCGGCAAGTGGTTCCTTCGGGTTCATGTGCACGGGCGTCGTAGAGAGATGGGATTGGGTGCCTTGTCGCCCGTCTCACTGAAAGAAGCCCGCGAAGAGGCCGAGAAATGGCGGGCCGTAGCCCGTCAGGGCAAAGACCCGATCAAAGAACGGGAACGGATACGCTGAGAAGCTGCGAAAGCTGATCACACACTAACATTAGTCGCGAAGGAAACCTTTGCGGCTCGTCAGGCCGAGTTAAAGTACGACGGCAAGGCTGGACGCTGGTTCTCACCGCTTCAGCTTCACGTCCTCCCAAACTTGGCAATGTGCCGATTGAAGAGATTGACCAACAGGACATAAAAAACACCCTCGCCCCTATTTGGCATTCCAAAGGTGAGACCGCGAAGAAGGCTATGGACCGTTTGGGCATCGTTTTCCGGCACGGTGCAGCGATGGGACTGGATGTGGACCTACAAGCTACGATGAACCCAAAACCCCCCTCTGATTAACAAAATTCCAGAAGTGCTGGCTATAGGGTGGGCTGCAGGGTGGTTCGAATTTTACATAGAGCGTTCAAGCAATTGCAAATAAACAGATTTTTGCTCATTATTGGTGCGGTCGAGAAGACTCGAACTTCCACGGGTGTTACCCCACAGCGACCTCAACGCTGCGCGTCTACCAATTCCGCCACGACCGCACTGCCAGTGACTTGGTAGAGGGGCGTATAGACGCAGATGATCAGGATGTGAAGAGACAAAAACACGCCAGTTTGAATTCCCCGCCTGCATTCATATCTGTATCGGCAACGTATCCTTCATCTTCCGCTCAGGAGTTTGAACATGACTGCCCTAGATCCCCGCCCCGTCCTTCAGATCGACATCATTTCAGACGTCGTCTGCCCCTGGTGTATCGTCGGATTTCAACAGCTTGATCTGGCTCTGAAGCAGGAAAATGTTCTGACGCGTCTCAGATGGCATCCGTTTGAACTGAACCCCACCATGCCGCCCGAGGGTCAAAACCTGCGCGAGCATATCATGGAGAAATACGGCTCAACCGCTGAACAGAGCCAACTGAATCGGGATCGGCTGACGCAGCTTGGGGCCGAGCTGGGGTTTGCGTTCAATTTCAATGAAGACAGCCGAATGGTGAACACCTTTGCGGCCCACCAACTGTTGGACTGGGCCGAAGCTCAGGGCCGCCAGCATCCGCTGAAACTGGCCCTGTTCAAGGCGTATTTTATCGACCAGAAGGATGTGTCGAATGTTGATATGCTGCTTGAAGCGGTTGCAGAGGCCGGTCTGCCCATTGACGTGGCTCGATCTGCACTGGAATCCGGTGCGCATGTCGCAGCGGTACGTAAGAAGCAAGAGTTCTGGACCAGCCGGGGTATTTCCGGTGTCCCGTCAATCGTGTTCGGCGGCAAATATCTGGTGACCGGAGCGCAGGGCACCGACACCTATGCCCAGATTCTGCAAAGGTGCCTGGCCGAGGCCGCCTGACCCCTTCCCCTTGCCGCACCTGCGCGATATGGAACCGCCATGGAATGGAAGATCACCGACGGATTAACTGATTACACCGAAGCCGTCGCCTTTATGGAGGCGCGCGTCGCGGCCATCGCTGCGGGTGAGGCGGACGAGTGCGTCTGGCTGCTGGAACACCCGCCGCTCTATACGGCTGGAACCTCGGCCCGGTCCGAGGATCTGACGGATCCAGATCGCTTTCCCGTCTACGAAGCCAAGCGTGGTGGAGAGTATACATATCACGGCCCCGGCCAGCGTGTGGCCTACGTCATGCTGGACCTGAACAAACGCGGCAAGGATGTGCGGGGCTTTGTCAAAAAGCTTGAGAACTGGGTGATCGCAGCCTTGGCCGAATTCAACGTTAAAGGTGAAATCCGCGACGGCCGTGTCGGCGTATGGGTGCAACGTGATGACAAGCCGCTTACGGTGACCGGCCAGCCAGCCGAAGACAAGATCGCCGCCATCGGATTGCGCCTGCGCAAATGGGTCAGCTTTCACGGTATCTCAATCAATGTTGAACCTGATCTTGAGCATTTTTCCGGCATCGTCCCCTGTGGAATCAGCGAACATGGTGTGACGTCTCTGGTCGATCTAGGCTTGCCTGTAACGATGGCCGATGTGGACGCTGCCTTGCAAAAAACCTTTGCGGATAGTTTCGAAACGGCCATCGCGTAGCCTGAGTTCGAATCGCTAAACGCGGCAAGTCAGATTGACAATTACCCTTCAGAATTCCCTTTGTTTCCGAACCCGTGTGCAATCCGGCATTTAGCCCGTTAAATTTGAGTTTATTTGGCGGAATGCTCACTCAGAACGATACAAAATGCGCGTTAACAGGTAGTCTAACTTTACCGTTCTAGAGTGAGTGGTGTGTTAAACCGGTTATCCCGGAAGACCTGGGTGTCGGAAAAGTGTTTGTTTACGAGTCTGCCGTTCCGACCCCAAAATCGGAACGGCAATTCCTTTTCAGGACCCTTGCAAATTGTCATGTCCAAACCGGGGCAATGCTGCATGCGTTGGACCCGCGCGCTCCATCTCCAATGTGACATGCCCAATTCCGAACTGCGTTTTCAGGGTATTTTTCACGACCAGTCTAATGGTTTCCGCGTCTGTCCAGCTTTGGGCGTCGATCTCAAGATGCGCGGTCAGGGCTGGTTCCTTTTCCTGCATGCTCCAAAGGTGGATATGGTGGACGCCGGCCACGCCTTCGGTGGCTTCGATCGCAGTGGCTACATCTTCGGGCGACAGATTGGGCGGCGCGCCCAGCATCAGCACCCGGATCGTTTCTCCGATCTCAGATTTCACGTGCCACAGGATATAGACCGAGATCAGGATCGTCACCGCAGGGTCGACCCAGGTCCAGCCAAACAGTATGACGGCCGCACCTGCGACGATGACGGCAACCGACCCCAGAGCATCGGCGACATTGTGGATAAAAGCCGCACGGATGTTCATGCTGTCCTTTGACATCGAATAGGTCAGCGCAGCGGTGATAAGGTCGACGACCAGAGCAAGCGCGGCGATCCAGACAACCATCCAGCCGTTGACAGGCTCGGGCTGGAAAAACCGCATGACACCTTCGTACAACAGATACACCGACAACACGATCAGTGTGGTGTAATTGACCAGCGCTGCGACCACCTCAGCCCGGCCATAGCCATAACTCATACGCGGATCGGCAGGACGACGGGTGATCTTGCGCGCAAAAAAAGCGATGATCAGCGCGATGGCATCCGAAAAATTGTGCAATGCGTCTGCAATCAGTGCCAGAGACCCGGAAAGGATACCGCCGATGACTTGTGCCAGGGTCAGCAGCATGTTCACCCCTATCGCCCCTGCGACGCGCATATCGCCTGCGTCTGGGTCGATATGGTGATGGTTATGTCCCTCGTGGCCGTGATGATGTGCCATGATGCCGGTGTTCCTTGTTTTGGCTGCACAGCACATGTAATTCCTCTAGTCACTAGAGGTTCAAGAGAGGTAAGCCGAAAAATATGTACTCGATTGGAGAGCTTTCCCGGCGAACCGGCGTCAAAGTGCCGACAATCCGGTTCTACGAAGACAAAGGGTTGCTACCAAAGCCGGAACGAACGGCTGGAAATCAGCGCCGGTATGACACTGCCGCATTAAATCGGTTGCAGTTCATTCGCCACGGGCGAGACCTTGGCCTGCCCTTGAGCGATATTGAGGCACTGTTATCCCTGGAAGGCGCGCATGGCGATGATCTGAACCGGGCACATGAAATCGCCGAACGTCAATTGGCGGATGTGCGCGAGCGTATCGCCCAATTGGTCAGACTTGAGGCGGAACTGACCCGTATCGCCTCGGCTTGTGACGGTGGGCACGACCATGTTTGCGCCGTGCTCCACACGTTCGGCGACCACCGCGCCTGCCTTGGGCCGCACGACAGCAACGGGTGATCAGGCCAGCGCTGCTTTGATCTTGTCCGCATGCTGGGCGATCAGGTCGAAGTCACCCATCTTGCCCGGAGGCCGCATGGCAACTCCTTCCTGACGCGGCAGGATGTGGACATGCAGGTGAAACACCTCTTGTCCGCCTGCGGCCTCGTTGAATTGCTGAACGGTGACTCCGTCTGCGTCAAACGCCTTGACCACAGCGTTCGCCAGCTTTTGTACGGTTGCAGTCACGGCAGCCAGTTGCGCAGGTGATGCGTCCAGCAGGTTCCGGCAGGGTGTTTTGGGGATCACCAACAGATGCCCGTCGGACCGCGGCATGATATCCATGAAAGCCAGAGTATCGTCATCCTCATACACGCGGGTCGCGGGAATTTCCCCGCGCAGGATCTTGGCAAAGATGTTGTCGGGATCGTAGGCGGCCATATCTTGTCTCCGGTTTCGGGAATTGGGGATAGTTCTGCGACCGACACAACCGGGGGTCAAGGCGGAACTCTGCCAAGCCGCACGAATGGGCAGATGCGGGTTCTTGAAATTTTGACAGCCATCGCCAGATAGGGCGTGACCGAGACCAAGAATTCGCGGGATTTCCTCCTGCCCGCGACAATTATTCTTGATCCAGATCAAACTCGGCCATTGAAGGTGCCCCCTTCGCCCTCTAAAACCAGCAGGAATCCCGCGCGCCAGAGAGGTCTGGCTGCGCGGTGCAGTTGCAACAGGAGGCACCTAAATGGCAGACGCAGCCATTCATGGTCACGAGCATGAAGACAATCGCGGGTTTTTCACGCGCTGGTTCATGTCGACCAACCACAAGGACATTGGGATTCTGTACCTGGTCGTTTCGGCAATCGTCGGCCTGATCTCGGTTATGATGACCATCTATATGCGGCTCGAGCTGATGCACCCCGGTGTTCAGTATATGTGCCTCGAAGGGTTCATGGCCGACCCATGTACGCCAAACGGACATCTGTGGAACGTGATGATCACCTACCATGGTGTTCTGATGATGTTCTTCGTTGTTATTCCCGCGCTATTCGGCGGATTTGGCAACTATTTCATGCCGTTGCAGATCGGCGCGCCGGATATGGCGTTCCCGCGGATGAACAACTTGTCCTTCTGGCTGTATGTCGCCGGTACCTCTCTGGGTGTGGCCTCGCTGCTGTCTCCGGGTGGTAACGATCAGCTTGGGTCGGGCGTTGGCTGGGTTCTGTATCCGCCGCTGTCGACGACCGAAGGCGGCATGTCCATGGACCTTGCGATCTTTGCCGTACACGTATCGGGCGCCTCCTCGATTCTCGGCGCGATCAATATGATCACCACCTTCCTGAACATGCGTGCCCCAGGCATGACCCTGTTCAAGGTGCCGCTGTTCAGCTGGTCGATCTTTATCACCTCGTGGCTGATTCTTCTGTCGCTGCCAGTTCTGGCGGGTGCGATCACCATGTTGCTGATGGACCGCAACTTTGGTTTCACCTTCTTTGATCCAGCCGGTGGCGGAGACCCGATCCTGTATCAGCACATCCTGTGGTTCTTTGGCCACCCGGAAGTGTACATCGTGATCTTGCCTGGCTTTGGCCTCATCAGCCACGTGATCGCCACTTTTGCGCGCAAGCCAATCTTCGGTTACCTGCCGATGGTTTGGGCGCTGATTGCAATTGGTGTTCTAGGTTTTGTGGTATGGGCACACCACATGTACACCGTTGGCATGTCGCTGCGTCAGCAGGCCTACTTCATGCTGGCCACTATGGTCATCGCGGTTCCAACAGGCGTTAAGGTTTTCTCGTGGATCGCGACCATGTGGGGCGGCTCCATCGAGTTCAAGACGCCGATGCTGTTCGCCTTTGGCTTCCTGTTCCTGTTCACCGTTGGCGGTGTAACCGGTGTTGTGTTGTCGCAGGCTGGTATCGACCGTGCCTATCACGACACCTACTATGTGGTTGCGCACTTCCACTACGTTATGTCGCTGGGTGCTGTCTTTGCGATCTTTGCTGGCGTCTACTTCTACTTCTCCAAGATGACTGGTCGTCAGTACTCTGAGTTTTGGGGCAAGGTTCACTTCTGGCTGTTCTTCATCGGCGCCAACTTGACCTTCTTCCCACAGCACTTCCTGGGCCGTCAGGGCATGCCGCGCCGGTACATCGACTATCCTGAGGCATTCGCTCAGTGGAACTTTGTATCGTCGATCGGTGCGTTCATTTCCTTCGCTTCGTTCCTGCTGTTCTTCGGCATCGTGATCTACGCCTTGCTGCGTGGCGCGAAAGAGACCCGTCCGAACCCGTGGAACGAATACGCGGACACGCTGGAATGGACCCTGCCCTCGCCGCCGCCCGAGCATACGTTCGAGCAGCTGCCAAAGCAGGAAGACTGGGACAAAGGCCACGCGCACTGATCCCGCAGTCCGATAACCCCATTAAAGCCCCGCCTTGAGCGGGGCTTTTTTGTGTCCGGTCTCGGTCCCCTGTCCGGCACATGCATAGACACATCCAGCACCATGAGAATAGTATTCAAAAACAGGAATACAGGGCGCCCCGGCGGAAGACACGCAAACCATGATACTTCACGATGGCATTTCGATCAGAAAACTGCTCAAAGGTTCGGTCGGTTTTATCGGTATCGTTCTGGCCTGGATATTACTGGTTCAGGTGGTCGATGAACTGACGCCGATTGACCTGATCTCGAACCCCAGCCCACCAGTGGCGATGTTGGGCTTGGCAGTGGCGTTTTTTTTGGGCTTCAAGAACACTTCCACCTATGGCCGCTGGACCGAAGCCCGCGGGGTTTGGGGTGATATCGCCAATACAAGCCGGGACTGGGGCAATACGATCAGTACCCTGGTTCAACCAAATGGCTCAGTGATCGAAGAAGACCTGCGCGATGAACTGATCGAGCGGCACATCGCCTGGATAAACATGCTGGCCTATCAGCTGCGCCAACCTGCAACTACTGGTCGTAAACGCAGACCATGGATGTTCGGTCACAAGCCCGTATCAGACCGCGAAGACCTGCATCAAAAACCCGAAAGCTGGCGGAACAGTCAACTTGAAGCGGACTTGCCGCTATTAGAGGACAAGGCCAATCGCGCGGCCTGTCTTATCAACCTGCAGGCCCGGCGTTTGTCACATATGGCACAACAGGGAAAGATAGACCCCTTCTGGCACGTGGCGCTGATGGATCGTCTATCCCGGTTTACGACGGCGCAAGGCCAGTGCGAGCGGATCAAAAACACTCCGTTCCCGCGTCAGGTTGCAGAGGTGGGCCGCCTGTTCAGTTGGATATTCATTTTCCTTTTGCCTCTGGCTTTCAACGACGAACGTTCCATCATGATGGGCACCGATGCCTCGATGATAAGAACAGTCCTGTTCGACTGGATGACCTTTGCCCCGGTCGGCGCGCTGGTCTGCTGGATCTTCTTTGTGACCGAACGCGTCAGTGCCTCGATGGAGGATCCGTTCGAAGGGGATGTCACCGACGTGCCAATCTCGGCTCTGTGCCGAACAATCGAGATCGATATGCGCCAGGCGACCGGCTGCGGAGTTGCGCCCCAACCCGCGCAACCTGTCGAAAAAGCCCTGTTTTGAACAAAGTGCCACCACGCTGGTGAACCGCGTGTTTCAGGCAAAATTCGAAATTCCGACCATTTTAGGGTATGATACGAGAAGAAACTCTGAGATCGGAGTGATTACATGCCCGAAATTGATTTTTGGTATTCCATTGGCAGCACCTACAGCTTCCTGACGATCATGCGGCTGGATGATTGGTGCGACGAACATGACGTTGCGGTTACTTGGCGGCCCTTCAACGTACGCACAGTTATGGCCGATCAGAAGAATATTCCCTTTGCAGGCAAACCGGTGAAGTCCGCATACATGTGGCGCGATATCGAACGTCGGGCCGCAAAATACCACATCCACGCCAAGCTGCCCGCGCCCTACCCGATCTCGGACCTGGCGCTTGCCAATCAGGTTGCCTTGCTGGGCATGGGCGATGGCTGGGGCAAGAATTTCACGCTGGCCCTGTATCGCATCTGGTTCGAAGAAAACATCGAAGCCGGCAGTGAAACCGCGATCTCAGAAGCGCTGCACAGATGCCAGCAGGACCCGCGCTTGGTACTGTCCCGCGCCCGCAGCCCGGATACCGTGGCCGCACTTGAATCGGAAACCGAACAGGCCGCCAAGCTGGGTGTTTTCGGCGCCCCCAGCCTTGTCGTCCGCGGCGAGGTTTTCTGGGGAGATGACCGACTGGACGACGCCCTGTCCTGGGTACGCGTTGGCCACGTTGCGTAATCATTTCTCTTCGAAACGCCTCTGCATTGCGCTACATATCAGCCATGCCTTATCGATGGACAAAAACGTCTGAAACAGAACAGGAATTGCGCCTCTGGCCCCATAATTCATTGCCTCCACGTGGGGCGATGATCGTGATTCTGTCCGTGTTTTTGTTTGGACTGATCCCGCTGCTGGCTGTGCTTGGATCCGTCATCCTTTGGGGGCTGTTGCCTTTTCTGCTGCTGACCGTTCTGGGCCTGTGGCTGGCGATCCAGACCAACTATCGCGCGCGCAGCGCGTTCGAGATTCTGACCCTGACCGGCACACGGGCGCACCTCGTCCACCATGACCCGCGCAATGGTCAGCAGGAATGGACCTGCAACCGCTATTGGGCCCGCCCCGAAATGCACGAACGCGGTGGGCCTGTCCCGAACTACGTGACATTGACCGGAGATGGGCGCGAAGTTGAAATCGGGTCATTTCTGTCCGAGGAAGAACGCATCGCGCTATATGACGACCTGATACAAAAACTGCGCGAACCGGTCGCGCAGTAAATGCCGTTTCAGACTGAAAGAGGGTTCAGCAACCGCCGCCTGTTGCCGCGCAAAGCTGATCTTTGACCATCGGCCCGACTTTGCCAAAATCCATCTGGCCGGTGTAGCGGGTCTTAAGTTCACCCATCACTTTGCCCATATCGCGGATCGAACCCGCACCTGTCGCAGTGATTGCCGTTTGAATGGCCTTTGAAACCTCGTCCTCGTCCAACTGTTTGGGCAGGAATTCCTCAATGACCTCAACCTCGCGCAGCTCGCGCTCGGCCAAATCCAGCCGTCCGCCCTCTTCATAGGCGCGCGCGCTTTCCTTGCGCTGTTTGGTCATTTTACCAAGGATTTCAAGAACCTCGGCATCGCCGCAGCCCTTAGCCTCTTCGTTTTCAGCAGCCCGCGAGGCAATATCGCGGTCCTTGATCGCGGCATTGATCAAGCGCAGCGTCGACAGACGCTCGGCATTCTTGTCTTTCATTGCTTGCTTCAGGGCTGAGTTCACCCGTGATCGCATATCCATATGATCTGTCCATCCCCATGGAAAAGGAACCCTGACCATATCGAAACAAAAAGCGTGATACAACAGGGGGTGAATATCTCTAAGTAGTTGATTTTCCACAATAGCCCAAATTTTGAACAGACTTGACCCAGCGCCACAACCCCCTTAGGTATGCGCCGATTTACCCAGCAGGAGAGTCGCCCCATGGCCCAGAACGTCCCGTCCAAGCCCACCGCATGTCTGGCTTTGGCCGACGGAACATTGTTCTACGGGATGGGCTTTGGTGCCACCGGCCAAACGGTGGCCGAGTTGTGCTTTAACACTGCCATGACCGGATATCAGGAGATCATGACCGATCCCTCTTATGCCGGGCAAATCGTGACCTTCACTTTCCCCCATATCGGCAATGTCGGTGTGAACCCCGAGGATGACGAAACCGGAGACCCGGTTGCTGCCGGGATGGTGGTCAAATGGGACCCGACCGATGCGTCCAACTGGCGCGCAACCGAAGAGTTGAAAACCTGGCTGACCAGCCGTGGCCGCATCGCTATCGGTGGTGTGGACACCCGCCGCCTGACGCGCGCCATCCGGCAGCAGGGCGCGCCGCATGTGGCGCTAGCCCATGACCCCGAGGGCAATTTCGACATCGCTGCGCTGATTGCCGCCGCGCGAGGATTTGCTGGGCTTGAAGGCATGGATTTGGCCAAAGAGGTCACCTGCGCCCAAAGCTATCGCTGGGATGAGATGCGTTGGGCCTGGCCCGACGGATACACCCGTCAGGAAGCTCCTGCCCACAAGGTTGTCGCCATCGATTACGGCGCCAAGCGCAACATCCTGCGTTGCCTGGCGTCGGCTGGATGCGATGTAACCGTATTGCCCGCCACCGCGACCGCGGCCGAGGTACTGGCCCACAATCCCGACGGAGTGTTCCTGTCCAACGGCCCCGGCGACCCGGCTGCGACCGGCGAATACGCCGTACCGATGATCAAAGAGGTTCTGGACACCACCGAACTACCGCTCTTTGGCATCTGCCTTGGCCACCAAATGTTGGCGCTGGCGCTTGGCGGCCAGACCGTCAAGATGAACCACGGTCACCACGGCGCCAACCACCCGGTCAAGGACATGGACACTGGCAAGGTCGAGATCACCTCGATGAACCACGGCTTTGCGGTGGATGCGCAATCCTTGCCCGACGGCGTGGTGGAAACGCACCGCTCGCTATTTGACGGGTCGAACTGCGGTATCCGCATGACCGACCGTCCGGTTTATTCGGTACAGCACCACCCCGAGGCCTCGCCCGGCCCACAGGACAGTTATTATCTGTTTGAACGCTTTGCTGAGGCAATGGCGGCCCAGAAAGCACAGGCATAATCGCCAGTTCGATCATGGTTAACTTGCTGTTAACCTAAATTGCGCAACCTTGACGTCTGGTAACCGCGTCAGGGTTGTTTCTTTATGGTCGAATTAAACCTGCAGCATTTCGCGCGTGCCGCACCGATCCCTGCGCAGGACCGTAAGCCATTGGGGGCGTGTCTGATTGATCGAGGTCTGATCACCCGGTCTCAACTGGACGAGGCGTTGTTTCTGCAATCCTGGCAACGGGCGCCACTGGGTGAAATTCTGGTGGCTGAGGGCTGGGTCAATCGTCAGGATATTCTCTGCGCGCTGTCCGAACAGACCGGTTTACAGATTGCCGATCTCAACACCGCGCCCCCGCCCCTGGAACTGTGTCAAATTAAACCGGTTGAATTCTGGCTTAAACATAACGTCATTCCCTGGCGTCGTCTGGGCCCAATCCTGCTTGTGGCAACTGCGCGACCCGATCTGTTCCCCGCCCTGCGCAGCGGGTTGGAGGATGCCGGTTACACGGTCATGCCGGTACTCGCCGCTGCCGATCAGATCGACGACACCATCGCGCGCATTTATGCCTCTCCGCTTGCCCAATCGGCCGAGACGCGCGTGGATCTGGAACAAAGCTGCCGATCATGGACCCCGAAATCTCGTATTGGCCCTACCCTTGCCCTTACAGGGCTTGCGGGGCTGTTTGCTGCTTTCCCCACGACAGGACTGACTGTTCTGGTCGCCGCCGCCGTGATCAGCCTAATCCTGTTCTTTTGTCTGCGCCTTGCCGGGCTGCTGGCCTTTGTCTGGCATTCGGCAATTCACCGACCCAAGGCAAACCCAGCAGCCCCGCCACAAGCGTTACCGTGTGTGTCGATCATGGTGCCGCTTTATAAGGAACGTGAAATCGCCGATGCGCTTATTCATCGGTTGCGACGGCTTACTTATCCCAAGGCGCTATTGGACATTATTTTGGTGCTTGAGGAAACCGACGACGTAACACGCGCCACTCTTGCCCAGGTTGCTCTGCCCACCTGGATCAGAACCGTCGAAGTGCCCGAGCTGAACGGTCTGACCACTAAACCCCGCGCCTTGAACTATGCGCTGGATTTCTGCCGCGGCGATATTCTGGGCGTCTGGGATGCCGAGGACGCACCCCAGCCCGATCAGATCGAACGTGTCGTCCGCCATTTCGCGAATGCGGACGAGGATGTTGTCTGCTTGCAGGGTGTATTGGACTACTACAACCCCCGCACCAACTGGCGGTCTCGCTGTTTTACCATTGAATACAGCAGCTGGTTTCGTGTGGTCCTTCAGGGCGTCGCGCGGCTTGGGCTTGTTGTGCCCCTGGGTGGCACCACGTTCTTTTTCCGCCGCGACAAGCTGTTGGAGTTGGGCGGCTGGGATGCCCATAACGTCACCGAGGACGCCGATCTTGGTGTGCGCCTTTCGCGCGCGGGCTATCGCACCGAAATGGTGGACACCGCCACCTATGAAGAGGCCAATTTCCGCGCCTGGCCCTGGGTACGACAAAGATCACGGTGGCTAAAAGGGTTCATGGTGACCTACCTGGTTCACATGCGGGCCCCCACGCGGCTGCTTCAAGATCTGGGGCTATTTCGGTTTTTAGGCGTGCAGGCCTTTTTCCTGGGAACTGTCGGGCAATTCCTGCTGGCACCGGTTCTGTGGCTGTTCTGGCTGACAAGCTTTGGCCTGGCCAGCCCATTAGACCCTATTCTCTCTGACGCCGTTCTGGCAGCACTGATCGGCCTTTTTCTAAGCGCCGAGATCACCAATATTGCAGTTGGCACCATCGCCGTTTCAGCGCGTGAAAGACGGTTTCTATTGCCATGGGTGCCGACCATGCCGCTGTATTTCCCATTGGGTGTTCTGGCGGCCTATAAAGCCTTATGGGAATTGGTGCTGAACCCGTTCTTCTGGGACAAAACGCAACATGGGCAGGCCAGTGAAGAAAGCCTGCCGCCCGCGTGATCAGTTCTCGCGCAGAACCGCGTCCTGTTTCAGCCGCGTCATGAACGCCACAGAAATGTGATCCTTGAGCGCGCGTGCCGCGGCTTCTTCGTCGCGCGCTGCGATGGCTTCGACAATTCCCTTATGTTCGCTCTGCGCAATCTCACCGCGCCCCTGCACCGCCAGCGACGTCGTAGCCATTAGCGCCATGGTGCGATGCACAAGATCCAGCTGCTGCACCAGATAGCGGTTGTGCGAGGCCAGATGTATCTGTTCGTGAAATCGGCGGTTCGCCCGAGACAAAGCCTGAGGGTCGTCGACCAGCGCGTCATCCTCGGTCACCATTTCCTGCAGCACTTTGATTTCTTCTTCGGTGGCGTGCTTCGCGGCCAGCTTGGCGGCTAACCCCTCCAACTCGCGCCGTACGACGTACAGCTCGGCCATCTGGTTATGGTTCAGCGAGGCCACGATCAGTGACCGCCCGTCCCGCTCCAAAAGGGATTGCGTTTCAAGTCGCTGCAGAGCTTCGCGAATAGGTGTGCGTGACACGCCGAACCGTTCGGCAAGCTCGCTTTCGACCAGACGGTCGCCGGGCTTGTAAACGCCTACATCGATGGCTTCGAGAATTAGGCTATAGGCGTCTTTGGACGGCTGTCTGGACTGGGGCATATGATGGTTTGTCTCCTCGTTCGGATATGTCTATCCGTCACTTGCCCTGCGGATCAAGAGCAGCATTGAAAACCGTACCTTTGCGGCCTAAACAAACCCCATGGTCAAACCTGCTTTTGCTCACGTCACCCAATGGGTGTTCGACCTCGACAACACGCTCTACCCGCCGCATATGCGCCTGTTCGATCAGATCGAGGTGTTGATGACAGATTACGTGGTACAGGCCATCGGCGTTGACCGGGCCGAAGCGGATCGGTTGCGCTCACATTACTGGCGGCAATACGGCACAACATTGGCTGGGCTGATGGCCGAGCATGATCTGGACCCCGATCCCTATCTGGACGCTGTCCATCAGGTCGATATGAGCCACATGGACCCTGATGCCGAACTGGCCGATCACATCCAATCCCTGCCCGGTCGTCGGATCGTGTATACCAACGGCAGCGCGCCCTATGCGGAACGTGTACTTGAGGCACGCGGCCTCAACGGTCTGTTCGATGCGATTTACGGGGTCGAACACGCCGGTTATCGCCCCAAGCCCGAACAAGCCGCGTTCGAGGCAATCTTTGCACAAGACGGAATCGATGCTGCGCAGGCCGCCATGTTCGAGGATGACCCGCGCAATCTGGCTGCCCCACATGCAATGGGAATGCGCACTGTCCACGTCGCGCCCGAGCCGCACGAGGCCGACCATATCCACCATCACACAAACGATTTGACCGCCTTTCTGGCCCGCCTGCGATAGGCTGTCACACTGCGACGATCTGCACATTCTGCAGGTGCAAAATCGATCCTATATGCGCCTCAGCGACGAACAGAATCGGAGACCCCATGAGCGCGATCGAGATGCCTCGGCGCCTGCCTATTTGGCAGCGCCTGTTGTTTGCAATCCCCGTTTTCGGCTGGCTGGCCCGCGATGCCGCCAACGGTACGGCCGAGGATTGGTATTACACGGCTGGCGCAATTTTCAGCATGTGGGGATGTTCGGCGCTGCTCTTCGGCCTGCCAGGGCTATACATCCCGGCCGTCATGATGGTGCCGATGATGTTCATCCTGCTCATCCTGATCTCGCGCGGCTGACACACGGGACAGGATGTCACTTGGCACCGGCCTTGGAACCGAACTAGGTTCTGCCCAAGACTCGGAGACCAAGGCCATGACTGCAAGCTGTGACATCCTGATATCTGGCGGAGGCATCGCTGGGCTGACCGCCGCGGCGGTTTTTGGAACTGCCGGGTTCGACGTGGTTTGCGTCGACCCCGCGCCACCGATTACCGAACGAGATGTGGACGGATCCGACCTGCGGACCACCGCGTTTTTGCAACCGGCGCATAGTCTGTTAGAGCAATGTGGGCTTTGGCAACGGTTGGATGAATACGCCGCACCGCTTCAAATCATGCGAATCGTGGATGCGGGCGGTGATGTGTCCGAACCCCGCGTGGTGCGTGATTTCAACGCCGCCGATATCTCGGACCAACCCTTTGGCTGGAACCTGCCCAACTGGTTGCTGCGGCGCGAGATGGTGGCCCGCCTGGCCGAATTTCCCAATGTTGATTTCCGCCCCGGCACCGGCACCGTCAGCCTGTTTACGCGCACCGCCGAAGCCCGCGTGGGGCTGAGCGATGGCAGCCGTATACGCTGCAAGCTGGTGATCGCCGCGGACGGGCGCAATTCCCCAATGCGTGAGGCCGCTGGAATCAATGTTCACACCACACGTTACGGTCAGAAAGCGCTGGCTTTTGCCGTGACACACCCGATTCCGCACGACAATGTCTCGACCGAGATTCACCGTTCGGGTGGACCGTTCACTCTGGTCCCCCTACCCGACTGGCAGGGGCAGCCTTCCTCGGCGATTGTGTGGATGGAGCGCGGCCCTAGGGCCGTTGAACTACTGAATACCGACCCCGAAGCGTTCGAAGCACTGATGACCGAACGCTCGTGTGGGTTGTTCGGGCCGCTGAAACTGGCCTCACGTCGGACCATCTGGCCCATCATCAGCCAGTCGGTGGAACGGTTGTCGGGTGAAAGAGTTGCTCTGATGGCCGAGGCTGCCCATGTGGTGCCCCCCATCGGCGCGCAGGGGTTGAACATGTCGCTGGGTGATCTGCGCACCTTGCTGGATCTGGCACAAGCCCGCCCCGAAGGTCTGGGCGATGCACAGATGTTGGACGCTTATCACAAGGCCCGCCACACCGAAATCGAGATGCGCGTTAAAGGTATCGACCTGCTGAACCGCGCCTCGATGATCGAGGCGCGCCCGCTGCGGGATGCGCGCGCGATGGGGTTGAACGCGCTCTATTCCCTACCGCCCGTGCGTAAAACGTTGATGCAGATGGGCCTCGGCGTGCGCTGAGGCCCTGCAATCAAAGAACCTGGTCCAATACGCGCTTGAGCCGCGCGATTGTGCCATCAACGTCATAAAGCTTGTCCAATCCGAACAGCCCCAACCGGAACGTGCTGAACCCTTCGGGCTCATCACATTGCAGCGGAACACCTGCCGCGATCTGCATACCCAAAGCGGCGAATTTCTTGCCATTCTGAACTTCGGGGTCCGACGTGTAGGTGACCACAACCCCCGGCGCGCCGAACCCGTCTGCCGCGACCGAGATCAGCCCTTTGTCTTTCAGCATCGCCCGCACCCCGTTGCCCAAGGCCCACTGAGCGTCCCGCAGCTTTTCAAAACCGTAATCACGGGTTTCGACCATGGTGTCCCGGAACGCCTGCAGCGCGTCAGTTGGCATGGTCGCGTGATACGCGTGCCCACCGTTCTCATACGCCTGCATGATCTGCCGCCATTTCTTCAAATCCACAGCGAAACTGTCAGACGTTGTCTCTTCCAGCCGCGCTTCGGCCCGTTCGGACAGCATGACCAGACCGGCGCATGGTGACGCGCTCCACCCTTTCTGGGGGGCAGAAATCAGGACATCCACGCCGGTTGCCTTCATATCAATCCAGGCACAGCCCGAAGCGATGCAATCCAGCACCATCAATGCACCAACCTCATGCGCGGCCTCTGCCATGGCAGTCACATAATCGTTCGGCAAAATGAGGCCTGCGGAGGTTTCCACATGCGGTGCAAAAACCACATCGGGGCGTTGCTCGCGAATTGTTGACACCACCTCTTCAATCGGTGCCGGTGCAAATGGGGATGGGCTGGAGTTTCCGGTTTGCCGCGCCTTGAGTACAGTCGCCGACGCTGTCAAAGCCGCAGATTCGATTATCTGACTCCAACGATAGGAAAACCACCCGTTGCGCACGACCAGAACGTTGGCGTTGCGCGCGAATTGGCGCGCCACAGCTTCCATCCCATAAGTACCGCCACCCGGGATCACCGCCACGCCGTCGGCATTGTAAACACCACACAAGATAGACGAAATATCGCGCATGACAGTCTGAAACCGGGCTGACATGTGGTTTAGCGACCGATCCGTAAAAACAACCGAAAACTCTTCGAGCCCGTTCGGGTCGATACTTTCCAAAAGCGCGGGCATGATGTGTCCTTTCAAACTGTCCAACAGAACTTTGAGGCCTTTTCCGAGAATGGTACAGCCCCAGTCTCGTGCTGATAATTGACGCAACGGAAGTCAAAATCCTAACAAAAAATTAACCACGAAAAGCGCTAATTGAACAACTGGTTGACGCCAAATAGTGTCACCACCCCTTTACACCCAGAGGTGTTTCTGAACAGATACATACACTTTGTACAAGAAAGGTATTGCTTCTCGTGACTGCTCAAAAGCGGATCAGTTTTCAGGTTGTACGTGACGAAGTTAAACGGCGTATTGAAAGCCGGATTTGGCCACAAGGATCTCTGCTGCCGACAGAAACGCAGCTTGCTGAAGAATTCAATTGCGCGCGTGCAACGGTAAACCGCGCCCTGCGTGAGCTTGCCGAGCAAGGATTCGTTGAACGCAAACGCAAAAGCGGCACGCGGGTAAAAAAGGAGCCCAGCAAACACGCCAAGCTGGAGTTTTCCCTGACCCGTCAGTCGGTTGAGAATCAAAATTCAATCTATCGCTATGCACTTGTTGAACGGAATGTCGTATCCAGCCCCGGTTGGTTGGCCTCACAGCTCAGCGTCTCGCCCGATGCGCGGGTGCTGCATGTGATCTGCATGCACTATGCTGACAACCGCCCCTTTCAGCTAGAGGAGCGCTGGATTAACATCGACTCAGTACCTGACGTTGAACATGCGGATCTCAATACGCAGGGCCCCCACGAGTGGCTGCTGAACGTTGCCCCCTTTACCGAGGCTGAGATTGCATTCTGCGCGATTTCCGCTGACGGACGGCTGGCAGAATTCATGGGCACCACTGCTGGCACATCGATGATTCAATTGGAGCGTACTACGTGGAAAGATGGTGTTCCGATGACTTTTGCCCGGATGACGCATCACCCTGGCTATTGCATCCGCACCAAATATTGACCCGGCCTAGCCGATTGGGCCGGGCAAGCGTTCCTCGCTCAACAACACGTTTGCCTCAACCTCACCCGCGCCGGGTAAGGTCATGATCCGCCGTCGCAGCACCCGTTCGAAATCGGACAGATCACGTGCAACTACCCGCAAGCGATAGTCGTAAAGACCCAATACATGCTCGACCGTCTGCACCTCGGGGATGGCGCTGACGGCGCGTTCAAAGTCCTCAAGGCTTACCTGTCCCTTACGCGCCAGTTTGACGCCCAGAAACACGGTCACGCCGAACCCCAGCGCCTCGGCATTCAGACGCAGGCGACGCCCCTTGATGACCCCCGCTGTTTCCAGCCGGCGGATGCGCCGCCAGGTTGCAGGTTGGGACAACCTCAGCTTGCGCCCCAACGCCCCGGCGCTTTGCGTGGCATCCTGCACCAGCGCACGCAGGATTGTCCGGTCGGTTTCGTCCAGTTCGATCATACCGGCAACACCTCGTTCCGCTTGACCCGCGCGATATGCATCAGCGCTTCGATATCAGCTATGTGCGGCAGGGTCAGGATGCGATCACGGTAAATCTGTTGATAGTGGCTCATATCCCGTGCAATCACCGACAGCCGAACGTCCACACGGCCCAGAAAAGTTTGAATCTCAATAACTTCCGAAACACTCCGCGCGGCAACAGTGAATTCGTCAAACGCGCGCGGCTGGGTTTTGTCCAGCGTCACGCGCAGTGAAACCTCGACCGCATATCCCATCGCCGGCCAATCAATAACGACCTCTTGCCCTAGAATGACACCCGAGGCCTGCATCTTTTCAACCCGCCGCCAGCACACACCCTGACTGATCCCGCAACGCTCGGCCAATTCGGCCATGGTCAGGGTCGGTTCGGCCTGTAAGTGACGCAGAATGCGCCTGTCCATATCATCCAGCATGATTTTTCCGGTTAAGTCAGGTATCGCGCATAAATTTTCGCATTTTGCCTCAATAGTCGATTGTAAAGCGCTCGCCAATAGCTTTGGACCCTATTAGAACCGCAGCAACCGCAAATGAAAGGACCGAAAACATGCGCGTCTATTACGATCGCGATTGCGATATCAACCTGATCAAAGACAAAAAAGTGGCGATACTGGGCTATGGCTCGCAAGGTCACGCTCATGCGCTGAACCTGCGCGACTCGGGCGCCAAAAACCTGGTTGTCGCTCTGCGCGAAGGGTCGGCCTCGGCCAAGAAAGCAGAAGCCGAAGGCCTGACCGTCATGGGCATCGCCGAAGCGGCGGCCTGGTGTGACGTCATCATGTTCACCATGCCCGACGAACTGCAGGCCGAAACCTACAAGAAATACGTGCATGACAACATCAAACCGGGCTCGGCCATTGCCTTTGCCCACGGCCTGAACGTCCACTTTGGCCTGATTGAGCCGAAAGAAGGCGTCGACGTCATCATGATGGCCCCCAAAGGCCCCGGCCACACAGTGCGTGGCGAATACGTCAAAGGCGGCGGCGTGCCCTGCCTGGTGGCCGTGGACAGCGACGCAACCGGCAAGGCGCTGGAAATCGGCCTGTCCTACTGCTCGGCCATCGGTGGCGGCCGCTCAGGCATTATTGAGACCAACTTCCGTGAAGAATGCGAAACCGACCTGTTCGGTGAGCAGGCCGTTCTGTGCGGCGGTATCGTTGAGCTGATCCGCTGCGGTTTTGAGACTCTGGTCGAAGCAGGTTATGCACCTGAAATGGCCTATTTCGAGTGTCTGCACGAGACCAAGCTGATCGTTGATTTGATTTATGAAGGCGGCATCGCCAACATGGATTACTCGATCTCGAACACTGCGGAATATGGCCAGTACGTCACCGGCCCGCGCATTCTGCCCTATGAGCAGACCAAGAAGGCGATGAAAGAGACCCTGTCGGACATCCAAACCGGTAAGTTTGTGCGTGACTTCATGCTGGAAAACGCAGTTGGTCAGCCAACCATCAAAGCGGCCCGCCGCCACAATGACGAACACCAGATCGAGCAGGTTGGTAAGAAACTGCGTGATATGATGCCGTGGATTTCTGCTGGCAAGCTGGTCGATCAGGAAAAGAACTGATCCTTACTGTTCTAAGCGAAGGGGCGGCCAAGTGGCCGCCCTTTTTCGTCACAACCGCTTTTGACCCCAAGGCGCCACATGGTTGATCAACCCACATCCCGCGATTGGAGCGGCGTGATCGCTTTAGGCCTCATATGGGGCGGCACGTTCATGGTCGTCGCCATGGCGCTTGAGGGATACGGGCCGGTGACAGTTGCTACAGCGCGCACGACGCTGGGTGCCGTGACATTACTTGGGATGATGGCGTTGACCGGTCGCAAGCTGCCGACGGGCGATCTGAACCTGTGGGGGTTCATCGCCATTATCGGCCTACTGTCCACCGCCCTGCCCTTCATGTTGCTCAGTTGGGGGCAACAATATGTGGCCTCGGCCTTTGCCGGGCTGTCGATGGCGGCGATTCCGTTGATGGTGCTGCCCTTGGCCCATTTCTTTTCGGACGAGCCGCTGAACGCCCGCAGGTTCCTTGGAGTCTCACTGGGATTTTGCGGCGCTTTGGTGTTGATCGGACCGGGTTTAGCGCAGATCGGACAAGGGGCTGAGCCATTGGCCCAGCTGGCCTGCATCGGCGCGGCTTTGTGTTATTCCTGCGCATCGATCTTCACACGGCGTTGCCCGCCGATTGATCCTGTGGTGCTGGCCGCGCTGTCCTTGGTGGTGGGCGCCGTGCTTTTGTTGCCCATCATGCTGGTGACCGAGGGCCTTCCACGTTGGGAAGGTACACGCCCCGGTCTGGCCATTGTCGCGCTGGGGCTGGTACCGACGGCCTTTGCCACACTATTGCGCGTGTCGATCATTCGCAGCGCCGGTTCCGTCTTTCTGACGCTGGTCAATTATCAGGTGCCAATCTGGTCGATGGTCTTTGGCGCATGGATCTTGTCCGAGGCCCTGCCCCTGCGCTTTTACATCGCGCTGATCATGATCCTGACCGGGCTGGCCATCAGTCAGTGGTTCAGCTTGCGCAAGATGCTGATCGGGCGTTAACCAGCGACCGCCTCGACCTCGGCCACGATGCCGTCGACGACCTGCGCTAGCAGCGCATCATCCTCACATTCGGCCATCACGCGGATCAGCGGTTCTGTCCCCGACTTGCGGATCAACAGACGGCCCTGCCCATTCAGGCGTGCCTCGGCATCTGCAATGGCCGCTTTCACGGCACTGGTTTCCAGAGGGGTTTGCCCCTCGCCGTAGCGCACGTTTTTAAGCAATTGCGGAACGGTTTCGAATTGCACCGACAACTCGGACGCCTTGCGACCTGAATGCACCATCTCGGCCAGGAAATGCAGACCGGCCATTAGGCCGTCACCGGTGGTGGCATAATCGCTCATGACGATGTGACCTGACTGCTCACCGCCCAGGTTGAACCCGCCTTCGCGCATCCGTTCGACGACATACCGGTCGCCGACGGCTGTCCGTTCCAGACGCAGCCCCTGAGCGGCAAGGTGCCGTTCCAACCCAAGGTTCGACATGACCGTCGCAACCAGCGCGCCGCCTTCAAGACGATCCGCCTTGGCCCAACAGGTCGCCAGCAACGCCATCAGCTGATCCCCGTCAGCCACCTGCCCGTTTTCATCCACCATCACCACGCGGTCAGCGTCACCGTCCAGGCAGATGCCCACATCCGCGCCGTGCGCGACAACCGTTTCGGCCGCCAGCTGAGGTTTGGTCGAGCCACAATTCAGGTTGATATTCTTACCGTTGGGCGCGATTCCGACCGGAATGACATCTGCGCCAAGCTCCCACAATACCTCGGGTGCCGTGCGGTGGGCCGCGCCGTTGGCGCAATCGACCACCACCTTCAACCCGTCCAGACGCAGATCGCGGGACAATGAGGATTTTACCCGCTCACCATATCGGAACCGCGCATCATCCACCCGACGAGCGCGGCCAATGTTCTGAGCTTGCGCCGGTCTGACGCCCTCTTCGATCAGACGTTCAATCTCCAGCTCAGCCTGATCGGACAGCTTGTACCCGTCGGGGCCAAAGAACTTGATACCGTTATCCTCGGCCGGGTTATGACTGGCCGAGATCATCACCCCCAGATCCGCGCGCATCGAGCGGGTCATCAACCCCACCGCCGGCGTCGGTACCGGACCCAACAGCAGCACGTTCATCCCTGTCGAGGTCAGCCCTGCAGTCAGCGCGTTTTCCAGCATATACCCGGACAGGCGCGTATCCTTGCCGATCACCACCCGGTGCGCACCAGATTGATCGCGGCGAAAATACCGCCCCACGGCAGCCCCAATGCGCAGGGCCATTTCGGCCGTAATCGGATGAGTATTGGCGGTGCCTCGCACCCCATCGGTTCCGAACAGCTTGCGCATTGTCTAACTCCGTAGTTACTCGTCTAGGACGGGATTACCGGACGGCGGCCCACAGACGCAAGGCCTGAGCGGTATGAGCAACGTCATGAACACGCACGATCTGCACGCCTTGCGACAATCCGGCCAGTGCTACTGCGATTGAGCCCGGCGCACGGGCATCCTTGCGCGGCTCTCTCCCGATTTGCCCGATAAAGCCCTTGCGCGAGACGCCCAGCAGAATCGGGCATCCCAAGCCATGGAAAAGGCTGAGATTTTTCAACAAGGTCAAATTATGCGCCTGGGTTTTACCGAACCCGATACCCGGATCGACCAAGATCTGATCGCGGCTCAGCCCGGTCTGCTCCAGCTTTTCAACCTGACCTTCAAGGAAATCATAGACGTCCAGCAACACATCATCATATTGCGGGTCGTCCTGCATCACAGTTGGGTCGCCCTGCATATGCATCACACAGACGGGCGCGTTAACCTCAGCGCAGAAAGGCGCAAGCTGCTGGTCAAAGGTAAAGCCCGATACGTCATTGATCAGCCCCGCCCCCGCCTTCCAAGCGGCCCGCGCAACGCTGGCCTTGCGGGTATCGATGGAAATCAGGGCGCTCGTCTTGGCGCGAATGGCTTCGATCAGGGGTTGCGTGCGGGCGATTTCCTCATCCTCGGGCACGTAGGTAGCCCCCGGTCGGGTCGATTCACCGCCGATATCCAGAATGCTGGCACCATGCTCCACCATCTGCTCAGCAGCGGACACTGCCGTTTCAACCGAGTTGTGTACCCCGCCGTCCGAGAAGCTGTCCGGCGTGGCGTTGAGGATTCCCATGATCTGCGGGCGATCCATCGCCACACCAGCAATCTCGGCGCGTGGGCGCGTCAGACGGTTCAGCGCATCGGCTGGAATATCCTGCGCGGCGACAATCGTCGGCGCATCCGTGCGAGACAGCCGTTCTGCATGGGTGAACCACAATTCCTGCCCGGCAAGAGGAACCGCCCCGTCCGGGCGGGCCGACCCGTGCTGCACCAGCGGTCGAAAATACGCGGTCACAGTTGCGCCTGATCCACTGGAATAGCGCGCAGAGGCGTCTTTGGCGCGTTCGGCAAGGCGCCGCCGATCACCATCATCTCGCTGGCTTCAAAAGTGGCTGCAAACCAGGCTGCCAAGGCTACAGCGTCCGAAGGCGCCGCCGAAGGGCCATCAACTGCATCCAGCACAATCTTGGACGGGGCCCAGACGCAAATCTGCCCATTCTTCATTGCCCAGTCCAATTCCGTCCGCGTCGACACCACCACGCAGCGATGATCCCGTGCGGCCAGAACCCAGGCGTTTTGCTCGATCGCCAACAAATCAATCCGGCGTTGTGTCATCGCGTGACCAGTCTGTGGCACCGTCAGTTCCGACGCGCCGACACACAGGATCAACGGGCGCTGACGGTTCTCCAACTGATCAATCCAACCCGTCAGGTTGGAAGACGAAATGGCCTCGTTCGAGAGGAAAACCAACCGCGGATGGGGGCGTTCTTCTTCGACCACATCGTGGTGGAGCGTGTCCTTGCCGCGCACGATTTCGACACCCAGCGCGCCCGGTCCACGGTCAAGTTTTTCGATGCGAACAAAAGCTCTTACAGCTTGAGGTTCAAGCAAAATGCGCTCCGCGACACGATCCGCCAACGTCTCAAGCAGGTTCAGACGTTCAGCGGCCAGTTCATGGGCAATCGCCTCGGTCACACGGTCGTATGACAGGATACGATCAACATCATCGTCAATCGGATCGGTCAGCGGGCGCACCTCAACCACGATGTTGAAGCAGATACGCTGTGTGGTGCCACGTTCGGCCTGAAAGGCACCGATCTCAACTTCGACGGTATGATCCCTGAGCGAGATGCGATCCAGCGGGCCGCGCGTCGCGGTCGCTTCGGACCGTTCGGACGGGTGCGCAAAGGCAAGGCGGATTTCAGAGCTCATACGGCGAACCTTTTCGGGCTTGGTAAACTAATCTACCAAATTTATAGGATGCGCGCGCATATAGCATCGCAACAAACGCCATTCTAGTCGTTGATTGCGGCGTCAGGTCACGCGAAACCAGCTCATCATCCCGGATGCGGCGTGCCCCAGCATATGGCAATGCAATAGCCAGTCGCCCGGATTGTCGACCACTAGGGCAATTTCACGGGTTTGTCCGCGCTCCACCAGCACCGTATCGCGCCATGGGCCAAGGCTGCCGTCGGGCAGGATCAGCCGAAAATGGTGCCCATGCAGGTGCATAGCATGCGGGAAAGCGGTTTCGTTGACGAACTCGATCCGGTGGGTACTACCGCGCTGTGCATCCAGAAAAGGGTCCAAGGGGCGTTCAGCATACCCGTTCAAGGCCCAGAACCGGCCCAGTTGCGCCAATTCGCGGCCAGAAAGCTGTGTGTCGCCAAGCTGCGCGGATTCCAGCCACCGCATCGCACCGCCTTGCAACGTCATCCGATGCACCGGGGCGTCGTCCAAAACCACTTGAGGCAATGGATTCGCGGGCAAGGGCGCAACGCCTGACCGGGCAGTCGTTGCCGAAGTACCGGAAACCGGGAACCGTACCAGACCAAAGCCCCCGTCCCGCTCGCGACTGATCAGCCCGGCGATGGTGTCAGGTTCTGCTGTTACGTCCACAATCAAATCCGCGCGTTGAGCCGGGGCTAGTGGAAAGCCGTCCTCAACCTCTAACGGGGTTTCAAGCGGCATTCCGTCCAGCGCAACGATCCACCCCGCCACCCCGTCCAAGGCCAGATCGTAGATACGCGCGTTAGAGGCATTGATCAGCCGCAGGCGCAAACGCTCGTGGCGGCGCGCGGGAAAGACAGGATCAAACTGGCCGTTGACCGAGATCAGATTCCCCAACCGCCCGGCATGGCTTTGATCATGACCGTTGTCGAAATCTTCAACGATATGTCCGGTGTCTGGGTCCAGCCGCCAATCATCCAACATCAGTGTCAGGTCTTGGTCGATATCTGGCCCTGTAGCCTCTTCAACGATCAGTGGGCCGTATAGGCCGCGCGCCACCTGCTCGACCGAGCGATTATGCGCGTGATACCAATAGGTTCCCGCGTCTGGAACGACAAAGTCATAATCGAACCCCTCACCCGGTGCGACCACATCCTGCGTCAGGCCCGGCACACCGTCCATCGCATTGTCGATCCGGATGCCATGCCAATGCACTGTTGTTGGCTGAGGCAACTCGTTCGCCAACCTGCGCTGAACCCGCGCGCCCTGAGGCAACCGGATTTCGGCTCCAGGTACACCTCCGCCATAGGACCAGACAGGCGTTTGGGGAAAACCATCAGGGGCGATCTGCTGCATCGCCGTCTTTGCGATCAGATCAGAGCTTGATGCGCGGGCCGAGTGTGGCAGTACCGTCAGTGCGGCTGCTGATTGCAGAAATTGTCTGCGTGTAAAAATCATTGCGGGCCTCCTGGCCCGCAACATAGGTTATAAAACGCCCCGCGCCAGCAAGGTTCCAGCGCGGGTGCGTCAATCAGTTGCTCGCTGTTCGATAGTTGTGCCGGTAGAAAATGTGCACGCCGATCCGTGCGGTTTCCTTATACACACGCGACCAGGACGGACGGACCGCCGTGGTGTGGTAGTGCGTAGCACCTTCGGTCAGTTCTTTGGTGACACCGTCGATGGCCGCACGCGCAACTTTCGATACGCGCTCATACGCCTTCTTTTCGCGGATCACTTCCTTTTGGCCATCACAGGTGTAAGTGAACTGGCACTGGTATTTCTTACCGGTTCCCTGCTTGATTACGCCGCACAGCGAGTCCGGGAACCGGCCACTGTCCACGCGATTTAGGATAACCTCGGCCACGGCAAACTGCCCGCGCACGCTTTCACCACGTGCTTCAAAGTACAGCGCCTCGGCCAGACAATTGAAATTTTCGTCCCCGGTGGCCTTGGGCTGTTGATCCAGCCAATCCTTCGAGTACGATATTTTTTGGGGCTCAAGCTCTTTTCGGGGCTTGAACAGAGTCAGATAGTCGCGAAAATTCTGTCCGGGCACTTCGGTCCGGGTGACAAGTTCGCGTTCGGCAGTATCGGTGGCTTTCTTATCAGCGAAAGACACACTAGGCAGCATGGTTGCCGCCAACGTGGCAGCAGCCAGTATGTATCGTAGCATCAGATAACCTCGCACAGGCACATATCGCGCCGTACCCTCCCCCGGCGGGCGCGACGAGGCATTTAGCGCAGTCCGACGCAGACGTCCAGATCAGAAGAAAACGCAAGTGGAAAATCGCCCGTGGCGAAAATTAATTCTGCCACAAGGTTGCCTAAAAACCACTAATCCTAGGGCAAACACCCTGTGTCAACCCCCAAGTCTGGACGAAATCGCCAGCTGAGCGGAAGCCAGCCGAGCGACAGGCACCCGGAACGGAGAGCATGACACATAGTCAAACCCTAGGTCGCGGCAGATGGCGATTGATTCGGGGTTACCGCCATGCTCACCGCATACTGAAAGGGTAACATCCGGCTGGGCCTGACGTCCACGTTCCGCACCGAGTTTCAGCAATTCTCCGACCCCGTCTGGGTCAAGCACATGGAACGGATCCTCAATGAAGACGCCCTGCCGAACATAATCCGACATGAACCGGCCCGCGTCGTCGCGTGACAGCCCGTAAGTCATCTGGGTCAGGTCATTGGTACCGAAGCTCAGGAACGCGGTTTGAGGGGCTATTTCATCCGCCCGCAAACAGGCCCGAGGCGTTTCGACCATGACACCCAAACGGTATTCAAACTCTTCACCCCGTTCGCTTGCAACCGACGCGGCGACCGAGTCGATACGGGATTTGACCAGCTCAACCTCGCGCTTGGCCGAGACCAGCGGGATCATCACCTCAGGCACGACAGGCGCACCGTCCTTGCTGGCTTCAAGCGTCGCCTCAAAAATGGCGCGGGCCTGCATGTCATAAATCTCGGGTACGGTCACACCCAGACGCACGCCGCGCAGGCCCAGCATCGGGTTATATTCAGTCATCGCCGCAACCCGCCGTTCCACATCTGACACCGGCAGGTCCAGCGCCTCGGCCAGCTCGCGCTGTCCACCGCGCGTGGTCGGCAGGAATTCGTGCAAAGGTGGGTCAAACAAGCGGATACAGACGGGTTGACCTTCCATGATCCGGAACAGTTGAACGAAATCCTCACGCTGCATTGGCAGCAATCGCTCCAAAACCGCCGCGCGCCCTGATGGGGTTTGCGCAAAAATCATCTCGCGCATCACGATCAGACGTCCAGGATCAAAGAACATATGCTCAGTCCGACACAGGCCTATCCCCTGCGCCAAAAAGTTCCGAGCCGTCTGAGCATCGGCCGGTGTATCCGCGTTGGCGCGGATGGCAATGTCGCGCTCATCATCCGCCCAGCCCATAAGCGTTTGAAAACAATCGTCCAGAGCCGCCTCAAGCATCGCAGGCTGTCCGGCCAGAACCTGGCCCGAAGACCCGTCGATCGTCAAAACGTCACCCGTCTTGAACACCCGCCCGTCGGGGGCAGACAGCAGCCGTTTCTTGGTCTGAAACCGCATCTCGGACGCGCCGACGATACAAGGCAAACCCAACCCGCGACCGATCACGGCGGCGTGGCTGGTCATACCGCCCTTTTCGGTCAGCACGGCAACCGCCGCATGCATCCCGCGCACATCTTCGGGCGAGGTTTCACGGCGTATCAAAATACACGGCTCGCCGCGCGCGGCGCTGGCCTGCGCCTCGGCGGCGGTGAACACGATCTTGCCCGTTGCAGCCCCAGGGCTGGCGGCAATACCGGTGGTCAGTACATCCCGCTCTGCCTCGGGATGGACCTGACGGTGCAGCATTTCGTTTAAGGAATGCGGATCGACCCGCATCACCGCCTCTTGCGGCGGGATGATGCCGTCTTCGGCCAGGCGAACGGCAATCCGCATCGCCGCCCGTGCACTGCGCTGTACGCGTACACCGTCCAGAATATGCACATGGCCATTCTCGATCACGAACTCGACCTGCATCTCCTCGCGCAGCTTGGCGCGCATCAAGGCTGCGTGGGCCTTGAGTTCGGCAAATGCCTGTGGGGCGACCTCTTCCAGTGATTTACCGCGCGGGTCTTTTTCCAGATACAGCGCGGCCACATCCGCACCCAGCGCATCGCGGCCTTGGCTTTGACTGAGATACCGACCGGTGATTTGCGGCAATCCAGTTGCAGGATCAATCAGTTGCAAAACACCCGAGCCGCACTCGCCCTGCCCCACGCCGGGGATCATTTCCTGAATGACCAAGCCCAACCCCGCATCCGCCGGCGCTCCCTTGGCCTGTCGCAGCAACCGGGCCGAAGTTCCATCCCACGCCCGCGCCATTGACCGAAGGACGGCAATCAGTTGCTCGCCCCGGTCTTGGGGGAATGCCTCGTCCGTCTCATCCTCATAGGCGCGCAAAGATTGGCTCAGCCCTTCGCTGCCATCCGCGCTGATATCGTCGAAAACATCCGCGTCCAGACGGGCAACGTGAATTGCGTAGCTTTGGACAAAGCGCAAGTACAACGCGGCGGCGGCCTCGGCCCCCATCGAGTCCGACAGATCCACGTAGCGCGCGTCGTTCATACCGATATTCAAGATCGCACCGGGGCCGCCCCAATCGGGGTCTTCCGAGCTTGGCCGGACGCATAGCAACGCCGTCTGTTCAAACTGTTCCAGAACTGCGGCGATATCCGGCACCTGCCCTTCCGCAATCCGATGCACCGCGTCAAAGGACAGCGCCACCGTTCGGGGCACCGGAAGGTCCAAGCGGACCAGACGTTGCAGACATTTCGCCCGTCCGCCATGGGTGTTGGCAGCGACGGGCGCTTCGGTTGTGATCAGAGTGGTATGCGGATTATTCTGCACTGCAGCACCTTTTGGTTTCACCGCAGCATAAGCCCTTGCACCAATGGCGCAAGGGCGTTCTGGATTAACCTTCGATCTTGCTGAGGTCCGCCACGCTGGAACAGACTTGACGGATTTGGCTCAGCAGGTTCAGACGGTTGCGGCGCAGAATATCGCTGTCGGTATTGACCTGAACCTCGTCAAAAAACGCATCGACTGGGCCACGCAGTGCTGCCATTGTCGCCATCGCTTTTGGGAAATCCTCGGCCTTGAGCGCCGGTTCGATCTCGGCCTGCGCGCGATCCAAAGCGGCAAACAGAGCCTTTTCGCTTTCGGTCTCGGCGAATTTCACATCCGCGCCATAAGAGTATTCGACCCCGTCCTTTTCCTCGGCCTGCGTCAGAATATTGTTGGCGCGCTTGAAGCCCTGCACGAGGTTCTCGCCATCCTCGGTCGCGATCACCGCATTTAATGCACGGGCGCGTTTGACCAGCAGGTTCAGGTCATCATTGCCGCCCGTCGCGATACAGGCGTCGATGATGTCGTGACGGATACCCTCGTCGCGCAGGAAAACCTTGAGGCGGTCGTGGAAGAACGACAGCAAATCCGCGGGCACAGATGAGAAGACCGCGTTGGCTGCCTCGACCTGATGCGCCAGATCGTGGACGCGTTTGGCTGCGGCATCCTTTTCTTCGTCGCTTGCCTGTGCTTGCTCGGCTTTGGCACCCAAAAGGGCCGCTTGCCACTCGGGCACTTTCAACAGAACCATCAACGCGGTTTCCAATAGATCGGTCAGGGAAAGGCGCAGATTATTTTCCAGAACCAGCCGGGTAACCCCCAACGCCGCGCGCCGCAATGCAAACGGGTCTTTCGATCCGGTCGGTTTCTCATCAATCGCCCAAAACCCTGTCAGCGTGTCCAGCTTGTCGGCCAGCGCCACGGTTACGGACAGCGGCGCGGTCGGCACGTCATCCGACGGGCCCAACGGCGAGTAGTGTTCCTGTGCTACGGCAGCCACTGCGGCCTCTTCACCCGCCGCTTCGACATAGTAACGACCCATAAGCCCCTGAAGTTCGGGAAACTCATAAACCATCTCAGAGCTCAGATCGGCCTTGGCCAGACGGGCGGCTTTCTCTGCCTGATCCGCATCCGCCCCGGTCACCGAGGCCAGTTCGCGGGCCAGCGCGGCGATGCGCTCGATCCGCTCGGCCTGTGTACCCAATTGATTGTGGAAGGTCACATTCTCCAGCGCGCGGGTCCATTGGGCAATGTCCGACTTGGCCACGCGCAAATCGTTCTCCCAGAAGAACTTGGCATCGGCCAGACGGGCCGACAACACCTTCTGGTTGCCCGCCAGAATGGTCACCCCGTTGTCGGCGGTTTCACGGTTGGCAACGGTAATGAACCGCTCGATCCGGCCTGTCTTCGGATTGCGGACCGAGAAGAATTTCTGATGCTCTTTCATCGAAGTCTGCAGCACCTCGGGCGGCAGTTCCAGAAACTCCTCGTCGATCTTGCCCATCAGAACCACAGGCCATTCTACCAGGCCGGCGACCTCGGCCAGCAGGCCCTTGTCGTCGACCACTTCCAGACCGGCGGCAAAGGCCATGTTCTGGGCGTCGTTCCAGATATGTTCAGCCCGGTCAGCAGGGTTCAGCACGACAAACGCGCGCTTCAGTTTGGCGGCGTAGTCATCGAACGACGTGACCGAGAACCGATCCGGCGCCATAAAACGGTGGCCAGCGGTGGTGTCGCCGGAGGCAATGCCTTCGACCTCCAGCGGCACGACTTGCGCGCCCGTCTCATCGGACAGGATGCACAGGATCGAATGCAGCGGACGCACCCAGCGCAGGGAACCGCCACCCCAGCGCATCGACTTGGGCCAGGGAAAGTTGCGAATGGTTGCCTCAAGCACCTCGGCCACGATCTCGGACGCCGGGCGACCCGCTTTTTCGATGGTTGCAAAATAGACCGCACCTTTGGGTGTCTCGCGTTCTTCCAGTTGGTCGCGGGTCAGACCAGCGCCACGTAGGAACCCTTCGATGGCTTTGTCCGGTGCGCCGACCTTGGGGCCCTTGCGTTCTTCGCGGATCGTCGGGCTTTCGGCCAGCAAACCTTCGATCGCCAGCGTCAGGCGGCGCGGCGTGGTCAGGGCAGCGGCCCCGGCATAGGTCAGACCAGCCTCGACCAAACCGTCGGTAATCCGCTTTTTCAGGTCCTCGCCCGCGCGGGTCTGCATGCGGGCGGGGATTTCCTCGGAAAACAGTTCGATCAGCAGGTCGGGCATTTTCGGTCCTTAGAAATTGACGATCGTCTGAATGACGATGGCATTGGCGATATCCACAAAGAAGGCGGATACAAGGGGCAGCACGATAAAGGCAATAGGCGACGGGCCATATCGCTTGGTAACTGCGGTCATATTGGCGATGGCCGTCGGGGTCGCGCCCAATGCAAAACCGCCAAATCCCGCAGACAGCACGGCGGCGCGATAGTTGCCGCCCATCACCGGGAACAACACCCAAATCACAAAAGCCACTGTAAAAAGTGTCTGCGCGGTCAAGACGACTACGATGGCCAACCCCAGCTCGGCGATGGTCCAAAGCTGCAGGCTCATCAGCGACATGGCCAGAAACGCCCCCAGCGAGAATTCCGAGATCAGCGCAAGCGAAGGTGTGCGGGACACTGGCGGCGCTTTTGGCGCAAAGGCTGCGCGCAGGTTGGCAATGACGATCCCCATGATCAGACAGGGCACGAACGAAGGCAGTTTCAGGCCGGTGGCCAGGATCGCCTCATTCAGCGCCAACCCAAAAATGATCGCCACGTTCAGATGCAACAGAACCCGCATGATGGTCAGGTGGTCGATCTTAGTCTCCGCCTCAGTCGCATCATCGGGCAAACCGACGGTGTGTTCTTCGCCCGGGCGGTCCGGCGTCAGGTTTTTACCCTCGATCAACAGGCGCGCAATCGGTCCACCAACCAGAGCGGCCAGCACAAGGCCTAAGGTTGCCACGGCGACGCCCAACTCGGTCACGCCCGTCAGGCCGGTCGCCGCGCCAACCTCGGGCGCCCAGGCAATCGCCGTGCCGTGGCCACCGATCAGAGAGGCCGAGCCGAACAAAACCCCGGCCTGCGCCGGATATCCAAACGCCACCGCCCCAACCGCACCGACGACATTTTGGGCAACAATCGTCACTAACGTCAAAATAATTAGCAACAGCAGAGGCTTACCGCCCGCAATCAAATCTGACAGGCGTGCGTTCAGGCCAATCCCGGCAAAGAACACAATCAGCAGGAAGTCGCGGGCGGCCAGATCGAATCTCAGTTCAAGACCGGTAGCCAAATACAGAAACAGCAACAGGAACGAGGCAAGAAGACCGCCCGTCACCGGTTCAGGGATATTGAATTGCCGCAGCACAGCCACCCGCGCGTTGATTTCGGCCCCGATCAGGTAAACCGCGATGCCCAGGGTGGCAGTCAGTAAGTTTGAAACCTCATGTACGGCCTCAGTCATGGCGCCCTCAGTTTTCGGGGCGCGGCGGGCATTCCTCGCCCACCACCGTGCCGTCATAGGCCTTTTCACCGCAATTGTTCAGCGCGTGCCAGACATAGCCTTTGCCATCTGCTGTCACGGCCACAATGCGGTCCACGCCATAGTGGATGTTCTTCGCCCCCATATAAGCCTGCGCCTGTCCAGACTTCAGAGCCTCGGCAATGGCAACCGCGTCGTAGCAGTCAAACCAGCCCGGCGCGGTCAGCGGTTCGGGGTTTTCGACCGGTTGAAAAGCCGCAAGATCATCGCTCGTCATCTCGGTCTCAAAACACGCCCGGTATCGGATCGGAGAGCTGTCCGCATCAATCGCCTGAAACGCCGTGTACGGGATCGGCTGAGGTTCCTCTGCCCCCTCAACAAGCAATGCCACGTCCTGCCCCGGTCTAGCTTCGACGTCATAGTAGAACCCATAAACCTGAAGGTAATACATGCCCAGCCCGGCCAAAGCCGCGGAAACAATAAGGATGATTGCAAGCATTTTTCCGGTCATCTTCTCAACATCCCGATCACGCGGCCTCTTTCAACTTGGCAGGAAATAGGCCAGTTTCCAAACTGATACAGGTCGGAGCGAGGCTTTTCGAATGGACATGACCCTTGCCGTTGGGTTCTTCGGCGCGCTGTTTGCGATCATGAACCCGATCACCAACCTGCCCGTTTTCCTGAGTGTCACCGACGGCCTGACGCCCGCTGATCAGCGCAAGGTCGCGGCGAAAACGGCCACGTACTGCCTGATCCTGGGCGGAGCGTTTGCCGCCATCGGCAATCAGACGCTTGGCCTGTTCGGGATCAGTGTCGATGATCTGCGCGTCGCAGGTGGTCTGGTCGTTCTGATGATCGGTCTGAACATGCTGAACGGCAACGAAAGCACCTCGCACCACGGGACCAAGGGGGAAAAGCAAGCCTACCCTGAACCCGCGACGGTGGCGTTTTATCCGCTGGCCTTTCCCATTCTGGTCGGGCCCGGCACGATCACGACGCTGATCCTGTACGCCCACCACATCGCAAAGCCCATGGACGCCATCATCTATGCGGGCGTGTTTCTTGTGGTTCTGTTCCTGCTGTTCATCACTTTCTGGAACGCCTCGGCCCTGGCTAAACGCCTGTCCGACAACGCGCGTGTGATCATGAGCCGTTTCATGGGCATGATCCTGTCGGCCATCGCAATCGGCATGATCGCGGATGGCCTGAAAGTGCTGTTGCCGGGATTGGCCTGAGCGCGCCATCAGGCCTCGAACCCAGCTGCCCCGGTCTGTACAAACGCATCGGCACATTGCTTGGCCAGCGCCCGCACGCGACCAATATAGGCCTGCCGTTCCGTGACCGAGATGACCCCCCGCGCGTCCAGCAGATTGAACATGTGGCTGGCCTTGATGCACTGATCATAGGCCGGGTGCGCCATGATGATACGCTTGCCGGTTTTTGGGTCGTCATGCTCCTGCGCCAGAATAGCGGCGCACTCGACCTCGGCCTCTTCGAAATGACGCAGCAGAACCTCGGTGTTGGCGACGTCAAAGTTCCAGCGGGCGTATTCCTCTTCGGTCTGTTTGAAGATGTCGCCATAGGTCAGCGGGCTGGGCGATTGCGGATCGTTAAAGGGCATGTCCATAACGTGATCAATGCCCAGCACATACATTGCCAGACGCTCCAGACCATAGGTCAGTTCGCCCGACACCGGCGCACAGTCGTGGCCGCCAACCTGCTGGAAATAGGTGAACTGGCTGACTTCCATGCCGTCACACCAAACCTCCCAGCCAAGCCCCCAGGCGCCCAGAGTTGGGCTTTCCCAGTCATCCTCGACAAAGCGGATATCATGCAGGTCCATGTCGATGCCGATGGCCTGAAGGCTGCCCAAATACAGCTCTTGCAGATCCGGCGGGCTGGGTTTGATCAGCACCTGGTACTGATAGTAATGTTGCAATCGGTTGGGGTTTTCTCCGTAGCGCCCATCAGTCGGGCGGCGCGAGGGTTGCACATAGGCCGCCGCCCACGGTTTTGACCCCAAGGCGCGCAGCGTGGTGGCCGGGTGGAACGTACCTGCGCCGACCTCCATGTCATAAGGCTGCAGAATCGCGCAGCCTTTCGAGGCCCAATAGGTTTGAAGTCGCAGGATAATTTCCTGAAAAGAACGTGGTGCGCTGGACGGTTCGGTCATGACATTCCCTTTGGACGCCCCTGCGCCCGGTTCCGGTCGGTTTTGTCCTTCCTATGCAAGGGGCAAAGGGGCGTCAACGGGCCAATCGGGTCAGGCTGTCACTGCACCGCCACACTGGAAATTCCCCGTATTCCAGGCATGGCTTTCTGCGGTTCAATTCGCGTAGTCTGCCGCAAAGCTAAAACACTGCGAACACGGGCAGACAATGACACGCATATTCACTGTAATTTTGTTTCTATTTTCTATCGGCGCAGGCGCCGTATCAGCGCAACAGGACGCTGGGGTCTGGGTTCAGGTCGAGGCGCGCCCTTCGCTGCGCGAGGCACAAGAGCGCGCGCAGGCTTATTCAAACCTCCTGCCGGACGTAAACGGATTTCGCCTGAACTCTGGCTGGTATGCCATTGTTATCGGGCCTTATTTGCGCAGTGATGCCCAGCAGGTACTGGACGTCTACCGGGCCGAAGGGCAGATACCTGCTGACAGCTACATAGCCTTCACCAGCTCTCTGGGTCAGCAGTTCTGGCCGGTCGGGGCGAACATCCTAGACCGGGGCGTGGTGGCGCCGCCCGTCGAAAACACTCCACAACCCGAAGCGACTGTCTCGGGATTGTCGGCTGAGCCCGCAGATGAAACCCGCTCGCAGGCCCTACAGTCCGAACGCCTGCTTACTGCGCAAGAGCGTCGGAATTTGCAGACAGCCTTGCAGGCCGCAGGGTTTTATAACGCCACAATTGACGGTGCCTTTGGTCAGGGCACGCGCCGTTCGATGGGTGACTGGCAGCGTTTCAACGGCTTTGAAGCAACCGGTGTTCTGACAACAGCGCAGCGCAAGTCGCTAATGGATGACTATAACGCGCCGCTGATCAGCGTCGGCATGGCGCGTTATTCAGACCCGCAGGCCGGGATTGATCTGGACCTGCCATTGGATGTTATTGCCTTTGACCGCTATGAGGCCCCCTTTGCGCATTTCAAAGGCACCACTAACTTGGATGCCAAGGCGCTGCTGATCAGTCAGCAAGGCGACAAGGCCACCCTGCGCGCCCTGTACGAGGTGATGCAGTCGCTTGAGATCGTTCCTCTGGACGGGCCCCGACAACTGCGCGGTGATCGCTTTACACTGGAAGGTCGCGGGAACGGAGTTGTCTCGTACACTCAGGCCGCGCTGAAGGACGGTCAGATCAAAGGCTTCACGCTGGTCTGGCCCGAAGGGGATGAGGCCCGCCGAGCACGGGTTCTGGCCGCGCTCAAGGCCAGCTTCACCACAAACAGCGCTGTTCTGGACGCAGGGGCCGGGGCGAATGCCGAGCAACGGATCGATCTTGTTTCCGGCCTGCAAATCCGCAAGCCGCGCCTGTCCCGGTCCGGCTTTTTCACCGATACCAGCGGTACAATCCTGACGGTATCCGAGGCCACCGACAGCTGCACCCGGATCACCCTGAACGACGATCAGGAAGTTCAGGTCGCCTGGGCCGATGCTGATCTGGGTGTGGCCGTTCTGCGGCCCCGGAACAACCTTGCGCCGATCAGCGTCGCGGAATTCGGCACCGATCAACCGCGCATCCAATCCGAGGTCGCAGTGTCGGGCTTTTCGTATCAGGGCGCATTGGGGGCGCCGACGCTGACCTATGGCCAGATTACTGACGTGCGCGGCCTGAACGGAGAAGACGGAGTGAAACGTCTGGCGATGGCCGCCCAGCCGGGCGATGCTGGCGGACCTGTTTTCGATGACGCCGGTCAGGTTGTCGGTATGTTGCTACCCACCCCGTCTGATGGGCGCACCCTGCCCGCCTCGGTCAGTCTTGCAGCCACGGCTGAGCGGTTGAACGCGGCGCTTGAACAGGCGGGCGTCTCGGGCCAACCAGGTCAATCGACTGCCGAGATCTCGCCCAACGAACTTAGCCGCAGGGCCAACGGAATGACCGTTCTGGTGCATTGTTGGGATTAAATTGATCCCAAAAAGTGGAACGCCGCCCCTTTGGGCGGCGTTTTTTGTGGTTACACGATATCAGGCGTTACGCGGATCAGGGTTGGAACCGGCGCATCAAAGGCCGCACGCACTGCGGTCTGCATTTCGGCCAAGCTAGCGGGCGCGGCAGACAGGGCCCCAAAGGCCTCGGCCAATTTGCAGAAATCCGGGTTGTGGGCGATCACCGCGTTCGGCGCAATCTGACCACGGACCATACTGTCCTCGATCTCTTTCAGCTTGCCGTTGTCCCACAGGATAATGGGCAGTGAAAGGCCAAGCTCGACCGCTGCACCAAGCTCCATCATTGTATAGTGAAATCCGTAATCCCCGGCGATCACAGCTGTTGGTTTTCCCCGGCGCGCAACTGCACCGCCGATGCCCGCAGGCAATCCATATCCCAACGTGCCAAAGCCGGTCGGGTGATGCCAGTGATAGGGATAGGCCATATCCCAGACCTCTTTCCCGGCATAGGCGATTTGGGTCATGTCGGAATAGATCATCGTATCCGCTGGCATGGCATCGCGCAGAGCATCAAGCACCGGAACGATCCCTGGCCGCTCGGCATCGACCTCGGCACGCCAGCGTCTGCGTGCCTCGGTGATTTCCTCCGGTGTCCAACCCGTTGCGGGTTTCACCTTATCAATCGCACCCCACAAAGCATGCGCAAAGCTTTCCCCATCAGCCTGCAGCTTGACGCCTGCGCGATGGTGATCAGACAGAACTCTGGGATCAAGATCGACCCGCACCAGATGAGCGCTGTGCCCCAGGTTGTCGCGCCACAGATCGACCTCGCCCAGTTCGGCACCTACGGCGACTACAAGGTCAGCGGACCCTATTACCTCGGCGCTGCCGGGGCGCGTCAGCATGGCACCAAAGTCCAACGCATAGCCCTGCCCGGCCATCCCACGCCCAGCAAAAGTTGTGAAGCAGGCCGCACCCAGTTCCGTCAATATCTGCCGCCACAGGTTAGAGCGCGCGCCACCGCCCAAAATGAACAACGGCCTGCGCGCGATATTCAGCAGTGACATGACCGGAGCAATGTCGGGCGGCAAAACCTTGGTGCGCAGCCCCGGCTGATTGGGAAATGGCGCGGATTCGGCATCGGCCTCAAGCTGGGCAATCGGCACCTGAATATGTTTGGGGCGCGGGCGGGACAGTTCGAATTCTTCAAAAGCACGCTCGACCAGACCATAAGCGGCCTGTGCGGAATTGGCCTGCCGCGACCAGTCGGTCACGGTTTCAGCCGCCCCAAGCTGATCCTTCATCTGATGCAACTGCCCATGCACCGCCTGCGTTTCATCCAGACACGACGACATCACCAGCAGGGGCACCGAATCCGTATAAGCCTGCCCCATCGGTGTCATGATGTTGCACAGCCCCGGCCCGGTGATCACATAGGCCACGCCCGGCTTGCCGGTTGCACGGGCATAGCCATCGGCCATGAACCCGGCCCCCTGTTCATGCCGGGCCAACACATGCGTGATGCCAGCTTCTTCGATGCCGCGATACATTTCCTGATTGTGAACACCGGGAATGCCGAAAATCACGTCAACGCCCCGATCTTTCAACATATGCGAAATCTGGGCCCCCAAGGGTCTTTTCATTAGTTTCTCCAGAATTGGACGGTGAACAACGCGTAGACGGCCAGCAGTTCCAACCGTCCGACCAGCATGCCGACGGACAACAGCCATTTGGCGGTGTCATTCAGACCGGCGAAATTTCCTGCGGGGCCAATCTGGCTACCAAGTCCCGGCCCCACATTGGCCAGTGCGGTCGCAGCCCCAGAAACCGAAGTGATGAAGTCCAGCCCTGTCAGAGCCAACGCCCAGGCCAGCACACCCAGCGACAGCACGAAGAACATGAAGAAACTCATCACCGAGGTCAGGACATCCGTCCCGATGGTGCGCCCGCCATATCGCGGGGCAAATACGCCATGCGGTGACCGAATACGGCGAATTTGCGTTTTGATCGACGCAAACAGCAACTGATACCGGAAAATCTTGATCGAACATGCGGTCGAGCCCGCGCATCCTCCGATCAGACCGATCAGAAAGAACAGCATGACCGGGAAACTGCCCCACGTCATGTAATCAACGCTGGCATAACCCGTACCCGAAATGATCGAGGTGATGTTGAACAGCGATTCCCGGAACGCCTGTTCCCAATGATGCGGAAAGACCACGGTCAGGAACACCGCCATAACCACGACCAGCACCAGGATTGTCGCCAGGAATGTCTGTATCTGGCTGTCCTGCCACAGTGAGTTCGTGTTGCCATTGGCGAATTGAACATAGCGCACGAAGGGCAGCGCCGCGAGGATCATAAAGACCGCAGCCGCATACTCGGTCGGCCCCGAGAAACTACCGAAGGACGTGTCGTAGTTCGAGAATCCTCCGGTCGCGATGGTTGTCATCGCATGCACGACGGCATCGAAAAACCCCATCCCCAAACCGGCGTAGACAAGCGCGCAGACGAAGGTCAAAAAGACATAGATCAGGGAAATCTGCCCTGCTATCTCTTGCGCTCGCGGCAGGATTTTTCCCATGGTTTCAAACCCTTCTGAGCGGAATATTTGCATCCCCCCCACGCGAAGTTCGGGCAGGAAAACCATGGCGACAACAATGATACCAATACCGCCCAGCCATTGCAGCAACCCGCGCCACAACAGCAAACCCTGCGGCAGATTATCAAGCCCGGAAATGACGGTCGAACCAGTGGTGGTCAGCCCCGACATCGCCTCAAAATAGGCATCGACAAAACGCAGCTCGGTCTCGCCGAATAAAAACGGGATTGCGCCGAAAAAGGGCAGCGCCACCCAAACGCCAGTGGTCAGCAAAAAGGTCTGACGAATGGTCAGACCTTCGCCCACTCCGTTCGAACAGCTAATGGACAGGATAACGCCCGTCAGCATGGTGATGACGCCGCTTCCAAGAAACACTGGCCATTCGCCCCGGCCTTCGATGAAATCCGCAAGCATGGGAAGCATCATGGTCGCCCCAAGAATGGCGACCAACAGGCCAATCACATATCCAACCGGGCGCATATCCGTCATGAGGCGCAGCGTTGGCGCGCCTGCACGACAGTGTCAAGCGGATGTCCCGTTTACTTGTCGGTTTTGCTGACGGGTGTGGGCATCGCGGGCGGTTTCGAAGGCGCGCGCGTCCGGTTCTGAGGTGCCGCAGGCTTGGCTGTGTCCGCTAGGGTCGCCACAGGTTTCACCTCGGCTTTGGGTGCCGCAGGCTTGGCAGCAGGTGCAGCCGTTGGTTTTGCCGTGACCGATTTCGCCGCCTGCACTTTGGGCGCGGCTGGCTTGGCTGTGGCCTTGGGTGCCGAAGGTTTCGCAACTGCCTTAGGAGCTACGCGTTTTGTGGCAGGTTTGGGTGCGGCGGGCTTTGCATCGGGCTTGACGGCCGCGGGTTTAGGCGCTGCAACTTTGGCTACTGCTGGCTTGGCGGTTGCATTTGCCACAGCGGGTTTAGGTGATTCGGCCTTTGGGGTCGCTGCCGTCTTGGCCCGAACGCTCGGCTTGGACTTTGGTGTGGCGGTCGTTTTGACCTTGGCTACAGGCTTGGCAACCGCCGCCTTGGATTTGAATTCCGGCTTCTTTTTAGCAGGTGCAGGAACCGACGAAGACGCGTGCAGGGCATGCACTGGAACGAAAGGCAGCTCCATGGCCGAATTCGCCAAAATCTGCATGATCTTCAGTTGGTTGCTGACTGCATAACCGGCCAGTCGAATGGCCGCCGCCTGAAATTCAAGCGGTTGGGTAATCGGATTCATTAGTCATTTCTCCTGTAAAAACGAAGCAACCTTCCAAGAAAAGAACCGCTCTGCCCCACCCCGGTATTAGGGGCGAGTGACCAAGGCCTGAAATCCCCGGGCATCGCACGTCGCGGCTTCCTTTTCAGAGTGGCCCGAGGGCTGACACGCCCTCACACCACGGCTGCGTTCACGGATAGTTTAACGCGAAACACACTGCGCGTGCAGAAAAATTGCTGCAATGCGGCAATATTTCGCCAATTGGATCAAAATGAGACAACAGGATGCTCTTTTCGAGCTACCCGATGTGAAACAGGGTCGAGAACAAGCGCGGATCCAGGCTGGCGGAAACAAAGGTTGGCCCTTCGGTCAGAACCGAAACTGCGTCGTGGCTGTGCAGGCTTTCCTGATGGCTGGCCACCACGCGGAAATCACCGACATGATGATCGGCCAGAAGCTCGGCACAGAACAAACGCGCGGCGTCTTCGACAAAGATTGGGTTGGCTGCGTTCAATTCGGCAAAGGCCTGTTCATCCTCGCGCTTGACCATCACTTGCGTTTCGGTCGGTACGGCGCGGCGGCACAGCGCGATCAGATCCTCAAACCACAGGCAATCCGCTTCGCAATCAACAACAACGGAAATCCGCGCGACAGAACGCTGAGAATGCGGTGTCGCCAGTTGCCCCCGTGTGGACCGCGCATGTTCGCTAAGCTCAAGCGAACATGGGCAGGTGGATGAATAGACATAGTCCAGATGGATGATCTTCTGACGTGCGCCGTTCTGTTCGACCAGTTCCAACGCGATATCGTAATATTGATACCCCGCCAGTCCCGATCGCAAGCTTTCCACACGATCCGGGTAAGAAAAGCGCATTTGGATACGTGCATCAAAACTGTCCAGATCGGTCATGTAGTCGTCCAGCGCGGCCTCCATGACCTCAAAGCTGAACGTGCGTTCGGCATGTTTGTAGAACGAGCGCATGATGCGGGACATGTTGATGCCCTTCTTTTCGGCATCAAGGCTGACCGTTCCGGTCACCGAGGTTTCAAGCGTCAGGTCGTCACCATGTTTACGGTGAAACCGGATCGGCAGGCGGAAGTTGGAAATGCCCACATGCTGAATCTGCTGTTTGGCCCCGCGGATCAGGCTGGACGGTCCGTTTTGAAGGTCTGGCAACGATGCCCGATAGGCCGCGTCGACCTTGAAGTCTTCGGCATAATCACGCGACAGCGAAGGGTAATTCACCGGAACCAGCCCAGGCACCAGGCGCGCGATGGCTGGATCAAGCTGGCTGATTTCAGCTTCGGTCGCGGACTCGGCCCATTTGCGCAGCGTTTTCAACGCTGCGGCGGCGTCATCATTGTCAGGTGCGTCTTCAATGGTGCGGGGGTACACATTCATCGAACGGGGTTCCTCGGTTGGTCGCCGGACTATATACAGGTTCGGCAGATTTTCCAGTTTACCTGTATACGCTCAAAAACAAAGCCTGGATGCATTTTCACACAGGGCGAGGCATTTGCACCCTGTGTGTTTAGGTTAATTGCGGCTTTACCGCTGCGACACGTCCAACGCTTGCTTGATATCAGCCAACAGATCAGTGGCGTCCTCTAGCCCAATGGACAAACGGATCAGACCGGGGGTGATGCCAAGCTCATCTTTCTGCTCATCGCTCAGGCGCTGATGCGTCGTGGTCGCCGGGTGCGTGGCAATCGACTTGGCGTCTCCCAGATTGTTCGAGATCACGGGAATCCTCATCGCATTAAGGAATGCAAAAGCTGCATCCTTGCCGCCTTTGATGTCCAGCGACAGAACTGTGCCACCCTTGCCGCCCAACTGTGTCTGCACGAGGTCACTCTGTGCATGCGTCTTCAGGCCAGGATACAAGGTCCGTACGAGCGCCACATGCCCTTCCAGAGCTTCAGCCACTGTTTGGGCCGTTTCTGCCTGCGCGTTGACGCGAAGCGCCATGGTCTCAAGACCTTTTAGCATGATCCATGCATTGAACGGGCTCAGTGCGCCACCAGTGTGCTTGAGGTAAGGCTCGACCGTGCCGCGAATGAACTCCTTCGTGCCGATGATGACACCACCCAATGCGCGCCCTTGCCCGTCGATGTGCTTGGTTGCGGAATAGACGACCACATCGGCTCCCTGCTCTATCGCGCGTGAGAAGACAGGAGTGGAAAAGACGTTGTCCACAATCACCAGAGCCCCGGCGGCGTGGGCCAGTTTGGCAACTGAGGCAATGTCGATCACCTCAAGCGTCGGGTTCGACATGGATTCGAAGAATACCGCCTTAGTGTTCGGCCGGATCGCTGCTTTCCATTGCTCCAGATCGGTGCCGTCCACAAATGTCACGTCCACGCCGAACCGGGTCAGGATGTTTTCGACAATATACAGGCAAGAGCCAAACAGCGCTTTAGCCGAAACAATGTGGTCCCCGGCCTTCAGCATCGAGGTCAACGCGCCATTTACGGCGGCCATACCTGAAGCAGTGGCAAAGGCATCCTCGCCCCCCTCAAGCGCCGCAATACGCTGCTCGAACATCGACACGGTGGGGTTGCCATAGCGGGCATAGATGAACTCATCCGGGCCACATTCCAGAAACCGGGCCTCGGCCTGTTCGGCGTTCTCGTAGACGAACCCCTGGGTCAGAAAGATCGCCTCGCTGACCTCATTGTATTGGCTGCGGCGGATGCCGCCATGGACGGCTTGGGTGCGTTTGTTCCAGCTTTCGCTCATGTCATTCCTCTCGACCCTTGCCTTGCCTTGCAAAGGCATCAAAAAAACCCCAGACGCGGTCAAGCGAAAGGGGCCTTTCATCCTGACCTTTTAGCGGTGTTGTTTAGCGTGGCCCGCAATCCGGTAACAAATCGCCACGTAGCTCTGCGAGAGGCAATACGCTTCGGGAGGTTTGACGTCAAGCCCGGCTTTCCCTGGTCACGGTTGCGTAATCGGCTCTTGCCGCCTCGTCAGAAACCCGCATGATCCTTTCAACAAAAGGAGGGCACATGGCGGACTCGATTGATCTGTATTTTTGGCCTACCCCCAACGGGTGGAAGGTATCCATCGCGCTTGAAGAAATGGAGCTGCCCTACTCCACGCATCTGATCAACATCGGCAAGGGTGATCAGTTTGACCCCGAGTTCCTGAAGATTTCGCCCAACAACCGTATGCCTGCAATCTTTGACCCTGACGGGCCCGACGGCGCGCCGGTATCCGTGTTCGAAAGCGGGGCAATCCTGATGTATCTGGCCCGCAAGACCAGGCGGTTTTATGGCAATACCGAGCGTGACCGGATCGCGGTCGAAGAATGGCTGATGTGGCAAATGGGTGGCGTTGGCCCGATGGCCGGTCAGGCGCATCACTTCCTGAAATACGCACCCTACATGGACCCACCGCAGGACCTGCCCTATGCCAAAGACCGCTACCGTACCGAGGTCGGGCGTTTGTACGGTGTGCTGGATCGACGGCTGGCTGACTACGAGTATGTTGCGGGAGACTTCTATTCCATTGCTGACATGTCAATCTGGGGCTGGGCAAGTCTATGGGAAGGGCAACAGCAGGAGTTAGAAGGCAAGCCGCACTTTGCCCGCTGGCTGGAGACGGTCAGTGCCCGCCCCGGCGTCCAAGCCGGTCGCGCGCTACACGCAGAATTGCGTGGGGATAACCGGGACAAGCAGGCGCAGGAGACCTTGTTTAAGCGATAAGGCCCGTTGATCCAGTGTCGGCTCTGAGCCCACAATTACCAATGCTGCAGCTTGCCTGAACATCAGAAAAGTGGGCTTCGCCATCCATTTAGCGAAGGGTCTTGGTTTGTCTGAGAAGACCCGATTTGATGACATCGACAGGTAAGGTAAGCCTGACTGGTTAAGTCACGAGACTTTCTCTTAACGTGAGTGACTACTGGCGACACTCTTTTTAATTGCGTGAGCGCACCAATGAACAAGTTCCGAATTGAATTCCTGAGTATCGCATCATCACTCGTATGGTTTTGCACCGGGTATGCGGCTTTGTCAGAGAACGCACCTGAAGACATTTGGGAACACTGCCAGACGAGTGAAACCTGCACGATCGAATATGACCATCTGTCCAACCAGGAAGATGAACCTTACCTGTTTCTCGGATATGTAATGGAGCCCGAGCAGGCCCGGTGGGAGCAGTTTCGAGAAGCCATTCAGACATACCCCGATGTGAAAAGTTGCCTTCTGAAAGATGAACAAAACAAAGAGGTGCCAAATCTACTCAAGTTTGATTGGGCCAGAGTTGGTACGGGCGACGGAGCGGCTGTGTGTGTGTTTCGAGTTACTCGAAGCCTTGGTGATCCAGACAGAATCCAAAATTGGTTTAAATATCACGAATTTGAGGTGGCCGGACCCTACAGGTACTTCAGCGAGGATTTTGTTCCAACAAGTGAGAATCAGCCCGTGGCGACCATGACGGGGTATTGGACGACGGAGCAATACAGACGTCACACCCCTTCGTTAATCGCCAAGCTTGTTGGTTTGGACGCCGTGCGCCGATACGAAATCATCCTAAGCATTTCTTATGAAAACCAAGTGGTTGGCTCAACAACTATACGGATCGTAAAATAGTGAGGTTAAATGGATGGCAAAAGGCTGCTTTGTTCGCATTGCAGACCTATCCCCCGCCCGCACCATCACATCCAGTTCCGCGAGGTATCCTCTACATCTTCTGGGTTCAAATTCGGCATCAACTGCGCACTGCATTTCGATCTGCACTGAGGCAACAAGGGAAAGCCAGCACAGAGCAATTTGTTCAAGCGATGAGAAATCCCTGCTATACTCTGGCTTTGAATAGGAAAAGGATTTTGCAAAACCCAGACCGGTCCACGCCTCGACACCTGTTTTGAGGCTGGTCAGGCGACCACCGGTCGGGCCGGAAATTGAACGAGTTGTTTTATGCGAGTTTTAACCCCTCTGTTTTTTTTATGCGCAGGTATGGCGAGTGCCGCGCCAGATTGCGAGGAGGCTGCGCAGGCTCAACCGCATGAACTGGTGGCCTATGACCCGTCCGCTGAATTGGACGTACTGTTGGAGGAAGACGCCGTCGCAGCCCCCGCCAAGCGCGAACTGACTGTATCCCCCAGACCGCGGCTGCGACCCTGCAAATTCCGTCAGATCGAGGTTGGCCGCGAACGGATGCGCGATCGCGGTGCGGTGTGTGGTGACTGGACCATTCTCGGCGAGAGCCGAAAACCCTTTAGAGGAAAATACCGGGGATGTGGCATTGCCGATCCCGTGCGTATCCGCGTGGTGTCTGATGTCTTTCTCAGCCAATTGGCGCTGATGGATTGCGAAACCGCCATCACGCTCAAGACATGGCTGGAGAACACGGCCAAACCCACCTTTGCGGATCAGGGTGGCGGTTTGAAAGGAATTCGTCTGGCCGGCCACTATGCGTGCAAGACACAGAATAACCAGCCGCGCGCGCGAATGTCGGAACACGCCCGTGGCCGCGCGATTGATATCTCATCCTTTATACTAATGGATGGCACCGTGATCACGGTACGCGACGGGTGGGCAGCTGAAGATACAAGCGAGGCCATGCGTGAGCTTCATGCAGGCGCCTGCGGTCTGTTCGGCACAGTTCTGGGTCCTGACGCCGACCGCTATCACAAAGGGCATTTCCATTTTGACACGGCGCGCCGCCGCAGCGGATCTGTTTGCCGCTAGTGGCCTAACCCTCTCCCCGTACCAATACATCCAGCATTGATGAGATATCCTCGATCTCTTCCGCGATCACATGGGTCACCGAATGCGCCCGCTGCATCCGGCCCGTGACCCGCAACAGGCGCCCGGAAATCACCGCGCGACGGAATTGTTCGTAGATTTTTCGCCAGACGACCACGTTCACGATGCCGGTCTCATCCTCAAGCGTGACAAAGATCACCCCCTTGGCTGTCCCCGGCCTCTGCCGCAGAATCACCAGCCCGGCGACAGCCACGCGCGCGCCTTCGGGCGGGTCGTCCAGCCGGTTGGCTGGCAAGCAGGCCGGCGGGCGCGGCCAGTCCCGGTTTGAAACCGCAGGGTGAACAGGGGCAATAAGCATTAGAACAAAAATAGAACAAACTGTAGGAAAGTCCAGACACGGCGTGTTGAGTCGCAAATGGTACTGGAAAGACCCAAACGCCTTCACTAAGGAAGAATTCGACAATCGAAAAAGGAAGACGCACGCAATGGCAAAGATCACCTATGTCGAGCATGGCGGTACCGAACATACAGTCGAGGTCGCCAACGGGCTGACAGTCATGGAAGGGGCCCGCGACAACAACATCCCCGGCATCGAGGCCGACTGCGGCGGCGCCTGCGCCTGCTCGACCTGCCATGTCTACATCCACCCCGACTGGGTCGAGAAAGTCCCAGGCAAGGATGACATGGAAGAAGACATGCTGGATTTTGCCTATGAGCCCGACCCGACCCGTTCGCGCCTGACCTGCCAGATCAAGGTCACGGATGAGCTGGACGGTCTAGTAGTACAGATGCCCGAAAAGCAGATCTGATGTTTTTCAAAGCGCCGCGTCTGCCTGATCGCCTGTGGCAACATCGGGCACGCGGCGCGCTGATGGCGTTAAGCGTGTGGCTTGCGGGGGTGGAACCCCTTGCTGCAGACACCATCACAAGCGCCCGCTTCACCGAGCCAACGGCACGCTATGCCCACGGCGTACTGGGCGACGACATCGAATATGGCGCGCTTGAACTTAAAGTTTCGAATACGTCAACTAAAACGCTCTTCATCCAGCCGGTCTACAAACGCTCGGTTCTGACCATCAAGTTGCCGCTTGATCGCGTATTCGAAGACATCGCGCCACGTATTGTCGATGTAGATCTCGACGGCAGATTCGAAGTGATCGTCGTGGAATCCAGCGCCCATACCGGGGCACAACTCGCAATCTACAACGCACGTGGAGAAAAGATCGCAGCCACGCCCCACATTGGGACCCGCTTTCGCTGGCTCGCTCCAATTGGCGCAGCGGATCTGGATGGCGATGGTCTAGTCGAAATCGCTTACATCGACCGCCCGCATCTGGCCAAAACCCTGCGCATCTGGCGCTTTCAGAACAGCACACTGACCGAGATCGCAACCCTACCCGGTCTGACCAATCACCGGATCGGCGAAGACTTCATCACCGGCGGCATTCGCAAATGCGGAGGAAGCCGTGAAATTATTGTGGTCAACGCCGACTGGAGCAGCATTGTTAGCGTCAACTACGATGATGGCTGGAAAAAACGGGAACTGCTGCCTTTTACCTCGTCCGCAATGAAATGGGCGCTGGCCTGCTCCAAATAGAGCCAACCGCAGCCCGCGCCAGCGGGCTGCCCGGCCCAAGGCCTTTGGCGGTGCATCTTTGATGCACCGTCAGGGCGCGGGAGGCATTGGGATCAGAGCGCCCGCCAACCGATATCGCGACGGAAAAACCCATCAGGCCAGTCAATGCCATCGACAGCCGCATAGGCCCGGTCCCGCGCCTCTGGCAACGTGTCTCCGCGCGCGGTGACATTCAGAACGCGACCGCCAGAGGCCACGATCTGACCCTCCGACGCCTTGGTTCCGGCGTGAAACACCATACTCCCGCTATCCTCGGGCAACCCTTCAAGGCCGCTGATCACACTGCCCTTTTCGTACTTGCCTGGATATCCATTCGCCGCCATCACCACGGTCAGGGCATGATCATCAGCCCAGTTTACCCGCGCCTCGCCCAACCGGCCTTCGGCAGCGGCATGCATCAAGTCCATCGCCTGCGCACCAAGGCGCATCATCAGAACCTGACACTCGGGATCACCAAAGCGCACATTGTATTCCACCAACCTAGACTGACCATCCTTGATCATCAGACCGGCATATAGGACGCCCTGAAACGGCATGCCGCGACGCTTCATTTCGGCCACAGTGGGCTTGATAATCTCTTCCATCGCGCGTTCTTCGATCTCAGCGCTCAGAACCGGTGCCGGGGAATAGGCGCCCATACCGCCTGTATTCAGGCCGGTATCACCTTCACCCACGCGCTTGTGGTCCTGTGCGGTGCCGATGGACAGGATGTTCTCACCATCGCACAACACGAACAGTGACGCCTCTTCGCCATCCATGAACTCTTCGATGACCACCTCAGCCCCTGCCCCACCAAAGGCGCCGCCGAACATGTCGTCGATGGCGTCCAATGCGGTTTGGTCATCCATCGCCACGATCACGCCCTTGCCTGCGGCCAATCCGTCGGCCTTGACGACAATCGGAGCCCCCTGTTCGCGAATATAGGCTTTGGCTGGTTCAGCCTCGGTAAACCGCGCATAGGCTGCGGTCGGTGCGCCCGACGCATCGCAGATTTCCTTGGTAAAACTTTTCGACGCCTCCAACTGCGCTGCCGCCGCAGAAGGCCCGAACACCAGCACGCCTGCTTCGCGCAGGCGATCTGCCACGCCGGCAGCCAAGGGGGCCTCGGGGCCGACAATCACGAAATCAATCGCGTTTTCTTCGGCAAAGCTGACGACGTCGCCACCGTTTTCGATATCAAGCGCGGCGCAATCCGCGATCTGCGCGATCCCGGCATTTCCTGGCGCTACGATCAGACGGTCACACTTAGGGTTCTGCATCACCGCCCAGGCCAGGCTGTGTTCCCGCCCACCACTGCCGAGAATGAGGATATTCATGAATGCTCTCCGATCTGCTTGGCCTCGCCTTGCGCGCGTTCTAAGCTGGCCGAGCATTTGACACAAGGCGCTGAAATGTCCGACCTGCTTGACGACCCCATTCCCGGCCAAAACACCCCTGAATACACAGTTTCAGACATCTCGGGCGAGGTGAAACGCACGCTCGAAGGCACGTTCGGCCGAATCCGTGTGCGCGGCGAGGTCGGTCGCGTTTTCAAGGCGCGGTCGGGGCATCTGTATTACGACATCAAGGATGACCGGAATGTGCTGGCCTGCACCACGTGGAAGGGTCAAATCTCAGGGCTGTCCGTTGTTCCGGAAGAAGGGTTGGAGGTCGTCGTCACCGGTCGACTGACCGCCTTTGGCGCGCAGTCGAAATACAATTTAAACGTCGATGAGGTCGCGGTTGCCGGTCAAGGCGCGCTGATGGCGTTACTGGAGAAACGCAAGAAACAGCTTGAGGCCGAAGGACTGTTTGCCCCCGAGCGCAAAAAACCGTTGCCCTACCTGCCGCAGGTCATTGGCGTGGTTACTTCTCCTTCAGGGGCGGTCATCCGGGACATTCTGCACCGCCTGCGGGATCGGTTCCCGCGCAAGGTTCTGATCTGGCCAGTCGCCGTGCAGGGGTCGAACTGTGCCCCCGAAGTTGCGAGTGCAATCAACGGGTTCAACAAGTTAACACCCGGCGGAGCCCTACCCCGCCCCGACCTGATCATTGTCGCCCGTGGCGGCGGATCGATCGAAGACTTGTGGGGCTTTAACGAGGAAATCGTCGCGCGTGCCGCTGCGGGATCAGATATCCCGCTGATCTCGGCCGTGGGACACGAGACGGACACGACGCTGATTGACTACGTCTCAGACCGTCGTGCGCCCACTCCGACCGCCGCCGCCGAACTGGCCGTGCCCGTGCGGATAGAGCTGCTGGCCTGGACCGGCGAACAAGGCGCACGTCTGTCGCGGGCCGCAACCGACGCGGTCCAACGTCGGTCGCAGCGCCTGCGCGACCTGTCCCGCGCGCTACCGCGCCCGGACAGCCTGTTGAACACCCCGCGACAACGGCTTGATTTGATTGCAGATCGCCTGACCCCGGCGTTGGAGCGCGGTGTGCAGAACCGCCACCTGCAAGTGGTTAAGCTTTCCGCCCATTTGCGCCCCTCGACCCTGCGCAACCTCGTTTCAAGCCGACAAGAAGCGGTGCGCAACCTGTCGTCACGCCTGTCCTTGCGTCCCATTCAGCGTGAGATCGAGATACAGCGCCAATCCATCACCCGGTTGGCCGAGCGTATGAACGCCGCCCAAACAACGCGTCTGGACCGGATGCGACAACAGCTGGACGCCACCGACCGCCTACGCGAAACGCTCAGCTACAAGGCAACGTTGCAACGGGGTTATGCCGTGGTCCGCGCCGACGATCAGGTTGTCACGACAAAAGCTCAGGCTGCAAAGCATGGCTCACTTGAGATAGAGTTCGCCGATGGCGTGCTGAACACTGGTCAAACAGCTGCCCCACGATCAGCTACGAAAAAAACGACCAAAAAAGACGCGTCTGATCAGGGTTCATTGTTCTGAGCCGGTCTCAGACGCCAACATCCGGCCCATGGCAGATCATCTCTTCGTCAACATCCTCGGCCTCGTAGAGTTCTGTTTCTTCCGGGTCGCCTTCGAATTGCGCGATCAGACCGCCCCCTGAACGGGTGAATACCCAGCATTGCGGATCCAGTCGGTCTTCGTAGATGAAACAGATCTGTGCATCCTTTTCGTACCAGACACCATGCTTGCAATCGCCATCCAGAAACGACCAGATAACGCGGCGATTGGGCAAGTACCGCTCGACGCCATATACCTGCCCCTGAAAACCGTAGAACAGGGTTTTCCCCCGCGTGTAGTCGTCAAAATCCGCACCCGACAGGGCTGATTGAGCCGACACTGAATACGCGGGCAGCAAAAGAAGAATCACAAGATATCTGAGCATAGCCACATTCTGTCAGAAGCAATTGTCCGGCGCCAATCACCATTTCCGCAGGATCGCTGCCTCAACGTCACGGTTGAGGTGAATCAACAACCCGTCACAAGCTGCTGAAAACGGAGAGGTATCTATGACAACTGTACTGTTCTGGCTCGCGACTGTCTGTGCTTTGGCCTACCTGCCGCTGTCACCGCGCCCGGCCAGCACTTTGCGATCCGTGTTGAAAACTGCATCCGTCGCCTTGCTGGCCGTGACTGCCTTGTTGGGTGCAGGTCCGCTTCTTCTGGCCGTCGCTCTCTTATCGTGCGCCATTGGCGACGCACTGTTGTCGCGCGAGACTGAGAACACTTTCATGGCCGGGATTGGGGCCTTTGCCGCCGGTCATCTTGCCTATATCGCCCTGTTTCTCACCCATCCTTCAAGCAATCTTGCCCTGATTTTCGAACAGCCTGGATATTTCTGGTCCCTCATCATTCTGGGCATTGTCGCCGCCACCCTGTTGGCCCCACGGGCCGGGGACCTCAAAGGTCCTGTGCTGGGTTATATACCAATCATCCTGGGGATGGGCGTCGCCGTACTGACCCTGCCTGAAACCGGCGCCCTCAGATGGGCCCTGCCTGCAGCTCTGGCCTTCATTGCCTCGGATCTTATCTTGGCAACCGAAAAGTTCCTGCTGCCTAGCGGCCATCCCGCCCTGAAGATTACGCCTTATCTGGTCTGGCCACTTTATTGGGGCGCTCAGGCGGGTCTTCTGATTGCGTTCCTCTGACCCTTTGCAACTGCCGCAAATCCGCATTAGGTGAGGGGAACACCTGCGGAGACCAAAAATGGCGTTTTTCTCAAAGCTCAAGGACAAGTTGTTCAAATCCTCGTCCCGCCTCGAACAGGGGCTTGAGGCCATTGTCGAAGATGGGGGCGAGGAAACGGCCGCACCCGACCCGATTATCCCAGCCCCAGAGCCGCAGCCAGAACCCGTACCGGAAGTTCCTCAACCAGTTCCCGAAGTGCCCGAACCTGCGCCAGCGCCGCAACCGGTCGAGGTACCCGAGCCCGCGCCTGTTGATCCGACACCTGCCCCCCCGCCCCCCGAGGCAGCACCCTCCAAAGGCGTGTTGGGTCGGCTGTTTGGACGCAGCGAGGCCAAATCCGCCGTGCGCCGCACGCTGGATGACGACATGCTGGAACAGCTCGAAGAGCTGCTGATCGCCTCGGATATGGGCGTGGATACTGCCTTGCGTGTCACCGCCAACATGGCCGAAGGGCGCTTTGGCCGCAAACTCTCGACCCAGGAAATCAAACAGCTTTTGGCGCAGGAAGTGGCCCGCGTAATGGAGCCGGTCGCCAAACCCCTGCCCATCTACGCCAAACGTCCGCAAGTGGTGCTGGTCGTCGGCGTGAACGGGTCGGGTAAGACCACAACGATCGGCAAACTGGCCAGCCAGTTCAAGGCTGCTGGCAAAAAAGTCGTGATCGCCGCCGGTGACACGTTCCGCGCCGCCGCTGTCGAACAGCTGCAAGTCTGGGGCGAACGCGCAGGCGTGCCAGTCCTGACCGCCCCAGAAGGGTCCGATCCGGCCAGCCTTGCCTTTGACGCGCTGACCAAGGCGCAAGAGGACGGAGCCGACCTGCTGATGATCGACACCGCCGGTCGTCTGCAGAATCGCGCCGACCTGATGGAAGAACTGGCCAAGATCGTTCGCGTTATCCGCAAAGTCGACGAAACCGCGCCGCACAACACTTTGCTAGTGCTGGATGCCACCACCGGTCAAAACGCGCTGAGTCAGGTGGAGACCTTCCGCAATCTGGCGGACGTCTCGGGCCTGGTGATGACCAAACTGGACGGCACGGCCAAGGGTGGCGTTCTAGTCGCACTGGCCGACAAGTTCGGCCTGCCTATCCACGCCATCGGCGTCGGAGAGCAGATCGACGACCTCGCCCCCTTTGATCCCGAAGAATTCGCCGCCGCGCTCACCGGTCTTGAGCAATCCTGATCCGCAGCTTCATCTGGCCCCAAATACCTTCCGGGGGTCTGGGGGTGGAAAACCCCAGCCTCTCCCTCCAGCGAAAAGACCTGATACTTGAGCGACTGGCTGATCTCTTTAGAAGGCACGGAAGCAGGCCACCAATTGGCTCTCGGCCTCGCTTTGATGGCCGCCTTCCTGCACGCGGTGTTCGGAGCCTTGCAAAAAGGCCGCCACGATCCCTGGCTGTCACGCGGCGCTATCGACGCGAGCTATTGCCTGATGGCTGCGCCGTTCGCCTTTTTCGTGGTGCCGTGGCCAGAACCCTACATGTGGCCAATCTTTGCCACCGTCTGGCTGATCCATGTCGCCTACAAAGTCCTGCAGGCAATGGCCTATACCAAAGGGTCATACACTGTCGTCTACCCGGTTGTCCGCGGCACCGGCCCCCTGTTCACCGTCATCGGTGCCTACCTGCTGTTCGGAGAAACCTTCACCGGCATTCAGTGGTTCGGCGTGGCTGTCCTGCTGGCCGGTATCTTTGGATTGGCCGCCTATAACTTTCGGTTTCTCGAAACCAACCGCGACACGTTGGGCATTGCGCTGGTATTGGCCGTTGCGACCGGATTGTTCGTGGCGCTTTACACCACCTATGACGCTTATGGCATCCGCGCCACCGCCGATCCGTTCACCTTTCTGGCCTGGTTCTTCATGATCGACGGTGCGACCATGCCGATCTATGCCTTTCTGAGATGGCGCGCGATGATCAATCGCCCGACCATTGGACCTTTGATGCTGCGCGGCCTTGCAGGCGGCATTATCGCCCCCATGTCTTTCGGAGCCATCATGCTGGCTACAAGGCTCGACAAGGTCGGCGAAGCTGCAGTCCTGCGTGAAACCTCAACCGTCTTTGCGGCCTTGATCGGCTGGCTGGTGTTGAAGGAAACCGTGGGGCCAAGGCGGATTGCGCTGATGGCATTGATTGCACTCGGCGCCGTAATAGTTGAAATGGGCGGGTAAGCAGCAGGAAACCACTATGTCAGGCAAAAAAGAGATCAACCCGTTTCTAAAGCAAGTGCTGGAGCTTGGGCCTCCACTGGCTTTTTTCTTCATCTATCTGCGCCTGCGCGATGACAGCTTCCTGATCGGCGGCATCGAGTATTCCGGCTTTATCATTGCCACCATCCTTTTTGTGCCGCTTATGCTGGCCGCGATGGGGGTTCTTTGGTTTCTGACTGGTAAGCTCAGCCGGATACAGATTTTCACCGCATTCATGGTTATTTTCTTTGGTGGCCTGACCGCCTGGTTCAATGACGAGCGGTTTTTCAAAATGAAAACGACGCTAGTCTACGGCTTCTTTTCGATCATGCTTGGCATCGGTCTGCTGCAAGGCAAATCCTACCTCGCCTATGTCCTGGACGAGATGCTGCCGATGCGCCACGAGGGTTGGATGATCCTGACCCGGCGACTCTGCGGTTGTTTCGCGGTTCTGGCGGTGGCCAACGAATTTGTCTGGCGGACAATGTCCACCGACCTTTGGGTCAAGATCGAAACATTCGGCTTTCCCATAGCGCTGATGGTGTTTCTGATGCTGCAATTCAACCTGCTTCAAAGCTACATGGATGACCCCGACCACCAGTAGATGAACCGGTTGGGAAGGCGTTCGCCTCATACGTTTGCGATGGTTTGTCGGCCGATGCCGACAAAAACCTTGGCTTAAGGCCTAACCTGTGGAAAGTTGTGTCACCACCAAAACACTCACAGCCGGAGAATCTGGAACTCATGACGGCTTTCCCAGACAGCGGCTTCCTGTCCGAGGCATCCGACGGGTTAAAAGCCATGCTTTCCGCCCAGGCGACTGAAATCGCACTGGAACGCGGTGATGTCCTTTTTGAACAAGGCGATGAGGGTGACGCGCTGTTCGCCATCCTAGAAGGTACGCTTGAGGTGTCCTTTCTGGCCATGAGCGGCCGCAAGCTGTCGCTGACCCTGATGCGCCCCGGCGAAGTGTTTGGAGAGATCGCATTGTTCGACAGCGGCCCTCGCACCGCCACCATCGCCGCGGCAGAATCCTCGCGCATTTTGCGTGTCCGGCAGGGGGACGTGATGGAGCAAATTCGCCAGCATCCCGATCTGGCGGTCGACTTGATCCGATTGGCCGGTCTGCGCATGCGGTGGATGGGGTCGCAGCTGAATGAGCAGGTGTTCCTGCCGATGCCAATCCGGTTGGCCCGCAAGCTGTTACACCTGTCCGGACTTCAGGATGACCCATCAACCCGGATCACCCTGTCGCAAAGCGAACTGGCCGAATTCGTTGGCGCCACGCGCGAGGCGGTGTCCAAGACGATCTCGACCTGGAAACGCGACAACGTGGTCGAAGCTTCGCGTGGCGGGTTGATGATTCAGGATTTCCAGGCCCTGCGAGAACTGGCAGAATCCGACCTGATCTGACCCCTGTGACCTGCTTCACAGACCTTTTACAACATCAAGACTAATCTCTTAGTTGTTACCGTAGGAGGTCAGAGAATCATCCCCGATATCTGTCCACTGACCTCTCCCTGTATCAGAGCCATGCGCCTCCCCGGCGTGTGGCTCACCTTTTTTCACCCCCAAAAAACGCAAAAAGCCGGAGCGATAACCCCGGCCTTTTGGTTTATTTAGGTGTCAGTTACTCGCCCAGGCTCAGCGCCACAAAGCGCGGTTCACCGCCACGGCGTACTAGCAACAACAACGACTTGCGGCCTGCCTCGCGCGCTTCTTCCATGCGGGCCTCGAGATCTTCAATCGAACTGACCTTCTGCTGGCCAGCTTCGGTAATCAGATCGCCGGAGCGCAGCCCCTTGGAATAAGCTTCGGACGCTTCGTCCACCGCAGTCACAACCAGCCCTTCTGCATCCGCATCCAGATCAAGATCGGTGCGCAACGTATCCGTCAGGGGTGAAATCGTCAGGCCCAGAATATCGGCGTTTTCCTCAGGCGCGGCATCTGGTGTTTCCTCTTCCTCGCTATCCGCGCGTTCCGCTTCCTCACGACGGCCCAGCGTGACCAAAACGGTCTGAGTGCCCCCGTCGCGATGCACCACAACACGAACCGACTTGCCAACCGTAGTCTCGCCCACCTGACGCACCAGACCGCGCGTATCTTCGACCTCGACCCCGTCAAAGCTGAGGATAACGTCACCAGCAAGCAGGCCAGCATCTTTGGCCGGACCGTCCGGTACATCGCTGATCAGCGCGCCGCCGGGTTTGTCCAGCCCCATCGCTTCGGCCATGTCCTCGGTCACATCCTGAATGCGCACGCCCAGCCAGCCACGGCGGGTTTCACCGAATTCGCGCAGTTGGTCGACGACTTTAACGACCACGTTTGACGCCATCGAGAACCCAATCCCGATGGAGCCGCCGTTGGGCGACAGGATCGCGGTGTTCACGCCAATCACCTCGCCGTTCATATTAAACAGCGGCCCGCCCGAGTTCCCGCGGTTAATCGCTGCGTCCGTCTGAATGTAGTCGTCATAAGAACCGCTCAGCGCCCGGTTGCGAGCCGACACGATACCAGCCGAAACAGAAAAGCCCTGTCCCAGCGGGTTGCCCATGGCGATCACCCAATCCCCCACACGCGCAATGTCGCTATCACCGAATTGCACGTATTGCAGCGGACCCGAGGCTTCGACCTTGAGCAGCGCGATGTCTGTTTTTTCATCTGTGCCAATCACCTTGGCGGGCAGCTCTTTCTTGGGCTGGCCGTCGCCTGGGAAGAATTCCACAAGGATTTCATCAGCTTCCGCGATGACATGATTGTTGGTGACGATATAGCCGTCCTCGGAAATCACAAAACCCGATCCCAGCGCATTGCTGCGGCGTGGGCGGTCGCCCTCTTCGCCATCACGGTCCTGAAACTCGCGAAAGAAATCTTCGAACGGAGAGCCCTCGGGCACGATCCCCTGTGGGCCGGTTTGCCCTTCGATCAGGGTTGAGGTGGTGATGTTCACCACTGCCGGGCTGATCTTTTCGGCCAGCGGGGCCAGACTTTCGCTCCGCGCCTGCGCGGCGACGGATTGGGCCAGAACAAGCAACATCCCCGCAAAGGCCAACCACATCAGCCGCATGAAACCAACACTGTCGTCCCTTTGGACGGATATACTGCGCGCTTGTGCCTGCACTTGGGAACTCCTTGTCGAACAACGTCATAAGGGTGCCGCATAGCAACCCCTCTTGGAAACTAATGTAGTCAGTTTACCCAAGCCCGCAACTCGGGATCGCGGGGAATTCACTGGCAATTGAAATCACCGTGTCAAAACCCGAGTTGAAATGCACCCCACAACAGCACCAGACCGCTGACGATACACAGCAGACCGGCCAGACGTCGGGCCTGTTCAGGCAGTGACCGAAGCGCCTCGAGCATACGTTCAATAAGCGAAGGGGCCAGCGCATAGGCCAGCCCCTCGACAATCAGTACCAGCCCGAAGGCCAGAAGGATCAGGCCCATTACCGACCAGCCTGTCCGGTGGGCGATTTCAGGTAGTTAAAGAACTCGGAATCCGGGCTCAGAACCATCGAACTGTTGCTGCCGCCCAACGCATTTTCATAGGCCGACAAAGAGCGGTAGAATTCAAAGAACTCCGGGTCCGCGCCGTAAGCTTCGGCAAAGATCGCGTTGCGTTCGGCATCTGCTTCACCGCGGATGATCTCGGCCTCACGGCGAGCATCCGACACCAATTCGACCACAGTACGATCCGCCTGCGCACGCACACGCTGGGCCGCCTCGTTACCACGGGCGCGTTCATCGGTCGCCTCACGCTCACGCTCGGCTTTCATCCGGTCAAACGTGGCCTCAAGGTTGGCCTGCGGCAGGTCGGTTGCCTTCAAGCGCACGTCGATGACGTTGACGCCCAGCGCCTGCGCTTCGGCAATCGCGCTATTGCGGATGCGCAGCATCAGGGCGGCACGGTCGGAACTCAGGATATCGCGGGACGAAACCGAACCCAGCACTTCGCGGGTTTCGGCGCGCAAGATGCGATCCAGACGATCCTCGGCGACCGGGATACCGCCAACACCGACGGCCTGACGGAAGCGGTTCAGATCGGATATCCGATAACGCGCAAACGCATCGACAACCAGACGACGGTCATCCAGCGGCGTGACTTCCAGCGGCTGCACGTCGATCGATAGGATACGGTCATCATAGCGTACAACTTCCTGAATCAGCGGAATCTTGAACGCCAAACCGGGCTCTTCCTTAACGGCAACGACGCGGCCAAATTGCAGTACCAACGCACGCTCACGCTCGTCCACGATGAAAATCGAGGACAAGCCGATAACGCCCAGGATCACCACCAGAATGAGGAAAATAGGTGACTTACGCATCAGTTGCTCTCCTCAGTCTGATTGCGGCGCAGCTCGTTGAGCGGAAGGTAAGGCACAACGCCCTGCCCCGACCCTGTCGAGTTCTCGTCGAGAATGATTTTGTCTACGTCGCCCAGAACCTGCTCCATGCGCTCAAGATACAGACGCTTGCGCGTCACGTCGGGTGCCTTGGAGTATTCTTCCAGAACCGCGCTAAAGCGGCTGGCCTCACCCTGCGCGCCATTGATCTGCTGGGCGCGATAGGCTTCGGCCTCTTCCAGAACCTGCGCGGCTTCACCGCGGGCTTCAGCCAGAACGCGGTTAGCGTAGGCGTCAGCAACGTTCTGCAGACGGTCACGTTCCTGCGCAGCGGCTTGAACGTCGCGGAATGCTGCAATCACGTCCTGCGGCGGGTCGGCTTTGTCAAAGTTCACACGGACGATGTTTACACCAGAATCGTAGCTGTCCATTGTCAACTGAATCAATTCCTGCAACCGGTCTGCGATAATGCCACGGTCCCTGTTCAGGATCGGTGCCAACTCGCTTTGCGCAATGATCTCGCGCATCGCCGATTCAGAAACGGCCCGAATCGTCTGACGCGGGTCGCGCAGGTTAAACAGATACTTGGCCGGGTCGTTGATATTCCAGACAACCTGATAATCGATGTCGACCACGTTTTCATCGCCGGTCAGCATCAGGCCATCATCACTGCCGCGCGCACCGCCCATGTCTTCATTCTGTTCACGGGTTACCGGGATCACCTCGGCGGTCACAAACGGCCAAGGCGCGAAGTTCAGACCCGGATTCCCAACGGCTGAGAATTCACCCAAGAACAGCTCAACCGACTGTTCTTCCGGTTTGACCGTGTAGAAGCTCGCAGCTCCCCACAGACCCGCGGCAACCAGCAAACCAATCACTACTGTGCCTTTGGTAAAAACCGGACCACCGCCGCCCGCTCCCTGACCGCCGCCACGGCCACCGCCACCGCGACCGCCCATGAGGACGCGCAGTTGCTCTTGGCCTTTTTTCATCAGCTCATCGATCTCGGGGATCTGCGGGCCATCGCCTTCGGGAGGCTTGCGCCCGTCCCCGTTATTACCCCGATTTCCTCCGCCTCCAGAAGAGCCTCCGCCCCCCCAGGGGCCACCGCTGTTGCCCGCCATATGTATCTGTTCCTTCGTGTTGGACCGTGTGATCACGGTGTCCCTTGTAACTTGTGTGCGCGCGCTTGCAAATCAAGCAGTGCGAACAGGTTGCCGCATTGTCACCAGTTCTTCGGCCATAACCGGATGAACAGCAACCGTGCGGTCGAAATCTTCCTTGGTTGCACCCATTTTAACGGCGATTCCGGCCAGCTGGATCATCTCGCCCGCGCCCGGTGCCACAATATGGCAACCCAACACCTTGCGGGTCGCCTGGCTGACGATCAGCTTCATCAGCACCCGTTGCGTTCCACCGGCAAACGCCTTTTGCATCGGCTTGAACGAGGTCGCATATACTTCAACAGGCTCTTGCGCGGCAGCTTCTTCCTCGCTCAACCCCACGGTGCCGAACTCCGGTTGGGTGAAGATCGCAGTCGGGATCAGTTCGTGATCGACCGGCGTCGGGTTGCCTTTGAACACTGTTTCGACAAAAGCCATGCCCTCGCGGATCGCAACCGGGGTCAAATTCACCCGATCTGTCACATCCCCAATAGCAAAGATCGAAGGCACGCCCGTCTGGCTGTATTCGTCCACAACGATCTCGCCCTTGCGGCCCCGTTCAACGCCCACTGCCTCAAGCCCCAGGTTGTCGGCATTGGGCGCACGACCAGTGGCGTACATGACCACGTCGAAAAACTGTTCGGTTCCGTTGGTGGCTTTGACCCAAATCTTGTCGCCCTGCTTTTTCATCTCAAGCACATTTGTGCCAAGGTGCAGGTCGATGCCGTTCTGGCACATCTCCTCGCTGATCAGACCGCGTGCCTCCTCATCAAAGCCACGCAGGATTTGCGCACCGCGGTAGAACTGAGTGGTCTTCACACCCATCCCGTTCATGATCCCTGCGAACTCGCTGGCGATGTACCCGCCACCCACAATCAGGATGGATTGAGGCAATTTCTCAAGATGGAAGATTTCGTTTGAAGTGATGGCCAGATCCGAGCCCGGAAACTCGGGCACGACCGGACGACCGCCAGTGGCAATGAGAATATGTTTGGCGGTCTTACGGGTTCCATCGGCCAGCTCAACCGTATGCGCATCAACCACATGGGCACGCTGATCAAAGCTTTCGACGCCATTGTTTTTAAGGATGTTGCGATAAACCCCTTCAAGCCGATCCAGCTCCGCGACCAGCTTGTCGTGAAACTTGTTCCAATCAAGCCCGCCGGGTTTAACATCCCAACCATAGGCTTGCGCGTCCTGCATGGTACCCGAGAACTCACTGGCAAAGACCATCAGCTTTTTCGGAACACAGCCGCGGATGACACAGGTGCCGCCATAACGATCCTCTTCGGCCAGCGCCACCTTGGCACCATTCTCACCAGCTGCCACGCGCGCCGCGCGCACCCCGCCCGAGCCGCCTCCGATGACGAACAGATCATAATCAAAGCTCATTTACCGTGCCTCTTTCAAATTGCCGCAAGCGCCATCACAGCGACGCCACGGGTGTATCTTATTACTCACCACAGTCCAGACCGTTCTGGTGAGACAGTTGATCTTGCCAGGACGCAAAAAAATCGACCAGTAATGCTCAACCGTCCTTACGAACCGCTCAGATATGGGTTTCGCCATAGATTGCAACTGGAGGGGCATGCTCTCGAATGTGCCGTCCGGTTTTTGGAAACTGACTTCGCCGAATTGTAATGCCGAAAGCTCTGACATTCGTCAGTCAGCCAAATCCGAGAACAGGTTCTCACCACTGTCCACCAATTCGTCCAGCTCGGTGGTACCCGCGTTGATGTCGCGTAGTTCTACCCGGCCGTCGCCGTGGCCGATTACAACCTTGTCACAGATATCGATGAACAACCCGTTCTCGACCACACCTGGCACCTGATTAAGCACCAGCGCCAACTGGCGCGCGTTGCCGATGCGCTGCAGGTGCAAATCCAGAACGTGGTTGCCTTCATCTGTCACAAAAGGGGCTTCACCATCCATCCGCAGCATGGCCGAAGTGCCCAGAACATCCATCGTGTCCAGCGCCTCTTGGATCAAAGTGCGGGTGGTTTGCCAGCCAAAGGGGATCACCTCGACCGGCAAGGGGAAGGCGCCCAGGGTTTCGACCTCTTTGCCGGCATCAGCGATGACGACCATCTGGTCGCTGGCCGTGGCGACAATCTTCTCCTGCAGATGCGCACCGCCGCCACCTTTGATCAGGTTCAGCTCGCCATCGAATTCATCCGCGCCATCAATCGTCAGATCCAGCCACCCCGCCTGATCCAACGAGACCACCTCTATCCCGACTTCGCAGGCCAGTTGCGCGGTGCGGGTCGACGTCGGAACGCCCTTGATCCGCAGCCCCTCGTTTTTGACCCGCTCACCGATGCGACGCACCATCCAGGCGGCTGTTGTCCCTGTCCCCAGACCGACACGCATTCCGTCTTGCACCATATCAGCGGCGTGACGTGCGGCGACAAATTTGGCGTTATCGATGGGTGACAGATCACGGGTCATGGCAGCGTTTCCCTATATTACTGCCAGACTTATACGAAATGCGACCACCAACCGCGAGTGCCAAATCGCCGCCATCATGCGTAAACATGGGTGGAAAATACGCGTTTCCGAAGGGAAACGTCGCAATCGAGGCTTCCAGCATTCGCCCTGCAAGTTACATAGAGGCCATGACCGCGCCCTATCGCCTTCATTATGCCCCCGACAACGCCTCGCTGGTGATCAGACTGGTGTTGGAAGAGATGGGCCTTCCTTTTGAGACCGTACTGGTGGACCGCCGCCGGAACGAACAGGACAGCGTGGCCTATCGGGCCTTGAACCCGAATGGATTGATCCCTGTGCTGGACACCCCGCAAGGACCGATCTTTGAAACGGCAGCCATTTTGTTGTGGCTGGCGGATACGCGCAAGCAACTGGCCCCTGCCCCCAACAGCCCGGATCGGGCAGCATTTCTGAAATGGCTTTTTTTTGCGTCCAACACGCTGCACGCCGATCTGCGCGTTCTTTTCTATGCCGAAAAGTACATCGACCCCGCGCAGGCCGAGACCCTGCGTGAAGGCATCCGCCCGCGCCTGCGTCAACATCTGCGGGTACTGGATGCCGAAGCCCAGAAAGCGCCGGATTGGCTGCAGGCCGACACCCCATCGGTATTAAGCTTTTATCTGGCGTGTCAAATGCGCTGGATGGCGCTGTACCCCGCCAGCGCGGATCGCAGCTGGTTTCAGCTCAGGGACACGCCCCATCTGCAAGACATCCTGACACGGTTGGAATCTCGCCCCGCAACTCAAGCCGCCATCGCGGCTGAGGGGTTGGGGGTTACGCCGTTCACTTCACCACGTTACGCTACACCTGAAGAAGGCTCAGCTACCTGATATGTTTCTATCTGTCTTCGATATGTTCAAAGTGGGCATCGGCCCGTCTTCGTCTCATACCATGGGGCCGATGGTGGCCGCCGCGCGTTTTCTGGACATGATGCGCGCGTCCCCGTTCGAATTTGCGGGGCTGCGTGGGTCACTCCACGGGTCGCTGGCCTTTACCGGCGTCGGCCACGCCACCGACCGCGCCACCATTCTGGGACTGGCCGGGTTCGTGCCTGACACCTACGATAACGATAAGGCCGAGGCCGCGCTGGCCGAGATTTCCGAAACGCATTCGGTCACACCCGAAGGGTTGCCGACGCTTCAGTTCAATCCAAAGACCGATCTGATCTTTGACTATGACAACAACCTGCCCGGCCATGCCAATGGCATGATCCTGATGGCCACCGACGCACAAGGCGATGTGATCCTGCGGCAGGTTTACTACTCGGTCGGCGGTGGTTTTGTCCTGACCGAAGAGGAACTGGCCGAAGGCAAGGCAACCGACGAGGGCGACCCGGTCCCATTCCCGTTCAAATCCGCCGCCGAAATGCTTGAGATGGCAAAGACCAGCGGCAAAAGCATCGCTCAGATGAAGCGCGAGAACGAAATCGCGCGCGGCTGTGCCGACAGCTTTGCCAAGGGCACTGCGCGTCTGTGGGAAGTTATGAACAATTGCATCGAACGCGGGCTAAATACTGACGGCATTTTGCCCGGTGGCCTGAACGTGCGACGCCGCGCCAAGGGCATTCACGATGCTCTGCTGGCCGAGCGGGGCATGAACCTGAACGCGCCGCATACCATCAATGACTGGATGAGTGTCTATGCCATGGCGGTGAACGAGGAAAACGCCGCCGGTGGGCAGGTCGTAACTGCCCCGACCAACGGCGCGGCAGGCACGATGCCTTCGGTGCTGCGCTATTACCTTGATCACGTGCCCGGCGCGTCGGAAAGCCATATCGAGGACTTCCTGCTGACCGCCGCCGCCATTGGCGGACTGGTGAAATATAACGCTTCGATCTCGGGCGCTGAGGCGGGCTGTCAGGCCGAGGTTGGAAGTGCGTCCGCAATGGCTGCGGCGGGCCTGTGCGCCGTCATGGGCGGTACGCCGGAACAAGTTGAAAACGCAGCCGAAATCGCGTTGGAGCATCATCTGGGCATGACCTGTGACCCGGTTGCCGGGCTGGTGCAGGTTCCGTGTATCGAACGCAACGGACTGGCGGCGATCAAAGCCGTTTCAGCGGCATCGCTGGCGTTGCGTGGTGACGGGAAACACTTTGTGCCGCTGGATTCCGTGATCGAAACCATGCGCCAGACCGGCCATGATATGCACGAGAAATACAAGGAAACGTCTTTGGGCGGTCTGGCGGTGAACGTACCCAACTGCTGATGCCGCAATAAGGGGGGATACCATGCGGGGACATTGTTTGTGCGGCACCATCCGGTATGAGGTTACGCCTCCGGTCCTGTCCTGTGTCACCTGCCATTGCGACAGCTGCAGACGCCAATGTGCCGCGCCGATGACCACTTATTTCGGCGTGCGCGACGGCCAGTGGCGCTGGACCAGGGACGAGCCGAAAACCTTTGCCTCGTCGCCCGGTGTCACCCGCAGTTTCTGCCCCAATTGCGGCACTCCGATATCATTCCGATCACAAGCCATGTCGGACGTGCTGCATCTGTACGTGGCAACACTGGAAGACCCGAACCAGTTGGAGCCAACTTTGCACGTGGCGCATGAGGAAAAGCTGAACTGGCTGAAACTGGGTGACGGCCTGCCCACTTGCATCGGTCCAGACTATACCAAGGTTCAACCCCTGCCCTAGACGCTTTCCACAGGGCGACAAACCCCGTAGCGTCGCCTGTATGACACAGGATCGTCCAGTCTTTGGCATCGTCCTGATGCTTGGCTTTTGCATCATCGCGCCGATGGGCGACGCGATGGCAAAGCTGTTGGCGGAAACCACGCCTATCGGCATGCTAGTCTTTGTCCGCTTTGCTGTTCAGGCACTTGTGCTGATCCCGCTGGCCGTACTGACCGGCCGATCACTGCGCATGCGTGGCCGTATCCTGTGGCTGACATTTATTCGCACGGTTCTGCATATCCTCGCTCTCTCAGCCATGTTCAGCTCACTGCTTTTCCTGCCGCTGGCCGACGCGATCGCCATCGTCTTTGTCATGCCGTTCATCATGTTGATCCTGGGCAAATACATACTGAAGGAAACCGTTGGCCCACGCCGCCTGATAGCCTGCGCCGTTGGCTTTGTTGGGACCTTGCTGGTCATTCAGCCCAGCTTTGTACAAGTGGGGGCCGCAGCCCTGCTACCGCTTGTGGTAGCTTTGCTCTTTTCCCTGTTCATGCTGGTGACGCGCCAGATCGCCAAAAATACAGACCCAATCGCCCTACAAGCGGCATCGGGCATGATGGCTATAATCCTAATGCTGCCAGTTCTGATGGCCGGAACAATCGGCGGCAGTTGGGCCGTATCGCTGATCTTACCGCCCCCGGACATTCACCTTTTGCTGATCGCAATCGGGCTGCTGGGCACTGTCGCGCATCTGTTGATGACATGGTCGCTACGCTTTGCGCCTTCGGCGACGCTGGCCCCGATGCAATACCTGGAAATTCCAATGGCCACCCTGTTCGGCTGGCTCGTATTTCATGACCTGCCCAACGGGATTGCGGCCATCGGCATAGCCATCACCATCGCCGCGGGCCTTTACGTCATTCTGCACGAGCGGGCCAACGCTCGGTCCGCCCCGACAGAAACGCCTGCATGATCTGATCCAAGGCGTTGCGCGGAACCATGACCAAAAGGCCGGGCCCGTCCACCTCCAGTTCCACATCAGCCAACGCGCGATTGGAGGTCCCGACGCGACCGCTCGGCTCTAACACCAGATCATCAATAGGCCATTCCAACCCACGGCTGCGCCCCGTTACCCTCTGAGTCGGAAATAGCGAAACCACATCGCCGGGTGAAAGGTCAAAAGCGATCCGCGGTGGGGCGTGGAACACGACTTCATGTTCCCCTAACAAAATGCAGGGACGATCCTGAAGCCGGATCAACGCGCTCAGCACTGCCAACTGGTGATCCAACCGCCCGCCCAGAAACCCGACACCCAACACCAGCGGTGCCTCGACACTGCGCAGGGTCTTGTCGAAATCCGTGCTGTCCTGCTCGCGGATCGGAAATAATCGGTCTGCCGGAATCCGGTCGCGATAGGCGCTGCTGAGCGAATCAAAATCACCGATAACCGCATCCGGCATCCGCCCCGAATCCATCAGCGGGATCGCTCCGCCATCTGCGGCAACGACGGTATTGACGCGAATCAGCACCAAATTTAGGTCTTCGGGACCGATTTCTCCGCCTCCGACCACCGCGATTGGCTCCTCAGACCGTACAATCGACTGATTTTTTTTAAGATTGATCATTTTTCCCGGATTTGGACACATTGAGACCACAAAATGGTAGGTTCATGCAGAGAGTATCGAGCCATAGGTGTGCCCTCTATTGGGTGGGTGGCTCTTGTAGTTTGTAGAGGACGTGCGTCTGATGGTACAGAATAACAAGGTTTTGACCGTTTCTTATGGAACCTTCTCGTGCACTTTGGAAGGCTTTGATGATTCCTTTGAAACGATGAAAGCGATTGCTGAATACTTCCGCGACCTTGCGGCTGATGATCGCTACTTTGGTTCTGAACCCCCACAGCCTGACACCGAAATGCTGACACGGATCGCGCAGCGTGACGCATCCCGCAGGGTCGAAGCCAGTCAGAACGACTCTGGCCTGCTGATCCGCGCAACCGAAGAAAACGCTCCATCCCCCCAACCTGCCGCCAGCGCTCCGGGATTGAATGTTATCGACACGCCGCCCTCTTCTCAGCCCGTTTTTTCTGACGCGGAAACCGTAGAAGATGCCCCGGCACCTGCCGCTGACAGTATTGCCGCCAAGTTGCAGCGCATCCGGGCCGTTGTCTCTCACTCCGAAGAAAACTCGGTCATCTACACGGAAGACGAAGACACGACCTTGATGAAAAGCGCCGCTCCGTCTGATGCAGTGGCTGCCGCCTTCGCAGCCGGTTCGCTTGACCCCGCTGATCTGGACGACACAAGCGAGGCCAGCGCACACGTCGAAACGCAAGAGGAAGCACCGGAAACAGAAGTAGCCGAGGCTGAGATGCCTCAGATCGAAGAATCCGAAGCCCCTGCGCTGGAAGTCGAAGCCGAGGATCTGGATTCAGAGGTGTTGGACGCGACATCTGAAGACCAGACCGAAGCAGAAGAGGAAGACACATCCGACGTGCTGTTCTCGGACCTTGAAGACATTGCGAAAAGCGATTCTGAAGAGGAAGCCAACATTCTCGACGACGCCGGTGCAGATGAAGACGTCGTCGAAGCCACCGACGAAGGTGTGTTGACGGAAGAGGATGAAGTCGACCTGCTGGAAGAGATTTCAAGCGTGGAAGCTGTACTGGCAAAACGCTCGGCCAATACAGACACTGAAACGTCAGATCTGGATCGGGACGTATCGCGCCTGATGGATAAGGCCGGCGAACAGTTGAACGACCCGGACACCAGCGATCAGCGCGAGGCCTACACGCATCTGCGGGCGGCCGTCGCCGCAACCGAAGCTGAACGTGGCGACGGTAAGGCCACAGCACAGGACAGTGAGGAACAGGGCTATCGTGGAGATCTTTCCTCGGTTGTCAGCCCGCGCCGCCCGGAAATTCAGGTCACCAGCATGCGCCCCAGCAGTGACGATGCAGCCCCGCTTAAGCTGGTCGCTGAACAGCGCATCGATAATCAAACCGTGGACGCCGGACCAGTTACCCCTCGCCGCGTCAAATCCGAAACTGAAGCCGAAGACGAAACACCCGAGGAAGGTGGCTTTGCTCTGTTCGCGCAGGAACAGGGCGCGCAGTCCCTACCCGACTTGCTTGAGGCTGCCGCCGCGTACCTGTCCTTTATCGAAGGTCAGGAACAGTTTTCGCGCCCGCAGCTAATGAACAAAATCCGCTCGCTCAAGCAAAATGACTTCAACCGCGAAGAAAGCCTGCGGTCCTTCGGTCAGCTGCTGCGCGATGGCAAGATTGAAAAAGCGGGCGGCGGGCGTTTCGCGGCCTCGACCCAGATCGGGTTCCGCCCGGATGACGAGCGCGCCGCGGGGTAAGCCCCGAACCAGTACAATAGAAAAAGGGCCAGAGGTTTCTCTGGCCCTTTTCTCATCATCACCTGAATTGCCGGTGATCAATCCGAGTTTTGCTCTGGGTCTTCTTTGCCAACACCTTTGAAGACAAATTTGAACGGCAGCGCCCACACGATGCCCAAACCAACATAGACCAGCAGTTCCAACCAGATGGGCGGACGGTCGAGCCAGTTCACCACCGTCACAACCGCCACGATATAGATGGGAAGCCCAATCAACAGCAGCACCAGCGACCAGCGCCGCCGGGCTTTGTAGCTCAGACCGGATTTGCCGTTATCGCTCATCAGTCGGCAAACGGGTCGGTCACCAGAATGGTGTCGTCCCGCTCCGGGCTAGTGGACAGAAGGGCCACGGGACACTCGATCAGCTCTTCGACGCGACGTACGTATTTGATCGCGTTGGCAGGCAGATCGGCCCAGCTGCGTGCGCCTTCGGTGGATTCGCTCCACCCCGGCACTTCTTCGTAGATTGGCTTACAACGGGCCTGCTGATCAGCTGCGGTGGGCAGATAGTCCAGACGCTCACCGTCCAGCTCATATCCCACGCAGATTTTCAGTGTCTCAAACCCATCCAAGACGTCCAGTTTGGTCAGCGAGATACCGTTCACACCGCTGGTCGCACAAGTCTGACGTACCAGACAGGCGTCGAACCACCCACAGCGACGCTTGCGCCCGGTGGTTGTGCCAAACTCGTGCCCACGCTCACCAAGGCGCTGACCATCCGCGTCATCCAATTCGGTCGGGAACGGGCCTTCACCCACGCGGGTCGTGTAGGCTTTGACGATTCCTAGAACGAAATCAATCGATCCCGGACCGATACCCACACCAGTCGCCGCCTGTCCTGCAATCACGTTGGACGAGGTCACAAAGGGATAGGTGCCGAAATCAATATCCAGCAACGCGCCTTGCGCCCCTTCAAACAGGATACGCTTGCCGGCCTTGCGCTTTTCGTTCAGCACCTTCCAGACAGGAGCGGCAAACGGAAGGATTTGCGGCGAGATCTCTTTCAGTTGGGCAATCAGCGCGTCCCGATCAACGGGCTCGATGCCAAGCCCCTTGCGCAGCGGGTCGTGGTGTTGCAGCGCACGATCCACGCGCGCCTCAAGCGTTGCTTCATCTGCCAGGTCAGCAACGCGTACAGACCGGCGCCCAACCTTGTCTTCGTAAGCCGGGCCGATACCCCGACCGGTGGTCCCGATCTTGGTGCCCTTGCTGGCTGCTTCTTCCCGTGCACGGTCTAGTTCACCATGAATTGGCAGTATCAGTGGCGTGTTTTCAGCGATCATCAGTGTCTCAGGCGAGATATCGACGCCCTGCGCCCGGATGGTTCCGATTTCCTTGATCAGGTGCCACGGGTCCAGCACAACACCATTGCCAATGACACTCAGCTTGCCACCTCGTACGACGCCTGACGGCAAGGCATGCAGCTTATAAACTTCGCCATCAATGACCAGCGTATGACCGGCATTATGCCCGCCTTGAAAACGCGCGATCACGTCTGCCCGTTCGCTGAGCCAGTCGACGATCTTGCCTTTTCCTTCGTCACCCCACTGGGCGCCGACAACAACCACATTGGCCATATCCGGTCCTTTTGCGCTGAATTATCAAACTCGGCTCATATAGCGGGGTCAAAGCGGCAGGGAAACCGGTAATTCGCCGCAGATGAGAACCGCGCAATGCGCGGTGCCTCCGGTGGTGTATTTTCGACCAGATGAAGAATGGCTCCCCTGTTCATCCGGCCTCAAACATCTTGGGGGAAGCGCGCGCCTATTCGCTTACCGCCAAATGCACTGGCTGACCGTGTGGCGTCGTCAGATAGGCCTCTTCCCAAGCATTTCTTATGCTTTGAATGTCACCCGGTGCAGCCGAACCTTGTTCGATCAACAATTGCTCCAAGGTCTCCAGCCAAGCGTGGAAATAATCATCCCCGCCGTCCAATTCCTTGTCCAATCCGTGCAATTTCAGCGTCTGTGAAAACCGTTCTGCCCACTTGGACCAGTCGAATCGTCCAGCCTCATTTAACGCAACGGTCACCGCGAAGACCTGCGCATGCCAGGGTACGGCAAAAACAGGCTCTGGCGCGGAATGTGTTGAACAGGAACTCATGCGGGCTCCAGATAGCTTTGCCACAGGTCCAGAACGACCACGTCCTTGGGATGTTCCGGGTCAGCCCACAACTCGGACGCGGCAAACGCCACCGCATACAAGGGCTCTGGTGCTTCGCCCAGACCATGCGCATTTGAATCTGGCAGCACATGCGTACCGTGCAGCCGTAAAATTCGGCCGTTTGCGCCTGCCGCATAGGTAGGTAGCCGCGTATGGCCGCCATTCACCAGGCGATTGGCCGACGGATCCACAGTGCGGACATTCTGCCCGAGCTCGAATCGTACCGGCACATCTGAAGGCCTATCTGCTGGCCCGCCTTTTGCCAACGCTCCTGAGACGGTTCCGGCCTTCAAAACACGGGCTGCCAAGGGGTGTGGGTCGTCGGTGTCCGCGCCCGACAAATCATCCAAGGTCAGCACCCCCTTCTCGACCAGCAGATCGGCCAGGCCGGATATCCACTTTTCATAATAGGAGAATCGCGCGTAGTCCTTGGGCGACAGCCTTTCGCGCGCGTGGCGCGAAACGTCGATATTCCATTGGCCCAGAAATCCGGCGGCTAGCGTTACGGCCAAGGCGCGGCCATGCCAGTCTTCGGCAAAGACCGGGGCGCTTTCGGCCTCGGGCTTAATCGGACCGTCCCCAAACCGACCACCCATATCATGAACACGGGTCATGACGGCACCTTGGGCAGGCCCGTTCCAATCATACTGTCACGGGTGACGAGCACGGTAAGGTCCTCTTCGCCCAGCCGTTCTGAGCCTTCCGGGCGCATGGGAAGCACGAGGTAACGTATTTCTGCGGTCGAATCCCATATCCGAACGGATGATTCTGGCGGCAATTCGACACCGAATTCGGCCAAGACCTTGCGCGGCTCACGTACCGCTCGAGCGCGGTAGGCGTCGGACTTGTACCAGCCCGGTGGAATACCCAGCAAAGGCCAAGGGTAGCAACTGCACAATGTACATACGACCATGTTGTGCTGTTCCGGCGTATTCTCGACCGCCACGATGTGTTCACCCTGCCGCCCATAAAACCCAAGATCAGCGACAACAGACGTCGCGTCCGCAAGTAGGGCTTTCTTGAACACAGGATCACACCACGCCTTCGCGACAACGCGCGCACCGTTTTGCGGACCGATCTTGTTTTGATATGTGTCGATAATCTCATCCAGCGCCGCCGGGTCGATCAGGCCCTTACGGGTCAGAATCGTCTCAAGCGCTTTAACTCGAAGCGCGGGATCGGGCGGCAACAGGGCGTGCGGGTGGTCGTGATCGTCATGAGGCATGGCCGCAGCCTGCGTTACGGATCATCCGCCTGTCCAGTCCCTTTGCTGTGATCTGAAATATCACCTTTCGTGATGCCAACTCATCCCTTGCCCCCGAAGGCAAACTTGCATAAGTACCACGCGATACACGCCACGCTGTACAGGAACACCATGGAAAACGTCGTTCTCATCATCCACCTCCTCTTGGCCCTGGGCCTGATTGCCGTTGTTCTGATGCAGCGGTCCGAAGGCGGTGGCCTTGGTATGGGCGGTGGCGGCGGTGGCGCCATGACAGGTCGCGCGGCAGCGACCGCTTTGGGCAAGGTGACCTGGATTCTGGCAGCCTGCTTTATCGTGACCTCGATCACGCTGACGATTTTGGCGGCTCAGAAGTCTTCGGGCAGCTCGGTTATTGACCGTTTGGGCGTTCCGGCACCCGCGGCAACCGAAGAAAGCACCCCGGCGGTTCCGTCGGCGGATGATCTGTTGCCTCCGGCGCAGGGCGACAACGCGCCTCTGATTCCTCAGGCCAACTGATCCACAAAACCTAGAAATCTGAAAGAGAGCTGCAACAGCATCTTGCGGTTCTCTTGCGCTATTGGCGCGAATCCTTTATACGTGAAGTCCCGTGATGCAGCGGTTTTTCGAAGCCGCCGGGCAGCTGATATTGACGTCTCACGGGAGCAGCCGAAAAACATGGCGCGTTTTATTTTCATCACTGGTGGTGTGGTTTCGTCCTTGGGCAAAGGACTGGCTTCGGCGGCTTTGGGCGCGCTGTTGCAGGCCCGGGGATACTCGGTGCGTTTACGCAAGCTGGACCCCTATCTGAACGTTGACCCCGGCACGATGTCGCCCTTCGAACACGGCGAAGTATTCGTCACCGATGACGGGGCTGAGACTGATCTAGACCTGGGCCACTATGAGCGTTTCACCGGCGTGGCAGCCCGCAAGACCGACTCGGTCAGCTCCGGCCGGATTTATTCCAACGTGCTGGAAAAGGAACGCCGTGGCGACTACCTCGGCAAGACCATTCAGGTGATCCCGCACGTCACAAACGAGATCAAGGATTTCATCGCCATTGGCGAGGATGAAGTTGATTTCATGCTGTGTGAAATCGGTGGCACCGTCGGCGATATCGAGGGCCTGCCCTTTTTTGAAGCCATCCGTCAGTTCAGCCAAGACAAACCCCGTGGTCAGTGCCTGTTCATGCACCTGACTTTGCTGCCCTACATCAAGGCGTCTGGCGAGTTGAAAACCAAACCGACGCAGCACTCAGTCAAGGAACTGCGCTCGATCGGTTTGGCGCCTGACATTCTGGTCTGCCGGTCCGAGGGCCCGATCCCGACCAAAGAACGCGAAAAGCTGGCACTGTTCTGTAACGTGCGCCCCGACAGCGTGATTGCGGCGCAGGACCTTTCGACCATCTATGACGCTCCTCTGGCTTATCACCGCGAAGGTTTGGATCAGGCCGTGTTGGATGCGTTCCAGATCAGCCCGGCCCCCAAGCCCGATTTGACCAAATGGGAAGACGTCAGCGACCGCATCCACAACGCCGAGGGCGAAGTGAAGGTTGCCATCGTGGGCAAATACACGCAGCTGGAAGATGCCTATAAATCGATTGCCGAGGCTTTGACCCACGGCGGCATGGCCAACAGGGTCAAGGTCAAGGTCGAATGGGTTGATGCCGAGGTGTTCGATACCGAAGACGCCGCCCCGCATCTGGAAGGCTTCCACGCGATCCTTGTGCCGGGTGGATTTGGCGAGCGCGGCACCGAAGGCAAGATCAAGGCGGCGCAATATGCGCGTGAACACAAGGTGCCCTACCTGGGCATCTGTCTGGGCATGCAGATGGCCGTGATCGAGGCTGCGCGAAATGCGGCGGGGATCACCGAAGCCGGGTCCGAGGAATTCGACCATGAGGCCGGTAAAAAGCGTTTCGAACCGGTAGTTTACCACCTGAAAGAATGGGTGCAGGGCAACCACAAGGTCGAACGCAAAGTCGGTGACGACAAGGGCGGCACCATGCGTTTGGGCGCCTATGACGCGGTACTGGCCGAGGGCTCGAAAGTGGCCGAAGTTTATGGTGGCACCAATATCGAAGAACGTCACCGTCACCGCTATGAAGTCGACATCAAGTACCGCGAAAAGCTGGAAAAGGCAGGCCTCAACTTTTCGGGCATGTCACCGGATGGCCGGTTGCCCGAGATTGTCGAATGGTCAGATCACCCTTGGTTCATTGGTGTGCAGTATCACCCCGAATTGAAATCCAAACCGTTTGACCCCCACCCACTGTTTCGCGACTTTGTGCGCGCGGCCAAGGACAGCTCGCGGCTGGTCTGACCTCGGACAAATCACTGTATTGTGTAGGTCGGCGCGAAACATCTTTACGCGCCGACGGTTTGCACGGTTAACTGCCGCCATAGCAGCGACAGGAGACCGGCATGACCAACCAGAATACCCAAGCAGAAGAATTCGCCGCCCTACACAAAAAGGGCGAGCCGGTCATCCTGTACAATATCTGGGATCCGGGCAGCGCTGGGGCCGTGCGCGATGCGGGTGCCAAGGCGATTGCAACCGGGAGTGCTCCGGTCGCAATGGCGCAGGGGTTCGGGGACGGGCAGAAAATCTCACTGGATTCCGCCCTGGACAATGCACGCCGGATCGTTGCAGCGGTAGACCTTCCCGTGACACTGGATTTCGAAGGTGCCTATGCCGAAGATGTGCTGGGTGTCGCCGCCAATGTTCGACTTGCGCTGGAAACCGGTGTCATCGGTTTTAATTTTGAGGACCAGATCGTTGGCACGAGCGACCTTTACGACATTGAAACGCAGGAAGCGCGCGTTCGTGCGATGCGTGAAGGCTGCGATGCTGCTGGTATCCCGGCCTTCATCAATGCCCGAACGGATATATTTCTGAAAGCCAAGCCTGATACTCATGACAATTCGATGTTGGACGATGCGATCGCACGGGCCAAGGCCTATGCCGATGCCGGGGCCAGCGGGTTCTTTGCGCCGGGTCTCAAAGACGAAGGGCTGATCGCTCGGCTCTGCGAATCGACCGAGTTGCCCGTCAACATTATTGCCCTGCCCGGCACCCCCGATACGGCCACTCTGGCGTCACTGGGCGTGGCGCGGGTCAGCTATGGCCCTGTCCCCTATCGGCAGATGCTATGCTGGCTGCAAGAGCAAGCAAAACAGGTGCTGCAGTCGGGTTGATCCATCCACAGGCAAATCACGCTCAGCGTGTTTCTGCCAAATCCGACAGTCTTGCGACCATTCTGCCTATGACGGGTGGTCTGTGCTTGGCGGCCCACAAAATATGGAATAACCTAAGCGCATGTTGAAGAAATTCTTTCAGGCTTTTCGCCCACCGCAGCACGATAAACTGCCTGACCCGGATGCCGAGCTGGCATTGGGTGCGCTTATGGTGCGTGTGGCGCAGGCGGATCGCGACTATAAGCTCGAGGAAATCAGCCTGATCGACCGAATCCTGGCGCGGCTCTATCAGCATAATGCGATCGAAGCTGCCAAGGTTCGCGCGACCTGCGAAAAGCTGCACGCCGCTGCACCTGAGACGGACACATTCGGCAAGCTGATCCGCGAAACCACCGACCTTCACGAACGCCTTGCCGCGTTGGACGCCCTATGGGAGGTCGTTCTGGCCGATGGCGACACAGACGAAGGTGAGATTAAGATCGTGGAAGAGGCGCGCATCGCCATGGGCCTTAGTTTCAATGACAGCCAGACCGCCCGCGAGCGTGTTCAAAGAACCTTGGAAGAGCATTAAGCCCCGTCTATATCTAACCCATGTTTAGTGATTTCCTGTCCCGGCTGACACAGCCCGCCCCCGACCCACTTGCCGATGATGATGCCCGTCTGGCCCTGACGGCCCTGCTGGTGCGCATCGCCAGGTCCGACAACGACTATGCCGATACCGAGATGGCCCGAATCGACAAGATTTCGGCCGAACGTTATGGCCTGTCCCCGTTCGAGGCCGCCGCCCTGCGCGCCCGCGCCGAAGACCTTGAGTCTGAGGCCCCCGACACCGTCCGCTTTACTCGCGCGATCAAAGAGGCCGTGGCCTATGACGACCGTTTGGCAGTGGTGCAGGCGATGTGGTCCGTCGCTTTGGCCGACGGGCAGCGCTCGGGCGAAGAGGATTCGCTGTTGCGGCTGGTGGTCAGCCTGCTGGGCGTCAGTGACGTAGATTCCGCCCTGGCACGTCAAAAGGCCGCTAAGTCGTGATCGCGATGCTGGGCATGTATGACATGCCCGCATTGCAGCCTGCGAATGATCGGTTTTGGGCGTCGATTCGCGATCACCTGGGCTTTGGCCCGGATCAGCTAACGCGAGGCACCGATTTCTGGGATGTATGGCAACACCCCGACCTGACCTTTTCCCAGACCTGCGGCATGCCTTACCGCACCCGCCTACATGGTAACGTACAGCTGGTCGGCACCCCGGACTATGGGCTTGAGGGGTGCCCGCCCGGTTATTACCGCTCGGTTTTTGTGGCCCGGAAAAATGATACGCGCGATCTGCTGGAACTTTCGGACGGCACGTTTGCCTTTAATGAACCCCTGTCGCAATCGGGTTGGGCGGCGCCAATGGTTCATCTGGAGGCGCTCAACCAGTGCCCCAAAACCATACTTGAAACGGGTGGGCATGCGCGTTCTGCCAACGCTGTGGCCGATGGCCAGGCTGATTACGCGGCGTTGGATGCTTTGACCTGGGAATTGCTCAAGACGCATTCCGACCTTGGCGCGCCCCTGCGCGAAGCTGGAACGACGCCGCCGACACCCGCCCTGCCCTATATCACTGCCAACGGGCAGGATGCGCCGGGCATCGCCCGCGCCGTTCGTGCAGCAATTAACGAACTTAACCCGCAAGATCGCGACTTGTTGCATCTTCGCGGCCTGATAACCGTCCCGGCCGAGGACTATTTGTCAGTCCCCAATCCGGCCAGGGAATATGTCATCTGACCCAATCGCTGACCATTTTGGTCAATACGTTTGGTCAATTTGACGGTTTCAGCACCCGATGATGTCAATTGCGCATTGCATTGCCCCGATTTTTGCGCCCTATTACCGCACCAACACCGACAACACATGGGCCACCCGTGACAGATTCCACTCCCGTTATCGAAATCAAAAACCTCCACAAAAGTTTCGGCCATCTCGAAGTGCTGAAAGGGGTCGATATTACGGCAAGACGCGGGGATGTGGTTTCGCTTATCGGATCGTCCGGGTCGGGCAAATCCACACTGTTACGCTGTTGCAACCTGTTGGAAGACAGCCAGCAGGGCGAGATTCTGTTCAAGGGTGAACCCGTACGCTGGGCTGGAGACCTTCACCATCGCCGCCCCGCCGACCCGAAACAGGTGATGCGCATCCGCACCAACCTGTCGATGGTGTTTCAACAGTTCAACCTGTGGGCCCATATGACCATCCTGCAAAACGTGATGGAGGCCCCGGTAACCGTTCTGGGCCGCGACCCGCAAGAGGTCGAGGATAGCGCCCGCAAATATCTGGCGAAGGTTGGCATTGGTGATAAGTGCGATGTCTACCCGGCGCAGCTTTCGGGTGGTCAGCAACAGCGCGCAGCCATCGCCCGCGGCCTGTGCATGGAGCCCGAGGCGCTGTTGTTCGACGAACCCACTTCGGCACTGGATCCGGAATTGGAACAGGAAGTGATCAAAGTGATCAAGGATTTGGCCGCAGAAGGGCGCACCATGATCATCGTGACCCACGACATGAAAATGGCGGCCGACATCTCAAGCCACGTCGTGTTCCTGCATCAAGGCTTGATCGAAGAAGAGGGCCTGCCGGAAGATATCTTTACGTCCCCCGAATCCGAACGGCTTCGGGGCTTTCTATCCGCCACTCAGGCGGCTTAACTTCAGGACAGAAAACAAACTGGGGAGTATCCAATGAAAAAACTGATTCTGACCACTGCAGCCCTGGCGCTGAGCGCTGGAATGGCCATGGCGGACACCGTCCGTCTGGGCACGGAAGGCGCATATGCGCCGTGGAACTTCGTCAATGACGCAGGCGAGATCGACGGGTTTGAGCGTGAGCTGGGCGACGAGCTGTGCAAGCGCGCCGACCTGGAATGCGAATGGGTCAAGAACGACTGGGATTCGATCATTCCGAACCTGGTGTCGGGTAACTATGATGCAATCATCGCAGGCATGTCGATCACCGACGAGCGTGATGAGGTCATCGACTTCACCCACAACTACACCCCGCCGGATCCGTCGGCCTATATTGCCATGTCCGACGGCGTTGACCTGACAGGCGGCGTGATCGCAGCGCAGACCGGCACCATTCAGGCGGGTTACGTTGCTGATTCCGGTGCGACTCTGGTTGAGTTCGCAAGCCCGGAAGAAACCATTGCCGCCGTACGCGGTGGTGAAGCGGATGCAGTTCTGGCAGACAAATCCTTCCTGGTGCCTTTCACCGAAGATGGCTCGGGTCTAGTCTTTGTTGGCGACGAAGTTCCGCTGGGCGGTGGCGTCGGCATGGGCATCCGTGAGTCCGACGGTGAACTGAAAGAAAAGTTCAACTCCGCCATCCAGTCCATGAAGGACGACGGCAGCCTGAACGAACTGATCACCAAGTGGGAAGTGTCCTCGACCTTCTGATCTTACATTCAGCGGCGCGCCTGATCTTTGGGCGCGCCGCCCATGCGCCCTTGCCAGTCAAAGAGGCCCGCCATTTTCTCGTTCTGCACTGATCCCGAAACACTCGGCACGTTCCGTTGGTTCTCGTGTTATCTGACCAACGGTGTGCATTGGGTGTTCTACCTGTCCTTCTTCAAGGTCTTGCTGTTGCTGGCTATTACTGCGCCGGTGGCACTAGGTTTTGGCTTTATGGGCGCAATGGCTGCCAGGTCGCATTTCTTGCCGCTCAGCCTGCTGGGCAAGGGCTATATCGCGATTGTGCGCGGCGTGCCGGATATTGCCTTTTTTATGTTCTTCGTGATCGCGCTGGATCAGGCATTCGAATGGACCCGTCACCAGATACTGTGTCCGGAATGGACTGACCCGATCCGACAGGGCAATGACTTTATCGTCTGTCAGGCCGCCAAGCTGCCCCTGGGCAGTGCCCCTGAATGGGTACACGAAACTTACGGCTTCTTTCTGGCCGTCATAACGTTCTCTATCGTTTTCGGCGCCTTTGCCGCGAACGTGTTGTTTGGCGGTATGCGCGCTGTCCCTCGCACTCAGCTGGAAACGGCCGAGGCCTATGGGATGACCCGTCGCCAGACCTTCTGGCGCATTTTGGTGCCGCAAATGTGGGTTTACGCCCTGCCCGGCCTGTCGAACCTTTGGATGGTGCTGATCAAAGCCACACCGCTACTGTTCCTGCTAGGCATTGAAGACATCGTTTATTGGGCGCGTGAACTGGGCGGTTACAAGAACCCGAAATTCACCCAATACCCGCATGGCGACTGGCGCATGTGGTACTTCCTAGCCCTTCTGGTGTTCTACTTGGGCATGACCCGCGTCTCGGAAATCGGTCTGGAAAAGCTGATGCGCCGCCTGTCCCATGGCCAGGCAACCTCGGGCGGAGAGCTGCTGCGCAAGGAGACCACCGCATGAGCTGCTTGCAAACGATCCAGGACTACGGCCTGCGCTCGATCGGGATTGGCGAGCGTCTACTGCCGCGGAACGATTTCACCCTGTGCGAGCAGTTTACCCTGATCGGCTCGGGCATGATCTGGAACATCTATTTCGGGATCATGGCGCTGGTGACCGGTTTCTTTCTGGCCACCGCGCTTGCCATGGGCAAAGCTTCCACGAATAAGTGGCTGCGTAAGCCGGCGGAATGGTTCATCTTCCTTTTCCGAGGCTCACCGCTGTTTATCCAGTTCTTCTTCGCCTATTTCTTCTTCCTGTCGCTGAAGCAAAGCTATCCGTTCCTCGACGCGCTCACCTCGGCCTGGCTTGGCGCACTGATCGTGCTGTTCTTCAACACCGCTGCTTATTCCGGCGAGATCTTCTATGGCGCGCTGCGGTCGATCCCCAAGGGTGATATCGAGGCTGCTGACGCCTATGGCATGACCGGCTGGGCGCGTTTCCGCCGCATCGTGTGGCCAACCATGCTGCGGCTGGCCTGGCCCGCCTATACGAACGAGGCGATCTTCCTGTTCCATGCCACTACGCTGGTGTTCTTCTCGGCCTTCCCGGTCTGGCAGCAACGTGGCGATGCGCTGTACTATGCGGGCTATTTTGCGGACAAAACATTCAACCCGTTCATCCCCTATCCGATTCTGGCCTTCTACTTTATCCTGCTGACCCTTGTGGTCATCTGGAGCTTTGGTCGCGTGAATAAGCACCTGAACCGACATCTGCCCGCAGAAAAGCGGAGCAAAATGAAGCTAAAATTGAACCTGGCGCGCTAATCACAGGCGCGCCAGCCGTCAACTCTGCCAACAATACAGCAAAATCAGTCACTGCTCTAAGCAGCACATTTTGCACGTTTTTTCAGACTATATTGAGGGAGATGGTACCGCCTCCCTGGCTTGAACAGGGGACCTCTGGATCCACAATCGACAAAAAATCGTTTAGAAACAAAGGCCGGTTTACTCAACAAAGTCGACCAAACAGATGAATTTGAGATCAGAGATGCAGATTCATAACTCGGACTTCATAGCGCCCTCTAGCGAGTGCTTCGCTAGAGAAATCTGCACCTAGATAGCGTTGGGTCAGCTAGTCCACACGGTCATTGAGTGAAGGCAAAGGGTCCAGCGCCAAGCTGGAATTAGTCGCTGACAATGCAAACAAAGCACGAAAATAGGGGTATGAAGTGAAGCGCGCGATCTTGTTGAAGTACAGCTTTGCGTATTCCGGATCGCAAGTTTCCAACCCATCATAGACAAGCATGTACTCTGCATCCAGCTTCAACAGCTTCTTGCGACCAAACTTGATTTCAGCTTTCCACGCATATCCGCCAACAAGAACTCCACTATCCTCGTGGAGACGATGTCCACTAGGTTTGCCGAGAAATTGCTGTTTTAATTTATGAGGTTCTGCCTCTGCTTCCCAGAACCCATCAGGCTTCATGTCATACCGTTGCTTGACCAACGACAACTCCATCAAGTTCGCCGCAACTGCAACTTGATTGTACTTCTCGTTGTCAAAATCAGGGCTCGAAAAGGAGAGCGGTTTCACGCTCTCCTTCGTAACTACGTTGCTCATTCGTCAAGCGGCCTTTTCAAACGGAAATCTGTTTTCGTTCGCGGTGGTATCACTCCACGCTTTCCTTCTCGGAGCCTTCATAAGCGATTTCACTTGCACATCTTGCGCCAGAGAGGGTTTGGTATGCAGCACTTCAGCTTCTTCTTTCGTGACCAATTCGAAAACCTGATCGAGGGCATGAGCAATTTTTCCCACGGATCGCAGGGTCAAATTGCTACCTCCAGAGGAAAGCATTTGAGAGACTCGTGCTTCACTCACAGACAAAGCGTCAGCCAACATCTTTTGGCTGTACCCTTTAGACGTCATAGCTTTCTGAAGAGCGATTTGGATCGAAAGCAACAAATTTTCGACCGCAAACTCTTCCGCTTCTTCATTGCTGTTAGGCTTCAGAAGTTCATTCAAGCTGGTCATTGTAACTCTCCAATAATACGCGCCACTCGTTTCAACTGTTGCTGATCAGCGCGGTTCTTCTTTTTCTTTGCGGCTTCGATGCAAACGAACATACTCTTGCCATTTCTGCGTACGAGCCCGCCATAGACCCGCAGCTGAAAAGCTTTGACCACGTAAACTGAGACATCGCCTCCGCGTACATTACCTGTCGGAAATTTTCCCTCATGCTTGAACTGTTCGGTGTTGTTCAAGTGAAGTGGCCCATACACAGAGAGTTTCTCTAATATTTGACCAATTTTCGCGACATGTCTCCTATCCGATTTATTTTCCTTAACAAGGAACTCAGTGACTGAAGGGGCAACTAGAACCGGGCAGAAGCTTCCGCTGCCAAAACTCTCGAACCCATCCAATGTCACTGCTTCCTTACCTCTGGACTTAAGTTATAGGTTAAGTCTTTACAACCACCTAATAGAACTGCTGGAAATTGCAAATAGTTTTCCTTCAAACACAATATATTGTGGCGTCACCTTCCGCCTAGGCGATTCAGTATCGCGCTAAAGTTGATTCTCCAAGGTCCATGGCGGGATTTCACTAATTGATTCGTGCAAATGGCAGGCTTGCAAATCCAAGTTTGAAATATGTCGTTGTCTCGCCCAGGACACACAAGTTCTACGATCCCCGGGTGTTAGAAACTACAGTAATTTCGTTTCAATGAACTTAATGACGCATAACCAAAACCATGCTGAGTAAGCTTGTGTAAACCATCGAGTAAACCAAGCCTTCTCACAGCGCAATCAGGATGCCGTTTTTTTAATTATTTTCAATGATTTAGGATGGTACCGCCTCCCTGGCTTGAACAGGGGACCTCTGGATCCACAATCCAGCGCTCTAACCAACTGAGCTAAGGCGGCACTCGTGAGGGGCGATGTACCGAACGCGTCCAAGGAATGCAAGAGGATTAAAGCTGAATTTTCCAGCTTTGTTCGACAAGATCGACACCAAAGGAATGCACTGGCTTACTGTCCAGCAACTGCCATCCATTCGCACGATACAGCGCGCAGGCCGCCCTGTGACTTTCGTGGGTCCAAAGCCGCATTTCCGCGTACCCTGCACTACGCGCATAGCCCATACATGTGTCCAGCATACGTTTTCCCAGGCCCCTCCCCCGTGCTTCGGGCAGCAACAGAAAGAGCCGTAGTTTTGCGGTTTGTTCGTCCAATGCGACGCAGAATATGCTGCCAAGTCTTTGGCCGTCAGATTCCGCTATCCAGCCGCGTTCACACGTCGGATCATGGCTGGCCACAAATTCCTCCAGAATGCTCTGCACCAAAGCGCCGAACGAGGAATCAAACCCCTCGTCGCGCGCGTAAAACCGACCATGCTGCTCTACCAGCCAGGGTGCATCGGTGGCGCGAAAGGGTCTGATCTGAATATTTTCCATACCTCATCAGACCGCAAAGGCAGCTTGATTCTCAACCCTTTGCGCGTTAGCACGAACGCCTAGTCCCGGAGGCGAACATGGGCATCAATACCGAACGCGACATTCAGGCAAACCTGCAGATCGGGCCCACTGATCACGGCATGGTGCGGCTGTTCATCGAGGCAGATAACATCGAAATCCCAATGGATTTCGATCCCGAAGAGGCCGAGGAAATCGCGGATGAAATTCGCGCTGCTGCTCAGGCCGCCCGCGCTGTCCAAAGCTAATCGCTTAAATCCTGGGATCACGCAGCGCTTGTAGCCTGCGGGCAGCGTCGGTTGCGAATTTCTGGATCATCTTCTTGCGCCGCGCCGGGGCAACCTTGTCTTCGGGGGCCATGCGCACAATCTCGGCGTCATAAGCGTCGGCGATGATCAGGCCGGCTTCCGCAGGCAGCAGATCGGTTGGAAAGTCGATATCGACGGCCCAGAAGAAACGATCACACCACTCCAGATAGCCCTGCCATTTGGAATCGGACTGATAATCTGCCCGACTGGATTTGCACTCGATCACCCAAAGCTCGCCCTTAGGACCCAGCCCCATAACATCGACGCGCAGTCCGCGCATCGGCACGAATTCTTCAACTGAAACAAACCCATGCGCCGACAAATGGCGGGCCACGCCACGGGCCAGTTTTTGTCCGGGTTGCAGATCGAGTGTCATTTAGAGAATGTGAACAATTCGTGAACAAAAATCAAGAACCACTTCAGGCTTGACATGATACCATTTGGTACCGCATTAATATGATACCAAAAGGTATTACGAATGGTGAAGCACATGCAGCCTCAAACCCAAAACGCATTTCGTGCGCTGGCCGATCCAACCCGCCGGGACATCGTTCAGATGCTCGCCGCGCAGGACATGACCATCGCTCAATTGACCGAACGGTTCGATATGACCCGTGCCGCCGTCAAAAAGCACCTGACTGTCTTGTCGGATGGTGGCCTGATCACGGTCGAAACACGCGGGCGGGAACGTATCAACCGACTGGAACCGCAGGGGATGGCTCCTGTTCTCGACTGGTTCAGCTATTTCGACCGGTTCTGGGACGACCGCCTGAGTAAACTGAAAGAAGCCATTGAAAGGAAAGACACATGACACATGCCGTTCTACAAAAAACGATCTTTCTACGGGCCGAGCCCACAACCGTCTGGGCCTATTTGACGGATCCTGACCGTCTGTCCGAATGGTTTCACAAACCCGAACGCCCGCTGGCCGCCGGACAAAAGCTTGAGATGTTCGGAACAACCAGTGGTGATCTGTTGATCTGGGGAGAAGTGCGCGTTGCCCGCCCGCCAGAGTACTTGGAATACACTTTCACCGTCAAACCCATGGGGGATGCCGTCAGTGTGGTGAAATGGACGCTCGACCCTGTTCCAGGCGGCACACGGCTTGCATTGCAACACGAAGGCCTGCCTCAGAGTGCCGAAGCCTTTGGTCTTATCCTGTCGCTCGATAGCGGCTGGGATGAGCATTTCGGCAAAATGCGCACGGCCTTGCACGAAACAGTCGATGCGTGACCCCTTGTGCAAACCCGCCGCAACCCCTACTTAGGCGCGTGGCGGGTTCTGCCCTTCTTGTGATAGGTAGCATTCTGGTGGCCTTAAGCAATTCCGAGGGGGCTGGCTCTGTTCAGGTCCTGGCCTGATTACCTGGCGCCCACCTGTACATACAGGTCCTCGGGAATCACACCGCACGGTTGACTGGCGGTCCCGCCACATTTTTCTGAAGCGAAATTACTTCGGCGCAGGCGCGTCCTGTTGGACTACAACTGGTTCAAAGCTGTGTACGACGGGTGAACCGCGACGCGGACCACCCGGTTTCTCTGCCATGCTCATGATCGAATAGGCAAACTGAACACCCGCGAAGACAATACCGTTCATGAACCAGATCATGAACAGCGCGATCAGACCGATATCTGATCCAGTGATCAAACCGCGCAAATTGGCCACGTTCAGTGCCAACAGCACCCCGACAAAGATGGCCGAGATGACAAATCCCCAGATAACCTGAGTGATGTACAATCGGATCAGTTTGGGCATGGCGGACCTCATTGCGCTTGTTCAGTTAATCTAGCGCGTGTCGGTCCATGGTAAAGGCGTCAGAACGCCTCGGGCTGGGCCTCGCGCGCCATGTGATCCAGCACCGCGTTGACGAACTTCGGCTCTTTGCCTTCCGGAAAAAAGGCACGGGCTACATCGACGAATTCGTTGATGACCACTTTGGGCGGTGTGTCGCCTTGAGTCAGTTCCGCCCCGGCAGCGCGGAACGCGGCGCGCAGGGTCGGATCAATGCGCGCAATGGGCCATTTGGCGACCAGAGCACGGTCGGTCATCTGATCAATTGGCGCCTGATAGTTCACGGCGTCCTCGACCAGTTTGCGGAACACGCGGATATCACCGTCCAGCATCTCTTCGCCCTCATAGACAGCGCCGAACCGATGATCCAGAAACTCATTCACAACCTGTTCGGTCGTCTGACCCGACTGCTCCATCTGGAACAGCGCCTGCACAGCATAAAGCCGGGCGGCGGATTTCATCAGGCGTTTCTGGCTGGCCGGTTTCGGCGCGTCTGTCTGGGTCATGCTGTCGTGGGTCCGTTGCTGTCGCCCGCCACAAGGATGGACTCGGACGGGGGCTTGAAGCCAACGCCCTTTTGTGAGGCGCCCCACTTACGGCTGAGCGCGATCAAATGCAAGGCCGCAGCGGCTGCCCCACCGCCTTTATTCATCTTTGCGGGATTTGCGCGAACTTCGGCCTGGTCGTCATTTTCTACGGTCAGAATACCATTGCCGATAAGCAAGCCTTGCAGGCCCATCAGTTGGATGGCGCGGCTGGAGTCATTGCACACCGTTTCATAATGCGTCGTCTCACCACGAATGACGCAGCCCAGCGCAACATAGCCATCGAAATTGCACTGTCGGTCCGCCATCGCGATAGCCGTTGGGATTTCCAGCGCTCCGGGCACCTCGACCACTTCACAAGTGCCGCCTGCCGCTTCGATCTCGGCCTTAGCACCGGCAACCAGATTGTCGGCGATGGCGCGGTAGAACGGGGCGACCACAATCAGCAGTTTTACTGGTTTTTCGAAGGTCGGTGTCGGCAGGACGCCGTGTTTGTCTTGTTCAGCCACGATCAGTCATCCTTGAGGATTGAGCGGGTGCCGACGATGGACAGGCCAAAAGCGTCGAGCCCCAAATATACGGTTTCCGGTGAATCCGTCAGCAGCACCAGCTCCTGAATACCCATCTTGGACAGGATCTGCGCGCCCAGACCGGTTTGCTTGATGGTGCGCGGACCTTCGTCCTCGACTGCATAAAGCGAGTTGCGCGGCTGACGGAACAGGCACAACACGCCACGGCCCTCTTCGGCGATCTTTTCCATTGCCCGCGGCAGTTCGCGAGAGGATTTCGGGCCCAGACCCAGAATATCGGGTGCTTCGTGCAGGGCATGTGTGCGGGTCAGCACCGGGTCGGGTGTGGTGATGTCACCTTTGATCATGACGACATGTTCGATGCCATGAGTCTGATCGGTGAAAATACGCAGCTCCCACTCTCCGCCATATTCCGAGGTAACAGTCTCGCGCGATGTTTCGACCACCAGATTGTCATTGCGAGAACGATACGCAATTAGGTCGCTGATCGTGCCGATCTTCATGTCATGTTCTTTGGCGAATTCAACCAGATCAGGCAGACGCGCCATGGCGCCGTCAGCCTTCATGATCTCACAGATCACGCCCGAAGGGTTCAGCCCAGCCAGACGCGAGATATCCACGGCGGCTTCGGTATGGCCCGCGCGCACCAGCACCCCGCCCCGCTTGGCGCGAAGGGGGAAGATGTGACCGGGGGTGGCAATCTGCGCCATGGTGTTCTGTTCGTTGATTGCTGTTGCAACCGTCAGCGCCCGGTCAGCGGCAGAGATACCCGTCGACACGCCCTCGCGCGCTTCAATCGAAACGGTGAACGCGGTTTCATGGCGGGACGAGTTGTTCACGGCCATCATCGGCAGATCCAGGGCGTCCACCCGTTCGGCCGTCATCGGTAGACAGATCAATCCGCGTCCATGGGTGGCCATAAAGTTGATCGCGTCGGCGTCGGCAAATTCAGCGGGGATCACCAGGTCGCCTTCGTTTTCGCGATCCTCGTGATCAACCAAAATATACATCCGGCCCTTGCGCGCCTCGTCGATGATGTCTTCAATCGGGCTGATCGCGTCTCGCAATTGGGCTTCGACGGGTCCGGGGGTTTCAAAGCTCATGAGGCAGCCTTTCACAGAGCGTGTTTGACCCGGTGGATAGACTACCAGAGGATCAAAGACCAGAGTACTTGCGGCACCACGCGGTCCCGACGCGACGTTGTGTCAGGACATCTCGGCCAGGCGCGCGACGTAACGGGCCAACGTGTCGATTTCAAGATTCACCCTATCGCCGACTTTGACATCACCCCAGGTCGTGACTTCCTTGGTATGCGGGATGAAATTGATGCCGAAATCGCAATCTGCCACATCATTGACGGTCAGCGAGGTTCCGTTCAATGCAACTGATCCTTTCGGTGCGATAAATCGGGCCAGTTCCTTGGGTGCGCGCAGGGTAACGCGGGTGCTGTCGCCTTCGTCCTGCACGGCGACCACTTCGGCCACGCCGTCCACATGACCCGATACGATATGTCCGCCCAATTCGTCACCGACCTTCAGAGCGCGTTCCAGATTGACGCGCTTGCCGACCTGCCAACTGTCCAGATTGGTTTTCGACACGGTCTCGGCACTGATCTGTACATCATACCAGTCATCGCCCAGCGCGATCACGGTCAAACACACCCCATCGCTGGCGATCGAGGCACCGATATCGATTCCCGCCGTGTCGTAATCTGTTTTGATCCGGGCCCGCAGATCGCCCTGCTGATCCAGCTCGGTGACGGTGCCGATATCGGTGACGATCCCTGTAAACATTCCGCTAACCCTCAGCTCTTAACCTGATCCAGTGTTCCAAGCCGAGGTAAGCGCAAGCGGCGTGACGGGCAAGCCCCACCTTGCCGGGAAAGGTCGAAACAGGCATAATTTCCTGAACAAAAGGCAAGAGCAGTAGTGATGTCACCCGACACCAAAGGCCTGAACCGCCGTGTCTTCCTGTTTTTGCAGGGACCGCATGGCCCGTTTTTCAACGGGCTCGGGCGTATGCTGCGTTCTACGGGGGCCGAGGTCTGGCGCGTGGGGTTCAATGCCGGGGATCAGGCGTTCTGGTTTGACAAAGCCTCGTACATCCCATTCCTCGACGCGCCCGAGCTTTGGCCGGACAGGTTGTCCGAACTGATCACTGATCGGGGCATCACGGATATTGTCCTGTACGGCGACACGCGCCCAATTCACGCCAGCGCCGTTAAGATTGCCCAAGCCAACAGCGTCACTGTTCACGTGTTTGAGGAAGGTTACCTACGCCCCTGGTGGGTAACGTACGAGCGGTTCGGCTCAAACGGAAACTCACGCCTGATGTCTTTGGGCGTCGATCAGATGCGACATGCATTGAATCAATCCACGGCACAAACACCACCACCCCCGTCGCATTGGGGGGATATGCGACAGCACATTTTTTATGGGGCGCTCTATCATTGGTTCGTACTGTTTCGGAACCGACGTTATCGCAATTTCCGGCGGCATCGCGACCTACCTGTCTCAAAGGAATTCGGGTTGTATTTCAAACGGCTGGCGTTGATGCCGTTTCACCGGCTTCAGCGCCGCTGGGCCACAGCGCGCGTTCTGGGGAGCAGTCATCCTTACCATCTGGCGCTGCTGCAACTGGGGCATGACAGCTCGGTTCAATCCCATTCGGACTATTCCTGCATGTCCGACTTTCTTGCGGACGTAATCCGTGGTTTTGCCAACGGCGCGCCCGCGCATCACCGGCTGGTGGTGAAAGAACATCCGCTGGAAAACCACCGCGAACCACTACGCCACCGTGTGTATGCGTTGGCTCAAGCGCAAGGAATTGCGGATCGCGTACATTATGTGCCCGGCGGCAAGCTCGCCAAGCTTCTGGATGGTGCGAGTTCTGCCGTGACGATCAATTCTACTGCCGGGCAGCAGGTTCTGTGGCGAGGCATCCCGCTGCGCATCTTTGGTAAATCGGTCTATGACAAACCCGAATTCGTATCGCGCCAACTGTTAGCGGCGTTCTTTGCCGACCCGATGCCCCCGGATCAGGATGCCTATCGGACCTATCGCCGGTTTTTGTTAAAAACGAGTCAGATACCCGGAGGATTCTATTCACGCCGGGGCCGGCGCCAGCTTTTGCGCGGAGTGGCGGATATGATGCTGAACGCCGCAGACCCCTATCAATCCGTCCTTTCTAACAAAGAGGCGCAGACGCCACAGTTAAAGCTTGTTGAGTAAAACTGGCCGGTTGGCGCTAGAAGTTATCGCGCGAAACGGGTAGCCTGCGCCCAACAAAAGACCACAACAAAAACGACCGAGGATTACCGGCAGTGCAGCGCTTTCCAATCCGATGGATACGGGGGATATCCCTTGTGGCCGCAATTGGCCTGTTGGCCGGGTGTCAACTTCCGAAATCAGGGCCCAACAAGTCTGAAATTTTGGCAGGGTCCACGGAAAAAGGCGGCAATGCTTTTGTGGTCGAAGTTGATGACCGCGTCGCAAAGGCCACTTCGGCCATCCCTCAATACGGGTTTTCGTCCTCTTTCCGCAGTGCGCAACGACTGGCGGCAGACACTGTTCGCCCCGGTGACGTCCTTGGCTTGACGGTTTGGGAAAACGTCGATGACGGCTTGCTGTCCAGCGAGCTTAGCCCGTCTACCAGCCTTGAGCAGATACAGGTGGATAGCGACGGGTTCATCTTCGTACCCTACGCCGGACGCATTCGGGCCTCAGGCAACACGCCAGAACAACTGCGCCAATTGATCACCAACGAATTGCAAGAACAGACGCCCGATCCACAAGTCGAAGTCCGCCGTGTCGCAGGGGATGGCGCGACCGTATCACTTAGTGGGGAAATCGGGGCAGCGGGCATTTATCCAATCGAGCGGCCAAGCCGTACCCTGTCCGGAATGCTGTCGCGGGCCGGCGGCGTTGTCGTAGGTTCGGACATCGCGCTGGTGACGCTGATCCGCGGAAATGACCGCGGGACGGTCTGGTATGACGATCTGGTGCGTAATCCCCAGTTGGACGTCGCGCTGCGCGGCGGAGACCGCATTCTCGTCGAAGCTGACAGCCGATCCTACATCGCGCTTGGGGCCACCGGACAGTCGCGTGTGGCATTCGACACACAAGACTTGTCGGCGTTGGAAGCTCTAGCACAGGTGGGCGGTTTGCAATCCCTGTCCTCGGACCCGACCGGTATTTTCGTACTGCGAAAGGAACGGCAGGACATCGCGCGCAACGTCATGGGGCGCCAGGATCTGCAGGGCGATCAGCGCATGATCTATCTGTTGAACCTGACCGCGCCCAATGGATTGTTCGTCGCTCGGGACTTCGTCATCCGTGACGACGACACGATCTATGTGACCGAAGCCCCGTATGCGCAGTGGAGCAAATCGATCTCTCTGATCGCTGGTGGCCTGACACCAGTTGCAAACGTCGCCACGCTGACGGGCGGCTGATGCAACTTGACCTAACAGCCGGGGCACAACGGACCCGGTTGCTTGTCTATAACGGTGGTTTTCTGACCCAACACCGCATACGGCGCATCCTGCACCTCAAGGGTTACGACATCCGGCTGGGCCTTCCCCGCGACGGAGACGTAGTGGGTATTTGGGGCAACAGCCCAACAGCGCATCGCGGCTTTAGCATCGCCGCCCGATACAACGCACCGATTCTGCGCGTTGAAGACGCCTTTTTGCGCTCGTTACATCCCGGGCGGACGGGTGAGCCGCCGCTGGGCCTGTTGCTTGATCGGTCAGGGGTTCATTTCGATCCTGCGCAGCCTTCGGACCTTGAAACCCTACTGGCCACGCATCCGCTGGACGATACCGCCCTGCTGAACCGGGCCCGGTATGGGACCGAAAGGATGCGCGAATTGCACCTCAGCAAGTATTCTGCTGTCGATCCCACACTGCCTCCACCAGAGCCGGGTTACGTTCTGGTGGTCGATCAGGCGCGAGATGATGCCTCGGTCACGGCCAGCGCGGGTGATCACGCGCGATTCCGCGAGATGCTTGTCATGGCGCAAGAGGAAAACCCTGGTGCCCGTGTTCTGATCAAGACACATCCTGAAACCACTGCCGGACACCGCAGCGGGTACTACTCGGATCAAGATATGACCAACCGGGTTTCGTTCGTTACTGAGCCCATCAGCCCATGGACGCTGCTAGAGGGTGCGGTCGGCGTTTACACCCTGTCATCGCAGTTGGGGTTTGAGGCCATAATGGCTGGCCACAAGCCGCGTGTTTTTGGCCAGCCCTTCTATGCCGGATGGGGGCTGACACAGGATGAGGTCTATTTCCCTCGCCGCCAGCGCAACCTGACCCGGGCGCAGTTATTTGCCGCGGCGATGATCCTCTATCCTACATGGTACGACCCCTATCGGGATCAGTTGTGCGAGTTGGAAACTGTGCTGGACACGCTTGAGGCTCAAACGAGGGCGTGGCGTCAGGATCACAAAGGCTGGACAGCATCCGGCATGCGGCTGTGGAAGCGCAAACACCTGCAAGAGATGTTCGGTCGCGAAAAGAAGATTCGCTTTACTCCGACCCCGCCCAACACAACCGACTGCCCGCATATGGTTTGGGCTAACCACGCCCGCGATGCGGAAGACGCGATCAGGATCGAGGACGGATTTCTGAGATCCCGCGGGCTTGGCGCCAACCTAGTGCCGCCCCTGTCTTTGGCAACGGACGATCTGGGCATCTATTATGACCCCACGCATCCAAGCCGGTTGGAGGAATTAATCACCGCACGTGAAACCCTGCGCCCGGATCAGGAATTGCGGGCCGAACGGCTGGTGGCGCAGATAGTTTCGGGTCAGCTCAGCAAATACAATACCGGCGGGGCGCCCCCCGAATTGCCCGAAGGGCATCGCATTCTGGTTCCGGGCCAGGTCGAGGATGATGCCTCGATCCTGCTTGGTACGACGACTGTTCGCACCAACACCGATCTGCTGAGGGCCGCTCGTGAGGCGAACCCAAATGCGATCCTGATCTATAAGCCACATCCTGATGTAGAGGCCGGACTGCGCGAAGGGTCGATTGACGACGAAGGCCTTGCCGACGTGATCGCCACAGACACCGATCCAGCCGCGCTGCTTGCACAAACACAAGAAGTCTGGACGATGACCTCTCTGCTTGGGTTTGAGGCCATGTTGCGCGGGGTCCATGTGACCACGCTTGGGGCTCCGTTTTATGCTGGATGGGGGCTGACGACCGATCAGGGAACGGTACCGGCGCGGCGTGGCGCAAGACCGCCCTTGCTGGGTTTGGTTCATGCCGCGTTGATCGATTATCCACGATACCTCGATCCGCTAACCGGTTTGCCCTGCCCTGTCGAAGTCGCGTTGCAACGCCTGACAGAGGGCAATGAACGCAAGGGCGGTATATCTCTGCGCTTGTTATCGAAACTACAAGGCGCGCTTGCCACGCACGCTCGCCTATGGCGTCGCCGCTAACGCAGCGCCCTCGCCCAGCGATGCAAAACATCCGGCCCGATGGCGCGGGTTTCCACCAGGTCAAACCGGGGGGCTGCGTCCAGCTTATCCAACCCCATTGATCCAATGGCGGGTAGACCCTCGGCACCAATTGTCAGCCCCGCGCTAAAGCCCACCAGCTCGTCCACCAGATCATCGGCCAGCAAGGACGCCGCCAGCGCCGATCCCCCTTCGCAGAAAACGCGCGTCAACCCTGCCTGCCCAAGTTGTTGCAACAGGTCAGCGGCATCTATGTGATGTTCCTGCAGCGCACAGGGGATAAGACGTGCGCCCAACCCCTCCCATGCGCGGGCCCGATCGGCATCCGGGGACGGACCGTGGCATAACCAAACCGGTATCTCGGTAGCCGTGCGCGCCAATTGACCCATCAGCGGAATATCCAGATGGCGTGATACAACCACTCGCACCGGCTGCGCCTCGACCCCCAGATCGCGAACTGTAAGAGAGGGATCATCAGCCCGTGCCGTCCCTGCCCCGACCATCACCGCGTCATGACGCGCGCGCATCGCGTGGACCGCGCGCCGCGCTTTCGGTCCCGTGATCCACTTACTGTGCCCGGTCGACGTGGCAATGCGCCCGTCAAAACTGCTGGCCAGTTTGAGCGTCACAAACGGACGCCCCTGTTCCGTCTTCAGGAAAAACCCCGCGTGATCGTGTGCAGCTTGTTCAGCCAAAACACCGGTGGTGACCTCAATCCCAGCCTCGCGTAACATGGCAAACCCCTGCCCTGCGACGCGCGGATCGCTATCCTCGATCGCGGAAACCACCCGTGACACACCTGCCTTGATCAGCGCCTCGGCGCATGGCGGTGTTTGACCGTGATGAGAACAAGGTTCCAGTGAGACATACGCAGTTGCACCGCGCGCGGCCTCGCCCGCTTGGGCCAGCGCTTGCGTTTCTCCATGCGGACGACCACCGGGTTGGGTCCAACCGCGCCCGACGATCCGACTGTCGCGCACGATGACGCACCCCACCGCAGGGTTGGGCCAACACGTGCCCTGACCGCGCTGCCCCAATGACAAGGCCAGCGCCATATATCGCTTATCTGTGTCGCTCACTCGTCCGTCGAAGGCTGCGGCGGGCGCAGTTCGTGGACAAACTCCTCGAAGTCATCGGCCGCCTGGAAATTCTTGTACACACTCGCAAAGCGAACATAAGCCACGGTGTCAATCCGCGCCAGAGCTTCCATGACGATCTCACCAATTTTGCTGGACGGGATATCGGTCTCACCCATGCTTTCCAGACGACGGACAATGCCGGAAATCATCTGGTCGATCCGGTCAGGATCAATCGGGCGTTTCTGCATCGAAATGCGGATCGAACGTTCCAGCTTATCCCGGTCGAAATCTTCTCGTTTTCCGTTGGTTTTGATCACCACCAGATCGCGCAATTGCACGCGTTCATAAGTGGTAAAACGCCCCCCACAAGCGGGACAAAACCGACGTCTGCGGATCGCAACGTGATCCTCTGCCGGGCGTGAATCTTTGACCTGAGTGTCGATATTACCGCAAAACGGGCAGCGCATTCGCCCTCTCCTCGTCCCTTGTTCCGCTTCTTATTGTAAGCGCAGTGGCTTAGTTATCCACAACTATAGGGCAGCCGCTAGGATTTGGGTAGTCGGAATTTTTAACCGCTAGATCATGAATCTACGCGAAATGCGCCGCAACCTTTCGGTGATGCGGCGCAGTGCGATGTTCAAACATATAGATACCTTGCCAAGTGCCCAGAACGGGTTGCCCGGACACCACAGGAATCGACAGGGAAACCGGCAATAGCGCGGCTTTGATATGGGCTGGCATATCATCGGGACCTTCATAGGTGTGCCGCAGATATGCCATCGACGGGTGGTCCGACGACGGCACCAACCGGTCGAAAAATGCCCGCAAGTCCGTCTGTACTTCGGGGTCGGCATTTTCCTGAATGACCAGCGAACACGAAGTATGCCGCACAAACAACGTCAGCAACCCATCGCGTTCGACCGAGTTAAGCCAGTGACGCACATCCGCTGTGAACTCGTACAGGCCCGGCCCTTGTGTGGAAACTACAAACTCAGTCTTCATGCGATCGTCAGCCCTGAATCAGTCGACCAAAGGTCGCGTGCTACACCGTCCATTGGCCGCCGAAACGGACATGCTGAAACCCGGCCGGAACCCCGTCGAAAAACCACTGCTTTGCTGCGGAACGCCCTCGGGTGCCGTAAGCGAAAACTGCACTGCTGTTCTGCGCCCCGTGGCCTCGCTTGGACCGTAACCACGCTTGACATAAATCTGCTGTTTCCAGTCAGCGCCCAGTGTTCTGCGGGCAAAATCAGAGGCCGCGCACCAATACCCGTCTATATCGGTCCGTCCGCGCGGGATCACCTCAAAGACTGTGTTGCTAAGCGCTACGGTCTGATAGCCAAACCGAGCGAACGTCGCTGACGCCGGCGTGGTCAACACCAAGGCCGCGAATACGGCGTAAGTCATAACCTTTTTCATAATCACACTCTTTCCTGTTTCGAGGTAGGTATTGACCTAGTGTACTCTGAAATCAAACAAAGCCGGTTCACGATGAATTCAATCCGGGCCCGTCTGTACGTGAACAGCTTTCAACCAGCCGCGATACCGGATCAATACCCCAAGACCCGGCATCTTGGCCGAGACATTAAAGCAAAAATCACCTGTTTCGTTCTGCCATTCTACCGTTGACGAGCGTGGCAACAAAAATGCGGGACAGCGAAGACCCAAAATGCTCAGGCCTCGAATGTGGATCAACAAGCGTCCCGCTTCGACCTCGGGCTCCAGCCACAGCGCCAGCCAGCCCAGCTTTTCACGAACGCAATCTGCACCGTGATCAAATGTCAGGAGGGATCGAGTCGTATGGCCGTCAAAGTCCCGCACCCACTGCCATGTGTGACCTTCCCGGTCTATTCTGACATGCACCGGTAGGTCGTCGGCACTTCGGGGAAAACGCCCGAGGCGCAGGGCAAGCCTGATCAGCCACCCTCGTCCCTCGACAATATCGCACCGTCCCGCGTAGTGACCTGTGTTGGAATGCAACTGCTGCAGGGCCAAAGGCACTTCTACCCCGGCAGGAAGGGATTGCAAAAACGGATCAGGTTCCACTCAAAACCCCTCGGGCAAAAAACGGGATCGAAGTGCGGCATCTGGGATCATACAGGTCGGATTGCGCCCGAGTATCTTGTACCTGTTGCGCGCAATGGCATGATACAGCGGGTCTTTGATCCATCTGGGCAGGAACCTGCAAAAAGACAAGATCGGCCAAATCCCCGGCAGCGCGCCCATCGCCGCGGCGAAGGCATCCAGACGTTGATGTACATTGCCATTCACGATCACCAGGTTGGTTTCAAAATCCTGCGCGGGCAATCCAAGCTCTTGGTACAGCCTTTGCCCAAGCGGCGACTGCGCCGTTGCGAATTTAAAACGCTGCGCTTTATCCCGCATCGTCATGAATTGAAAAAAACCTGAACACAGAACACATTCCCCATCAAAAACAATGGCATCCTGAGCACCCACCAAATCTGAGACGGCAAAGTTTGGCATATCTGTTGCGCCTGTTAGCTTTCCTGCCCGCACCCTTTCACCATGGCCCGAATCGGGCAATGCGACATGAGGCCGTCTGTTTCAAACGCGTGAATGTGCCGGGGAGCCACCGGTTTTGGTGGTTTTTATCCAGGGCTCTGACCTCATCCCCACAAGGTGCTAACCCGACAACGGACGGGAAATACAAAATGTCTGACCTTGGGTCTTGTGTTTGCCAGCCAAAACCATTCGAATTCCAGACATTGAAGCAATACATGAGATCGACAAACGCCCAATACGCAACAACGGCATCAAACACGATTGAAAACACGGTGGAATAGCCATGGAAGTTGATATCGCCCGCATTCAGTTATTGACCAAAGCGCTTGATCAACGAACAAACGGTACCGACGCTTCTGACCGTATACTGGAAAAGTGTGAACTCTCCCGAGATAGAATTGCAGCTCCAACAACAACGTGCAGCGCCCATCAAGAGGCCCTGTTTGCACGCTATGCCTGCGATACCGTCGGAGATATTACCTTTGCCGCGCAGACCGGGTTGCAGTTTTCGTCATCCTCTAGCCTGACGGCGTATATCAGTAAGTATTCGCGCGACCTGCGGCAGGTGATCGAGAATACCTCGCGTTTTCATATGTTCATCGACCCGGCCATAGCCTTTGCACTGCGCCTTGCCGGAAACTTTGCCACCATTGAGGCCGAATGGAAGGATGCCAGTTTTGCCCGGTATCACCGCCGGACCGAATTCCTCATGTTCGCCGGATTGGCCCGCATGCGCACCCTGACGCAATCGAATTTCCGTCCGATTGAGATACGGTTTCAGCACGAGGTTGGGAGAAACAGGGAAAAATTTCAGAAACTTGCAGGGTTTCCCGTTGTTTTCGGCGCAGAGAGACTGGAAATCGTCTTTGCCGTATCCTCGTTGGATTTGCCGGTTCCGACCTACGATTCAAACCTGCGCGCGCACCTTCTGGAATATGGAGAACGTGTCCTCGCCGAACGGCGTTCGCCCAAGCAAAAACTCAGGGCGCAGGTCGAAGGGTTGATCACCCGATCATTGCCCGGCACGGTCATTCACGCTGACGAGGCTGCTGCCAACTTGGGGATGAGCCCGCGTACGTTTACCCGAAGGTTGAAAGAGGAAGGGGCCAGTTATCGTGATATCGTAGACGACCTCAGATGCGATCTGGCGCAAACCTTTATCACCAACGGCATGGCGCTGTCCGAGATTGCCTATTCGCTGGGCTACGCCGATCAACCGGCCTTTTCGACCGCTTTCAAACGCTGGACCGGTCAGGCCCCAAGCACATTCCGCAGCCGTCTGGATTAATAAGATGCGCTCTAGCGTAAGTGGCCGGGGGTCATAAGCCGCAAAGCCTCGCCCCGGCCTGTCCCATGAGTGGACAATGCGGATATAAAGAGGTGTGGGGATCTTGCCTTGTGACTTCCCGCCAATTTGATCTTTGAAGCGGACAATGTGAATTCGCGTGGGGTGAAAGAAAAAAGGCGCCTCTTTCGGGGCGCCTTTGGTTTTATTGATCCAGGAAAGATCGCAGTTTGCGCGACCGGCTAGGATGTTTCAATTTCCGCAACGCTTTCGCTTCGATCTGACGGATACGTTCGCGGGTCACGCTGAACTGCTGACCGACCTCTTCCAGCGTATGGTCGGTGTTCATACCGATACCAAAACGCATCCGCAGCACCCGTTCTTCGCGCGGAGTGAGTGAGGCCAGAACCCGTGTGGTCGTTTCCTTGAGGTTTTCCTGAATGGCACTGTCCAACGGCAGCACGGCATTCTTGTCCTCGATGAAATCGCCCAACTGGCTGTCTTCCTCATCGCCAATCGGCGTCTCAAGGCTGATCGGCTCTTTGGCGATTTTCATCACCTTGCGAACCTTTTCCAGCGGCATCTGCAGCTTTTCAGCCAGTTCTTCTGGCGTCGGCTCGCGGCCGATCTCGTGCAGCATCTGACGACCGGTCCGAACCAGCTTGTTGATTGTCTCGATCATATGCACTGGAATACGGATCGTACGGGCCTGATCCGCGATCGAGCGCGTGATCGCCTGACGGATCCACCATGTTGCGTAGGTTGAGAACTTATAGCCGCGGCGGTATTCGAACTTGTCCACCGCCTTCATCAGGCCGATGTTACCTTCTTGAATAAGATCAAGGAATTGCAAGCCGCGGTTTGTGTACTTTTTGGCAATCGAAATCACCAAACGCAGGTTTGCCTCGACCATTTCCTTCTTGGCTTGACGCGCCTCTTTTTCGCCCTTTTGAACCTGCTGCACGATGCGGCGGAATTCGGGGATATCGAGACCGACATACTGCCCGACCTGAGCCATATCGTTGCGCAGTTCCTCGACCTTGGCAGTCGAGCGTTCGATGAACATCTGCCAACCCCGACCGGGTTTTTCAGCCATCTCGGCCAGCCAGTTCGGGTCCAGTTCGCGACCGCGATAGGCGTCGATGAATTCGCGACGATTGATACGGGCCTGGTCCGCCAGCTTCACCATCGCGCTGTCCAGCGACATGATACGGCGGTTGATGCCGTAAAGCTGGTCGATCAGCGCTTCGATCCGGTTGTTGTGCAGGTGAAGGCCGTTCACCAGTTCAACAATCTCGGCCCGCAGCTTCTGATAGGTTTCTTCGTCCTTTGCGCTAAACGATCCATCCTCATTCAGCGTGGCCGAAATCCGGCTGTCCTGCATTTCGGACAACATCGAGAAGTCGGTCGAAATCCGCTCCAGCGTGGTTAGCACCTGTTCTTTCAGGGCTGCTTCCATAGCAGCCAGCGACATGTTGGCCTGATCATCATCGTCATCATCGTCATCATTGGCGATCGGGTTGCCATCCGCATCCAGTTCAGGGCCAGTGTCCTTGGCTGGCTTTGCCGCCTGTACGGCTGACGTATCGACAACAGGCTCTTCGACATCCCCGTCTTCGTCCATCTGGTTGCCAAAGGTGGCCTCCAGATCAATGACGTCGCGCAACAGAATGTCTTCGGACAACAATTCGTCGTGCCAGATGGTGATCGCCTGGAAGGTCAGCGGGCTTTCGCACAGACCGGCAATCATGGTGTTGCGACCGGCCTCGATCCGCTTGGCGATCGCAATCTCGCCCTCACGGCTCAGCAGTTCGACACTGCCCATCTCGCGCAGATACATGCGCACCGGATCGTCGGTGCGGTCCAGCTTTTCAGTTGCCGCACCGGACAGCGCGACCTCACGGTTGCTTTCCGTGGTGGTCAGTTCGGTCGAGCCTTTATTCTCTTCCTCTTCGGCCTCTTCATCTTCGATGATGTTGATGCCCATTTCGGACAGCATCGACATAACGTCTTCGATCTGTTCCGAGCTGACCTGATCAGGCGGCAGCACCTGATTGAGCTGGTCGTAGGTGATGTAACCTTTCTCGCGGGCCTCGGCGATCATCTTCTTGACGTTGGCCTGGCTCATGTCCAACGAGATTTCCTGTTCCTGCTCGTCGGATTTGCGGTCTTCGTTCGTATCCTTGGCGGCCATTCAATGCTCCTGCAGGGATGGGTGATTCGTTTCAACCGAATCATTAGCGCGTAGAAGTGATTCGGCCACCCGTTTACCTGTTTTTCTTTTCCAGTGCCTTACGAAAACACCACTTCACCGGCGTTTCCGTTCAAAATTGATGCCCGACATGATTGCCTTGAACGCATCTTTCTCGTCGCGGTTGATCCGCGCGCCATTGTCGGCGATGTCGAAAACGGCCCTGTCCTCATTCTGGCTGCGGCTTGTGCGGTTGCGCTCTTCGGCGGCTTGCGCCAGACGGTACGTCAACGCCTCATCGGCCAGATCGGACAGTTCCTCTGCAGCTTCGGCAATCTCAGCATCCAACCCCCGGAGCGCTTTGATCTTTGCGAGTTCCTCGGCCAGAGTCATCTCGGCCTTTTCAACGTCGCCTGGTTTGTACACACAGGGGATTACTGCGACATGGCGAAGGGCCAGCAGGTTTTCAAGGGCTTGGGGCCCCAAAGTTTCGGCTATGTGATCTTTCAGGTTGTCAGGATCATCAATCGCGTGGCGCAGGATCGCATGGCGCAGGGCCGCGTGGTCGGGATCGCGGCACTCCATATCCTCCAATTGATGCTCGAATTGTACAACGACTTCGGGGTTTAGCGCGGCAATGGCCAGAATAGCCGCTTCGCGAAGTTGAATCTCGGCACCTTCGGACGAGGCCAAAAACGATGCCCGCGCGTCAGGCGTTGCTGGCTGTTTCTGCGGTTGCCATTTGCCCCGAGGTTGCCATTGGCGGTTCCCTGATTGCCGCTGCGGGCGGAACAATTGCCACCGCAGATCCTTGATCTCTTGCCCGTAATGCGAGCGGATCGAAGGATCACGGATCAGTTTGATTTTGTCCCTCAGCACCTTATCCAACGCTGCCTTACGTTCCGGGCTGTCAAAGACCTTGCCTTCGGTTTCGCGCTGCCACAGCAATTTGACCATCGGAATGGCCCCATCCAGCACGGCCTGCACCGCCCCTGCCCCTTCGGCACGCAACAGGTCGTCGGGGTCCTTGCCTTCGGGCATCAGGGCGAAGCGCAGGGATTTCCCGGCCTCCAGCAACGGCAGAGCCAGATCAACCGCGCGCATGGCGGCCCGCAGACCCGCGGTGTCGCCATCCAGCGCAATGATAGGTTCGTCCGAGATACGCCACAGCAACTGCAACTGATGCTCGGTAATCGCGGTACCTAGCGGCGCGACCGAGGCACCAAACCCGGCCTCTGCCAGAGCAATCACGTCCATGTACCCTTCGGCCACGACCAAGGGCAGCCCTTTGCCCGCAGACTGCCGTGCGGGCCCGTGGTTATAGAGGCTGCGCCCCTTGTCGAATAAATCGGTCTCGGGCGAGTTCAGATATTTTGCCTTGTCGGCCGGGTCCATCGCCCGCCCGCCAAAGGCGATGCAACGTCCGCGCGGGTCGCGGATCGGGAACATGATCCGATTGCGGAACGTATCATAAGGCTTTTTGCCCTTGTTCGACGGCTTGGCCAAACCCGCGCCAAGGATCAGATCCTCGGCCACATTCTTACCCCGCAGATGATCCCAAAGCGCCTGCCAACCGTCGGGGGCAAAGCCAATTTCCCACCGCTCCAACGCCTGAGCATCCAACCCGCGGCGTGATAGGTAATCGCGCGCCGCACCTCCTGCCCCAGTCTTCAGCTGCAGGCGGAAGAACTGCACCGCCTGCTCCATCACCTCGGCCAGTTGCGAGCGGCGGTCCTGCTTTTCCTGTGCTTTGGGGTCGCGTGCGGGCATCGGCATCCCGGCCTCGCGCGCCAGAATCTCAACCGCTTCGATGAACGAGACATTCTCGGTCTCTTTCACAAAGCTGATCGCATCGCCTTTGGCGTGACAGCCAAAACAGTAATAGAATCCCTTTTGGTCATCGACATGGAAGGATGCGGTCTTTTCGTGATGGAACGGGCATGGCGCCCACATGTCGCCCTTGCCCTGATTGGACTTGCGGGCATCCCACATGACCTTGCGCCCAACGACCTGAGACAAGCTTAGGCGGGTGCGCAGTTCATCTAGAAATCCAGGGGGCAGTGACATGGGTCAAACTTGGCAGAAATGAAAACGCGCGCCAAGGGGAAGGCGCGCGGTTGTCCACAGAGAAATTGTGATCCTGTGGATTATTGCTGCAAGCACAGCTCTAACCAGGCGGCACCCAGGTCTTTTTTGCGAACGTCGCGCATCTTTTGCTCATAGACCCAAGGAGCGATCAACGGGATGGCGGCGTTGTAGTTTTCGGGCCAAGCCGGGCTTGTATCAGCGACCGCTTGCGGCACGTCGCGCTCCTTGACCTTATCCAGCCGGGCTTTTTGGATCGCTGCAACGACATCGGCTTGGTACTGGCAACTTTGTTCTTTGGTTTCCTCAGCAGCCAGAGGTGTAGCCAACAAAAGGGCCGCGATGGCGGTACGCAACATGGGGATCTCCCGGAATCGTTTCTTTCGCGGCAGCTTACCTGTCAGGCGCACTGCCTGCCATCTTACTTTTCACCGCTTGAGGTCAATTTAGGCCGGACAGCAACAGGGGCAATCGGATCGTGGCCCGACCGCCCCTATAAAGCAAAGGATCAAAGCCCCTTGGCGCGATAGCTTTTCGAGACGCGATCAATGGCCACGATATAAGCCGCCGTCCGCAGATCTTCGACATCATCACGGCTGTGCCAAACCTCGCGCATGGATTGGTAGGCAATGCGCATCGTGTCATCGAGGCCCGAACGAACCAATTCCAGCTCATCCGCACCTTTGAGGTATTTGGCCTTGAAGTTCGGGGACATCGACCAGGCATCACCCAGATAACGGTCAAGCCGCTCCAGCTCGCTGACGATCAATTCGTGACGCGCTTCTTCCTGACGACGCTGCATCCGGCCAAAGCGGATATGGCTGAGGTTCTTCACCCATTCAAAGTAAGATACCGTCACACCACCGGCATTCGCATACATATCCGGAATGATTACAGTGCCCTTCTTGCGCAGGATTTCATCCGCGCCAGCCGTCACAGGACCATTCGCCGCCTCGATGATCAAGGGTGCCTTGATCCGCTCGGCATTCGTCAGGTTGATGACCCCTTCGAGAGCCGCCGGAATGAGGATGTCGCAGTCTGCTTCCAAAACCTCGGCACCTTCGGCAGAATGCGTTGCATCCGGATAATCGCTTACACCGCCATGCTTGACGATCCACTGTCGGACCGATTCAACGTCAATCCCGTCGGGATTATAGAGCGCACCATCCCATTCGACGATGCCGACAATGCGAGAGCCATCCTCTTCACTCAGGAACTTTGCGGCGTGATATCCCACGTTGCCCAACCCCTGCACGACAACGCGCTTGCCGTCCAGCTTGCCGGAGAGGCCTGCCTTTTGCACGTCCTCAGGGTGGCGGAAGAACTCACGCAATGCGTATTGAATGCCCCGCCCCGTGGCTTCGACACGTCCGGCGATACCGCCGGCATTCAGCGGCTTCCCGGTGACACAGGCACGCGCATTGATATCGGTTGTGTTCATCCGTGCGAACTGGTCCGCAATCCACGCCATCTCGCGCTCGCCCGTGCCCATATCGGGCGCAGGCACGTTCTGAGACGGGTTGATCAAGTCGCGCTTGGCCAATTCATAAGCAAAACGCCGCGTGATCTGTTCCAGCTCATGCTCTTCATATTTCCGGGGATCGATGCACAAGCCACCTTTCGAGCCGCCAAACGGCGTCTCAACCAAAGCACACTTGTATGTCATCAGTGCCGCCAGAGCTTCGACTTCGTCCTGATTCACCGCTAGGGCGTAACGAATACCGCCCTTGACCGGCTCCATATGCTCGGAGTGAACAGACCGATATCCGGTGAAAGTATGAATCTCACCCCGCAGGCGAACGCCGAAACGCACAGTGTAGGTCGCGTTGCAGACCCGGATTTTCTCCTCCAACCCCGGAGGCAGGTCCATCAGGGACGCTGCCCTGTTGAACATGAGGTCCACACTCTCGCGAAAGCTGGGTTCTTTAATGGCCGTCATTTAATCCTCCGTGCCAGCGAACGGTCTACGTTCTGACGTTTTGTCGCACCCATTGGGTAAACGATCAATAATTAAGCAGAAATAAAACTCGAAAAACGCATCAAAAATACTGCGGCGGTCGCTGAGTCGCCCAATTCGGCACCCAGCATCGAAATTGTCGCCCAATTGAAAACAGAGACGCGTGTTGCCCGCAAATTATCCCACTTTCACCCGCAAACCAGCCGACTCTGCGGCATTTCCGCCTAAATCCCGCCACGATTCGGCGTTAATTTTCGAGAGTTAATATTTCCTTAGCAGTTTGGATGTCTGCTCAGCGAGGTCATCAATATGAAGAAACGCGCATTTAAAAACGGCAGTAATATATTTGAGCAAGCCGTCTCATCGGCTGATCGTTTTTCGCGAGACGAAGATGGCGGAGTGTTCACGATCTTCGTAGCACTCGGCTTTCTCCTCATATTTGCGACAGCCGGTATCGGCGTGGACATCATGAATTTTGAGCGCGACAGGGCGAGCCTCCAAGGCGCGCTGGATCGTGCTGTTCTTGCAGCGGCCAACGTAAAGCAGGAACTCCCCCCGAAAGATGTTGTCCTCTCTTATATTGAAAAGTCCAACGTCCGAGGCGAGCTTACGGGAGAGCCTATCGTTGAAGACGAGCCTGACATTGGACAAAGAAAAGTTACGGCGCACGCTGCAGTCGACGTAAAGACGCACTTTATGTACTTTTTCGGATATCCCACGTTGAAGGCATCGGTCACGAGCGTCGCGGAAGAGGCCATTGGGTCTGTAGAAATCTCTCTAGTTCTGGATATCTCTGGGTCGATGGGCCAAGATTCAGCAACGAAGGTCACAATGGAAGATGGCTCAGAAAGAACCTTAACAAAGCTCGAAGCGCTTCAAGACGCGGCCACACAATTCGTTACGACGATGTACGAAAAAGAAAACCCGGACAAGATTTCGATTTCAATCATACCTTACAACAATCAGGTGAACGCTGGACCAAATATCCTCGACAACATGCCGGGTGTAACCACTGAACACAATTATTCGCACTGCGTAGATTTTTCGGACACTGCTACGGATAATGATTTCGAGGAATACTGGATCGATCCGGCAGAGAGTCTTAACAGAGCGGCGCATTTCGACCTTTGGAGCCGCGGGGACGATTACAGATCTGAAGCACGCACAAATCAGGTCTGCACCACCCGAGCGGGCAGTTCGATTACGCCGGTGACGAACGTTATTTCTGACCTGCACGATCAGATCGCAGCCATGACACATGGTGGAAACACATCGATTGATATCGGAGTCAAATGGGGTGCCGCACTGCTGGACCCGCAGTTCCAGCCTGTAATAAACAGTTTAACCAGGCAGGATGCGAATCCAGGAGTGAGCACAAAGAAGGTGGTTCCGACAACCTTCGACAACCGTCCGCTGGAATACGAATCCAATGTCAAAAAGGTCCTGGTCGTCATGACCGACGGCCAGAACACTGAAAATTGGGTGCTGGACGACGAATATCGTAGTGGACTTTCGGATGTTTGGTACAACCCCAACTATGAATATACTGGAAGGGTTTATTGGAGAGATTCGAGGGGTCGAAGTCGTTCTAGTAACCGTACCTGGCGTGGCGAATACAGCGTTCGCATCTCAGAAGATCCGCCAGTGTACCACTGGACCCGGCATAACCAGCAAAATAGCTCTTATGCTGATACCAATGACAATTCAGTACCCTTTGGAGGTGAAGCGGACGATCAATCTGTGCGCCTTACCTATCCCGAACTGTGGAATCGCGTAAATCTGGACTGGAATGCCGCGTATAACTATTCTTGGCAGGACAACCATGATAACACTTGGCATTGGAACGCCTTTACTGAAATTAGCAGGACTACAAAAGACACTCGGCTGCAGGAAATCTGCGGTGCCGTCAAAGGCAAGAATGTAGATATCTATGGCATTGCCTTCGAAGCACCAACCAATGGCGTTACGGCAATTAACAATTGCTCCAGCGGCGAAGGTTTCTTTTTCGAAGTTAACGATGGTGGCTCGCTGGGAACTGATAATCTTTCGCTGGCACAGGTGTTTCAAACCATCGCTGCGTCGATCAAACAACTGAGGCTGACGCAATGATCCGTAAAATGCTGAAAAAGGCGGTGCGGATAAAGCGCTCGGAAGACGGGAATATTACCGTCGAGTTCGTCATCCTGTTCCCTCTTTATATGTTCTTCATTCTGGGCGTCATCGAATACGCGATGGTTTCAATTCAGCAAGCGATGCTGGATCGGTCCATGGACTTGGTCGTGCGTGATATTCGCCTTGGGATCAATTTGGAAGACACGCAGCACGATACCATCAAGGATGCCATCTGCGATAATATGGTTGTGATGCAGGGATGCTCCAATAACTTGTTGCTCGAAATGATTGTTCAGGATCCGTACAGTGGGGTGAATCTTCCTGAGGAAGCAACCTGCGTTGATCGAGAGGAAGAGGTTCAGCCTGTCACCGAATTCCAAAGCGGTGGGTCGAACGCACTGATGATTTTGCGCGCATGCGCAAAGATCGATCCGATTTTACCGACAACAGCAATGGGGCGCGCTGTGTCCGGCGATGATGGTCTGGTTACGCTTACGTCGTTGACCACTTTTGTTCAGGAGCCTTAAATGAAACGCCTTTCTTCATGTATCCGGCATCTATTTAGCTCTTTCATAAGTCGTGAACGTGGCAGCCTGTCTATGGAGACAGCTCTGATTTTCCCTGTCTTTGTATGGAGCATCACGCTGACATACACGTATTTTGACGGTTTTAGCGAAAGCACAGCCAACGTTAAAGCTGCGTACACGGTAAGCGACTTGATCTCGCGTGAGGGTGAAATAGACCTGACCGACAACTACGCGCAGTCCATGTACTCGATTTTCAATCGAATGGTGCGAGACAATTCTCCCCTGAATATGCGTTTGTCCTTTGTTAGGTTTGAGAAGGGAGGGGACGGCGAAGAAGATACCCATACCGTCGTGTGGACCACACGTTGCGGGTATGACAGTGCTTGGTCCAATGACAATATCGCCGACTTGGCCGACCGTCTTCCTGAGATGGCGGACCTAGACACTTTGATCGTCGTTGAAACATCGAAAGCCTATGTTCCCCTTCTCAATACGGGCTGGCTGAACAGAGACCACGAATTTGAAAACATCGTTTTCACACGGCCGCGTTTCTCCCCTCAAATCACGGAAGATTTTTCTCCTGTGTTTTGTCAGCAGGATGTATAACCAAAGCCTGCAGTATTTCGCACATGAACTTGGTTTCGGCGGCCGTTGTTACCCCGCCGACACCCACCCGGCGTCCCAATCGCCACCACAGGCCAGGCGCCCAGCTATTTTCCGCACTTTCCCGTGTCTTAAGAAGAAACCCGTTTGAGGGTTTGAACGCAAAGACACCCCGGTCAATGCTCTCGATATCTTCGACCTTGGCAATCAGTTGCCCTGCCCCGGTTCTGAGTTCGGTTTGCGTCAACTCGATCGCATCATCGGTCGCGAACCACATTCGGTAGGCCAGCCAAAAAGACGCACCACCCACCACAAGCAGGAAAACCAGCCATATCGGTTCTGATGGATGCGACAACGCGACATACAGAACAAGCACACCGACACAGCCCAACATTCCCGTGCCCAGCCAACGTCTGGCGATTGAGGGCCTGATGGTGGCCAAAACCTCTTGTTGCATGTGACTCCCCGATATTTTCGTCACGGTTTAACGGTTTTGTTCTGGGAATGACAGAGGGGTAGATTTCCGCACAGCACCCGTTCTTTTCTGCTGATTGACCCGACCCGCGCTTATCATACATGCAAGCCAAAGCTATTGGAGGTCACAATGTCCCTACGACCAGTTTTGGAAACCCGTAAATCCACACCAACGCTTGAGGGCGCGGGCGTAAAACTGCATCGCGCGTTCGGGTTTCAGGACCCGTCTGAACTGGACCCCTTCTTGCTGTTTGACGACTTTCGCAATGAGAATCCGCTGGATTATCAGGCGGGTTTCCCATGGCACCCTCATCGTGGCATCGAAACGATCACCTACGTTCTGGCGGGCACCGTTGACCACTCGGATTCGCTGGGCAACAGCGGGACATTGGGCGCCGGAGATGTGCAGTGGATGACAGCCGGGTCTGGGATTTTGCATCAGGAAATGCCGACAGGTAACCCTGCGGGCCAAATGCACGGATTCCAGTTGTGGGGCAACCTGCCCTCGGCACAGAAAATGACTGCGCCGCGCTATCAGGACGTACAAAGCAAGGACATCCCGGAAATCACCGATGATGACGGGACAATTGTGCGTGTGATTGTAGGCGAGTTCTGGGGAAAGACCGGCCCGGTCGATGGGATCGCGGCCGACCCGCAATATCTGGACATTCAGATCCCCGCAGGGGTCAAAAAAACATTCCGGATAGATACCTATCGCCGTGCTTTCGCATATGTGTTTGAAGGTCAGGCTGCGTTTGCCGACGCCTCGCAACCAACCGGCGTCCTGCTGGAAAAAGAGTTTTCAGGGCAAGAGGTTAACATTCGGGACATGTCCGGTGATCGCACGCTTGTCCGCTTTGGCAGCGGCGATGAGATCACGGTGCAGGCCGGGGCTGAAGGTGTGCGATTCCTTTTGATCTCAGGGGCACCGATTGCCGAACCCGTAGCCTGGCACGGGCCAATTGTCATGAACACACGGTCCGAATTGGAGCAGGCCTTTCGCGAATTACGCAATGGCACGTTCATTCGACCGGCTCACTAGGTCGAGACCGATCTGCGCACCATGTCCCAATAGACCTGCTCGACCTCGTCCAGCGACAAACGTCCACCCACGCGATACCAGGTCATAACCCCATTCAGCATAGCAATGACGGCAAGGGTGGCGATCTTGGTGTCCGCGATATCGAACGCCCCACCCTGCTGCCCACGGCGCAAGATAGTTTCAAGCGCGTTTTCATAGCTGCGCCGCAGGGCTTCGATTTCCGAGAAGTTTTCGGGTGTCAGGTTGCGCAATTCCATATAGGCAATGAACACCTCATCCGGGCGTTCCAGGTGAAAGCGGATGTGGAACCCCACGAACTGGCGTAAGGCATCGGACGCATCGGCAGGATGGTTAAGGTCATCATAGGCCGAAAGCAGATCCTGCATGTGTTCGTGCATCAGGCGGAATAGCAGGCTTTGTTTGTCCGGCGTGTAATTGTACAGCGCCCCGGCCTGCACCCCAACCTCGGACGCGATCTGGCGCATCGAGACCGCCGCATAGCCGTGACGGGCGAACAAACCCAGCGCCGCCTTGCGAATGCGTGGGCCGGTAATATCGGAATGTGAACCTTGCGTGCGTGCCATCCCCACACCGTATCTGAACGTTTGTTCAGATAGAACCCCGCTTGAACCAAACTGCCAAAAGGTGCATCACAGTTTCAGTCGATGTTGAATGAGTTTTGCATGAAACCCCTGCCTTTGCTGATCCTGATGCTTGCCTGTGCGGGATGCGCCGATTTTCCAGAGCTGGAAGGGCGCGAGTTGCCGGATCTTGAATCAGCACGCTATCCCAAGCTTATTCCGCTGCAGGAAAATCTCGGCCCGGCCGTCGATCCGGTGAATGAGGCCGCTGCGGTCGAAGAAGACTTGATTTCGCGGCGTGAGGAGCTTGAGAAAAAATCAGAAGAACTCCAGAACGCGGAAATCAACTAAGCCCCTACGATTAAGCCCCGTCCGGGACCGGTACGCATTGCGCCCTAGCGCTGAACCCGCTAAGGCAGCGCTGAACGGGCAAAAGGCCCGATACCACGGAAATTTTCGAGCGGAAAGGAACCCACGGGATGACACAGGCGCTGCGGCTGGGAATTGCGGGCTTGGGAACGGTTGGCGTGGGTGTCGTAAAGATCATCCGTCGCCACGCAGACCTGCTGCAGGCGCGCACGGACCGATCTGTCGAGATCGTTGCCGTATCGGCGCGCGATGCGAACAAGGATCGCGGTGTGAACCTGTCGGACTACGCCTGGGAAACCGATCCCGTGGCGTTGGCGAAGCGTGATGACATCGATGTGTTTGTCGAACTGATCGGCGGCGAAAACGGCCCGGCCAAAGCCTCGGTCGAGGCGGCGCTGGCCACCGGCAAGGACGTGGTAACTGCGAACAAGGCGCTGCTGGCGATCCACGGTCAGGACCTGGCTGAAAAGGCCGAAGCAGCCGGTCGTGTGATCCGGTTCGAGGCCGCTGTTGCAGGCGGTATCCCGGTGATCAAGTCGCTGACCGAAGGACTGGCCGGGAATGAGATCACCCGCGTCATGGGCGTGATGAACGGCACCTGCAACTATATCCTGACCCGCATGCAATCGCAGGAACTGGGCTATAACGCGCTGTTCGAGGAATGCGCGCAGCTTGGGTACCTTGAGGCCGATCCGAACCTCGACGTGGGCGGCATCGACGCGGCGCATAAGCTGGCGTTGCTGTCCTCGATCGCCTTTGGCACCAAGCCGAACTTCGATGGAATCCAGATCGAAGGCATTCAGCAGATAACCTTGGAAGACATTCATCAGGCCGCCGATATGGGCTATCGCATCAAACTGCTGGGAGTCGCGCAACGTTCGGCCCGTGGTTTGGAACAGCGGATGCAGCCTTGCCTGGTGCCCAGCAGCTCGCCCCTAGGGCAGTTGGAAGGCGGCACCAACATGGTGGTGATCGAGGGCGACGCGGTCGAGCAGGTCGTTCTGCGCGGCCCCGGTGCCGGCGAAGGCCCCACAGCCAGCGCCGTAATGGGCGATGTCTGCGATCTGGCACGCGGGCTGCAAATCCCGACCTTTGGCCGGCCCGCAACCTCGTTGCAGGATGCCAAACCCGCCGTGACCGGCCTGCCCGCCCCCTATTATCTGCGCCTTGCCCTGTTCGACAAACCCGGTGCGCTGGCCAAAGTGGCGGCCATTCTGGGCGATGCAGGCGTTTCGATCGACCGGATGCGCCAATACGGTCACACCGAAAGCACCGCTCCGGTTCTGATCGTCACCCACAAAACCACACGCGCCACGCTGGACGTTGCTCTGAACGGGTTGCGGGAAACGGATGTGGTGGCGGATGAGCCCGTTGCATTGCGCATTGAAGAGGTTTGACCCTTGCGGCCTGCCTAATACGCAGGCTATGCCGAAGAAAACGCCGATACTGACCTGAGGATAGTGAAAAATGAGTGCTGCCAAGATTGATTTCAACGACCGACTGTTGTCTCTGGGCCTTGCGCGGGTCGCAGAACAGGCCGCACTGGCGTCCGCCTCTCTGGTTGGGCGTGGCGACGAAAAAGCCGCCGATCAGGCAGCAGTAAACGCCATGCGCGAACAGCTGAACCTGCTGGATATCGCAGGCGTCGTTGTTATCGGCGAAGGCGAACGCGACGAGGCGCCGATGCTGTATATCGGCGAAGAAGTCGGCACCGGAAACGGCCCCGGCGTGGATATCGCGCTGGACCCGCTGGAAGGCACCACCTTGACTGCCAAGGACATGCCGAACGCCCTGACCGTGATTGCCATGGGCCCGCGCGGTTCGATGCTGCATGCGCCTGACGTTTACATGGACAAGCTGGCCATTGGTCCGGGTTTCCCCGAAGGTGTGGTCAATCTGGACATGTCGCCCCGCGAACGGGTCGAAGCACTGGCCAAGGCCAAGGATTGCAAGCCCGCAGATATCACCGTGTGCATTCTGGAGCGTCCCCGTCACGAAGCGATGATCGCTGAGGTCCGCGAAACCGGCGCTTCGATCCGCCTGATCACCGATGGTGACGTGGCCGGTGTCATGCACTGCGCCGAAAGCGAAGAAACCGGAATCGACATGTATATGGGCCAAGGCGGCGCGCCCGAGGGCGTTCTGGCGGCTGCTGCACTGAAATGCATGGGCGGGCAGATTTTTGGCCGTCTGTTATTCCGCAATGATGACGAACGCGGGCGCGCCGCCAAGGCAGGCATCACCGATCTAGACCGGGTTTATTCGCGCGACGAAATGGTCACCGCCGACGTGATCTTTGCCGCAACCGGTGTGACCGGCGGCTCGCTGCTGCCGCGCATCAAACGCGAACCTGGCTGGGTCGAAACCACCACGCTGCTGATGCGGTCGAAAACCGGTTCGGTCCGCCGCATGTCGTACCGCACTCCGATGTGGCCCCACGACAAGGCGTGATGGCTTGCGCCATTGCCTTCGGCGAGAGTATTTGGAAAAAGATGAAGAGGCCGGATCCGAGAGGGTCCGGCCTTGGCGCATAAGAGGCACACCATGAGTTATCTTGGGGTTGAGCAGTCACTATCCGGGCGACGTTGGGTCGGCCCTGCGCCCGACGTTGAGCGGGCCGCTGAAATGCTGATCCAACAGGCCGGTCTGCCCCGCGCGGTGTGTCAGGTTCTGGCGCGGCGCGGTGTCTCTGCTATGGAGGCGTCCGGGTTTCTGGAACCCAAACTGAAAGAACTGCTGCCCGACCCGCGCGACATGAAGGATATGGAAAAAGCCGCGACGCGATTCCTGTCAGCGGTCAGGAACAAGCAGCGGATCGCAGTGTTCGCGGATTATGACGTGGATGGCGGCAGTTCTGCGGCTTTGCTGCTGGTTTGGCTGCGGCAGATGGGCCTGCAGGCTACTTTGTACGTGCCCGACCGAATTGACGAGGGCTATGGCCCCAACGTGCCCGCCATGCAGGAACTGGCCGCCACGCATGACCTGATTATCTGCGTTGATTGCGGCACGCTGAGTCACGAACCGATTGCAGCCGCCAAGGGAGCGGACGTGATCGTTCTGGACCACCATCTGGGCGGCGAAACTCTGCCCGACTGTGCCGCCGTGGTGAATCCGAACCGGCAGGATGAAAGTGGCGATCTTGGTTACCTCTGCGCCGCCGGGGTCGTGTTTCTGATGCTGGTCGAAGCCGGACGTCAACTGCGTGAGGCAGGTGTAAAGGGGCCTGACTTGATTGGTCTGCTGGATCTCGTGGCGCTGGCGACCGTGGCTGATGTGGCCCCGCTGATCGGGGCAAACCGGGCGCTAGTGCGACAAGGCCTGAAGGTTATGGCCCAACGGCAAAGGCCCGGTCTTGTGGCGCTGTCGGATGTGGCGCGCATGGATTCTGCACCGAACAGTTATCACCTAGGGTTTCTGCTGGGGCCGCGCGTAAACGCGGGCGGACGCATTGGTCAGGCGGACCTGGGCGCACGGTTGCTGAGCACAGAATCGATGCATGAGGCGCAGGCACTCTCTCAACGCTTGGACGAATTGAACACCGAGCGTCGTGACATCGAAAACGCCGTGCGTGCCGCAGCGTTGGAGCAGGCCGAGGAACGCGGTCTGGATGCGCCGCTGGTATGGGCTGCGGGCGAAGGCTGGCACCCCGGTGTGGTCGGCATCGTGGCCTCGCGTCTGAAGGAAAACGCCAACCGCCCCGCGATTGTCATCGGCTTTGACGGGGATGAGGGCAAAGGCTCGGGCCGTTCGATCTCGGGCGTTGATCTGGGTGCGTCCATCCAGCGGCTTGCCGCCGAAGGGTTGCTGGTCAAAGGCGGCGGCCACAAGATGGCGGCGGGCCTGACCGTGATGCGCGACCAGTTGGAACCTGCCATGGCGCGGCTCAGTGAATTGCTGGCCAAACAGGGTGCGGGTGAAGGCGGTCCGGCCGATTTGAAACTAGACGGCACCCTGATGCCCGGCGCAGCTACTATTGATCTGATCGAACAGATAGAAAAAGCAGGCCCGTTTGGGGCCAGCGCCCCTGCCCCGCGATATGCGCTGCCCGACCTACAGGTGCGCTTTGCCAAACGCGTTGGTGAATCGCATCTGAAACTGTCCCTGTCCGACGGGATTGGTGGCGGTCTGGATGCGATCGCCTTTGGGGCCTTTGACGGTCCGATGGGCGAAAAGCTGTCAAATCACGGCGGCGCGCGCTTTCATTTCGCCGGGCGGCTGGAAGTGAACTCATGGGGCGGACGCCAAAGCGTGCAACTTCGGCTTGAAGACGCGGCAGAGGCGATTTAAGCCCGATTTCGGGCCTGGGAAAAAACTTTCCCATCCTTGCATTTTTCGGCTTGCGGGGGTCCGGGCGAAACCGTAAAAGGCCCTCCACAAGCCAGCGTGGCCCGTTCGTCTATCGGTTAGGACGCCAGGTTTTCAACCTGGAAAGAGGGGTTCGATTCCCCTACGGGCTACCACTTGTGCATATGCCATTGGCAAATGGCCCGTTCGTCTATCGGTTAGGACGCCAGGTTTTCAACCTGGAAAGAGGGGTTCGATTCCCCTACGGGCTACCACTTCTTTCGTTAGATACCAAACTTCTCATGGCACAGATTTTGTATCTGCCCCCAGATTGATTTGAATTCCGGTGTGTTTTCCGCCGCATAGTGAAAGTTCTTCATCAATCCGGTGAGCTGCGTAAAGACCTGCCGAACCTCGGCCTTGTCAGCGAACTCCGCATTAGATTGGGTCACGTCATAGACCAGCTTAAAGGTCATCTTTTGACGTTCCAGCGGCACTGTCGCGTCCACTTTGTCAAACGCGTCCTGCTGCAGGTATACCATATCAACAAACAGCGCTTTTTGCTGGGTTACGAAATCTTGGATCGTGACGCCCTCTTCCCCGGTCACCTGCATCATCTGATCGACCTGTTCGCCTTTTTCGATCAGGGCCAGCAAATCGCGGACCTTGCTGGTCCAACCCGGTTCGGCGTTTTTGTCGTACCAGTCGGACAATTGGTCCGTATATCGCGACCAACTGAGCATCGGATCGACCGCAGGATAAAACCGCTTGTACGCGCGTTCCGAAGACAGGCCGAGGAAGCATTTCACCGTGGACAAGGTCGATTGCGTGACTGGCTCGTCAAAGTTACCGCCGGCGGGCGAGACGGTTCCGATCAAGGTAAGGCTGCCCAAATCGCCGTCATTGGTTTTCACTGCCCCGGCGCGCTCGTACAAACCCTTGATCGAGCTTTCAAGATAGGCTGGAAAGCCCTCTTCGCCCGGGATTTCTTCAAGTTTACCTGATGTTTCTCGCATCGCCTGCGCCCAGCGGCTGGTGCTGTCGGCGATCAGCAACACGTCATACCCCATCTGTCGATAGTATTCGCCAAGAGTGATGCCGGTGAAGATCGAGGCCTCGCGCGCGGCAACCGGCATGGACGACGTGTTGCAGATGATGATCGTACGATCCATCAGACTGCCACCCGTGGTCGGGTCGGTCATCTTGGGAAACTCGTGGATCGTTTCCACCACTTCACCCGCCCGTTCGCCACAGGCCACGACAATGACGATATCCACCTTAGCATTGCGCGCGATCAGGTTTTGCAAAACTGTTTTACCCGCCCCGAACGGCCCAGGAATACAGGCCGTCCCCCCGCGCGCTATGGGAAAGAACGTGTCGATCAGACGCTGAGAGGTCAGGACCGGTTCGGTCGGATACAACCGCTCTGACAGCGCGCGCTTCAGAATGCTTTCCGGCAAGGGCCGCCGAACTGGCCACTTCTGACATAAGGTCAACGTGTGTTCGCCGCCTTGCTCATCTTCCAGACGGGCCACTATGTCGTGGATCGTGGCCGCGCCCTTTTGTACCCAGATGACCTTGTAACCGCCCATCCAGTTAAACGGCAGCATGATCTTATGGGTGAAGTGTCCCTCGGGGACCGTTCCGATGCTGTCACCGGCCGTCACCGTATCCCCGACCTTGACCGACGGGCTGAACGACCATTTCGCCTGATCGTCCAGCGGTGCCACATCCGCCCCGCGGGGCAGGAAGGTGCCAAAATCAGCCGCTACTTTGGGCAAAGGCGATTGCAACCCGTCGAACACCTGCCCCAACAAACCCGGCCCCAGCTCGACCGACAGCAATTGGCCGGACTGTTCGACCGGATCGCCCACAGCAACCCCGTCGGTGCTTTCGTAAACCTGTACATCCGCCGTATCGCCACGCACCCGTAGCACCTCGGCCTTCAGGCGTTCCTGTCGCCCACCCGGCCCGGGGCGTGTCGGCAGGATAAAGACCACTTCGTTCTTGACCAACTGCCCGGGCTGGCCCGAGGCGTCATGGTTGGCCTGTATCTGAACCAGCCCCTCTTGCACCGAGACGACGCGGGCAGTGGCGGTCTGTTTGGCTGAGGTTGGGGCGGTCATGAGTTTGCTCCGTCAAAATCGATCTCCGCGACATTGGCCATGGCCTGCTTGGCCAGATGCTCAAATCTCTTGGCCGCCTCCTGCGCATTGCTTTGCGCCCAGCGGTCGAAAATGTTCCAGATCAGCACGTAGATCACCACTGCTTCGAAATCGAAATAATGGCGGGCAGCGTGGCGTTTCAGTTGCTTGTGGCTGACCGACAAGAGCAGCCGTTCCAAGCCCAAAGGATCTGCAGCGTCCAGTAGTTGCTGGGCTTCTTTGATCCAAGGCATCGAACCTTCCAGTCGAAAGCTCGGGTCGTTCCAATTGGCCGGGATATGGCGGGCCCAACGCCCCATACCGAAAGACCCGGCAGGCGGGTTGCCCCCTTGTTTGCGCAGGCGCAGCGCGGCCACCACAGTACGCAAGTCCATCCGCTCAATAAGCATCTTGCGCAAGGTAGGCTGCGAAATATCGCGCAACGCCTCCTTGCAGCGCCCAATGGCCTGCGCGTCGGTTACCCCCATGTCGTAATCGCCCCAGTTCAAAGCATGTTCCAACACCTTCAAAACGCGCGCATCCTCGGGTGTCAGCGCCGTCAAACGTCGATCCAGCCGCAACCGAGACAGGGGCGGCTGTTTGGCGACAAACAACCGCTCCGACCCCGGTAAACTGCTGATCAGCGCGATATAGGCGTCAGGGTTTGGCATCCTAACGGATCACCCCCTCTAGAACGGCCCGGAAACGCGGTTGTAGATGCTCCATCAGCAACGAGGCCACCGCTTTTTCCGTCAGGTCCAGAGCAACGCCTTGATCGTCCGCCCGCACCCGTATGCCACCCTCGGCATCATCCGAGGCATGCAGTTCGACCTGCTCGCGCAGCATTTCCGCGGTCAGGCCCAGTACATATTTGGTGAGCTTGCCAGATTGGATATCGTCGGCGTTCTGTTTGATATCCTCTTGCGTGGCGATCTTGGCGGGCAGAATTACCTCTACTTTTCCGTCCAGATTGGCGCCTTCTCCCGCACGGCCCACAACCTCGAGTATCATCTGCTTCAGCAGGCCTGGGTCAGCCATTTCCTTGGTGACTAGACGTTCGACATCTTCACGGAACCGGTCCGTCAGCCCGGCTTTCATGGTCAGCACCGCATCCCGCATGGCAGTGTTCAGCGCCTCTTCGCCCGCTGCGCGGTAGTTGTCAGAATCCGTGCGGGCTTTCTTTTGATACGCGTCCGCCTCGCGTTTTGCGTCGGCCAGTATCTTCGCCGCTTCAGCCTTGGCGTCAGCGCGCAGTTTCTCAGCATCCGCCTGGCCAGCGGCCACCCCATCATTGCGCAGCTTGTCGATCAGCGCGTCAACACCGTGAGAGATCATGCCATCCTGCGCCATCAGCTTATCCCCGCGCTAATAACCAAGGCAAAGACGAAGGCAAAGACGCCAAAGCCTTCGATAATTGCAGCAGGTGCCAGCGACAGCCCAAAGATTTCCGGCTTTTCCTTGGTTGCGTTGATTGCTGCGGCACAGGCCCGGCCCTGCCAGATTCCGCAATACATCAAGGCGATGCCCGACAAGATGCCGATCCCAAACAACCCACCCGCATTTTCAGGCGTCACCTCACGGTTCAGGGTGAACATGATGACAATGCCATAGATCACCATGGTCGACGGAAAGGCCGAAACGCCGACGAACCGGCCATAGCCCCCCTCGGTCTCGGTCATGGCACCGATGCTGGCCATTCCGGCAATCGAGCAGCCAATAGCGCTTGCCGCCGCCCCCAGTGCCATCGGTGCGTAAATCCCCAGCCAACCCAATGTAAGAACAAGCTCATTCATTCCTGAACCTCCTTGCGGGCAAACGGGCGAAAGACGATGCCTTCGTCCGGCAAACCCCATTTAAAGAATTCGATGTAATTGAGACGCAACCCGTGGACGACGCCGCTCATCATCGCGAGGGCAAAGTTCAGGGCGTGACCGACGATCAGGATAAGCAGCGCGAATAGGATGCCGGGCCCCTTCAGCGCGTGCATCACTGACACCGCCAGATCGTTGAACGTGATCGCCAGCGAGGCTGAGGCCAAGCCCAGCGCAAACAGGCGCATATAGCTGAGGACATCACCAAACGCGCCCATGGCTCCGGCCAGGGCTTGGATGCCGCCAATCAGACGCCATAACCAATCGATTGGCCTGTTGATCTGACGGTCGCTGGAAAACCAAAGGATCGCCAGAACGCCCGCGCCAAGGATCACCGCACCCGGTGTCGCAGAGTTCCCTTTCATATAGCTGAGCCACAGAACAAACCCGCCGATCAGCGCGGCAATCCAACCCAAATTGGCAATCGCCTTGCGCTGCCCCCAGGCGGCGTGGGCGGCCAGTGCATTGGCCAGCACCAGATGCAGAACTCCCACAACGATCGAGACCATCATCATGGCACCAAAATTGTTCAGATCGAGCAGTTTCACCTTGGCGAGGATCGACCCTTCCGGCGGTGACACACCGAAATAACTGCCCACCAGAACGCCATATACAATCGTCGCGCCCGAAATGATCAATCCGTACCGACGCCATGATTTCAGACCGGCGGTTCCGTTCATTCGTTTCCAAAACAGCAGCAAGCCCAACAGTATGATCGCACCGTACCCCGCATCAGCCACAATCATGGCAAAGAAGAACGCGAAGGACACGGCGACGATAACGCTTGGGTCCCAATCCTTATAACCCGGCACTTGATAAAACAGCGCCAAGTCTACGGCAGCGTTACGTATTTCTGGCTGTTCTAACAGCGTGGGTGGTGAGTCTTCGGGGCCTGGGTCCTCGATCAGAATAGCAGCGTCCTTGCCCTTCGCCATGTCCAGCACGGCATCAACGCGATCTTCTGGCACCCAGCCCTGAAGGGCAAACATCGCCTCTTCGTCACGCACTTTCTGTGTCGCATGGGCAAGCTCTGCCGCGCTCTCGGCCACTGACAAGTTTTGGCGCATCAGTGTCAGATAGCGGGTTTGGGCGACCCGTTCTGCCTCAAGCGCTTCGATGGCAATTTCTGCCTCTACCAACTGGGCTTCAAGCTCATGAATCGGCAGTGAACCCGTATGGGTGCGCGGTACTGGCAGAATGTCGTCGGCTGGCTCATCCGACGAGATCAGGACGGCATAGATAAACCTATGGTCCTGCTCCAGAATCGCCCAGGGCAGCGTCAGGTCATTCAAAGCATCACGATGCTTTAAAGGCAGTTGGTAGAACCAAAGCCGGTTGCCTGCCAGAACGTCATCGGGGGGAAAATCCAGATCGCCCCACGGCCGCACCTTCGCAATGCGATCGGCCAGAAAATCACGCCTGTCTGTCATGTCGCGGCTGCGCTGCATCAGGTCGCGCACATCCTTGACAAACTGATCCATATTAAAGTCCGTGCCGCGCTGGATTTGGCGGCGTGGCTCAGGCACTTCTGTCAGGAATCGCAATGCCTTATAGGCATCTCTTGCACCACGCGCGTTGATCTTTTCCGGCTCAGTTGGCGGCGGGGCCAGTTGCAGGACATGCATGCACCCCAGTGCTTGCAACGCCTCAAGCGTTTCGGTTTTCTGCGCCGCCCGTCCTACCAGCGAGAGCTTTTTGAGGCGCGCGATACTCATGTCGCCGCCTCTTGCGCATGTTTGCGCTTGGAAATTTTCGAGCGGACGACGGCCTGCATCTGCTCGTCACTCAGGTAGATGCGAATTTTCTTGATATTGGCCTTGGCGCGCGGGATCAAAACCTTTTCGAACAGGTTCACCCGCTGCGTAATCGTGGCAACGGCCTTGTCAAAAATCCTGACCCGCTCTTCGGATACTTTGACCCGCAGGCGCGCCTCGATCATGTCATGCAGCAACTGCGCCGCGGCATCGACCCAATGGGGTTTTGCCAACAGCGAATAGGGGCGCACAGCAACCTCTATCCGGTCCAGATCAGGCATCTTGACGCCGACCACGTTGACCTCTTTGATCTTGTAGTCTTTCAGTTCCACCAGCCCGTCCAGATCAATGCCTTGCTGCGCGAGCATTGGCAGCTTTGCCCCCACCTGCTGGGCCAACTCTAATACCTCGTCCTCTAGTCGCCTCACCTCCTCACGGGCTTTCACACGTTCCGCCATCAACTGCTGGCGCTTGAGGTCCAGTGACGGCAGGAACCGCTCATAGCTTTTTAGCTGAGTCTGCTCGCGGGCGAGCGACGACTTATTCAGCTGCAACCGGGCCATCGGCATCCTTTGGGAAATACTTGTCGACCAGAGCTTGCTTCATCAGCAATTGTTCCGGAGCAAAACACTCGGCCAGGGTTTTCCAGCCCAAATCCAGCGCGTCCTCAAGTGGGATCGAGACATTGAAATCCATGAAGCGCTTACGGAACAGCGCACCGAATTTCAGCAGTTGGTGATCGTAATCCGACAGATCGAACGCCATCGCCTGCTTCTGCGCGGCGTCGCGGCTTTCTGAATAAAACCGGATCATCGTGTTCATGATCTGCCCGTGGTCTTCGCGGGTCGTCTTACCAACTACGTTCTGCTTGAGGCGCGACAGGCTGCCGAACGGGTCGATCACACCCGAATGCAGGTAAATCTGGCCTTCGGTGATATAGCCCGTGTTGTCCGGCACCGGATGGGTCACGTCATTGCCCGGCATTGTCGTCACGGTCAGCACGGTGACCGAACCGCCCTTGGCGTAATCGCACGCCTTTTCGTACCGGCGCGCCAGTTGTGAATAGAGGTCACCCATATATCCGCGCTGCGACGGTACGCGTTCCTGACTGATGCCGACCTCTTTCATCGCATCGGCGAAAGCGGTCATGTCAGTCATCAGAACCAGCACACGCTTGCCCTCTTCCACCGCGAATTTCTCGGCCACGGCCAACGCCATATCCGGCACCAAAAGGCGTTCGACCAGTGGGTCCATCGCCTGATTGACGAACATTACCGTGCGAGAGAACACACCCGCATCCTCAAAGGAGGTGCGGAACGTGTGATAGTCATCAAAGATCAGCCCCAGCCCGCCGAACACCACGATATCGGCATCGGCCTGAATACCGATTCGGCTGAGAAAGGCGTTGAACGGCTCACCTGAGACCGAAAATATCGGAATCTTCTGACTTTCGACAAGCGTGTTGAACACGTCGATCATCGGCACATCCGTGCGTATCATCTTGTTCGGAACCGCACGCTCGGCCGGGTTTACGGTGGGACCACCGATGTCGATGCGCGGCTCGGCAGACAGGTCCGGCCCACCGTCGATCGCCACCCCCGCCCCATCGAACACGCGCCCCAATATGTTGGCCGAATACGGCGTCTGCATCGGGTGGCCAAGAAAGGTCGCTGTCGCCTCGGTGGATATGCCCTTGGTGCCCGAGAACACTTGCAACGTCACCACGTCCCGGTCGATTAAGATCGCCTGCGCCAGAGTTTTGCGGCCATCCACCGTCTCGATCACAGCCAGATCGTTGAACCGAACAGCCGGGTCGCGAGAGCCATCAATCGGCACCCGAACCTTGATCGTGTCTCCGACAATTTCCAGAACACGCGTGTACTTCAACAGGCTTCGGGACATTACCTACCCCCATGCGTCAAAGAGATTTTCAGCAAATTCGCCACGGTGGTCAGTGGCATTTTTTGTAATTGTAATGACAGCTTACAACGAATTCAAAAATTGGCAACCGAGGATAACTTCACCCATCGAAACCAGCGGAATTTTCATTTACTAAAAATTTAGTTTGACAGCTGCGCAGAAAATCGCTGATGCTGTCCGTCATCCGGTTAGCGCCGGACAACCATAATTTTTGGGAGGAGACAGATGCGGAGACATCTACTTTCCGCAGTGGCGGCGGCTGCCGTCATTGCGGGGCACGGTCCTGTTTGGGCCGACGAAGCCGCAGCACAACGTTGGATCGACGACGAATTCCAGCCATCGACCTTGTCGAAAGACGAACAGATGTCGGAAATGCAGTGGTTCATCGAAGCTGCACAGCCTTACTCTGGCATGGAAATCAACGTCCTGTCCGAAGGCATCCCGACACACTCTTACGAATCCGAGGTCCTGACCAAGGCGTTCGAGGAAATCACCGGCATCAAGGTCAACCACCAAATCCTTGGTGAAGGCGAAGTGGTTCAGGCAGTTCAGACACAGCTGCAAACCGGTCGGAACCTGTATGACGGCTATGTCAACGACAGCGACCTGATCGGCACCCACTCGCGCCTGCAACTGGCCTACCCGCTGACTGACATGATGGCTGGCGACTGGGCGGCGACAACCTCGCCGACGCTTGATCTGGATGACTTCATGGGCATTCAGTTCACCACCGGTCCGGATGGTAAGCTGTATCAGCTGCCGGACCAACAGTTTGCAAACCTATACTGGTTCCGCAAGGACTGGTTCGACGACGAAGCCAACAAAGCCGCGTTCAAAGAAAAGTACGGCTATGACCTGGGCGTTCCGGTCAACTGGTCGGCATACGAAGACATCGCCGAATTCTTCACTGAGGATGTGAAAGAGGTCGACGGTGTAGCGATCTATGGCCACATGGATTACGGCAAGCGCGCGCCTGACCTTGGCTGGCGTATGACCGACGCCTGGCTGTCGATGGCCGGTGCCGGTGACGTCGGCGAGCCGAACGGTGTTCCGGTCGACGAATGGGGCATCCGCATGGAAGCGGGCACCTGTAACCCTGTCGGTGCTTCGGTGTCGCGCGGTGGTGCTGCAAACGGTCCGGCTGCGGTTTATGCGATCCGCAAATGGGACGAATGGCTTCGCAACTATGCGCCTCCGGGTGCGGCGTCTTATGACTTCTACCAGTCGCTACCGGCGCTCAGCCAGGGCAACGTCGCCCAGCAGATCTTTTGGTATACCGCCTTTACCGCCGACATGGTGAAGCCGAAGTCCGAAGGCAACAACACAGTGGATGACGAAGGCACGCCGCTGTGGCGGATGGCGCCCAGCCCGCACGGTCCCTATTGGGAAGAAGGCCAGAAAGTTGGCTATCAGGACGTGGGGTCTTGGACTTTCCTGAAATCGACCCCGGCGGATCGCGCTCAGGCGGCCTGGCTCTATGCCCAGTTCGTGACGTCCAAGACTGTCGATGTGAAGAAGTCCCACGTGGGTCTGACCTTCATTCGCGACAGCTCGGTCAACCACGAGTCGTTCACCGAACGCGCACCCAAGCTGGGTGGTCTGGTCGAGTTCTATCGCTCGCCTGACCGTGTGGCATGGTCGCCCACCGGCATCAACGTGCCGGACTATCCGAAGCTGGCCCAGATCTGGTGGCAGCAAATCGGTGACGTGAACTCGGGCGCGTTCACCCCGCAAGAGGCGATGGACCGTCTGGCTGAAGAGATGGACATCACCATGGCCCGCATGCAGGCCGCGGACGAAAGCGCCGGTGTCTACGGTGGTTGTGGTCCACGCTTGAACGACCCGCAGGATCCTGCCTTCTGGCTGGAAAAAGAGGGCTCGCCAAAGGCCAAGCTTGAGAACGAAAAGCCGCAAGGTCAGACCGTCAACTATGACGAACTGGTTCAGCGCTGGCAGGCTCAGTGAACCATTGAAACCTTGGGGGTGCCGGTTCAGGCATCCCCACCCTAAAGACCAGTGCGATGCACTGAAGAACCGGAACTCACGGACATGATCGAATTACAAGATGCCACCAAACGGGTTGGCAACGTCATCCATATCAAACCCACCAACCTGACGCTGCAAACGGGCCATTTCAACGTGCTGTTGGGCGCGACGGGCTCGGGCAAGACCTCTCTGATAAAGATGATGGCCGGGCTGGACCCGATCGCCTCGGGCAAGGTTCTGATGGATGGGCAGGATGTGACACGGCTGAACACGCAAAAGCGGCAGATCAGCTTGGTACACCAGTTCTTCGTGAACTACCCACATATGAGTGTTTTCGACAACATCGCCTCTCCCCTGCGCGTGGCTGGTATGGCGCAATCCGAGATCGAGGGCCGCGTGGAAGAGGCCGCCGACCTGTTGCAGCTGCGCCCGATGCTGCACCGTCGCCCGCATGAGCTGTCGGGCGGGCAGCAACAACGGACCGCGCTGGCCCGCGCCATCGCAAAGGAAAGCCGCGCCGTGTTTCTGGATGAACCGCTGGCGAACCTTGACTACAAGCTGCGTGAAGAACTGCGTGAGCAGCTGCCCGATCTGTTCGCAGGTCGCGGTGCCGTCGTGGTCTATGCCACCTCGGAACCCGAAGAGGCCCTGCTGTTGGGTGGCTACACCGCCCTGATGGAAGATGGCCACGTTACGCAGTTCGGCCCAACCGCTGATATCTATCGCAATCCTGAAAACATCGCCGCTGCGCGCGTGTTCTCGGACCCGCCAATCAACGTAGCCCGCATTTCGGTATCCGGCGCTCAGGCGCAACTGGCGGGCGGGGGCGGCTGGACCGTTACGGATATGGCCGACGGAGAATATATGGTCGCTGTGCGTCCGCATCGCGTGACCCCGGTCCGCACCTCGGACGCAGATGTGGAACTGACCGGTCGTGTGATTGTCACTGAACTGTCCGGTTCCGATTCCAGCGCGCATTTCCAACATGGGGATGAGGCGTGGGTCTCGCTGGCTGCTGGTGTGCATCCCTATCAGGTCGGTGAGGATCACAGCTTTTACATGAACCCGGCGCATTGCCGGTATTTCGGCCAAGACGGCAAAAGGGTGGCCTGACATGGCACAGATCAAGCTTTCAAACCTACGACACAGCTATATGCCAACGCCAAAAGGCCCGGAAGATTACGCGCTGAAGGAAATCGATGTGACCTGGCGCGATGGTGGGGCCTATGCGCTGCTCGGCCCTTCGGGCTGCGGCAAGTCCACTCTGCTGAACATCATCTCGGGTCTGTTGACCCCGTCCGAGGGGCAGATTCTGTTCGACGACCGTGATGTGACCGCCCTGCCCCCGGATCAACGCAACATTGCGCAGGTTTTCCAGTTCCCGGTGATCTACGACACGATGACTGTGGGTGAAAACCTTGCCTTTCCCCTGAAAAACCGGGGCGTCGATGCCGCAACGATCAAACGCCGGGTCGATGAGATTGCTGAAATGCTGGACGTCACGGATATGCTGGACACCCGTGCATCGGGCCTGAGCCCGGACAACAAGCAGAAAATCTCGATGGGTCGCGGTCTTGTGCGCGATGACGTAAACGCGGTCATGTTCGATGAACCGCTGACAGTGATCGACCCGCATCTGAAATGGAAGCTTCGGTCCAAGCTGAAAGAACTGCACCAACGCGTGCAGGCCACGATGATCTACGTGACTCATGACCAGACCGAGGCGCTGACCTTCGCGGACGAAGTCGTGGTGATGCAGGAAGGCGAAGTGGTTCAGATCGGCACTCCTGTCGAACTGTTCGAACGCCCCCAGCACACATTTGTTGGTCACTTCATCGGGTCGCCTGGCATGAATGTCTTGCCCTGTGAGGCGAAAGGCGACCGCGCCCTGTTCGAAGGCCACGAGGTGATGCTGGAAGGTCCCACCCATGGTGACGGAGGCCGTACAGACCTGGGCATCCGCCCTGAGTATGTGGGCTTTGGGGACACTGGCATCCCGGCGCATGTGACCAAAGTGGCTGATATCGGTCGCCACTTTGTGGTCAGCGCGATGGTCGGCAATACGCCCCTCAAGGCTGTGACGGAACACAACGCACCCAATCCGGGATCGCACGTGTTCCTGCAATTCAAACCTGAACAATCCCGCGTCTATCGCGACGGCTGGATCGCAACCGAGGAGCGGGTGTAATGAGAACCGAAAACCAAAAGGCATGGTTCTTTGTCTTGCCCGTTCTAGCGCTGGTCGCGTTCAACGCGCTGGTGCCGATGATGACCGTGGTCAACTACTCGGTGCAGGAAACCTTCGGCAACAACCAGTTCTTCTGGGAAGGTCTTGGTTGGTTTGAACAAATCCTGCGATCCGACCGGTTTCAAGCCGCGCTGGGGCGACAGTTCCTCTTCACCTTCTTGATCCTGATCATCGAGGTCCCGCTGGGCATCATCGTGGCCCTGTCGATGCCGCGCAAAGGGTTCTGGGTGCCGGTTTGTCTGGTGCTTATGGCGCTACCGATGCTGATCCCGTGGAATGTGGTCGGCTCGATGTGGAATATCTTCACCCTGCCCCAGATCGGCCTGCTGGGTTATTTTCTGAATGACGTTCTGGGCATTAATTATGACATGACCCAACAGCCAATCTCGGCTTGGATCACTGTCGTCGTCATGGATGTCTGGCACTGGACATCGCTGGTTGTCTTGCTGTGCTATGCGGGGCTCGTATCGATCCCCGATGCGTACTACCAAGCCGCCAAGATCGACGGTGCCACCCCGTGGTCGGTGTTCCGCTATATCCAGTTGCCCAAGATGAAAACGGTTCTGACCATCGCAGTCTTGTTGCGGTTCATGGACAGTTTCAACATCTACACCGAGCCATTCGTTCTGACCGGCGGCGGCCCCGGCAACTCGACCACACTGCTTTCGATCGACCTTGTGAAGATCGCGCTGGGGCAGTTCGACCTCGGCCCTGCGGCCGCAATGAGCCTGATCTATTTCGCCATCACGCTGCTTGTGTCGTGGCTGTTCTACACTCTGATGACAAAGGATGACGCAGAATGAAAAAGCGTTCCATCATCCCGATCCTATACATCGCGTTCCTGATGCTGCCGATCTATTGGCTGGTGGCGATGTCCTTCAAAACCACGAATGAGATCTTGTCGGGCTTTTCCCTGTTTCCCCAGACCTTTACGCTGGAAAATTACATCACCATCTTCACTGATCCGACGTGGTATTGGGGATACATCAACTCGATCACCTATGTGACTCTGAACACAGTGCTTTCTGTCTGCGTGGCTCTGCCTGCGGCCTATGCGTTCTCGCGCTATCGGTTCTTAGGTGACAAACAGCTGTTCTTTTGGCTGCTGACCAACCGTATGGCCCCTGCGGCGGTGTTCGCGCTGCCTTTCTTCCAGCTCTATTCCTCCATCGGCCTGTTCGACACCTACTTGGCCGTGGCGCTCGCGCATACGCTGTTCAACGTACCGCTGGCGGTATGGATCTTGGAAGGTTTCATGCGTGGCATCCCGAAGGAACTGGATGAGACGGCTTATGTCGACGGCTATTCCTTCCCACGTTTCTTCGTGACCATCTTCCTGCCCAACATCAAAGCGGGCGTGGGCGTCGCGGCGTTCTTTTGCTTCATGTTCTCATGGGTTGAGATGCTGCTGGCCAAAACCCTGACCGCGGTCGAGGCCAAACCCATCGCGGCCGTGATGACCCGCACCGCGTCCAGCGCGGGGTATGAGCTGGGCCTGCTGGCCGCTGCCGGAACGCTCACCATCATCCCCGGCGCCATCGTCATCTGGTTTGTCCGCAACTACATCGCGCGTGGTTTCGCGATGGGTCGTGTATGAGGTTCGAAATGCGAAAACTGCTACTCATCCTTCCCTTCCTGCCCTCGACGGCTTTTGCACAGGCTCAGGCCGGATGGGGCAATGTCGGCCAGCAAGAGGAAAAAGGCTTTTCATGGACCGCACCCCTGTGGCCCGATTTCTGGATGGCCTGGACCCCGGCCACATTAGCCCTATTCGTAGGCATCTTTTCGGCCATTGCCCTGATCGGCGTTCTCGAAGGTTTCAAGTACCGCGACGGCATCGAACGACGGGGTGTTTTGGGCCTGACTACCACGCTGGGCGACCGGCTGTTCATCACCCTGCTGGGATCAGCCTATATCTTTCTGGCCTGGCTTGGTCTGGTGGGTCAGCCGGTCTGGACACCACTTTTTCTGTCCATCGGCTGGGGCATCTTCGTCTTCTGGAAAGTTTAAGCTTTGCGAAACAGCGAAAGGATGCTTGTCTGTCAGGCATACTAAAAAAATGCGACACGAAAGACCGATGCGAAAGAAAAAAACAACAAACCTGCTGACCGAAGTAGAACTGGAGTTCATGAACGAGCTCTGGGCGCTGGGTCAGGGCTCGGTCCGTGACGTGCTTGATCGCCTGCCAGCCGAACGCAATCTGGCTTATACATCTGGCGCCACCATCCTGCGTATTCTCGATGAAAAAGGATTTGTCGAAAGCCGCAAGGATGGAAAGACGCTGATCTATACGCCGCTGCTGGAGAAAGACAGGTATCAGGCGCGGTCGCTGCAAAACCTGTCGCGGACCCTGTTTGACGACACGCCCGCCACACTGGTCGCGCGTCTGGTTGACGACGCAGGGCTCAGCGAAGCCGATCTGGAGGAAATTCGAGCACTGGTAGAGAGGAGACTGCAAAATGACAGCGGTTAAACCGGTTCTCGACGCGTACCTGGAATTGAATCTGGTCCTTGGACTGGCCGCGCTTGTGTGGCTGGTCGCGCGGGGCATTCTGTCCAGGACATCCTTCAGCCACGGATTTGTGGCGCAGCTGCGCGCGCTTAAGGCGTTATGCCTTTGTGTTGTACTCAGCCCTCTATTGGCGTTGGGTGTGTCCGTGTTGGCCACACACACCCCGGCCAAGGGTACTGTGGCCATCGGTGACATCGCTGTGGCGGCCTATCTGCGTGGTGACATTGCCATGCCAGCCACCCAGTTCGAAGCCTTGCTGAACACACGCCAGCGTTGGGTTGATGTGTTGTTCAGCGGTGATCACCCCGTTGTTTCGGTGATCCTTGCGCTGCTGGCGCTGGCGGCGCTGGTTTATACCTTGCGCGTTATCCGCGACGGGCTGTCGATCCGCGATACGGTGAATACCAGCTTTCTATGGCGACGCTCTGCCAAAGTGGATATCCGCTTGTCTGATCGCATCGCCGTGCCCTTTGCCGTTCGCGGCCTGCGCCGACGCCATGTGGTGCTGCCCAGCCATCTGCTGGATTCCCCACACGAAATGCGCTTTGCCCTTGCGCATGAGCTGCAACATATCCGCGCCGGTGACGTAGAGTGGGAACTGGGGTTCGAACTGCTGCGTCCCCTGCTGTTCTGGAACCCCGCCTATCTGGTCTTGAAATACCAGTTCGACCGCCTGCGTGAGCTGGCCTGTGATCAGTCCGTTGTTGCCCGCAAAGGCATCGACACGCAGGACTACACCAGCTGTCTTTTGGACTATTGCGCCCGAACCGTTATGCGCGGCAGCCCGCGTGTGCTGAACGTCGCTCTGGTCACGGGCGGTAAGGCCAAGCGGGTTTTGCGGCAACGCGTAATCGCCCTGGCCGATGCGCCGTCGGTTAACTCATCCATGCCGTTCATGTTCCTTGGCCTGACCATCTTTTTTGCACTGGTGCTGGGCCTCGGTGCCGCTTCGATCCAACAGACCGAGGATTGGAGCCACGATCGGCTGATGTTGTCGACTGTCGTCAACCTGGAACGGCTAGAGGCGCGCAATCAGGGCAACTGATTACCTACCAACCCCGCCGCCCAAACAGCGCTTGCAACCGCGTCTGCCCGGCAAACGGGTCCATCGGTTGCGGCGTAGCCAGCTTTGATACGACCCGGCGGACCAGAACCCAGCAGACCCCCGCAAAGATCACGCCGCCCAGGGCCTGCCCCAGCAGAACGCCGGGTGCCCCCGCGATATAGGCACCCGCTACAGCAAACGGCCATGTGCCCAAGGTATGCCGCCCCCAGTTCACCCAGGTCGAATACACAGGGTGACCCAGATTGTTGAAACTGGCATTCGCAACAAAAATCACACCGTTAAAGAACGATGCCAAGGCCAGCGGCCCACAAAACAGGTAAATCAGTGCGCGCGTTTCCCCCTGCGCCTGAAACAGATCGGCAATCGGCGCGCGCAACAAGTATAGGGTGGCGGCCATCAGGCAGACATAGACAGCGGTAAATTTCACTCCGGCCAGAAAACTCTGCTTTACGCGGTCGAACTGCCCCGCCCCGAAATTCTGCCCGACAATAGGTCCGATGGCCCCGGACAGAGCAAAAATGACCGAAAATGCCACCGGCAATAGCCGCCCGATCACAGCCATGCCAGCCACCGCATCCGTTCCGAACTGTGCAATCTCGCGAATGACGATGGCATTGCCGATGGGGGTGGCGATATTGGTCAGAACGGCAGGTACGGCAATTGCACTGACTGGACGATTATCCGCCCCAAGCTGCTGCAATGAGGGCCGGCCAAACCCGCGGTGTACCCGCACCGCCGGTCTGATCGTTGCAATTAGCATGCAAATACGCGCAATGACTGAGGCTATGGCTGCCCCATCCAGCCCCAACCCGACCGCAAAAATTAGGATCGGGTCCAGCACGGCGTTTGCCACCCCGCCATAAATCGTGGCCAACATCGAACGCCGGGCATCTCCGTAGGCGCGCAGAACCGCCATACCTGTCATCGCCACGGCCATCACCCACATGGTCGGCAAAATGATCGAGGTATAGCGGGCAGCCAACCGCAGCACCTCGCCTTCTGCGCCCAGAAGCGACAGAAAGAACGTCAGATTGAACAGGACGATTACAGACACAATTAACCCGACGACGGCACCCAGAACGGCCACACTGGTGCCGAATTGGCGCGCTTGTTCATTCCGCCCGGCGCCAAGTTCCCGCGCGACCAGGGCCCCTGCCGCAATCGACAGGCCAACATTGACCGAGTTGGTGAAAAACAAAAGCGTCCCGGCATAGCCAACAGCCGCGGCCAGCGCGTCGTTCCCCAACATCGAGATGAAAATCATGTCGACGAAATCAACGGCGAAAATCGCCATAAGACCAATGCTAGTGGTCAAGGACATACGGGTCACGTGCCCCATCAGGCTGCCCGTCAGAAAGACCGCTTTGCTGTCGGATTGTGTCGCCATGCCTTATTAGCCTCTTTGTATGCTCGGAATTCTCTGGTTCAGCTGGGGGAACTGCCCGCTTAGCCCCAGGTTCCTCTTGCACTACCTGATAGCCCGGCAGGAACTACAAGACAAATTCGGACCACTCTGACCGAACGGCATTTGCGTCCAAGGCGACAAACCGACCTTCAGGTGACAGTTTGACGATCCCATGAACCGCTCAAAATCCGTCTCGCGCAAGGGGTGAATACCTCTAGCCCCTTGAATTTCGCCGGTTTGCGGTACCCCGGCAACCTGACTAATCTAGACCACAACAAATAGGGGCATGGGTCATGAAAATCGTCTCGGGTGGACAGACCGGCGTGGATATGGCTGCTTTGGAGTTCGCACGCCAAAACGGTTTTGTTTACGGTGGCTGGGTCCCCAAAGGACGGACGAACGAGGATGGAAGGATTCCGGCCCAATTCGACGGCCTGACCGAAACGCAATCCGAAAACGTTGTGGAACGCACCCGCTGCAATGTCTTATCAAGCGATGCGACCTTGATTTTCGTGGATGGCTCAATCAGTCCCGGCACACAGCAAACTATTGTTTTCGCAGAAGAGGCTGGAAAGCTGCATCTAGTCGTCGACGTCAGAAAAGGAATTTCTGCCTGCTCTGAACATGTAAGTGAGTGGTTGCAGGCAAACCCGGTGTCGGTTCTGAACATCGCCGGCCCTCGCGCCTCGGAAGCACCACAAATCGGGGCGCAGGTCCGGGCGGTGCTGGATCGGATTTTGATTGAACTTAAGAAGTGAAATCCAAGGTTTAGTTTCGTCGCCCATTCTCATGGAAAATACCTGCCAATCTCGGGAAATCGCTGCGCGATGTCGGTTGCTGTTTTTGCCCCGAACACGGGCGTTGAATCACCGGCAAGAATTGCGTCGGTCTGGGCGCGTGCGGCATCGATCAGGCTGGGTGATCCCGCATCCGACCACGCCTGTGGCGTCGTCCGATCCGCAAGTGCGGGATAGTAATAGTCGCTTTGCATGCGACCCAGCGTTTGACCTGCGCCCAGAAAATGCCCCGGCCCGTTCAGGCACATGTCGCGGATCACATCGAAGGCAAGCGCATCCTCGGTAATCTCAAACCCGCGTGTCGCACGCATCACCGATCCAATCAGGTCGTTATCCAGGACAAAGCTTTCCTTGCTCGCCGCCAGAAGCGAGCCGTACATGCCAGCAGCTTCATAAATCAGATTGGCCCCCGCCAACGCGCTGAGCAGTTCGGTGATGCCCTTTTCATACCCCGCCTGAAAGTCTGGCAGCTTGCTGTCTGTCATCCCCGCGCTCACCGCACAGGGAACGCCATAATATTGCGCCATCTGCGCACAGGCCGCCATCAGCACGCCTTGCTCGGCACTACCACCTGACATCGCGCCGGTGCGTAGGTCGCTGACAAAGGGCAAGGCACCAAATAACGCCGGGTGCCCGGGACTCAGCAGGTTCAGATAAACAAGCCCAGCCAGAACCTCGGCCGTTTGCTGAGCGACAGCGCCAGCCAAAGGCGCGGGGCTTGTCGCGCCCGCCTGCCCCGCTGACACCAGCTTTAGCGGTGTCCCGGTCTCGGCTGCGCATTCAATAATGCCCAGAGCTTCGGCCGCAAAAGTTAGGGGCGGCACGACAAAACACGTGGAAACACAGCAGAACGGCCTTGCCCGCCAGGTCTCCTCGCCGCCCGCAATCATATGGAACATCTCTATCGCTGCTCGCATTGTTTCGGCAGAACTGAAGGACGTTCCGATTGGCTTGGCGGTACCCGCTGCGCAGGCGAAGGCTGTGTTCATCTCCATTGCATGCGTGTCCGGAATATCCCGGGCGACCACCGTGCGCTGAAACATGTGAATGTTGGGCAGCGCTTCGGCCAACCGCGCCATGTCATGCAGGTCCTTTAGCGAGCTATCGCGCACCTTACCTGTCGCGCTGTCAACAATATGAACCGCCGCGCCTGAGGTACCAAGGTGGATGCGTGTACCGCTTGGATCAACGTCGTATTCCGGCCGTTGACCGTACAATGTGAAACCCCGGCCAACGGTTCTTAACACTTGCTCCACCAACTTGGACGGAAACAAAAGCCGACCAGCATCCGAAACCACCCCCCCGGCAGCAACGACGGTGTCGACACACCGAGGGGTCGCGTTGGCCATGCCAATCTCGGCCAGAATACGAAGTGCAGTTTTGTGGATGGCCGCAATTCCGTCAGATGAGATCGGGCGATATCGCCCGCCTTCAATACCCGGCCAGATCGCGGTGGTTGGACCTGTTCCCGCCCCACCCACTCGCTGAGATCTGCGGGCGGCCCGTCCTGACCTTACGCGGCTCATGCGTATTCTCCATGACGGCAAAACAGCGAGGACACGGCCGGTAGCTCGGGCCAGATCCGCAACTTTTCAACCCAGCTGTCGGGCACCGACCCAGCATTGGCCGCAAACTTCTCCCAAAGCTGCGATTGTGACATCGGCGACTGCGGCGCACCTGTGGGGAAGCTGCAGCTTTCCTCGATGATCTGCCCATCTTCGAACGTTACCACAAGCCGGTCCGGGTCCTTGGACGAATAGTTTTGACCGGGCTGATCGGGCGCAAAAGCATGCATGCGCGACTTGCCAATCAGGCGTTCAATCATCGGTTCATTCCACGCCTTCCGCGTGAGATCGGCAAGCGTCAAATTACCATTCACCAACCCCATAGCCGCCACAAATGGCAGGCTGAACAGCGCCTCTGGGATGGACTTAGGTTGCCCGAATGGCAGAACGGCGGCGTGAAAATCGGGCACATAAAGGTCAATCGCGGTGATCTTCGTCGGATCAATCCGGCCACAAAGGCGACGTGCGCAGGTCATGATCCGATGGGTATATCCGCAGCTTGGCCAGGGTTTTAGAACCAGCCCATATTCGGCCAGAGCGTAGCCTTTTCCCAGCTTGCCCAGCGCCGCCTGCAACCGATCAGGCACAAGCCCGCCCATCAAAGCCGCCTGCCCCCGCTGATGATCCAACACATGTGCCTGACCGGTAACACCCGCGCGGGCCAAACAGGCGGCCTCGACCCCTGCACGCGCAGCGAGCCCTGCCTGAACCGGTTTGGCATTAGAGCCGAACTGACAGGTATATCCACCGATCGCACTGATTGAGAGGGACATCGCATGGGTCGTTTCCGATGCGTCCAGCCCCATCAATCGCGCGCAAGCAGCCGCCGCCGCCGGAGCCCCCAAAGTCGCGGTAGAATGCCACCCCGCGTCGTAATGTTCGAAATTCAGCGCCTCACCCAGACGTGCGATGACTTCGAACCCCGCTAGATAGGCTTGCGCCAGATCACGACCCGTTGCCTTGGACCCCATGACGGCAAGCATCGCGGGAAACAAGACAACGGTCGGGTGCGTGTTGCCGGGCAGTTCCCAATCGTCAAAGTCCAGCGCGTGTCCCGCAACTGCATTCAGAAACGCGGCATGCGGGCGCGAGGTTGTCATTTTGGTACCCAGCACCTCGGTTCTGCCGTCCACTGACATAGCTTGCACCGCTGCACGAGTTTTACAGGCCACCTCGGCTTCTACACCTGCCAGAATGCAGCCCAGCGTATCGATCACCCCATCGCGCAGCACGGCCAGGGTATCCGGGTCGGGTACAAGCGGATCGTCGGTCACAAAGCGGGCCAACCGGCAAAGGGCGGGTCGAGTCATGGCACACTTTTGTTGAACAGGAAAACGCTGGTAGTTTTCAAAAATACAAATTCTTCATCCAGCATCTGGCGCAGCAAATCCAACGCCTCGCCCCGTAACCGTGCTTGCGGATCGTAATGAACTGCTATCCGCCCTTTCATGACCCACCTCCTTCTGGGAATGCTGCCTTTCTACAACGATGCTAATTCCGCTTGTTTTTTCTAGGAAGATCGAAAAACCTTATACTCGGCATTCCATTGGGGAATGATATGGCCACGCCAAACTGGAAATTGCTGACCGCTTTTGAGGCAGCCGCACGGCACCGTAGCTTTACGCGTGCCGCGCAAGAACTGAATGTTCAACAACCGGCAATCAGCCGCCGCGTTGCCGCGCTTGAAACGGAACTTGGCGTCAGCCTTTTGAAACGGACACGTCCCAATGTTTCATTAACACGCGAAGGCGAGGTCCTGTTCCGTGCGGTCGCCGGCAGCATTCTACAGGTCAGCAGCGCGGCAGAACAGATTTGCTGTCCTCCGGACAAAGATGTTGTCACCGTCAACACCACCATCGGCTTCGCCAGTTGTTACTTGATGAAGCGCCTGCCCGCCTTTCGTACCGCGCATCCCGAAATCTCGGTCGAGTTGATTTCTCGGGACCAAAACAACGCCTATGGACCTGACGCCGATATCATCATTGCGTTTGACCATCCAGACAGGTTGCCGGGGGTCAGGCACCGCCTGATCTTTCAGGAAACCATGATTGCAGTGGCGCATCCAAAAGTCGCGAACACCATCCCTGACACCCCGGCGGCCCTGGCGCAAAGTCCGCTTCTCCACCTTACAATGGGCAATCACACAGACGACTGGAATACGTTCTTCGCGGGCACTGGCCTCAAACCGCCCCCGCCAGTGTCCGAGCGGAAATTCACCAGTTTCATGGTCTACCTACAGGCTGCTTTGAATGGGGACGGTGTGATCCTTGGATGGCAAACACTGTTGCAGGACCATTTCGACCATGGACAATTGGCGACCGTGACGACGCGGCGCCTAAGTACCAAACGCGGATATTTCGTATGCCTGACAGAGCGCGCGCAAAGCAATGCGGCTGCTTTGAAAATTATGGATTGGCTTGCAGACGCCACCCCCTAGGCAGTAGGCCGGCCTACTGTAGGCTGCCCAATAACTCGCTTTGGTAACCAAACAGCGCAGGCAACCCTCCGGTATGCAACATGACAACCTTCTGTCCTTGTTGGATTTTCCCTGTCTCAACCAAATGCAACAATCCCGCAAAGGTCTTTGCGGTATAAACGGGATCAAGGAATATTCCTTCGGTCCGGGCCATCCTATGCAATGCGGCTTGTGTCTTGGTGCTCAACTTGCCGTACCCCGGGGGCAACGCCTCGTCCAGAACCTCGATCCTGTCTTTCAGAGGGTCCGCTTCGATGCCCAGCAAATCTGCCAGCTTTTGCAGGACAGTTTCCATGCGCGCGTGCTGTTGGGTTTTGTCGCGACGCACGCAGACACCAAATACCGGCGCGGACACCTCTGACAGCGCGACGCCGGTCAGCAAGCCACTATGTGTCGCCCCACTGCCCGACGGCACGACAACCGCATCAAAATCACGCATCTGCTGGCACAGTTCGTGACCCGCTGCGACATAGCCCAAAGCACCCAAGGGCGGGTGATGCAAACCCAGATGAATAACGTAAGGCTTACGCCCCTGCGCCTTTAACTCATCCGCACGCGCATGCAGGGCTGCATCAGCCCCGGCTTCGTCCTCGCCCAGAGGATAGCTCATATGTTCTGCCCCCAGGATTTTGGCCAACAGAACATTCCCCGAGGTGTAATAGTCGGGCCCCATATCCGGCACACGCTCTTCCAGTTGCAGGACCGACAGCATGCCCAACCGTGCGGCTGCCGCGGCGGCGGAACGCACATAGTTGGATTGGACCGCACCTGTGATCAGGACAGTATCAGCGCCTTGCTGTAACGCGTCACCGAAATAGAATTCGAGCTGCCGTGTCTTGTTTCCCCCAAATCCAAGCCCTGTCAGGTCATCGCGTTTCAGCCACAGATCAATGCCCAGTTCGTCGGACATCCTGTTGAGACGTTCCAGCGGCGTTGGGCCGGACATGAGCTGAGCGCGTGGGAATTGGGCCAGTATATCAGTGCGTGTCATCATTTGCCCCTCAGAGATAGGCCATCGCATAGGCACGTTGAAAGAGAACACAGCAGGCAATCAGCGAAACCAGGCGAATTGCTGCCGTGATAAGTGGTTGCGGCAGGTAAGGGCCGATGGCCCGGCCAATCAGGCTGCCGACCAAAGTGACCAAAGCGAACGCCCACAACTGCGGTCCGAACGGGATTGCCTGTGCGGATGACAGGCTGTGCAGCAAAAACGCAACACCATAGGCGACCAGAGCAATGGGTTGGACCAGCTTCGCGACTTCCTTGGCTGGGTGACCTTTCGCTATCAGGCCGAATACCATCAGGGGTCCGGGCGTCGCTGCCCAAACGGTTGCAAGCCCGGATAGCCCTGACACGGCTGAGAAACCCGCCGTACCAATGGCGCGGTGAAACGGGAAAAGGGTTGTAATCAACCCGATCAATAGCAGACTGGCCGTCAGGGACAGAACGAACACCTCGCTTAGAAACGGGTAGACTGCCAAGCCAGCGACCACACCGACAAGGCACCCGGCAATGCCGATGAGGATAGTCTTTCGTTCGATCGCAAGGATGCGCCGGTCAGTGGCGATCACGGACACTATAGTATTCAAAAGCAACAGAACGGGCACGGCTGTCGATGTACCCAACATGATCATCATCGGCGGGCCCGCAATGATGCTGAACCCGATTCCTACCCCGACCTGAAGTACTGCGCCTAAGCAGATGGCGACCATCAGGATGGATAGCTCGACGGTCACTTCAAACCCCCTTGGTCATTGTCACCCCTTGCAAGGATTGGCATATCCGCAATTGCAGACCGGGGTCCATGCCTTTCCGATACAGCATGCAACGCCCGGCCCGCAGATTTTTACGTCCAGGGCATGATCCCGGAATACGCGCTACGCGTGGCAACGGAATGCGCCATCTGAGCCAATGTCGTCAGATCGAATACTGGCAGGCTAAGCTCTTGCTGAATCTGTGCGGCGTATGGGGGCAGATCTGTGCATTCCAGAACGATGGATCGGATATCTGGCGATTGCCGCTTGAGGTTGCGAACCGCGTCCATCAGCTCGGCCTCGATCAGATCGGTGTCCATGCGGGTTCTTGTATTCCGCAGGATCACCTCGGCGAATTCGCTGGTGTGCTCCAACCCTTGTACTGCGACGGGAATACCTGCCGCGCCGACACCTTCGAAATGCCGCTCGGTCAGGGCCGACGCATCAGCAGTCACCACGCCCACCGGCGCGCTGGCCCCAGTCATGTGATAGGCCAAAGGCACCTGGATCAGGCTGGATGCAAAAACAGGAACGGACACCGCCGCTGCCAGTTCCTTTTGAAACAGGGCCAGAAAACCACAGCTGCCAGTGATGGCCCGCACGCCTTCGGCCTCAAGCCGCTGCGCGCCTTTGATGAATGGATCCAGCAATTCGGGTGTGGGGTTGCTCAGCAAGGTCGGGACAGTAACGCCGTCGATCATTTCATAAAGAACCGGAAACGGCAGGCTGGACGGGTTCTTGATATGCCCCGGAGGTTTGGGAAAATAGCTCTCAAGACAAAGAACGCCTATTGAGGCCCCGCAGATATTCTGACCGCCTTCGTAAATCGGCATGGTATTCAAATCCTTTCAAGGTGAGTGTGCCGCAGGTTTAAAACCGGTTCAGTGAAAATGGCGCCAGATCGACGTTCGGCTTTCGGCCCGACACAAGATCGGCAACCAGTTCGCCGGTTTTAGGGGCCATCATCAGGCCATAATGGGAATGCCCGAACGCCGTATAAAGCCCGGCCTGCCCGTCAAGTTGCCCAATCGCGGGAAGGCTGTCAGGAAAGGAAGGCCGCCGACCCATCCAGAACTGTGCCTGGCTGGTATCAAGATCCGGCACCATCGCCTTGGCCTGGTCTGTCAGGATCTTTTCCTTGCCCGGATCGGCGGGCGCGTCGATGCTGGCAAACTCGGCCGTCCCGGCAACCCTAAGCCCATCCAACATCGAGCTTGCAACCACCTTTGCATCCACATCCATGACCGAATTGTTCAGGCTGGCAGCAGGGTTCTGAAACTGAACATGGTATCCCCGCTCGGCGACAAGCGGGACGGTTAGACCCAGCGGTTTCAAAAATTCAGCAGACCATACGCCAGCCGCCAGAATGATGTTGCGCGCGTGCAGCGTTTCTTGCGGTGTGGACAGATGCCATCCGCCACCTTGGGTAAAGGTCAGCCCCGTGACCTCGGTTTTTACGATCTCGGCCCCCTGCTGGCGCGCTTTTTCCGCCAGAACCGCACCAACGCGCCCGGGCGAGGTTACGCGGGCTTGCCCCTTGATCAGTACGGCCGCTTTGAACTCGGGCGTCAGCGCGGGTTCAAGACGCCGCAGTTCGTGCCCGTCAACACGCTCAAGATCACCACCCTTTTCCTGACGGATAAGATAGTCGAGACCTTCCAAATCAGCCTGCTCGGGGCGACGGAACGCATGGACATAATAGCTGTCGGTAATCAGATCTTCGTGCCCAGTGCCGTCCAGATGCCGACGGTACAGGTCAATTGATGGACGGCACAAAAGGTCCATCGCATCCGACACTTCGCGAACGGTCTTTTCACCGGAATTGCCCAGAAAACGTAAACCCCAGGGGATCATCTTTGGCCAGAAATTAGGCCGCACCGAAAGCGCGCTTTTCGGGTCCAGAAGCATCTGGGGAAGTTTCTTCCAGATCCCAGGCATCGCCTGAGGGATAATCGACCAGGGCGACACCACACCCGCATTCCCGAACGATGTTTCCTGACCCGGCTCGCCCCTATCGACAAGCCGGACCGGAATGCCACGCTCTTGCAGCGACAAGGCGCAGCAGATGCCGACGATGCCGGCACCGATGATGGTGACTTGTTCTGTCATTTCATCAAGCCGCCGAGTGACTGCGATTGCGGGCGATCAACTGCGTGATGATAACTGGCGAAGCCACGGCCAGCGCAACCAGATCGGCAGTCAGGGTCGGCGCCACGAAAATGACCCCGGCGACTGCCATCAGTATACGCGACACCATATTCAACGGGCTCAGCCAGTATCCCACGACGGCTGCAGACAGGGCGATGACACCGGCGATACAGCTTGATGCGGTATAGGTGAACTCCCACAGGTCAAACCCGGTCGAAGACACAAACAAAAGAACTGGCGCGTAGACAAAAGCCATCGGTGCAATCACCTTGCCCAACCCGAGCGTAAAGGCAGACAGCCCGGTGCGGAACGGGTTCGAATTCGCAATTGCCGCCGCCGCATAGGCCGAGGTACAGACCGGGGGCGTGATTTCCGAGACCACCCCGTAATACAGTACAAACAGGTGGCTTGCGATTGGTGGCACGCCAAGCTGCGCCAGCGCAGGCTGAGCAACAGACACCAGCATGATGTACAGCGCCGTGGTCGGAATGCCCGCCCCCATCAGGATGCAGACGATGGCGATAAAGACCAGCGAGATGAACAGTTGCAGGTCTTCCATGGCAAACAGTTGGAAGCTGCCGAACGAGATCATGTTGTACAGATCCGATGCCAGATTGCCTGCGCCCTGCGTCACCATAAACCCAATGCGGAACCCAATACCGGTGGTGTTGATCACCCCGACCACGATGCCCACTGCTGCAGCAGCGGCACCCACGGCCAGCGAATATTTCACGCCCAGCTCGACCGCTTGCAGCATCTCGGGCACTTCGATCCGTTTTTGCGGATTGAGCGTTGCGACAACCGAAAGGCCGCACAGAATGGCCGTCATGGTCAGATCAAATCCGCCATCCGAGAACTTCCAAAGGACAAAGGCCAGGAAGGCGGCTGCGTAGATCAAAGTAGGAGGTTGCTTGATCCGCGACATGCCCGCAATCACTGCCAGCGAAATACCGCAGAAGGCCGACATGAACGGCGTGTAACCGGTGAAAAGAACCACCAGCAGACCGATCAGAGGCACAATGTTCGCCCACCCTTCGGCCCAAACGGCCTTGAGTTGCGGCAGTTGCTCTTTGGTTAACCCCTTCAGGTCCAGCTTGCGCGCCATCAGATGCACAACGGCAAAGACGCCGACATAGTGCAGAATGGCCGGGAAGATCGCCGCAATCACGATGGTCGTGTACGGAACCTCAAGGAACTCGGCCATGATAAAGGCAGCAGCGCCCATGATTGGCGGTGTGATCTGCCCACCCGCCGAAGATGCGGCCTCGACCCCCCCTGCAAAATGGCCGGGGTATCCAAGGCGCTTCATGTTGGGAATTGTCAGCGCGCCGGTTGAAACGGTGTTGGCCACCGAAGAACCCGAGATCGTGCCGAAGAAGGCCGAGGATACCACCGACACTTTTGCCGGACCGCCAGTATAGCGGCCCGCCAAAATCGTGGCGTTGTCGATGAAAAGTTGTCCCAGACCTGTGCGCTGTGCGATCACGCCGAACAGGACAAAGTGGAACACGATGGTCGAGACGACCCACAGGGTGACACCATAGATGCCTTCCTGCGGGAAATACATCGACGACACGAAGGTTTTAAAGTTCACACCGGGATGCTGCAACAATCCGGGGAAATACGGCCCCAGCAGCGCGTATGAGATGAATACGCAGATAATCAGCGGCAGAACCCAACCCAGCGTGCGGCGCGCGATGTCCAGCACCAGCAGAATGATGACGACACCCAGGAACACGTCATACCCGTTCGGGTTACCCATTCGGAACGTCTGCTCCTCGATCCCCAGAAAGGGAATGCCACGCCAGGCGAAACCGACGTAAAGCGCCGCGATGATGCCAAGCGCCATGAAGACCAGATCATAAAGGGGGATGTTACCGATGCGGAACCGGCTGACCTTGAGCGCATACAGGTTTTTCGACCCGATAACCGGAATGGTCGCGTAGACCAGAATAAACAGCAGGGCCAGATAGATGCCCATGTGCCAATGGTCGGCTGGCAGGCCGAAACCGGCAGTAAAGAATTCGTAAAACGCAAAGATCAGGGCAACAACGCGCAGGACCTTACCGGTGGTTGGTGTGACCTGCCGAACAGCGGCACCTTCATCGAACTGTTCTTCGATAGCCGCAAGTTCCTCGGCCGTCAGTTCGTGGTCATCAAGTTTCTGGGTCTCGGTCATGATGGCCCCCTGATTTCGCATAATTCAAGTGTGCGGTGCCCCGATAAGGGGCACCGGACGATAAGTTACGGTGAGATTTGATTACTGAAGAAGCCCAGCTTCTTTATAGAACTTCTCGGCACCCGGATGCAGCGGAACGCCCAGCGCTTCGACGCCGTCCAGCGCAGTATCAGGCGTGATCTGCTTGCCTTTGGCATGGCCATTGTCCAGCAGTTTTCGTGTGTTGTCGTTCCACATCGCCTTGGTCAGTTGATAGACCAGATCATCCGACAGGTCCGAAGACACAACCAGCATCGCGCTGACCGCGGGGGTCTTGGTTTCGCCATCGATACCTTCATAAACGCCACCCGGAATGGCCGAGGGGATATAGGCCGGAATGATCTCGTTGATCTTAGCCAGATCTTCGTCGCTGAAGGAATGCAGGTTCATACCCTTGGTCGAGGACAGCTGCACCATCGCGGCAACGGGCCAGCCCGCAGCGTAGAAATAGGCGTCCAGTTGACCGTCCGCCAGGCGCTCGGCGCTTTGGCTGTTGTTCAACTCGGCTTCATCCATGTTGTCACGGTTGACGCCCCAGGCGTCCAGCATCTGCAGCACGGCAACCTGCGTGCCCGATCCCGCCTGCGCGATACCGACGCGCTTGCCTTCCAGATCGCCCAGATCGTTGATCGTCGATCCGGCTGGCAACACCAGGTGCAGGTCTTCGGGGAACAGATTGGCGACAATGCGCAGTTTGGGGTGCGGCTTGCCTTCGAACTTGCCCTCACCCAGATACATCGAGCGAGTGACGTCCGCCGCCGCAAGGCCAGCTTCCAGCTCGCCGTTCTGAACGGCAGCGTTGTTGAACACCGATGCGGTGGTCGATTGTGCAATCGCGATCAGGCCTGGAACACCGCACTGGCCGCCTTCTTCACAGGGGCGCGAACCCGGAGGGGCCGAGATACCGTTTGCGATGGTACCGCCAATGGGGAAGTAGGTTCCGCCAGCGCCACCGGTGCCGATGCGGAAAAAGGTCGGGTCCTGCGCCAACGCCGGTGCGGCCAGCGCGCCAGCCAAAGCCAGTCCAGTCAAGCATTTCACTAGTTTCATTGTCATCTCCCAAGTTGGAACGTCGGATTCGGTTCGCCCGACTTCGATCCTGCAAGCGTAAAGGCAATTCTCATAAATACAAATTTGTTATATTTCACAAAACTAAATTTTAACTTATACATTAAGCATGAACCTCACCCAGCTCACTGTTTTTCGCGAGGTGATGGAGTCCGGCTCCATCTCTCAGACCGCCAAGAAATTGCATCGGACGCAGCCCGCGATCAGCCTTGCCCTCAAGAACCTCGAAAAATCTTTGGGCCTGACGTTGTTTGAACGTAAAGGACGTCGGCTGGTTCCGGTCCCCGAGGCGCATTACCTTCTGGCCGAGACCACAGGCATTCTGGATCGCCTGTCAACGATCTCAAACACAATGGAGGGTTTGATCAAAGGGCATTCCGGCAGCCTGAATATCGCAACGATGCCGGGCCCTTCGGCTTTTTTGTTCCCACGTTTCATCAGTCAATCAGTGGGTGAGAACCCGGACATTCAAATCACGTTGTCCTCGCGGAGTTCTCCGCAAATTATGGAACTTGCGGGAACGCAGAATATCGATTTCGGCTTTGCTGATTTCGAGCATTCAGCCGGACGAAAAGCACAATATTCGGTCGAACTGATCCAGGCAGACTGTTTCTGCGCGATAGATTGCGATCATCCACTTGCATCCCAGGACAGCATTACGATTTCCGATTTGGACGGAACGCCGATGGGCGGGCTATACGCAACCCACCCGTTTCAGCGCAAAGTCCGGCGGGAGTTTCAGGACATGTCAGCTAACTATAACCCGACCGTGACCTGTCAGTATTTCCTACCGCTTATTCCGTTTGTAAGTTCGGGCCAGTGCTGCACAATCGTTGATCCGCTGACCGTCGCAACGGAACGTGAGATGAACCTGTCCAACGGCAAGGTTGTGTTCGTACCTTTGGGCAATCCTCTCAGGTATGAATATGCGATCCTTGAACCCGCTCATCGCCCGCCGTCTCAGTTGGCCTTAAAGATCAAGGCTGGATGGAAAGCAGAAGTTTTGAAAATGCTCGAGGAAGTGAAGGCCAACCCCCACACAGAATGGGTTGGTGACGTGCGTGGCCAGCAGGTTTGACTGTCTTTGAAAAATCGGCAATGGTCTATCAGAAACCGCCCACATCAGCGGATTTCAAGCACCTGAAAAGCCTAATATCTTTAGGCTTTTCATGCGGTTAAACAGTAGACTTAAATCGCCAGATACTCTTCCCGAAGATTGGTGTCTTCCAGCACCTCGTTCGCGGCCCCGTCAAACACAATGCTCCCGGTATCCAGAATAATCGCCCGGTCCGCCAGTTCCAAAGCACGAACGGCGTTCTGTTCAACGATGATCGTGGTCATGCCTTGTTGCTTGACATGAATAAGCGTTTTTTCGATCTCGTCGACGATGACAGGCGCCAAGCCTTCGTATGGCTCATCCAAAAGCAGAACCTTGATGTCTCTGGCCAGCGCCCTGGCAATTGACAGCATCTGCTGTTCGCCGCCGGACAATGTAATTCCCTCTTGTTTGCGGCGCTCGCCCAAGCGCGGGAACAACTCGTATAACCTTTCCAGCGACCACCCTACCGGCGGCGCAATTTGTGCAAGCTGTAGGTTTTCCTCGACGGTTAGGCCCGGAATAATACGTCTATCTTCCGGGACAAGACCAAGACCCGCAGCAGCCGCTTCGTAGCTTGTCATATTGTGCAGCGGTTGATGATCCAGCCAGATTTCCCCATGCCTTACTTCCGGCTCTCCGACCCTTGCGATGGAACGGAGTGTCGAGGTTTTGCCAGCGCCGTTTCGCCCAAGAAGAGCTAGAATCTCGCCTTCGTGTACATTGAAGCTGACGCCCTGAACTATGTAACTTTCTCCGTAGTATGAATGCATATCCCACACCGAAAGAAACGCAGGTGCGGTGCTGGCCCTGTTCGCGTTTTTCGAAAAGTCAGGTTTCTCGTTCATAGCTTTTCCTTACGCTGCTTCGCCCAAATAGGCTTCTCGGACCTTTGGGTTGCCACGAATATTTTCAGGCGTGTCTTCAACCAGGGGGGTGCCCTGCGCCAAAACAGTGATGCGTTCGGCCAGGCTGAAGACCACGTGCATGTCATGCTCAATGATCGCGATAGTGATGTCGCGCTCGTCCTTGATCTGTTTCAGCAGATCAATGGTATTGTTGGTATCAGCCCGCGCCATGCCCGCCGTGGGTTCGTCCAACAGCAACAAGCGAGGGTTCTGACTGAGGCACATGCCGATCTCAAGCCGCCGCTTGTCACCACGGGACAGCGAAGCGGCGTGCATTTCACGTTTGTCGGCCATGTTCATTTCTTCCAGCATCGCCTCGGCCTGTTCCACAACCGCCTTTTCATTGGCGATGGTCTCATAGGCGTGCATCCGAAAAGCCCCATCCCGCATTGCGAAGATCGGGATCAACATGTTTTCCATCACCGTCAACTCGCCGAATATCTCGGGCGTCTGAAACACGCGGCTGATGCCCATCTGGTTGATTTGGAACGGCTCCAACCCCAAAACCGAATTGTTGTTGAACAAAACGGATCCGGTGTCCGGCAGCAACTTGCCCACCAAACAATTCAACAGCGTCGACTTACCTGCACCGTTGGGACCGATGATAGCGTGGACCGAATTCTCTTCGACGTTGAGATTTACGTCCGTTAGTGCCTTGAGGCCACCGAAGCGCTTGCTGACATCTTTGACTCGTAGAATTGCCATGGTTCGCCCCCTACTCGGCCGGTTCTGTTTTGCCCGACGTTGCATCGTCGGTATTAGATTTCTTGCGCTTGAAGCGGTTGAGCAATCGTTGGCCACCTTCGACAAGACCGCCCGGCAGATAGATGACGACCAGCATGAACAGGATGCCCAGCGTCAAATGCCAACCTTTACCGATGAACGGATGGATCACGAAGACAACCGCATCCTCCAGCCCATCAGGCAGGAATGCGAACCAGCTGTGCAGGACGTTATCGTTGATCTTCGAGAAGATGTTCTCAAAATATTTGATGAATCCAGCACCCAGAACCGGGCCGATCAGTGTTCCGGTGCCGCCAAGGATAGTCATCAGGACCACCTCTCCTGAAGCTGTCCATTGCATCCGTTCAGCACCAGCCAGCGGGTCCATCGCGGCCATCAGACCACCGGCCAGACCGGCATACATGCCCGAGATTACAAAGGCCGCCAGCGTGTAAGGCTTCGAGTTCAGGCCTGTGTAATTCATCCGCTGTTGGTTTGACTTCACCGCCCGCAACATCATGCCAAAGGGCGAGCGGAAGATGCGGATCGACAGGTAGAACACCACCATCAGGACAATCGCACACAGGTAATAGCCCGCGTTGAAATCAAAGCTCCACGCGCCCACGTCCATTGTGTAGGTCGCACGCATCGGCAGGCCGAACAGGTGCGGCAGGTCCGGCGCATTGGCGCCCTGCAGGATCTGCGGATCATCTGCATAGACTTGCAGGCCGGTTTCCCCGTTCGTCAGGTTAAATTTGGGGTTGGACAGCACCGAGTAAGCCAACGCAAAGCTCATCTGCGCGAAGGCCAGTGTCAGGATTGAAAAGTAAATCCCCGACCGGCGCAGGCTGATAAAGCCGATCAGCAGCGAAAACAACCCGGCGACGACCACACTAAGTGCAATGGCCGGAATGATGTTGTAGCTGAGTAGCTTGAACATCCAAACGGCGGAATAGGACCCCACCCCCAGAAAGGCCGCGTGACCGAAAGACAGGTATCCCGTCAAGCCGAACAGGATGTTGAAGCCGATGGCGAAGATGCCGAAGATCACGAACCGCTGCATCAGATCCGGATACCCAGCATTGAACTGCGCCATGGCGCTGCCTTCGGGGAATGGGTTAAGGATGAAGGGGGCCAGCAATGTCAGGATCGCAACGATGATCAGCAGGCCGGTGTCTTTTTTGTTTAGTCCCAGCATGGGCTTATTCCTCCATCACGCCCTTGCGGCCCATAAGCCCGCGTGGACGTGTCAGCAGCACGATGATGGCGACAAGGTAGATGATGATCTGATTGATGCCCGGGATCGTAGTGGTTGCCCAGGTTGTCGAGGCAAAGCTTTCGAGAATACCCAGCAAGAACCCGGCCAGCACCGCGCCTGGCAATGAACCCATGCCGCCCACTACGACCACAACAAAGCTGAGAACCAGAAAATCCATGCCCATATGGTAATTCGGCGGATTAAGCGGGCCGTACATCACCCCAGCAAGGCCGGCCACGGCGGCGGCGATGCCGAACATGATAGTGAACCGGCGGTCGATGTTGATACCCAGCAGACCCACAGTTTCGCGGTCCGCCATCCCGGCACGCACGACCATACCAAACGTGGTGAATTGCAGGAATGAGAACACCGCACCGATGATACCCACCGCAAATCCGAAATAGACCAGACGCCAGATCGGATAGATGATCGCGTTGGGGTCGAAACCTACCATGATGCCCAAATCGACCGACCCGCTCAGCGCATCTGGCGGTGGAGTCTGGATCGGGTTAGCGCCGAAGAAATACTTGACGATTTCCTGCAGCACGATGGCCAGACCAAAGGTCACAAGGATCTGATCCGCATGAGGGCGCTTGTAGAAATGCTTGATCAGCCCACGCTCCATTACATAGCCAACCAGCAACATGATGGGGATCGCAAAAAGGATCGCCAGCGGAACGGACCAGTCAATGATGGTGGCTCCGACCTCGGGGCCGAACCAGGCCTCGACATAAGGCGTTTCAACTTTCAGCGGGTTGCCCAGAAAGTCCTTCTGGGTTTCGTCAACCGTTTCGAAACTCAGGTTCAGAAGCTTCTGTAAGGTCACCGCACAGAACGCTCCGATCATGAACAGTGCCCCGTGGGCAAAGTTCACAACGCCCAGCGTTCCGAATATCAGCGTCAGGCCCAGCGCGATCAGCGCATAGGCCGAGCCCTTGTCCAGCCCGTTGAGAATTTGCAGTAGGATGGCGTCCATCGGCCCCACCTTAAGATTAGTCAGTGTAATTGAATGGTCGTGACCGGGTTTTGGCGCCCGGCCACAAGGGGTCTGGCCGCCGAGACCGGCGGTCAGACATCAGCCAAAGGCCTTAAGCGCCTGGGTTGCATTTACCCAATTCACCACCGGCAAACATCGGGTGTTCCGGATCGTATTCGACCTGCGCACGTGGCGTGATCTCGACGATTTCCAGCGTGTCGTACTCGTTGGTCGGGTTCTCGTTGCCCCGCACGACCAGCACGTCTTTGAAACACTGGTGATCCGCACCGCGATACCAAGTCGGACCATTGCCCAGCCCGTCGAACTCAAAGTCCTCCAGAGCTTCAACAATACCGCATGGATTGAAGGTTCCTGCCCGCTCACACGCATCCGCATAAAGCAGAACTTGCGCATAGCAGGTCTGGGCCGAGTTGGACGGAGGCTTGCCGTACTTCTCGCCAAAGGATTTGACGAAGGCTTTGGTGCCCTCATCCTGCAGTTGCCAGTTCCAGTTCATCGACCCCAAGACGCCCTTGATGTTTTCACCCGCACCAGCTGCCATCAATTCGGAATACAGCGGCACGACGATCTTGAAGTCCTTGCCATTGGCGACCTTGTCCAACAGGCCGAATTGAATTGCGTTGGTCAGCGAATTCACCATGTTCCCGCCGTAATGGTTCAGAACCAGAACATCCGCGCCCGAGTTCAGAACCGGGGCGATATAGGACGAAAAGTCCGTTGACGCGAGTGGTGTCTTGACCGTGTTGACCGTTTCCCACCCCAAGGCTTCGGTCGAGGCAACGATCGACTCTTCCTGGGTCCAACCCCAGTTATAGTCGGCCGTCAAATGATAGGCGCGACGTTCTTTGCCCATCTCAGCCGCCAACACCGGTGCAAGCGCTGCACCTGACATGTAAGCGTTGAAGAAATGACGGAACCCGTTTGCTTTTTTATCCTTGCCTGTGGTGTCGTTCGCGTGGGTCAGACCCGCCATAAAGATCACGCCTGCCTCTTGGCACAGGCCCTGAACCGCGACGGCTACGCCTGAAGACGAGCCACCGTTGATCATGATAGCGCCGTCTTTTTCAATCATCGATTTGGCAGAGGCACGCGCGGCGTCCGATTTGGTCTGCGTGTCACCCGTGACGAACTCGACTTTCTTGCCAAGGATGCCGTTCCCCTGAAGCGCCTTGGATGTGAAGGTATTAAGGCAACCCCCGTCCCCTTCACCGTTCAGATGTTCGACCGCCAGTTGCTGAGCAAGCAGTTCGTCATTGCCTTCTTCGGCGTAAGGTCCGGTTTGCGGAACATTGAAGCCCAATGTGACAGATGCGCCTGTCGGCTCGTTGGTGAAAGCAGCAGCCGACGAAGCCGTAAAGATTGTAGGCAGGGCCAGACCGGTACCTGCAACGGCACCAGACTTCAGCACGCCGCGGCGTGTGACAGATTTGTTGGTCATTCATTCCTCCCATTTTCGTTCTTTCGCCCTCTGGCTCCTCTTCCAGCGGACAAAAGCGCACTTTTGTGCATCTCAATAATGGAAAGCGGAATGAAAATTCCTCAATAAATTCCTATTTTTGAAACAAAATTTTGTAAAGAAATTCACGAACTATAATATTTTTTGTAAATAATTTGGTGAGCCACCATTTAGCATTTCCGGTTTTCATATGCTTAGGTGTGAATTTCAATTGCGACAATTTTCGGCCTTCACCACCCGATAGATCCGCAATCATACATCTCGGCTGAGCGTTCAATCCGGCCTCGCCCTAAGATTGCATCCAGTGGACACATGACGTTCAAAGGTCGGGATTTCAACACCTGAATTTCTACGCCAAAAGCGCTTAACCCCAATCTGGAAATGCCGCCTGGCTTTCGAAGTCACAGCCGCCCGGGCCAGCAACCCCAGCGGCACCAAACTGGGGCAGGTTCGGTAAAACGACTGCGTGTCTGACTGCGTCCGAGACTGTCGGATCAGCTTGTGCGTTGCTTATAATACGTGTCTTTGTGAACGATCAGCCCATCGCGGTAGGTCAAGATGTCGACGCTTAGAAACTCTTCCTTGGCGCCATCCTTGTGCGTGGCCGTGCGGCGATATTCACAACATGCTTTGTTTCCAGAAATGGTGCAGTCAAGTGTTTCCCAATGCACGTTCGCAACCTTTTCAAACAGGGATGAAAAGGCGTTGCGAATGGCCTCTGCACCTTCCAGACGTATGCCATGTTCTTCGGGGCCAACGGCATGATCAAATGTCGCGTCTTCTGTAAAATGCTTCATCACAGCGTCAATATCGTTCGCGTTAAAAGCGTCGCCCACCGAGTCGACAAGGTCACGGGTCAAAGCGGTCATGATTGCAGTCCTTTTCCTTGAAGCATGTCGCAAGTGTGTTTGAAGAAGGGGCTTGCCGGGTCGACAAGCACATTCAGTTCGTCAAAGTGATCCACGCCCGGCACGAAATAGAGACCCACCTTGCGGTCTGCCGTTTCGTATTTTTCGACATACATGCGTGCCTGTCGGTGGAATTCCTCGGTTTCCGCACCACCGACCACAACCAGTTGAGGCGCATTGGTGACCGGGGGGTGGTTGGTCATCGGGCTTTCAGCCTCGGCTTCAGTTGGGTCCATGCGGATGCCCGCATTCAGCGCCTCGGTCAGACGGACCGGCTCCAGATAGCTGAGCGGTGACACCGGGATACCGGATTTTATCAGGTCCGCGGGAAGATCATCACCAAACGCAGGCCAATCAGTCGCCATCATCATCTGGGTGATATGTCCGCCAGCGGAATGACCCATCACGGTGATGCAGTCTGGATTGATGCCCAGATCGCCCGCGTTGCGCCAGATATAGGCCATGGCCTCACGGGCTTCTTCTGAAATACGCGTAATGGTCACGGATGGGCAAAGATCATAGCCGACGACAACAACGTTAAATCCCGCGGCAACAAAGGGTGGCGCTATGAAACTGTAGATCGATTTGTCACCACGCTGCCAATAGCCGCCGTGGAAATAGACCAATGTCGGCGCAGCCGCGTCCGAGCAGCGGAAGACATCCAACCTTTGCTTCTCGCCTTCCCCATAGCGGAGATCCAGGCTGCAATCGCAGGTGGCACGCGCTGTCTCGCTGTCGCTGCTCCAACCGGGAATGACGGTCACTTCATAGTCCGGCCGCCCTGCCCTTAGATTATATTGAGCGTCGAATTCATCAGGGCTGAACCGGGTGTGGTAGGTCAGATGGTTGCTCATGACACAACCTCTCGGCAAAAGACAAAGACTGCAGCAGGCGCGCGAACGTCTTTCATTATACAACCCAAGAGGATTTCATGATCGCTCGCGACACGCAGTTTATGCACAGCACACTCCCGATGCGTCGAAGCGCCGGGGATCAGTGGCATCACGGCCCCTGTTGCCCAATCCGGTTCCTCACACATGGCCACAATGGTGCCCCGTGTCGAAAAGGCGCCAAACACGCGGTGATTATCACGCGGGCCCATCACAGAATCCCTTCGCTGACGCACGCCTTTTCAATGGCTGCCCATTCGTCCGGATTTGTCCCGAAATGGCGCATAACATGATCTTTGTAGGCCGGGCGCCCGGCCAGGCGTTGATACCAGGCCTCGACATTCGGCAGCGGTGGTCGGTCGACCTCGACATTAAAATAGCGATAGACTACGCAACCCAGCGGAATGTCGGCCATCGTGAAACTGTTGCCACAAATATACGCGCGGTCCGCTAGGTGATGATCCAGAACAGTCAGCGCTTCATGCGCCTCATCGCGCAGTTTGGCGATCTTTTCCGGGTCGCGGTGTTCTGGCTGTGTGCGCACAGTTGCGAAGAACAGGTATATCACTGGTCCAAAGGCGCGACTGGCCGACCACTCCATCCATTGATCCGCAATCGCGCGGGTCTGTATGTCCGAGGGGCTAAGCGTTCCCGCGCCGTAACGGTCGCAGAGATACCGCACGATGGCCAGGCTTTCCCACAGCGCAAAATCCCCGTCCCGGATCGCCGGGATCATTCTGTTGGGGTTGATCTGCGCGTACATTTTGGTGTCGAGCTTGCCAAAGCTGCCCCCGGCAAGTTGCAGGGTGTAGTCTAGTCCCAACTCATTCGCTGTCCAGATCACCGGAATGACGTTTGATGAATAGGGGCGTCCCCAAATCTCAAGCATGTTCCAGCATCCTTTTCTGCGCGATGGACTGTGTACCGAATTTGGGAACGACATGCTCGAACAGGCGATGCCAACTGGCCAGGATTTTCTCGTATGACACCCCCGTGTATTGCTGCATTAGCATAAGGTGGTCGAGGCCGATGGCTTCTTGCCGTTCTGCAAAACAATCCGCCACATATTCGGCATCACCCACCACAATGATCCCGCGTTTGTTGAGGAAATCAAACCAGTCCATGTCCTCATCTTCGGGGGTCATCTCTTCGCCGACATCAAGATAGCCATGTTTGGTCCATTCGCCTTTGGGGCGCGACCCGCCGAGGAATTCGTAATAGGCATTTATCGGGCCACGGATGGTGTTCTTGGCTTCCTCCATGCTTTCGCCAACATAAAAGGCCGTACAGACACCGACACCTTCGCCGCGCTTCACAATGCGCCCCTCGCGTTTTGACAGGGCTTCGCGATAGGGTTCCCAACACGCCAGCGTCGCCTTGGGACCGGCGGCCATGGAGATCACACCCCAACCGCGTTCCCCGGCCAGTTTAAACGTGGGCGGCGCGTTCGACATCAACCAGACCGGCGGGTGAGGGTCGGAATAGGGGCGCGGATGGACATACATCGCTTTGTATTCGCCATCTTCGTTATGATAGCGCGCATCCAGTGGATCAAAGAAGTGATTGGTCTCTTTCCAACCCGAAACCGGAAACTGATAGAACTCGCCTTGATGTGTAAAAGCCTCGTTGGTCCAGGCTTTCAGAATGATGTCTAAGCTCTCCTGATATAGCCGCATCACCTTGGCGTTATCGCGCCGATCCGCGTCTTTGTTGAACTGGATGGTCGAGCGTTCATTGATACCCTTGGCAACGCCAAAATCGAACCGGCCCAGCGTCATATTATCAAGCATAGCTGCATCTTCGGCGACCCGAAGTGGGTGCCAGTCCGGCAGGACAATAGGTGCGGTTCCAACGCGCAACTTTTGGCAATGCGCCGCTACGTGGGTACACATCTGGATCGGGTTCGGAGGCGCGTTCATATAGCCGTTATGCGCAAAATGATGCTCTGTGAACCATGCGGTCGTGAACCCTGCCTGCTCGGCCAGCGAACACTGTTCGAGGATCATCTCCAGCGTTCGGGCCCAGGGAATCGTCTCACCCGGGCTGAAATTGGCAATCAAATCAAAGCGCATGGCGTCCCCCGAGGTATGTGTGGTCAGTTGAATTTATCCGCACTTTTCAACTAAGTTGAATTTTCCTCGGAAAATCAACAAAAATCATCTATCCCGAATGCATGAATGACAATGTTTCTCAGACCGATCCCCAGCAACTTGGCAGCGAAATCCGCGAAGTACGCAAGGCGCGTGGCTTAACGTTAAAAGATCTGTCTGAAACGGTGTCCTGCTCGACAGCGTATCTGAGCCGCATTGAACTGGGTTCAGCAAAGGTATCGGCAGAGCTTTTGCAACAGATCAGCAAGGCGCTGTCCGTTGACCCCAACTGGTTCTTTCCCAAGCAAGCAGGTGACGGACCACTAGAGCGAAAGCACGTTGTTCGCGCAGAGAACCGTCGAACGCTATCTGGCATGTACACGCGTACAACCGAAGAGTTGGGCTTCGAAGATGAGTTACTTTCCAGCACCCTATCTGGCCAATGCTACCTGATACTGTCTCGCTTTCGCCCAGGGGCAGGCACGCCGCCGGAACCCCTGGAAGGTTATTCATTTGAAGGCGAACAACATGCCATCGTCCTGAGCGGTGAAGTCGAGCTGCGCCTTGGCGATGAAATCATTGTCCTTCGCAAAGGCGACAGTTTTTCCTACCCCTCGATGATCGCACACCGCTTTCGCAACCGAACAGACAAAGAGGCCACAATGGTCTGGGCGATGTCACCGATACGAATTACTTGGTGAGTGTTGGCCAGAGGTTACCAAAGCGAGAAATTTTTAATGTATTGTGAGAAATCGGCACACTGGCCGGTTCAAAAGGCAGTCAGAAGGTGGTCGATTTCGCCTTTTATATGGCGGTGTTGTCAGACGAATTCGAACCAGTCTCAGCTGGGCCAGAATAGCTGCCCTTTATGCAGCACCAAGTTCTCGCCACTCGGCGAGAGCCGCGGTGCGTGTCAGCTTGAAGGTATCTCTGCTGGCAAGCGATCTTTCCTGATTGAAGTGGTTGTATTCGGAGGAATGGACGGAAGCGAATTTCCGTAAACTTCGCATGCGCCTGAACCGTTGCATCGCGCGTTCGCGTCGTCGAAAAGGAAGGTGTGAATTCTCGACGCGGTTGTTGAGCCACCTTCCCGTCTGTTGTTTTTCGAGCACGCCCATTTCTCTGAGCGTAGCCTTGTAGGAAGCGATCCGTCACGATCTCCCGTGCACAGCCATGACGCTTCATCAATTTCTTGAGAAATTTCAATGCTGCAGCTTTGTTTCGGCGTTTTGTGACGACTGCTTCCAGCATTTCGCCCTCATGATCCACGGCCCGCCAGAGGTAGGGTCTGTTGCCATTCACCTTCACAAAAACCTCGTCCACGTGCCACATCCATTTGGAGAACGCGCGCAGTTGCTGAACTCGCTTTCGTTTGATCTCGGAGACAAACGTCGGGCCGAACCTGTTCCAGCAATATCGGACTGTTTCGTCGCTCACCTCAATTCCCCGTTCGTGCAATAGGTCTTCCACGTTTCGAAGTGACAATGGGAACCGAGCGTACACCATCACTGCCAGACGAATGACCTCTGGACTGGTCTTGAAGTACTTGAAAGGCGATTGTTTAGCCATGCGCGAAGGCTATGAACGCACCCTGCCCGCCTCAACCCAAGTTCTTCTGGCAAGGCCGGTTTAGGTGACGTTCAAGATCGGACCATCCAACAATCTGACCAATTCTCCAAAATAACCTCCAGAACGCGCGGGACGCGTGGGATCAGATGTAATCGCGATAGCAAGGTTTCGATCAGGATGGGCCGCTATAATTTGCCCCCCATACCCACGCGCCAATGCATAGCCTGAAGGGGACAGAAACCAGCCATAGCCGTAATCCAATCCAGAGAAAGGCGAACGGCCGTGTGGCTTGCTCGATTCCAAGACCCAACGCTCAGGAATGATTTGCCTGTTGGCAAAAGCCCCGCGGTCCCGAAGCAACACCGCGATCTTCAACATTGACCTCGGCGTAATCGCCATCTCATTCCCACCCAAGTAGTAACCCTGCGGATCCTTGGTCCAAGCAGGTATTTCGATACCAAGCGGTACACCCAGCCTCTCACGCGTCAGTCTCAAAAGACTTTGTCCGGTAGCCACGGTCAATGCTGCGCCAAGCACATGGGTCGATCCAGTAGAATAGAGCATCTGCTGCCCGGGCTCAGCAACCATCGGTCGTGTCAACGCATCCGCGATCCAGTTGGGAGAGTTGATCCATTCTCCGTAGTTGCTGCCCGAGGTTCTTTCGAGACCTGCCCGCAGCGTCACCAGGTCCTCCATCGTAATACTTTCAGAACCGGGTGTCGCGTTAGCGGGCAAAAGTCGCGGCGCGACCTCCTGCAAGGTGGCATCTACAGACGGGATTTCCCGCCGGCCAATCGCCGTCCCAAGCAACAAAGCCACTATGCTTTTCGAACATGACTTTATATTGGCCGGCCTATCCAATCCTGCCCCCTGTCGGGCCTGAGCGAAAATGACCTCGTTTCCACGTTGAATTTGAAGTGAGTGCAACTGCGGCAGGTGGCTTATCGCATCACTCAGAGCCGCAGTTTGTCCCCGTGCAATATACGGAACGGCCATTGCGGTTGCAGTGACCAACAGAAACTTTCGACGAGTAGTCATAGGCTTCATTTGGACGCGTTTCTCCGAATGTCCAGAGACTGAAGCAACATCGCAGCTAATTTGTTCAGAATGTTCGATACCCCCCCAAACGTAACGTGGGATTTGAGGCAACAGGAAGCTTGGTTCGTAAACGTGATTGGCACCTCGCGCGTTAGATCTGTGATAAACTGACCCTGAGGACATTCTAGCAGGAGATCTCCAATTGCTAACGAATTCACTCCGTTTCGCATTCTCCGCCATGACAATTGCCATCTCGGCAGGTGCCCTGCCCGACCGCGTCGAAGCGATATCGCCAGATGTTCCGGCGTGGCTACAAAAGCATGTGGGTACGGGTGATGGGCAAATCGCGCCGATCGTCCTGAAAAGGGCTCGCGCGCTTTACAAAGAGAAACTACGCCGAGGCGAAGTAAGGAACCCCTGCTATCTTGCCAAAGACGCAACCCGTCCCAGCACTGCAAGAAACGGCAATCCGGGCAGGCGATTTTACGTCATTTGCGAGTCACAAAAGTCTTTCCGGGCGGTCTCGTCCGGCTATGGAAATGGACGAAAACTCAAGGGCGCCAATTTTTCGAATGGTCGGCAATGCGCGAAGAATTTCAGCAATGCAGAAGGATCCAAACTAACCGCCGGAGGTGCCTATGTGACGGCTGAAACCCGCACATCCTTCAAAGGTTACTACAGTCGATCCGGAAAAACGCAGCCGTTCTACAGAACATTCCTTTTGTTTGATGGTGAAGGTGAAACGAGCAATGCCCGAGAACGCGCCATCGGTGGGCATCCCGCCGTTTTCCTTAAGTGGCAATGCAGGTTCAAAAGCCCACAAAGCACTCATGCAGACAACGGCGGTTATGTCCCCTACGGAAGACTTGTGAACTACACTGGCGGTCGCAGCAATGGTTGCACAACCTGGTCACAGTCCGCCTCAAAGGAGATTTTGGCGCTTGTTGAAGGGAACCCGACGACCCTCTACATCTACCCGGAATCCAAAGACATCAACGCTGTGGCCAAGGCGGTGAAAAAAGGGAAGTCACTGTCGCGCGCTGGGATTTACTGGAACGCAACCTGCCTCCAAGCAATTGGCGCACCAAAATTCTGGCCCAAAAGTAACCTCCAACCGATAATAAACAGTTGGAGAGCATCTTTACCCAAGCAACCGCCGCTGGAATTGCCGATCTGCAAGTAGATAACACTGCGCAAGAGAACCCAAGCGCGCTGCATACCACGCCTTTCTGCTTTCGGCTTCAAGCTTCAAACGTCGCGTCGCTACCTTCCCATTTTGTGTGAATACCGGTCCCCATCCCGAAGTGCGGCCTCGTGCACTCATTCAATACGTCCTGATGGGAATGAGTGTCTGTCCTAAGACCCGGCTACTCAAGACATCTGGCGATCACAATTCAACTTCACCATCCAGAAGCAGTGCTCATTTTGAGGCCAAGCGACCATGAAAAACGGATTTTTGCTGAGACACTGGCATTGGCGAAGCCGTTTTCGATGCCGTCTGGCATCCATTCGATTGTTGCATGAAGACTCCGGACAAAATTTCTGCTGACCGGTTTTCCACGCTGCCTGCAGACTTAGTTTTTGTAGGCACTATCCGCTGCAACGTGAAGTGACACTGCCGAAACCGATAGCGGTTGAATCGCGGCTTGGGTTCCCGAGCGAAACCCTGCCCCCTACGTAAGAAAAGCAAAACCATGTTTGTACACACAGGATATCTAACTGACATATCCGAATACGAAAAGTGCGCCACACGCGCACTGCCCCATCTGAAACCCGAAGACAAGGCCATCGCCACTCCGGAACGCGCAAGATTTTCGCCATTGCGAAGTTTCTGGATCAGCTTGGGCTCAGCATTCGAAATACGCCATTTTACATCCTCTGAGTGTGGATAGCCCTTGATCTTCAAAGCAGCACCTGATTCTTCCTGTACGACCCTTGTTTCAAAGGCTTAGCGTTCTCAAGAGCGGGTCAAGTTACTGCAATCCATGGTATGTTGCGGGGCTATCAAGCATTGACAAATATTACTTCGGTGACGGCAACTACCAAAGATGGATAACTTATCGGACCTCAGACTATTTGTTCGGGTTGCTCTGACTGAGAGCTTCGCTGCTGCGGCACGTATTGAAGGCATGACCAGCTCTGCCGTTTCAAAGGCCGTTCAGCGTGTCGAAGCAGAGGTCGGGGCAAAGCTCTTCTCGCGCACCACACGCTCTGTCGCGTTGACCGTTGAAGGAGAGAGACTCTTGGAAGGCGCTCGCAAATTGCTGGATGAAGCAGAGAGCCTCAAGTCCGAGTTCACGGATAGTCTGGATGAACCGAGAGGGAAACTCGTCATTTCTGCATCAGCCGTGTTTGGTCGGTTGTGGCTAACGCGGCGCGCCCTGTCCTTCATGTGCCGCTACAAACATGTCGAGGTGGAACTGAGGTTCGAGGATCGTATCGTCGATCTTGCGTCCGAAGGTATCGATGTCGCGATCCGCATCGGCACGTTAGGCGACAGCGCCAACCTTGTCGCTCGAAAGCTATTTAGTGATGTCATACATACCGTTGCAGCTCCATCTTACATAGAACGCTACGGGCACCCACAGCGGATAACTGATCTGGAAGGGCATCGCGGCATCCACTATCGGGCCCAAAACACCGGACGTCTGTTTCCCTTCCTTTTCGAATGCGAAGGTAACCCCATACGTCGCACGTTGGACCCTGTTCTTGTCGCCAACGACATAGACGCCATTCACCAAGCTACGGAAGCCGGACTTGGGATTGCACAACTACCAACATACTTAATCCTTGATTCATTGGCGCAGAACCGACTGGTAAAAGTAATGGAAGACGTACGCGTGGACAGCTTTCCTTATTCGATTGTTTATCTAGATCGCAGGCTTGTTGCGCCCCGGGTAAGGGCATTCGTCGATTTTTTGGTGTCAAATCCACCAAGTTTCTGAGTTAAACCATTATTTTGAATTCATAATTTAATTAGGTCCTGACAGGAAAGATTGATCATCCTGCCACCGGGGTACTCGATCCAAAATTAAACAAGACATTCTGACCATAGCCCCGGGCGCGTTGCCCAATGGTGAGGACAGAGTAATGGCATACAAAGAATACCTGTTTTCCGGTATCGCAGTTGGCGCAGTAGTCGCCGGCGGTCTGTGGTACGCGGCAAACACAATGCAAATATCCAGCTTCGTCGGCACGGCCGAAGCGTCTGCCCCGGCGGTGTCTCCCCCAGCGCCCACGGTTGAGGTTTTCCCAGCGGAAGTTCGCGAAATAACGGATTGGGATGAATTCACTGGCCGTTTTGAAGCCGTGGATGAGGTCTTGATCCAAGCAAGAGTGTCTGGGCACTTGGACAAAGTACACTTTGCGTCCGGGCAAATCGTCAATGAGGGCGATCTACTATTTTCAATTGACCCGCGTCCTTACCAAGCTTTGCTTTCAGAATCCGAAGCGCATCTGGCCGAAGCGCAAGCAGCTGCCAAACTGAGTCAATCAGAACTTGAGCGCGCCGAGTTACTGCACGAACAGGGTCATATCAGCCAGTCTATTCTGGACACGCGACGCCAGAATGCTGCGATAGCCGAGGCCAGTATCGCTTCGGCCAAGGCCGCTATTGAACGTGCGCGGCTGGACCTTGAGTTCACACAGATCCATGCTCCCGTCACTGGGCGGATTTCCGATGATTTTATCAACGAAGGTAATCTGGTTTCCGCAGGGTCCGGCTCAGCGGCGCTGACGTCGATCGTATCTATTAACCCAATTCACTTCGTGTTTGACGTGACCGAGCAGCAGTATCTTGAGTACATGCGACTGAACAAAGACATCGGTTTTCGTGGCATTGCAGGTGACCTGCCAGTCGAGATCAAGTTGACCGGTGGCGCAGACTTTGAGCATTCCGGCCAGATCGATTTTGTCGACAACCGTCTGGATGCCGGCACCGGGACCCTCAGGGGACAAGCTGTGCTGGAGAACAAAAATGGCCTGCTTGTTCCCGGAATGTTTGGGCGTATGCGCCTTGCGGCTGAAACCGATGCGAACGGCATCGTCATTCCCGAAAAGGCGATTAACTCGGATCAGGCGACCAAATTCGTTTGGGTTGTAAACGCAAACGGCACGATTACCCGCCGCGACGTCGTCCTCCACGACCGCCACGATGGTTTGCGCGCCGTCGAAGGTCTGGAAGCGGGCGAACAGGTCGTTGTCAGTGGGCTGCACATGGTCGCTGCCGGTGCAAAGGTCCAGGTTCGCAATTCATCGGACACCGAAACGACCGAGGTCGCGCTGCGTTAATCGCAGCGTTCTATTAGGTGAGGACAATCCAATGAAACTGCCCCATTTCTTCATTGATCGACCGATCTTTGCGATCGTGATCTCCGCATTTTTCACTATCGTTGGTGCGCTGAGCTACTTCACATTGCCAGTGGCGCAATACCCGGAAGTTGCTCCGCCGACAGTTCAGGTCACTGCGCAATACCCGGGTGCCTCTGCAGAAACAATCGCGCAAACCGTAGCAACACCGCTTGAACAACAGATAAACGGTGTTGAAGGGATGCTGTACCTCTCGTCCCAAGCGACAGGTGACGGCAATCTGACGATCACTGTCACATTCGAACTGGGCACTGATCTGGATGCGGCACAGGTTCTGGTTCAGAACCGTGTCGCCATCGCCGAACCTCGCCTGCCGGAAACTGTGCGGCGCCTTGGTGTTGTCACTCAGAAAGCGTCTCCTGATCTCTTGTTGGTTGTCCACATGTTCTCGCCCGACGCATCGCGCGATGCTCTCTACATCACCAATGCAGCACAACGGGTGCGCGATGAGTTGACGCGTCTTGGCGGCGTTGGCGACGTAGCCCTCTTTGGTGCGCGGGATTACTCCATGCGTATCTGGCTGGACCCCGAGCGTATTGCAGCGCTTGATATGACCCCGGGCGAAGTGATTTCGGCCCTGCGCAGCCAAAACGCGCAGGTCGCCTCGGGCCTTTTGAATCAACAGCCGACCCCAGATGCCACCGACTTCGAAATCTCAGTGCAGACAGCAGGTCGGTTGTCGGATGTATCCGAGTTTGAACGGATCATCGTAAAACGCGGTGAGGAAGGACGGATCGTGCGTCTTTCTGACATCGCGCGGGTCGAGCTTGGGGCCGCGAACTATACGACGCGTGCCTACCTGAACACAGACGCCGCTGTCGCAATGGTCGTGAACCAGCGCCCCGGAACCAATGCGTTGGAAACGGCAGCAGATGTTCTAGAAACTGTCGAACGGCTGAGCCAGGATTTCCCCGAAGGCCTTGCATATGATGTCATCTACAATCCAACCGAATACATCCAGGCATCGATTGATGCGGTCGTCAAAACCATGCTCGAAGCGGTTGTGTTGGTGGTGGCTGTCATCTTGCTGTTCCTAGGCACTTGGCGCGCGGCTGTAACCCCAATTCTGGCAATCCCGGTTTCGCTTGTGGGCACTTTCGCGGTCATGTCGGCGCTCGGGTATTCGATCAACAACTTGTCTCTGTTTGGCCTTGTCCTTGCAGTTGGTATCGTCGTCGATGACGCAATCATTGTTGTCGAGGGGATTGAAAAACATATCCGCAACGGCGCCTCCCCGCGCGAAGCCGCCCGTAAGACGATGAGAGAAGTCTCGGGCGCGTTGATTGCCACCTCTCTGGTTCTCGCTGCTGTGTTCATCCCGACGGCAGCCGTCGCCGGTATCTCGGGTGAGTTCTATCGCCAATTCGCTGTGACCATTACTGCAGCGACAGCAATCTCGCTACTGGTGTCGCTCACACTGTCACCGTCTCTCGCGGCGATGCTGCTGCGGCCGCATGGCGAACACAAACCTGGCCTGTTGATGCGTCCAGTGACTTACGCGCTGTCCAAGTTCGATGCTGGCTTTGATCGCGCTTCGAACGGCTATGCCTGGGCCACGCGCCGACTGGTGCGCGTGCCGGCCATCATGCTGAGCCTGTTTGCCGGGTTGCTGCTGCTGACCGATGCCCAATTCTCGAAAGTACCGGGTGGATTCGTTCCTGAACAGGATCAGGGTTACTACATCACCGTCGTCCAGCTGCCCCCGGGGGCATCGCTGGAACGAACGGACAAGGTCGTGCGTCATGCAGTGCATGAACTGCTTGAGATCAATGGCGTTGAAAACGCTGCTGTCTTTTCGGGCTTCAACGGCGCCACTTTCACCACCGAGTCCAACACCGGCGTGATTTTCTTTGCCACGACACCGTTCGAGGATCGCAAGGCACAGGGTATCAAGGCCGAAGAGGTTCTGGCCGAAGCCCGTCAGCGCATGGCAACCATCGACGATGCAGCAATCTTTGTTATTGCACCCCCGCCCGTGCGCGGTATCGGAACTGGTGGCGGCTTCAAGATGATGCTGCAGGACACCGGTAACGTTGGCCCCGTCGCTCTGGAACAGGCTGCACGCGCTTTGTCAGCCGAAGCGAATGCGGATCCGGGTCTTGTCGCGGTCTTCTCACTCTATTCCACCGGCACCCCGCGTGTCTGGGCCGAGATTGACCGTGAGCGCGCCGAGATGCTCAACGTACCGGTTGCAAACGTCAACGAGGCTCTGGAGGTCTACCTTGGGTCGTCCTACGTGAACGACTTTAACCTGTATGGCCGGACATACACCGTGGTTGCACAGGCTGATGCTCAGTTCCGTGAGACCGCCGAAGACGTCGCGCGCTTGCGCACTCGGTCCGACGACGGTGCAATGGTGCCCCTCGGCGCGGTGGCGAGTTTCGAAGACACAACAGGTCCACTGCGTCAACCGCGGTACAACCTCTTCCCGGCCGCTGCTGTGCAAGGTCAAACTATGCCCGGCGTGTCCTCAGCAGAAGCCTTGGAACGTATGGAGACACTGGCCGATCGCATTCTGCCCGCAGGTATCAGCTATGAGTGGACGGAACTGAGCTATCAGGAAAAGAACACCGAGGACACGGCCCTGATTGTGTTCGGGTTTGCCGTGCTCTTTGTGTTCCTGGTTCTGGCCGCTCAGTACGAAAGCTGGGCCTTGCCCGCTGCCGTCATCCTGATCGTTCCAATGGTTCTATTGTCTGCGATCACCGGGGTCTGGATCGCAGGTCTGGACAACAACATTCTCGTCCAGATCGGGTTTGTGGTGCTGGTTGCGTTGGCCTCAAAGAACGCGATCCTGATTGTCGAGTTCGCGCGACAGGCCGAGGATCAGGGCCTTGATCGCTGGCAGGCCGCGGTTCAGGCCGCCCAAACAAGGTTGCGTCCGATCGTCATGACCTCACTTGCCTTCATTCTCGGTGTGGTGCCCCTTATGATGGCAACCGGTGCAGGCGCTGAGATGCGTCAGGCGCTTGGTGTCTCTGTCTTCTCAGGGATGCTGGGCGTTACTGTATTCGGCCTACTCTTCACACCGCTATTCTATGTTGTGCTACGCGCAATCGAACAACGTGCCTTCAACAAAGGGGCCGCCGAAACTTCGCAGGCGGAGAACACTGCGAAGTATCAAAGCGTTTGATCCCTCACCTTCCGACGCCTTGACGAAGCCCGCCACACAACGTGGCGGGCTTTTCTGTTGAGAGTATATTTCAACTCAGGGTACCCACCTGTTCTAGAAAACGACTTCCTGAACGGCTGCATGCTACTTGAGAGGTGAAACGTGTCAGGTTGAATGTGTCTCGGCTGCTGAGGGCGCTTTCTTGGTTGAATTAATTGTAGACGCAGGAGTGAACGCAGGCGACTTCAAACAAACCCCGAATGCGCCTGAAACACTGCATTGCAGCCTGTCTTCATCGGAATGGGAGTTGTGAGTTCTCACCCGCAATTGTTGAGCCATTGCCCCCAGTTCACTTAGCGCGAACCGATACAAGGCGAAGCGCATCCCTGACCAACTCGTTCGTTATGCCATGTCATTTCATAAATTTCTTGAAAGTTTTTAACGCCGCCTGCTTGTTCCGGCGTTTGTGCACCACTGCTTGCAGCACCTCGCCCTCGCGATCGATCGAGCACCGCAGTTAGCAGCGCTTGCCGACTATCTTCCCGTAGGCCACGTCAATATGCCACATTTATTTCTACTATGCACATAGGTGCTGCACTCGACTTCACCTGATCGAGGAGGCGAACATTGGACCAAAACAGTTCCACTAGCTGCGCACAGTTTCGTGGCTCACGTTGATCTCCCGCTCGTGCAGTAGGTCTTCTTCAATCTGCAATGAAAGCTAAAGCCGAAGGTACAACATCACCGCAAGGCGGATGAAATCCAGACTGGTTTTGAGTATTTGAATGAGGCAGGTTTGCCCATCCCTCAAAGCTGCGAAAGCCCCTTGCCGCTTAAGCAAAGCTAATCCGAGAAGACCGCTCGGGTGTTTCCGGCTATACTCACAGCAATGCATCGCGCCAGCGCGTGAACAACAATTACCAAAACAACCGCTGGCGCAGAGGGGGATTACCATGGAACAACGCCTCTCAGCTATACTGGCGGCCGATATGGTCGGGTACTCGCGCTTGATGGAAGTCGACGAGTTGGGTGTTTTGTCACGTCAAAAGAAACACCGGCGCGAGCTGATTGATCCGGAAATAATCCGTCGACGCGGAAGCATCATCAAAACGACCGGAGACGGCATGCTGGCCTCGTTTGAATCAGTTCAGGACGCGGTTCAATGCGCCGTCAACATTCAACAAGCCATGAGTCTAAGAGAAACCGAACTGGAGGACGACAAGAGAATTCGATTTCGCGTGGGCATCAATCTGGGCGATGTCATTTTCGACGACGGCGATATCTTCGGAGATGGTGTGAATGTCGCCGCGCGGCTCGAAGGTTTGGCAGAACCCGGAGGCGTTTGCGTCTCAGATATCGTGCATCAGGCGATTCAGGACCGGGTCGACGCACCGTTTCGCGATATGGGTGGCCAACGCGTAAAGAACATCAGTCGCCCCATTCGAGTCTGGCAATGGTCCCCTCAGGCGGCACCCGTACGTGTTGCTCCAGAGATTTCTCTGCAGCAACGCGTGAAGTTCTGCAAATCGGCAGATGGCGTTAATCTCGCCTGGGCGTCGACCGGAGAAGGCACCCCTCTTCTGAAAGCCCCCAATTGGCTTAATCACATCGAGTATGAGTGGAGCAGCCCAGTCTGGGGGGACTTCCTGTCAGAAATGTCCAAAATATGCCAATTAGTTCGGTTCGATCAGCGAGGGAATGGGCTTTCCGATTGGGATGTCGAGGACATATCAGAAGATCGCATGATCGACGATATGATTGCCGTAGCCGATGCAGCCGGGCTGGATCGTTTTGGCCTGTTCGGCATAAGCCAAGGGGCTGCTTTTTCAATTCGATTTGCAGCAAAACACCCCGACCGTGTGAAATTTCTTATCCTGCTCGGGGGGTTCGTGCGGGGGCGCATGATGCGGGGAAACCCGGACGCCGAAAAGTTTTACGAGGCTGCTCGTGCCATGGTATCGGCCGGTTGGGGCTCACCGAACCCCGTTTACCGCCATTTCTTTACGTCTTGCTACATGCCTGATGCGACATTGGAAGAAGGGGCAAGTTTCGACGAAATGCAGCGCATTTCCGCCAGCCCTGAAACGGCCTTGCGGATCGTGGAAATGAACGCCTACGTGGACGCGCGCGCGGCTGCTCAGCGCCTGAAGGTTCCAACTTTGGTGCTGCATGTCCAAGGAGATATGGCCGCTCCCATAAGTGAAGGCCGTGAGACAGCCCGATTAATCCCGGCGGCTGAATTTGTTGAACTTCCCGGTGCAAACCATTGCATGATCCGCGGCCATTCGGGATTCGATGAATTCTTTCAGGAAATCGAGCCGTTTCTGAAAGAACATGCAGATTTTTAAACAACTTACGCTAAGGTGAGCCTGTAGTTCTTTTGTACTCGCTGTTTCCTGCACACCGCATTTTTCGGAGGACGTGATGACTGATTTTTCCAGAAGACGTTTCCTAAAATTCGCCCTGATCAACTCAACCGCCTTGGCTTTGGCCGGACAGGCAATGGCTCAGGCAACCTCTCTCTCGGACGTTGGTGGTGCAATTTTGGGATTGGAAACCGCAACGGTGTTTACTGCGCGAGAAATCGTAACGCTCGATCCGGACCGACCGTTAGCTCAGGCCGTTGCAGTCGTAAACGATCGGATCCTTGCAACTGGAACACTGGACGAGGTCAAAGGCATCCTTGGAGACAAACCGTACGATGTAGACACAACTTTCGAAGACCAGGTCATCGTTCCTGGTTTTATTGCCCAACACGACCATCCGATTTTGGCTGGCCTGACGATGTCATCCTTGATCCTGTCTATTGAGGATTGGGAACTGCCCGATGGCACGGCGATTGCCCTGAAAGACAAAGATGATTTCATGACTCGCCTCGCGGCAGCCGAAGCTGAACTGGGCGATCCTTCCGAACCGCTCCTCACATGGGGTTATCATGCGGCGTTTTACGGCCCTCTGACACGGGCCGACCTCGACACTATCAGCGACGAGCGCCCGATATTCGCGTGGGCCCGGTCCTGTCACGAATTCGTTCTGAATTCAGCTGCGATGACACAGGCAGGCATTACCGAGGAAATGATCGCAAGCTGGTCCGAAACTGAGCAATCGCAATCCAATTTTGAGGAGGGACACTTCTGGGAACAGGGGTTGTTCGCGGTTTTACCGAACATCGCACCGATGGTCGCAAATCCAGACAAGTTCCGCTCGGGCTTGCTGACAATGCGTGATTATATGCACGCAAAGGGAGTGACCTTTGGAAATGAACCTGGCGGTATTCTTGCGAAACCTATTCAGGATGCCGTCAATGCGGTGATGTCAGCACCGTCGATGCCATTCCGATGGACGTTCATTCCCGACGGGAAAAGCCTGGTTGCCGCGTACGACTCGGATACCGAAGTTATTCGCCAAACCGAGGCATTAGTCGACTGGTACGGCGGGATGACCAGCATGGCGCAAAGGAGCGTCAAATTGTTTTCTGACGGTGCCATTTATTCCCTCGCCATCCAGCTTCGCGACCCCGCCATTGGCGATTACCACGGCGAGTGGATGATGGATCAGGATGCTTTCGAGCGTGCTTTTCAGGTATATTGGGACGCGGGCTACCAGATTCACGTACACGTCAACGGCGATGCCGGTCTGGACCGCGTGCTAAACACGCTGGAGTCTAATCTGCTCCGCAATCCACGCTTTGATCATCGTACGGTGATCGTCCATTTCGCCGTCAGCGCATCCGACCAGGTCGAGCGTATCAGACGATTAAGCGCGATCGTCAGCGCTAACCCTTACTACGTCACAGCGCTTTCAGATCGCTATAGCGAAACCGGTTTAGGACCGGAGCGCGCTGACGAAATGGTCAGACTGGGAGATCTGGATAAATCAGGTATTTCGTGGTCCTTGCACTCTGATATGCCTATGGCACCGGGCGACCCGCTGTTCTTAATGTGGTGTGCAGTGAACCGGGTAACGAGCTCTGGTCGCGTAGCCGGCAGTGACCAAAAAATATCTGCCGAACAAGCGTTGCGTGGGGTGACGATCAATGCGGCGTATTCTCATCGACTTGAGGAGGAGCGAGGCAGCATTGAATCAGGCAAGCTGGCCGACTTCACAATTCTCGATGAGAACCCCCTGAACGTCGATCCAATGAAAATCAAGGATATCGTAGTTTGGGGCACAATCGTGGAGGGGCGCATTCAGAAAGTCGGCTATAATCTACAAAAAGAAACAAATAATAATAGCGACGACTTCCCAGGCGAAACTGATTTCGCCGAGAAAGCGCTGAATCACGCTGTCTCCGTCGTTCACGCGCACCTGTGAAACTTGCTCAGTTTTAACGCTGGTTCAAAACCAAACGCCGGACCTGACTCATTTTTCTTTGAACTTTGCATGCGCCTGAAACGTTGCATCGCGTTCTCGCGTCGCCGAAACGGCAGGTGCGAATTCTCAACGCGGTTGTTGAGCCACCTGCCCGTCTTCTGTTTTTCGGAAGCACCCAATTCTCTAAGGGCAGCCTTGTAGAAAGCGAAGCGGTCGGTGAAGATTTCATTGGCGCAACCATGGCGCTTCAACAATTTCTTGAAGTATTTCAATGCCGCCTGCTTGTTTCGGCGTTTGGTGACGACTGCTTCCAGCACTTCGCCCTCATGATCTACGGCCCGCCAGAGGTAGTGTCTTTTGCCATTCGCCTTCACAAAAACCTCGTCCACGTGCCACCTCCATTTCGAAAATGCCCGCAGTTGCTGGACTCGCTTTTGTCTGATCTCGGAGGCAAACATCGGGCCGAACCTGTTCCACTAATATCGGACAGTTTCGTGGCTCTCGTCGATGCCTCGCTCGAGCAGCAGATCTTCGACATTCCGAAGAGAGAGCGGTAAACAGATGTGCAGCATCACCGCCAGACGGATGATTTCGGGACTGGTTTTAAAGTATTTGAAGGGAGCTCGCCTTTTCATGAGTGGAGGCTACGAAAGCCCCCTCTCCGCCTAATCCCAAGTGCTTCTGACAAGAACTATTTTCACACAAACCTGTTCACGTAGTTTTCCAGAATTTCCTGGCGACCAGACTTCGGTGTCGGGTTAATACCCTCATCTATGACCCGGTTGGATACTTGCTCCAGACTGCTTTCTAACATTGACGCCGCCTTTGGAGTGTTCCAACCAGAATACCTATCCGAAAGAGCGGCATCCAAGCCACCATCTTCAATCATTGCCGCGGCAGCTTTCAAACCGCGTGCACATATGTCCATTCCACCGATATGAGCCGCCACCAGATCGACGGCGTCAATCGATTGTCGGCGAATTTTGGCGTCGAAATTTGTGCCGCCGGTGGTAAAACCACCCGCCTTCAAGATGTAATAGTAAGCTAGGGCAACTTCCGGTGTATTGTTCGGGAACTGGTCTGTATCCCATCCAGACTGGTAGTCGTTGCGGTTCATATCAATCGAACCCAGCATCCCTTCGGCAGCCGCGACTGCAATTTCATGCTCAAAGCTATGCCCGGCAAGGATCGCATGGCCCTGCTCGAGATTCAGTTTCACTTCGTTCTCCAACCCGTACTTCCTGAGAAATCCGATGCAAGTCGCTGCGTCATAGTCGTATTGGTGCTTGGAAGGCTCCTGAGGTTTCGGTTCTACAAGAATTGTGCCTGTGAACCCGATCTTGTGCTTGTACTCTACGACCATGTTCAAAAACCGGCCCATGTGGTCCAGTTCGGTTTTCAGATCCGTGTTCAACAGGGTCTCATAGCCTTCACGCCCGCCCCATAGAACATAGTTTTCGCCGCCAAGCTTGTGGGTCGCGTCTATACAGGATTTTACTGTCGCTGCGGCGAATGCAAAAACGTCAGGGTCTGGATTCGTACTGGCGCCAGACATCCAGCGACGATGGCTGAACATATTGGCCGTACCCCAAAGAAGCTTGGTGCCTGAAACCTGCATCTTTTCACCGATGTAATCGGTGATCTCTTCCAAGGTATTGAGGTTTTCAGCAAAGTTGCCCTGCTCGGGACGGATGTCAGCGTCGTGCCAGCAAAAATAGGGTTGGCCCAAAAGGTCAAACATCTCGAAAGCGATATCTGCCTTCATGCGAGCCCGTCCCATGTCGTCCTGCGGATGCCATGGGCGCTCCAGGGTGGGTCCTCCAAAGGGATCTCCCCCTTCCCATGCGAAGGAATGCCACCAGGCCACTGCAAACCTCAGATGGTCTTCCATGCGTTTACCCAAGATCATTTCATCGGGGTTGTAATGCCGGAAGGCCATTGGGTTTTGACTATCTACGCCCTCATATTGGATCCGTTCGATCCCATTGAAAAATCCGCTTGTCATACCTGACCCTATTCTGCTTTTTGCGTTGGCTGCTTGCCGAGAATGATCATCGACAACAGATCGTCATCCGTTACGTCGGCCATATCGACAGTCCCAACTAGTTTTCCATTTTTCATCACCGAGGCGCGGTCACACAAATCCATCACTGCGTGAACGTCATGGTCGATCAGAAAGATCCCAATTCCCTGTGCTTTCAGTTGGTGAATCAGGTCCGCAACCATCTGAGTTTCATGCGGACCCAGTGCCGCTGTGGGTTCATCCATAATCAGGATGCGGGCATTGAAATAGACGGCCCGCGCAATCGCCACAGACTGTCTTTGACCTCCCGACAGTGCGGAAACAGGATCGTTGAACTTCTGAAAATTCGGATTGAGCTGGGCCATAATCTTACGGCATTCAGCCTCCATCGCGGCGTCGTTGACCAGTCCAAACGGCGTCGTCATTTCACGCCCTAGGAAAAGGTTTGACGTCGCATCCAGATTGTCGGCCAAGGCGAGCGTCTGATAGATGGTTTCGATATTATTCGCGCGGGCATCACGGGGATTGCCTATCTCGACTGGCTTGCCATCAATCAGGATCTCACCGTGATCCATCTGATAGGCGCCGGACAGAACCTTGATCAGAGTGGACTTCCCGGCCCCATTATGGCCAAGCAGGCCAACGACTTCACCCGGATAGAGATCGACCGACACATGGTCGACGGCCTTAATTCCACCGAAGGAAATCGAAATATCGCGCATCTCGACCAATGGCGGCGCGCCCGAACCGCGTCCCGAATTGGAGGGTACTTTCTGCGTGTCCTGAGCTTGCATCACTTAGCCCCCAGTCGCTTGCGGTAGACGATGTCGATATAGACGGCCAGCACCAGAACGCTGCCGACGACGATGTTCTGAAACGGCGCGTCCACGCCAACCATTGCCATGCCCGATTGCAGCGCCTGCATGATCAATGCGCCAAGGATCGCGCCATAGATGGTGCCGATGCCGCCCGACAATGCGGTTCCTCCGATCACTGCAGCGGCTATGACCCGAAGTTCGTCGAGCGTACCAATGTCGTTCGAGTGGTTTGCCAAGCGGGCCGAGGCGACCACCGCGGACACGGCGCACAAGAAACCCATTAAAGCAAAGATTTTCACGGTCAGCAGCCGAGTGTTGATACCTGAAAGCTCTGCCGCATCCGGGTTTCCGCCGGTGGCAAAGATGTAGCGTCCAAACCGGGTTTTCCGTGCCACGATCGTCAGGGTAACCGCTACTATGATTAGTATGAGGACAGAAATCGGTATGCCGTATCCTACAACCAGCCCTTCTGGCATTGTCTCGCCGCGCGCTTCGAACATACGTTGCAGCCGGCGCGTCGGAATGGCGTAGCTGTTTACGATGTAAACGTACCCAAGGATAGCAATTGCGATTATCCCGGCCAGAGTGGCTTCGGCCCAAACAGGTTTTACCGGGAAACCATGTGACGCTTTTGCGCGGCGACCACTCCACAAAGCCCAGATCGCGATTGCGGTAGCAAACAAGCCGAACAGCCAGCTTGTTGTCGTTCCCAATGTTCCGTTGGTCCCGCCAAACATCAGGAATGTGCTATCCAGAGGACCAATCGTCTGGCCGCTGGTCAAATACCACGCCACGTTTCGCCAAACCAGAAACCCACCAAGCGTAACGATGAACGCTGGTATCGTCAGATATCCGACCAACCAGCCATGAAACGCACCAATCAGCGCGCCAACAACCAGCCCGACGACAATGGTGATCGCCCAGGTCGCCGGATTATTCAAACCCATCCCAAGTACTTGCGGTAAAAGCTCGGTTTGCGTCATTGCCATCACTGCAGACGTTGTTGCAAGCAGTGCTCCGACAGACAAGTCGATGTGCCGAGTAACGATGATGAACACCATCCCGCATGCCATAATGGCAACCGAAACCGTCTGGATAGACAGGTTGAACAGGTTCCGAGGTGTCAGGAACCGCCCATCTGTGAAGATGTTGAACCCAATGCACAGGATGACAAACGCGCCGATCATTCCCAAAAGCCGCATATCCAGTTCCAACTGCTGGAACAGGCTGGGTTTCGCTTTTTCAGGTACCGGCTGAGACGAAGTTTCGGTCATTTCCGATCTTTCATATTCAGCAATGGTCCCCGGCCCAGACAGGGCCGGAGACTTTGGAGTTTAGTTACAAGGAGCAGGTCCGTTTTCAACGCCCTGGCACAGATCTTCCAACGGGATCCATCCGGCGTCCACAACGACGGACAGGTTGTCCTTGGTGATAGGAACGGGCGCGAGGAAGACCGAGTTCATCTCGGTGCCACCGGGTGATGTCCAGCTAATTGCACCTTCGACATCAGCAGGGCTTGTCCCGCCACTCAAAGCAACCGCGATCTCGCCAGCTGCTTTACCAAGCTCACGGGCATCTTTCCAAACCGAAACGGTCTGAGTACCCAGCGCAACGCGGTTGAGTGCTGCGTGATCTCCATCCTGACCTGACACTGGAATACCTTCCATGCCCTGCGCAGTCAGCGCCGCAACAACGCCGCCCGCTGTCCCGTCATTTGACGCAACAACCGCATCCACGTTGTTTTCATTTGCGGTCAGAATTTGCTCCATGTTCCGTTGGGCGTTCGCAGGTAGCCATCCATCAGTATATGCTTCACCAACAATCACAATGTCACCGCTGTCTACGGCCGCGCCGATGATCTCTTGCTGACCACCTCGTAGGAAGTCCGCGTTCGGATCAGTAGGAGAACCCTTGATCATCACATAATTGCCCTTGGGCATGGCTTCAAAGACAGCGCGCGCTTGCATTCTGCCCACCTCGACATTGTCGAAGGTCAGATAAAATGCACGGTCGTCTTCGATCAGGCGGTCATAAGCTATTACAGGAATACCTTCGTCCGCCGCTGCCTGAACAGCCGGTCCGATAGCCTGCGCGTCCTGCGCCAAAATGATAAGCGCGTCCACGCCTTGCGCAATCAGGCTTTCTATATCTGAAAGCTGCTTTGCAGAAGACGACTGCGCGTCTGATGAAAGGTACTCGGCACCTCCTGCTTCAAGCGCAGACTTGATGGCTGCTTCATCCGTTTTCCAACGCTCTTCCTGAAAATTCGACCAGCTTACGCCGACCACAGGCTCCGCGAATGCCGTCGAGGCCAGCAAAGTGGCCACAGCTGAAACGCTGAGAATTCTTTTCATGATTTCCTCCCATTTGCCGAGCCATCGTTTCTCGATTCGCGGCTCTCCCAATTTTGAATAGCATATTTATTTCAGCCGGTAAAATATTTAGCCTACAAGACACCTCTAAATTCACTTAAGTTGGGTCCAGAGTAAGATTCGCGAGGGCAAGATGCTGAAAAGCAAAGCGTCTGTGGTTTCTTTAGACCAAAGAAACGCAACCCGCTTGCGGGTGTTGGAACAGATCAGAAGCAGGGGATCCGTCTCGCGGATTGATATCGCGTCAGCCTTGGAAACCAGTCCTGCCACGATCACCTCAGCGACGGCTGATCTGATCTCGGCCGGACTAATCAAAGAGATTGAAGGCGAAGCACAGTCAAAGTCAGGAAAAAGAGGGCGACCCAGAGTTTTGCTGCAATTGGACGGCCAGTCGTTCCTAGTCGCGGGCCTGAAGATTGCACGTCAGATGATCTCGGTCATTCTCGTGGATTTTGAAGGCAACGAGGTGACGTCGCACAAGGTCCCGCTTAAAGATGCCCGAATGTCGCCGGCAAACCTAGTATCGACTGTTCGCGTGGCCCTTGAAGACACATGCCAACAGGTCGGTCTGTCAATCGGACATTTGGCTGGCATTTCAATCGGATTGGCTGGGCAGATTGATGCAGCTAGAAACTTTGTCCACTGGTCGTCTTCGGTGACCGAAAGAAACTTTGATTTCAACCCTTTACTTGCGAAAGAGCTCCCCTGCCCTGCCTTCGTAGAAAACGACGCCAACCTCGTCGCAAAAGCCGAACAGCTTTTTGGGCTAGGCAAAGGGTTAAAGAACTTTCTTGTTGTCACGATCGAACATGGTGTTGGCCTGGGTATCGTTTTGGACGGCAGGCTCTACCGCGGGAAAAGAGGCTGCGGGGCCGAGTTTGGGCATACCAAAGTGCAACTCGACGGCGCTCTGTGCCAATGCGGTCAACGGGGGTGCCTGGAAGCCTATGTTGGGGACTATGCCTTGATCCGGGAAATGACTGTCACGGGTCACGCCGACGACATACAAACGGTCTCGGACATCCACACTCGCGCCAATTCCGGTGATGACAGAGCCGCCTCGGTGCTTGCACGTGCGGGGCAGATGTTTGGTCTTGGAGTGTCCAATCTGATCAATCTGTTCGATCCCCAATGCATAATTGTGTCAGGTGCGCAAATGAGCTTTGAACACCTCTGCTCAGCCGAGGTTATGACGCGCATTCGAAATGGTGTCGTGAATGTCGACGCACCCTTGCCTGAAATCAAAGTGCATCACTGGGGCGATCTGATGTGGGCCAAAGGTGCGGCCGCGTACGGGATCGAACAGGTCTCGATCCTGAAGGTAAAGGAGCTCGCGTCGAATGCGTCCTGAATTTGCGGCATTATTCGTTCTTGCTACAGCTGCTGATGCCGGTTCAAAGCCTCAATTCATAAGCATCGACGTGCCCGTTCATATCTACGATGGCGGTTGGGAGCACTTTGTTGGCGGCGGTGTAGCGGTTTTCGATTGTAACGGAGACACGTTGCCCGAATTGTTCGTCGCAGGCGGGTCCAATCGATCTCAGCTGTTCAAAAACACCTCTGAGGGCGAGATTTCTTTTCATATTGAGACACCGGATCAGCTGTCCTTAACCGGAGTAACCGGCGCCTACCCATTGGACGTTGACGGCGATGGTTTGATGGATCTGGCCATATTGCGTGTGGGCGAAGATGTCCTGCTTCAAGGTCAGTTGGATTGTCAGTTCCGTCCCTTCGATAACATCGAGTTCCAAACCGAGGATCACTGGACCACAGGGTTTTCGGCCACATGGGAAGACGACCAATCCTTGCCAACTTTGGCATTTGGAACTTACGTCGATCGCTTCGACCCGGAAGGCCCGTTTGAATCCTGCGAGCCAACCCTACTCTATCGCCCGAACGAGGGCAGCTATGGCCCCCCCCAGCAACTGGAACCCAGCTTCTGCTCGCTTTCCATTCTGTTTTCCGACTGGGCACGAACCGGACGCGCAGACCTTCGTGTCAGCAATGACCGCCACTACTATGTACGCAATGGGCAAGAACAGCTATGGGCGATGGAGCCTGAGCCGCGATTATACTCGTCCGAAGACGGGTGGCTGCCCTATTCGATCTGGGGAATGGGTATTGCCTCTCGCGATCTGACCGGAGACGGCTATCCCGAGGTCTATCTGACTTCGATGGGCGACCAGAAACTTCAGGTGTTTGACCCGGATACCAACGGCCCGACGTGGCGCGATGCAACCTACGAAAAAGGCACAACAGCCCACAGACCGCATGTCGGCAACGACGGAAGACCGTCGACCGGCTGGCACGCGCAGTTTGGAGACGTCAACAATGACGGCCGAGACGATATCTTCGTGACCAAAGGCAATGTCGAGCAAATGCCGGATGCTGCACTGAACGATCCAAATAACCTGTTGGTTCAGCGCTCGGAAGGTCAGTTTATCGAAGCCTCGGCAGAGGCTGGTGTTGCTTCGATGGCGAAGTCTCGCGGTGCAGCGCTTGCAGATCTGAACAACGATGGGCGGCTCGATCTGGTGGTAATAAACCGTGGATCAAAACTTGAGGTCAGTCAAAATATCTCAACAGGCGGCAATTGGCTGTTGGTTGATGTTGCTCAGGGCAAATCCAACCAGGCAGCGGTCGGTGGATTTGTCGAGGTTCAAACCGCGCAAGGTTTGCAAACCCGAGAAATAACCATTGGCGGCGGACATGCTGGTGGCGTGGCCGGATATCATCATTTCGGTTTGGGGCACGAAACTCAAGTGCAGCTTCGTGTGATCTGGCCGGATGGAGAAGCCAGCACGTGGCAGGACGTGGCACCGAACCAGATTGTACAAATGTATCGGTGACTATTGATCTACCGGCAGACCGCTTGGAACTTGGGCAGGCACACCCAGCCTCTGCGCCGGGTCCTCAAGGCTTGCCAGAAAACTTAAAAGAGCGTCGACCTCGTGATCCGTAAGAGTAATTTTCGACAAGCTGTTGCTGTTGGCAATGGCGTCCAGATGTTGCTGCTCCAGCAACGGAGTTTCGTCTTCAGAGCCGGGGAAATCTGGCAACAAAGCCATGTCCACCGTGTAGTGTCGCAAGGATGTAACCGGGTCCAGATGGTGGCGCACGATATCTTCGAGACGCGCAAATGCTCCGTTGTGCCCGTACGGCGCGGTCAGCGTTACATTGCGTAGAGATGGTGTGCGAAACGTGAACGCATCTTCTGCACGACCTGTAACACGAAGTCGCCCATCATCGCGAACATGACTCTCAAACCGCGCGGCCTTTCCAGGCCCGATTTGCGGCAAACCGATCGAATGAAACTTGTGATCCGTCTGGAACCAGCCCGCGTGGCAACTGCTGCACCCAGCCTTGCCGTAAAACAGGTTCATGCCGATTTCGGCGTTTTCAGATAATGCGTCTTCGCCTCGCATCGCGCGATCAAAGGGGCTGTTGTCGGCGCGCCATTCGAATGCGATGAAATCTGCGATCACGTTTGCAATGGCCGTGAATGAAATCTCACTACCCGGCGTTATGGCATCAAAGCGCTGCTTGTATTCCGGGATGGCGGCAACACGGGCCGCAATCAGGTCCCACGCTCCACCTTGTTGTGTCAATAGCCCCAATCGAACCGCTTTGCTGACGTCATTTTCAGAGTAATGACCGGCCATTTCGTCTGGTGAAAGCACCGGGAACATCGCCTGTGCCGCCAACGCCGACTGAAACCCGGGCCGCATATGTGTCCCCAAAGGTGTTCTGATCCCGTTTGGTTGCGTTGGATCGGCTTCAAGACGCCCATCATGGAAAAACGTCGCGAACTCCGTCGCACCAAGATTCCAAAGCGCCGGTGAGTTTCGAGGGATACGTTGCTCCGGCGTATTCTGAGGATCCAGCGTGCGTTCAGTGCCCAAGCCGATCCCGCCTTCCCCGATGCCGAGCGAAAGGCCATCCGACGTGCCAAGCCTAGGGTGATGACAAGTCGCACAACTGATGTTCTTGTTGCCGGACAAAACCGGATCGTAGAAAAGCAACTGTCCCAATTCAACGCGGTCGAAATCAGGCTCAAGGAAAGTCGGAGGTGGTCCAAGTTCCTGAGCATTGGCGCTGGTGCCAGCAATCAAAAAGCTGATGATGGGAATGAGTAAACTAGCTCTCATTGCCGCCTCCCGAGATCTCAAGAGTGAGCACCTGCCTGTACGGTTTCTCGGGCGTGCAAATGATCGAGGGAAACGAAGGTATGTTGGGTGCGTTTGGATAGTCCGATGGCTCGATGCACAAACCAGCTGAACCGCGTAGGGGTTTTGCCAGTTGGGCACCCGAATAGACCTGTGCTCCGGGTTGGTCAGAATAGACGGCCAGAGAAAGACCGGACGGCGCGGTGAATTTTGCGACCGGATCTGCCGGATCACGATTTTGGTCAAAGCAGAAATAGTGGTCGATCGTCATCGGAACATACCCGATCGATCTAGGCGTGGAGAAATCCAACTCGCTGTCCTTGGTTGAACACAGCTCGCCAGACGGAACTCCTTGTTCGTCAATATCCAAGTACCGGCCTGAGTCGAGTTCCAGCTTGTGTGCATCAACGCCCTTTGAACTGCCCAAAGTATAGTAGTTGTGTTGTGTAAGACTGATCGGCGTAGGGCGGTCAGGATAGCCTTGTAGTGTGTAGGTCAACCGTGGGTTTCGCAGCGTGACGCTGACCTCGAACCGGACATTCGCCGGAAAGCCGCTTTCCCCGTCGCGTGAAAGGTAGTGCAATATCACTTCGTTTGGTGCGGTCTGCTCAAGGTTCCAGAATTGATTGGAAAGCCCTTCCGCTCCCCCATGTAGAGTGTTTTCACCTTCATTGGCGTTAAGCTCAAAACCTGCGCCTGCCAACTCGAGCCGTGCGCCGCCGATCCGGTTCGCAACACGGCCAACAATTGCGCCCATGTAGGTTGTATCGGTGAAGTAATTAATTGGGTCATCAAACCCGAGAATAAGCTGCGCACCCTTGTACCACCAACCTTGAGTGATTGCTCCATAGTTCAGGACGGTGGCCCGCATGTCTCCATCAGTCAGTATAACCGTTTCGAACCGAGAAGGTTTTCCAACTTCAACCATCATCCAGCCGCCAAGGGCGCCAGCGCCTTATAGTACTGCCGATATTGCTCGTATTCCCTTTCATAGAGTTCGACCAGATCGTTGCGTGGGTCGATGCTTTCCTGAATATTAGGCGGTTTCATAATGGCGCCGGGCTTTGCGTTGTTGGCGGCACAGATTGCGAGGCGTGCAGCACCCATGGCCGCTCCGAATTCGCTGCTTTTCGGCACGTCCAGCGGCACTTGCAATATTGTCGCCAGTGTTTCTAACCAGAACCTAGACCTTGCGCCTCCGCCGACGGCCATCAGGTTGGTCGGCGCGGTTCCAGTGCTTTTCAAGGCTTCAAGACAGTCCCGCATCGCAAAGGCAACGCCCTCCATCACAGCTTGGGTCAGATCAGCAGGGCCAGATGCGACGTCTACGCCCAAAAATGCTGCTCGAATCCGGCTGTCGTTATGCGGCGTTCGCTCGCCTGAAAGATACGGCAGGAACGCAATCGAAGAGGGTCCGGCAATGCTGTCAGGTACCAGCGACGCCAGTTTTTCCACAGGTTGGCTGAGATTGCGCGACAGCCAATTCATACTGTTTGTTGCCGAGAGTATAACCCCCATTTGTATCCACATTTCGGGAACAGCATGGCAAAAGCAGTGCACGGCAGTTTCAGGCGCAGGGCCATATGCATCCCGAGCAACAAGAAGAACACCGGACGTTCCCAACGAAACGAAACCCGCACCATCCTGTACGCTCCCGATACCGCAGGCAGCGGCTGCATTGTCGCCGGCGCCACCTGCCACGACAACCGAACCAGAAAGCCCCCATGCCTGCCGTAGCTCGGTTTTCAGTTCACCAGCCGGCTCGTTCCCTTCGACAAGACGAGGCATCTGTGCAGCTTGCATATGACCCAAACCCAGCGCCGCTTCTGACCACTGCCGTTTGTTTACGTCCAACCATGATGTGCCGGCGCTATCTGACATGTCCGAGATGTAATCACCCGTCAGCCAAAACCGCAGATAGTCTTTCGGCAGCAGAACCTTGGCTGTTTTTAAGAACACGTCCGGCTCATGCGTCCGCACCCATTCCAGTTTCGGAGCTGTGAAACCCGGGAAGACAATGTTGCCCGATATGGTCCGCATCTGTGGCGTCTGATCGAGCGTTTTTGCCTCGTCAGCAGACCGTGTATCATTCCATAGAATGCAGGGCCTTAGGGTTTCACCTTCGGCATCCAGCAGGGTGGCACCATGCATGTGCCCGCTCAGACCAATGCCGCGCAGTTTTGCAAATGCCGATGCGTTGTCTGCACGGAGCTTCGCAATAACCTTTGTGCACGCGTTAATCCAATCTGAGGGGTTCTGCTCGGACCAACCGGGTTTTGGCGTCGATGTGGAAATGTCGGCTTCTGCGTCGCTGACGACGAGACCGGCATCATCAATCAGAATTCCTCTGAGACCCGACGTTCCCAAATCCAATCCAAGATACATTCGGCGTCACCTTTTGGCATTTTATTTTAGTTGGTAAAATTAATTACAGAAGGCGCCGTGTCAAGGCGGCTATCTCGCTACTCCAGCTTTATCCAAGCTGCATTTCTTGCAGAGCTTTGCACACAAGCTGCGACGAACCTGACACCATTCAACCCATCCTGAACGGTTGGATAGATCACTGACGGATCAGGCGAATTGCCACTTCGAAACGCTATTATGGCGTCCGCAGCTTCACTATAGATGTTTGCAAACCCCTCCAGATACCCTTCCGGATGGCCCGGAGGTACCCTGCTTAGCCGATTGGCGGCATCCCCGGCTCCGACCCCATTTCGGGTGATCAGACGTTTTGGTTCGCCATAGGGCGTAAACCAAAGATAGTTCGGGTCTTCCTGCGCCCACTCAAGCCCACCCTTTTCTCCATATACACGCAATCGCAGGGCGTTTTCGTTGCCTGGGGCAACTTGGGACGACCACAGCATCCCGCGCGCGCCGTCTTCGAACCGCAGCAGAACATGCGCGTTGTCATCGACTCTGCGTCCTGGCACGAAGGCCTGCAAATCAGCCGCAAGGCTTTCCGCTTTCAGGCCTGTCACAAAGCAGGCGATGTTATAGGCATGGGTTCCGATGTCACCCGTCGATCCCCCTGTGCCGGAACGTTCAGGATCAGTTCGCCATTCGGCTTGTTTGAAATCCTGCTGCTCGGTCAACCAATCCTGCGGATATTCAACCTGAACCACGCGGATTTTGCCGATCTCTCCATTGGCGACCATCTCACGCGCCTGACGGACCATTGGGTAGCCGGTATAATTGTGGGTCAGAATGAACAGCGCACCTGAACTCTCTGCCGCCTTGACCAGCTTCTTGGCATCCCCAAGGGTCGAGGTGAGGGGTTTATCGCAAATCACATGAATGCCGCGCTTCAGGAACTCGCGCGCGGCGGCGTAGTGAACGTGATTGGGCGTGACGATCGAGACTGCCTCTATCCCCGATTTTAATCGCGCCTCTCTGATCGCCATCTGCTTGAAATCGTCATAGACCCGGTCGAGTCCCAACGCTGCGCCGCTTTCCCGGGATTTCTCCGGCGTTGAAGACAAGGCACCTGCGACCAGCTCGAACTTGTCGTCCAAGCGAGCGGCAATTCGATGCACACCGCCTATGAACGCATCATTGCCGCCGCCAACCATGCCAAGGCGAATACGGCCAGATGTTTCTTCACTGCGTCCAGTTACCATCAGTCTATCCCCAGCATTTTCCGATTGGCCGCCTCATCCGCGCCACCATCTGCAAAGTCGTCAAATGCTTTCTCGGTCACGCGGATAATGTGATCGGACACGAACTGCGCGCCTTCACGCGCCCCGTCCTCAGGGTGTTTCAGACAACACTCCCATTCGACCACAGCCCAGCCGTCAAAATCGTTCGCCGCCATTTTGGAGAACACGGCCCCAAAGTCGACCTGACCATCGCCAAGCGACCGGAACCGTCCTGCCCGATCGACCCAGCTTTGATAACCGGAATAGACGCCCTGCCGACCGGTCGGGTTGAACTCAGCGTCTTTGACATGAAACATCCGGATTCGGTCTTTATAGATGTCGATATTGTCTAAATAATCAAGACATTGCAGGACGTAGTGCGACGGGTCGTATAACATACAAGCCCGAGCATGATTGCTTGTCCGTTCCAGGAACATCTCAAAGGTCACGCCGTCATGAAGGTCTTCGCCCGGGTGGATTTCATAGCACACATCGACGCCGCAGTCTTCCGCGTGATCCAGAATTGGAATCCAACGGCTTGCCAGTTCATCAAACGCCGTTTCGATCAGGCCAGCAGGACGTTGCGGCCAAGGGTAGACATAGGGCCAAGCCAATGCGCCAGAGAATGTCGCGTGCGCTGAAATCCCCAAATTCTTGGAGGCTGACAGCGCTTTCTTAACCTGATCCACTGCCCATTCCTGCCGGGCTTTCGGGCTCCCTCTAACGCTTTCGGCGGCGAAGCCGTCGAATGCTGTGTCGTATGCGGGATGCACGGCTACAAGTTGGCCCTGAAGATGCGTGGACAACTCGGTGACGTCTACGCCGTTCTCTTTGGCCTTACCCTTGAACTCGTCACAGTAGTCCGTGCTTGAGGCGGCGGTTTCAAGGTCAAACAACCGGCCATCCCAACTGGGCACCTGAACGCCTTTATAGCCGCAATCCGCCGCCCATTTAGTGATGGCGTCCCACGAATTGAAGGGCGCTTCATCTCCGGCAAACTGTGCCAGAAACAACGCCGGGCCCTTTATATTTTTCATAATGTCTCCTCCCCAAAAACCGATGCCACTATGGCGGCAAATTTTCCTTCAGATAGATGTCGATACGAATGCGCTCTTGCGCCTTGTTAAAAGGAACCTTGTCTGATGTTGCGCGCAGCAGGCGGACCGTAGATCGGACCAGGTGGCCTGAATCTTGCGATATCAGCGCATCAAAAGTCCCGCGTCTCAGCGCTTCGCGGCTCAGCGGCGTAAGCTCGTGAGCAATAATCACAAGATCTTTGCTGATATTGCCGTCGGACAGAAACTGGATCAGTCCAGCATTGCCAGCAGCGGAAGAGTAGATCCCGACGAGATCCGGGTAGGTCTCAAAAATCTCGGGCATCATCTTGTAGATCAGCTCAGGGTCGTCGCGACCTTCGACCGACGCCACGACTTCGAGATGCGGAAAATCCTCGGCGATAACCAGATCAAATCCCTGGCGCCGTTCCAAATGATCTCGCGCCAGGCGCGAGCCTGTCAGCACCAGCACTTTTCCCTTGCGATGCACAAAGCGCCCCATCAGTTGAGCTGCCGTACGACCTGCCGAAACGTTGTCAATTCCGATGAAATGGTCCCTGTCCGAGCTGGGCAGGTCAGACACCAAAGCCACCACCGGAACGCCTTTGTCTCGGACTCTTTTCACGGCATCCCGGACCGAAGGCGTTTCGGGGCCGAAAACGGCGACGCCATCAATATCGCGACTGTCCAGCGCATCCAGAATCTCGACAATTTCCTGAGGGTCAAACGGAGCCACCCGCTGAATTTTCATACGCGTCCGCTCAATGAACTGATCGCGTGACTGTTCAACGATCTGCTTGCTGAGCGCTTCGACAAACTCGTTGTCGGTATCGGGCAGCACGAACAAGAAGTTATAGACACGCTGTCGCGCGAGGTTGGCTGCAGCGGTGTCGCGGACATAGCCAAGCTCATCGATTGCCTGTTGAACCTTTTCTACGGTCACGGCCCGAACGCCGGGTCGCCTGTTCAAGACCCGATCAACAGTTGCCAAGCTAACCCCCGCAACGCGCGCGATGTCATTCACAGTTGGCTTATTTACCAATTTTAGTGTGTGCTTTTGGTCTTCCACGAGTCGTTCAGCCTTTAATCTCCTGAGCCAGCCCCTCGAACAGCAAGGCGACGGCTTCAGCGCCAGGATCGTTGTTTCCCATTAGGTTTTCCTCGGGAACATAGGCAGCCCGACCGGCCTTGGCACGGTGAATATTTGCCGTACTGTCCGCACCTTCGCGTGCCGACTGTGCAGCTTGAGCCAAACCCGAAGGCAAAGCGTCCAGCGCGGGTGCCAGCGCATCGATCATCGTTCTGTCCCCAACTTTGGCCCCGCCAACCTGGCTAACGCGGTTCAAACCTTCCACAAGAGATTTCGGGATCGACGCGCCACTGGCGCAGGCGTCTCCGGCAGCATTGAAAAAGATGGCAAGGATCACGCCTGACGAGCCCCCCATTGTCTGGCTTAGTTCATTACCCAGGGCCGGGAATAACTGTGTCAGATCGGCAAGAGGCATCCTATCAAGGCTACCCTGCAACGCCCTCGCCGCTGCTGCCAATGTACTGCCAGTGTCACCATCACCGGATTTGGCGTCCAATTCGTTCAGGTCTTTCTCTGCGTTGATCAGCAATTCGGCCAATCGAGTGATCGTTTCCTTCGTTGCTGGATTGTTCGAAGGAATAGGATCGATGGGGGTCAGGCCATCTGGCAAGGGGGCAACTTGAATTGGGCCAATAGAATTGACGCCTGGCCAAGCTACAAGGTCAACCTGTGCCGCAAGCGCCGACAATTCGTCGTGATTGACAGGAAGCACAGAAACGGAGAACCCGTGCATGTCCAGCGATGTCATCATTGGCGCGGGTCCGATGATGTGTCGCGCCAGCCCGGTCTCGGACAAAGCGTGCGTTAGCACGGACATTTCCAAAGGGGTTGTCGACCCGAGGTTGTTGACCAACGCAACACACTCCCCTGCACCGACCCGTTGTTTTAACTTTTCCACAACGGTCGACATTGCTGAGACCGCATCGGCAAATTCCACCTGCTCGACACCCGGTTCGCCATGGATACCTAAGCCCAATTCAGCTTTACCAGGCGCAATCCTGTCCTCCTTCGGAGACCCCGGTACAGTGCAGGTGTCCAGACTCATCCCGATGCTGACCACTTTGTCGATGACGCTTTTCGCAGCCTTGGTAACAGTGTCCAGATCGGCGCTATCCTCCGCAAGCGCGCCGGCAATTTTGTGTACGAACAAGGTCCCTGCCACACCGCGCGGCTGCGGCAAGTCCGGCAAGGCGATATCGTCATCCACCACTACCATCTCAACCTTGCGCCCCAAGGCGCGGGCACGTTCCGCAGCGAGCCCGAAGTTCAACCGATCGCCCGTGTAATTCTTGACGATCAGCAAACACCCCGCCTCGCCGGTCACGGCGAGAATACCAGCAAGAACCGCTTCGACCGATGGGGATGCAAACACCTCTCCGCAAACAGCGGCGGTCAGCATTCCAGCCCCGACAAAACCCGCATGAGCCGGCTCGTGACCGGACCCTCCACCAGAGACCAACGCCACCTTCGATTTGTCCCAGTCTGAGCGGTAAACCACTTTGATATGCGGGTAACCGTCCAACCGAGTCAATGCGCCGCCAGAAGAGGCCAAAAGGCCGTCTATCGCCTCTGTTACAAGGGTTTCTTTTGTGTTGAGGAACTGGGCCATGCTTTTGCTCCTTAAGCCACGCGCGCACCGGAGGCGTCGAAATACAAGGGGTTATGCGGGCGAATTTTTATCGTTCGCCCGGCAGGGTAATCCTGATGAACATCAATCAAGGTGACGACCGTGTGGCCATTCAAATCCAAGTGCAATCGCGTCTGGTCACCAAGGTGTTCGGCGCGGATCACACGAGCATCACTGCCCTCGCCTTCCACGATATTCTCGGGACGCATGCCAATCTGAGGGCCTTTGTGATCCCCGCCAAACAAGTTGGATGGCAGAATGTTGATGCGCGGCAAACCCAACCGGCTCGCGACGTAGACGCTGCGGGGGTTTTCATAGATATCTCGAGGCGTGCCGTATTGCACCAACCTGCCCTCTTCCAGCACACCGATATGCGTAGCCATCGTCATGGCCTCGACCTGATCATGGGTCACATACAAAAGCGTGGACCCCAGATCCGCTTGAATTCTTTTTAGCTCCACACGCAAATCCGCCCGCAGCTTGGCATCCAACGAACTGAGCGGTTCGTCCATGAGAAATATCTGTGGATCACGCACCAGCGCTCGCCCAATTGACACTCGCTGCATTTCGCCCCCGGACAGTTCGGTGGCTTTGTTGTCCAGCTTATGCGGGATCTGTAGAATTTCTGCGACTTCATCCACCTTCTTGGTGATCTCATCTTCCGGCGTCTTGAGGATCGGAGATCGCAGCGGAAACGACAGGTTTTCGCGCACCGTCATGTGCGGGTACAAAGAGTATTGCTGGAACACCATCGCCACATCACGCTGCGCGGGCGTTTCAAGCCCGACGTCCCGGCCAGCAATGCGAATTGAACCGGAATCCAGTTTCTCAAGCCCTGAAATCAACCTCAGCGTGGTCGTCTTTCCCGCTCCTGTTGGACCCAGTAGTACTACAAAGGCACCGTCCGGGATCGTCATCGAGATATTGTCGACTGCCTTCAGGCTGCCGAAGGACTTAGAGATTTTTTCCAGAACGACTTCAGCCATGGCCAAGCACCTCCTTGTTCAGAACAGAGCTGAGGGCTTTACCTGTGGACTGCTCGAAGAGCGTGATTGTCGGAGATCGAAACTCCAGGCCCACAGTTTCGCCTGGACTTACCGTTTCGCGCGCATCTATCCGTGCCTTCAGCTCGCCATTCGGGCTCTGCAGCGTCACGATCTGGGTTGTCCCCAGATATTCCGCTGCCAGAACTTTGGCTCGGTAGCCACTTACGTCAGATAGAAACACATGCTCGGGTCGGACACCAAAGACCAGATCACCCTCAGCCCCTTCCATCAGTTTGGGAACAGCCTCATCGTGCCCGTTGAGCCGGACAGATTCAGAGCCGGGCGCGACCTTACCCTGAAACGGTAAGAAGTTCATTGACGGAGACCCAATGAAGTCTGCGACGAACATTGTCGCTGGCTTGTCGTAGATTTCCTGAGGCGTGCCAAACTGCTCAATTACGGCATTGTTCATCACCACGATTTTGTCGCCCATCTGCATAGCTTCCAACTGGTCGTGTGTGACATACACCGTGGTCGCGCCCATACGATCATGCAGGGCGCGCAGTTCCTCAGCCATATGCTCACGAAACTCTGCATCCAGTGCGCCAAGAGGTTCGTCCATCATGAAGGCTTTGGGTTCGCGCACAATCGCGCGCCCGAGCGCTACCCGTTGTCTATCTCCTCCCGAAAGCCCTCCAACGGGGCTGTCAAGAATGTCTTTTATCCCCAGAATTCCGGCGACTTCTTCTACCTTGGCTTTGACCGCGGCACGTGGCATCCCCTGCGAAATCAACGGATAGCTGATGTTCTTACGCACGTTCATATGCGGGTACAGCGCGAACATCTGGAACACGAAGGCAATGTCTCGCTCTGAAGGTGGCCGTTGACTGATTTCTTCACCGTCGAGGTAAATCTCGCCAGATGTTGGAAGTTCCAAGCCCGCGATCATCCGTAATGTCGTTGTTTTTCCGCAACCGGATGGCCCCAGCAGCATGAAAAACTCACCGTCCTCAATCGTGAACGAACTTTCGCGGACAGCGGTGAAATCGCCGAACATCTTTTTTACGTTTTTGACAATGATCTGGGCCATTTCTACTCCGGAAAATGGCTGACGATGATGAACATGACGGTTCCGATCAATGTGACGATGAAGGAATAGGTGAATGCCCAAAGGACGAACGGTTGCATTAACATGAACACTCCGACCGCGATGAGGATGGTCGCGACCATCTCCCATGGGCCTCGGCGCAATCGCATTAATCCTGATAGAAAATCGCTCATTTGCGTACTGCTCCGAAGGTTATCCCGCGCAACAGGTGCTTACGCATCAGGATGGTGAAAATCATAACCGGGATCAGGAAGATCGTGGCGCCAGCGGCAACTGCGGGCCAATCCAGCCCACCGATCCCGATGATGGTTGGAATGAAGGGCGGCGCAGTTTGCGCATTTGCGGATGTCAGCAAAACTGCAAACGCATACTCGTTCCATGCAAAGATCAGGCAGAAGATCGCGGTTGACGCGATACCCGTGGCAGCCTGTGGCAGCACAACTTTGTAAAACGCCTGAAACCGGGTGTAGCCGTCAATAAGAGCTGCTTCTTCGTACTCTCGCGGGATTTCGTCGATGAACCCTTTCAGCAGCCAAACCGCCAGCGAGATATTCACCCCCGTATAGAGCAGGATCATCCCCAGATGCGTGTCGCTGAGGCCAAGGTTTCTAAACATCAAGAAGATCGGGATAGCAACCGCAACCGGGGGCATCATTCTCGTACTGAGAATGAAGAAAAGAAGGTCATCCTTGAGCGGCACCTTGAACCTGCTAAACGCATATGCAGCCAAGGTGCCAAGGAAAATACTTAGAAACGTCGATCCAAACCCGATTATCACCGAGTTCATGAACCGCTCACCGAACTTGGATGGCCCGACGATTACCATGTCGTATTGGCGCACGATTTCATCAGCCCAGTTCTGCGGCGGGTTGGACTCCAGAAATTCCTGCGTCTGCCGCGTGCGTGTGGTGAAGAGGTTAACATAACCTTCGAGCGTTGGGTCAAAGACCACTTTGGGCGGATAGCTGATGGCATCGGCTGGGGACTTAAAGCCAGTCAGCAAAATCCACACCAGCGGGATCATCGTGATCAGTGCATAAGCGATAACCAGAAAACCTGCGATCCACTTGGACCGGTTCGAAGGTTCGGTGACGGAAAAACTGCTCATCTCTGTTTCACCTTGTTCAAGGCTTTGACGTAGATCGACGCAAGGCCGAACACGGTGACGAAAAGGATGATCGCATAGGCCGAGGCATAACCTGTACGCCACTTCTCAAACGCCTCCCGCTTGAGATTGATCGAGGTGAGTTCCGTAACAGACCCCGGCCCGCCGCCGGTTAGCTGAACCACCAGGTCGAACATCTTGAAGTTCTCGATCCCTCGAAACAGTACTGCGAGCATAAGGAACGGCAGCACCATCGGGATGGTGATCGTGAAAAACTGCCGTAGTTTGCTGGCCCGGTCGATCTCGGCGGCCTCATAGATATAGTCGGGAATGCTACGCAACCCGGCCAGACAAATCAGCATCACAAAGGGAGTCCACATCCAAGTGTCAACGATCACGATCGCCCATGGGGCTAGGGTCACTGAGCCCAGCATCTCAAAGCTAGAGGGGTCTTTGCCGGTGAACCACGACACGATGTAGTTGAAAAGGCCGATCTGCGGCTGGTAGAGGAACTTCCAGAAGTTCCCGACGACTGCAGGAGACAGCATCATCGGCAGCACGATGATCGTTGTCCAAAGGTCGTTGCCTTTAAATTTCTTGTTGATCAACCACGCCAGCGTGAATCCGATCAACACCTGGAAGAAGATCGTCCAGAACAGGAAGTGCGCCGTCGCCTGCATATTCAACCAGGTGTCAGAGTCCGTCAGGATACGCTCGTAGTTCCTGAAACCAACGTCTTTGACCTCACGCCCAATCCGATTGGCTTTGTAGTTCGTAAAGCTAAGCTGGATCGTCCAGATCAACGGGAAAATGTTGATTGCAAGCAGCAGGAAAATCGTAGGGGAGATGAAAATCCAGGCGATCGCCCGATCCGATAATCCCCTGATTTTGCGCGCAACTCGCACGGGCGTTGCTTGCGCAACGCGGTCTATGGTCCTGTCAGACATTTCTTGGCCAGTTCTTGTCGGTTTCGGACTCGCGGGTATTGGTGGAGCGGTTTTGCGCCCGCTCCTGCCTACGCCCTGGTTACAGCTTGCCTTCGTCTTCGAAGACTTCCGTCCAGTCTTCGATTAGAAGATCAAGCGCTTCTTGAGCCGTGCCTTGATCGGCAACCACGTAATCGTGGATGCGTTTCTGCATTGCCAGCAGCAGTTCCGCATACGCAGGCTCCTGCCAGAAATCCTGTACGCCAGCCATCGCTTCGAGGAAGTCACCGGCGAAGGGCTGGCTATCCACGAAACCAGGATCTTCCAACACTGAGTTATGTGCCGAGTAACCGCCAAGCTCCCACCATTTGGCCTGAACTTCTGGCTGCGCGAACCACTTTATGTACTCAAGTGCGGCGTCCTGTTTATCAGAGTAGCTGACAACAGAAATTCCTTGTCCGCCCAGTGTTGAGCCCGCCTGATTTTGCGGTGGGTTCACAAAGAAGTCGATCTTGTCACCGCCGGTATTGGGATCGGCATAAAGACCCGGGAAGAACGCGAACCAGTTCATAGCCATGGCGACCTGACCGGACTTAAAAGCGTCTAAGCTCTCACCCATGTAAGAGTTAGTATATCCCGGAGGTGTCGCCGTTTTGTAGAACTCTTTGTAGAATTCCAAAGCCTCAACCGCTTCCGGTGAGTTTACAGCACCTTCCATATCATATGAGCCAGGAGTGTTTTCGTATTTGAAACCCCACGGATACAGCGCCCCGGTGACACCCATGGTGATCCCTTCCGAGCCGCGCTCGGTAAAGATTGCAGCCCCATACACTGTCTTGCCGTCGATCTCACGGCCCTGGAAGAACTGGGCGATCTGCAATAGTTCTTTTTGGGACTCGGGCTCGCGTAAATCCTGACCAGTTGCTTCTTTGTATGCGGCTTGGATTTCAGGGTTTTCGAACCAATCCTTGCGATAGAACCAACCATTTGCGTCACCCATCGCAGGCAGCGCGTAGTAATTTGGTGTACCCTTGGGCCAGGTTGAATAAGCGTAAACTGTGGCAGGTGCGAAGTCGTCCATGCTGATGCTTTCAGCGTCGAAAAAGTCGTTCAGTTGGACATAATGACCGTTTTCAGCTCCACCGCCGATCCATTGGCTGTCACCAATCAGCAGGTCGCAGAGCTTACCGCCTGAGTTCAGTTCGTTCAGCATCCTGTCCGCAAAATTTGGCCAAGGAACAAACTCGAAATTCATCGTGTGGCCGGATTCTGCTTCGAATTCCTTTGATAGCTCGACAAGCGCGTTGGCCGGGTCCCATGCCGCCCAACACAGTGTCAGATCTTCAGCATTTGCCTTAGTAGAAAGAGTAGTAGCGGCAAGGACTATTGCGCTGGCCGAGGCCAGTTTTGTGTAAGTCATCCATTCCTCCCTTTTTTGCGCCGCCAATCGAGGATGTGCGAATCGCGGCATACCTCCAAGGCTATTTGAGGTACGCACCTCAAGTCCAGAAATTTTTGAGGTTCGTACCTCAGAACTGCTAAATTCACTTTGATAATGGCCAATAGTAATTTGCTTTTATTGCATATTTCACCGACCCACTTCCTCAGATTCATCGTGCGAAAAGGGAGAAGAAATTCGAGATCGAACGCGTCTATGCTTCAAATCAAGACGCCGACGGCTTTAGATTGCCAACCCGAACCCACCTATCATAGTGCCGAAACCAAATTCTTGCCGTTCAACCAAGGAGCTAACGCGGGATAGTTTAAAGGGCGCTAGCTAGCCCCACCGCGGGAAAATCTCGACAAATCAGGATCCCACGAATGAACGAACTCACCATTGTACGGATGAACCGCTACCCTATCAAAGGTTTGAGCCCTGAACCACTAAGTACCGTTAACCTGCAGGCGGGAGAAGGCATTCCTGGTGACCGCCTATTCGGTTTTGCTCGCTACAATTCCGGTTTCGACCCCCTAGATCCGAAACCGTTAGAAAAAAACCGCTTTGTTGTGCTTTTGAATGAAGCAGGTCTGGCCGGCCTCCAAACCAAATTCGACACTCGAACTCAACTGCTGGAAATTAAGGTAGGAAGGAGAATTCACCGCTTCGAAATGCGTGAGCCTAAGGCGCAAAGGGACGCGGCAACTTTCCTCTACAACACACTCGATTTAAGAGACCCCGAGCCGCCAGTGTTTGTCTCGTCTTACCCACATCGATTTACGGACGTTTCGGTCGTGTCGCCAAAAATGATGAACGCTATTTCCGTTCTCAACCTAGCTTCTGTCGACGCACTTAGTAGACAGCTAAACGTGAAATTACACCCGGCAAGGTTTCGCGCGAATATTGAATTGGACGGGCTACCACCGTTTTCCGAGTTGGACTCTGTTGGCTCTACTTTGGCGTTTGGCGATGTGAAACTAAAAATAATCTCGCGAACAAAAAGATGCGCCGCTACTGAAGTTAACCCAGAAACAGCCGAACGAGACCTGAGAATCCCGTTCCTAATTCGAAAACAATTGGGCCACATGGATATGGGCGTTTACGCAGAGGTGAACGAAAGCGGAGTCCTAAATGTAGGACAACATGGAAAGAGGTCGCAGTAGGACAAATTCGAAACAGTCTAAGCGGTGCTTTCAGACAAGTTTAAACCAATCTCAGCTAAGCCAGTAAGGCTGCACAATATGCCGCGCCAAATCCGCGCAACTCGGCTTGAGCGTTGGACCGAGTCAGCTTGAAGGTGTGTCGTTTTAAGAAGCCATCGCGCACTGCCTTCGCTTCATCGGTGTCTTCAAACATCCAAGCCGTCAAAGGTGAAAAGAATATCGTCGGCGCGACCGCGTTCAGCAGAACTCAGTGAATGACTGCTGAGCGGACAAATCTACCATTCAAACGCATCGTAGCAAAGTCCGCTTTCGAACCAGGAGTTCGAATAAGGGGATGTCGATTCAAGAAATTGGCTAAAACTGTCTGCCAATCCGAAATGAGGTTTACAACTACATTCGCTGCCGTTTCGTATCTTTAGCGACTTGAACCACTCAAGTAAGGGCGCAGGACACAACCACCTGCCTCACACAATTTGAGCTGTGACCAGTTGGAAATGTAGAACCTGTTCATTTCATCAGGTTCTACTTTCCATAAACTGGTTAACGGTTAGGCAAGCTCACGCGCAATGTGACGTGCCTGGGCCTGAGCCGACGTGACCGAAGCTTCATGACGCTCATCAGCGAATTCTTGGTACTCAGCCGCAGCTTCGAACATGCGTTCTGCGCCCAGGTACTTGCGCAATGTGCTGATATGCGCAGAAAGGTGACCCGAGTCATTGCGAATCCCACCGTCCTCAAAGCCGAATTCGCCAGCCGATGTCAGCAGCACCAGTGTTTTGCCGGACATGATCGGTTCCAAGGGGAAGTCGCCGCGCGCCAAATCAAACGTAAATGTCTTGTTGATCCGGATGATCTGATCAAACCAAGCCTTCAGGGCTGCGGGCATGCCGTAGTTGTACATGGGCGTCGAAATCAGAAGGATGTCGGAACGGTCGAGCTCGTCAATCAGCGTATCAGACAAGCTGACCAAAGCGCTTTGTTCAGGAGTGCGTTCCTCTTCTGCTGTAAAGACGGACGCGATCCAGTCGTTGGAAATGAAATCCGGCGGGGTCATTCCGACGTCACGCACAATAACTTCGACGTTCGGATCAACCGTTTTCCATTCTTCCACGAAACTGTCCGCCAAAGCACGGGAAATGGAGTTATAGGCCGCAACAGGGTTGTCGGTGCGGCGCACGCTGGCGTCAATTCTCAGGATTGTGGTCATCTTGTCACCTAGTCAGTTTGCAATGAACCATTCAAAGGTGACGCCAGAGACGCGCAGGTACAAATGAAGAGAATTCTGAATAGAGTGAACTGACCTCAGCCATCTCTAATCGCTGAAAAAATCTTCTCCAAATGAGACGCCGTCGCAAGTACATCCGCGTCTCTGTTTGCACCGCCGCTCAAGGATAGGCTGCTCCCCGGTTTCCGTTCTCCAAATGGAATGGAAATTGTTGGCGCATTGAGGAAAGCGGCTTTCATCGATACCGACAGGATAAGGGCGTTTTCCTGTACAAAGACCCCTTTATCGCGGGTCACGGCCTGAACAGACGGCGGGTACGACGGCAATGTCGGGTAAAGCAGCATCTTCCCTTCCAGTTCCCTGCCAAAGTCCGGGATGAGGGCCCGCCGGATTTCCAGCAATGCCTGCAGATCTGTGCCAAGGATTGAAGCCGCCTGAGCAAGGCGATCCTGCACATTTGGGTCCAGTCTGGCCTGCTGGTCTCCGACCAAACTTGGCAGAAGACGAAAGGCTTCGGCACTCACCAGCGTTCCATAGGTTTGGAAGACCTCCGTGACACGAGTAAAACTTTGGATATCAACCCTTTCCAATTCGACGCCGTGCTCGGACAAATGCTGCAAGACCTGTTCGTACATTGTCTTGATTTCAGGCGTAAATCCCACGAGGGCATCTTCCCTCAGGCACAGAATTTGACGGCAGGCGTGCCCGGTTTCTTTGCAATCCGACAAAACACAATCCACAGCGCATATCTGACTGACGTTTAAAGCGAGTGAGCCTGGCGTATCCAGAGAAGGTGCCAGAGGTAAAATCCCGGCGCCTTCATAGCGGTCCATAGTTGGGCGAAACCCCACCAGGCCCTGACAGGCGGCCGGAATGCGCACGGAGCCGGAGGTATCTGTGCCCAAGGCGATGTCGGCCAAGCCCAAGGCAACGGCTGATGCCGATCCGCTCGAGGAACCGCCAGGCACCATTGTGCTGTCCAACGCATTCAGAGGGGTGCCGAAATGCGGATTAACTCCGAGCCCGGAGAAGGCGAACTCCGACATGTTCACATGGCCCAGAATGATCGCGCCCGCAGAACGGAGCCTGGCCACGATCGGGGCGTCATTGTCTGCTGGTTGAGGATCGATGGCCAAAGATCCCGCATGGCTTCGGAGCGCTTGCACGTCGATATTGGCCTTCACTGCAAGAAACTGGCCGTCCAACGGGCCAAGCAGCCTCCCTGCGGCCCGCCGCGCGGCGGCAGATCGGGCATCCTGCAACAGTCTATCTGGCGCAACGCTAAGGAATACCTCGCGCTGCATGTCGAGGGAAGCCAGGAAGTCGCGCGCCCGTTGAAGGATATTCATGCCGTCAGGACCGGAGCCTGATAATAAGGCAGTTCTTCAACCCGTACGCTTTGCCGGTCTGCCTCATATTGCGCGCGCACGTGCTGCGCGATCTCTCCGAGAGTGGCGAACCAGACGTCACCCCTCTCCAAGATGGTTTCCATCCAGTCTTCCACCTGCCGCCATCGCGCCAAACGCCCGGTCAGGAAGGGATGCCAGATGCCGATCCAGAAGCCACCTTCTTCGTATTGGGCTTCGAATTCCTCCCAAAATGGGGTCAGCCCGGCGCGTGGCCCGGCGACGGGCATCATGTAGCCGATCTCCTCAAAATGGGCGAATTGCGGCCAGTCGTCGGTCCCCCAATGCGATGGAAGTTCGACCAAAGTCCGCCCGCCGGATCGCATGAGATATGGTACATCATCCGCCATCAGCGAACTGTCATAGTCGAATTCATGCTTGTTCAGCAGGTCGATGACCGCTTGCGTCACATTGTAAACCGGTGCGCGATAGCCTTTTGGCACATTGCCCAGAACCCGCTTATGTGACTCCAGCGCGCGTTCAAACCAATAGGCTTGTTCAGACGCCCTGTGATTTGTCGGGTCTTCGTGCAAATAGCCATGATGGCCGATTTCATGACCATCTTTCAGGATGGCTTGCATAGCATCTGGATATTGCTCCACGACCCATCCGGGGGCGAAGAAAGACTGTCTCAGCCCAAGACGTTTGTAGGTTTCTAGAATCCGAGGGATGGCAACCGTCGGCCCGTAGCGCCCCATGGAAATCGGATAGAGGCGATCATGCCCGTCGACCGGCTTTGCGATATGGATCAGGCTGTCCGCATCGATATCAAAGGTGATCGCACAGGCGCATCGCGCGCCGTTTGGCCAGATTATCTTCTTCTGCATGGTCTTGCTCCTCTGTCACAATTGCGGGGCGTTGTTCGTTAGCCAATCGTCATACCAGCGCTGCAATGCGGATTTGACGGCGGCATATTCACTGGCGCTCAGCCTTTGATCCGCGGCGCGCTGCATGACTTCGGTGATGTTTTGAAGAATTGTCTTTTCGTCGCACTTTTTGGCCTCGCCGTGTGAAACGGCCAGTTGTCCGCCGGTGAAGACGCTATGGATATCCGTGGATTTTGCCGAGCTGACCAACAGCTCAACCGGATCAATGCCGGGGTCCAACCAAGGCCCTTCAAGACGGTCCAGTCGCAGGATCACAAAGTCGGCGCGTTTGCCGACGGACAGGCTTCCGATGCTGTGATCCATACCCATCAAACGCGCGCCACCCATAGTGGCCATGTCGAAAACATCCTTCGCGGTCAGGCTGGGGTTCGCCCGATCACTTGACCAATAGAGGCTTTGCGCCAGACGCATTTCGGCGAACATATCGTCATCGCCTGCCAGGCTGGTCCCATCCATCCCCAGTGCGAGGTTGATGCCCATCCGCTTCATCAATGGCGCGGGTGCGATGCCGGACCGCAGCCGCAAATTGGAGCTAGGATTACACACGATATGCGCGCGCGCCTCGGCCACTCGCGCCAGATCTTTTTCGTCTACCCAGACCATATGCGCCAAAGACAAGCCGTCAGTGAGCAGGCCAGCTTTGCCCAATTCTGCGATGGCGCCCTTAAAACTCCAGGCTGTAGCCGACAGGTGCTGCAGCCGAGACTCTTCGGCATGGGTGTGAATGCGCTGGCCGCTTTCGCGAACCTCCCTGGCGATGTCGCGCAGGGTCTCTCGGCCCGTCCAATGCGGTGCCGTGGGGCCAAACCACACATCAGCGCATTCAGAAGCCACGTATTCGCAATGCATCCGGAACAGAAGCCGCACAAAGCTTTGCGGTTCAATACGTGTGCGCGCAACGTGCTGGCGTTGCAGTTTGCATCGCAGAACCTCGGGCAAAGTGTTCAGAAACGGCTGGCTTTGCCCATATGGATGCACAAGCTGGTTGCGCCATCTCTCGCCCGGCGCGATGGCACAGGACAGGCCAAGCCCATTATATACGGCGATTTTGTCCCTTATCTTCGCTTCGGCAATGGCCGCTGTCTGACCCGCGCTGCAGGCATCCACAACAGCCGTTACCCCATTCTTCAGCAAGCGCATTGCCGCGTATTCGGTGGCTAGGCGCGGCGCAACGTCGGCTGCGCCAGCGGAGGCGAAAATCCAAGGCTCTAACAGGTCATCCCGTATCCCTTGGTTGATCAGGTTCACCCCATAGCAATGGTGATGCGCATTCACAAACCCGGGCAGGATTGCCGTGTTTGTGTCCGAGTGCACCCTTGCGCTGGGATAACGTGACTTTAATACTGCCTGAGGCGCCAACCCACCTATTCTGCCGTCTAGAACATAAAGCGCGAAGTCGTTGTGACTGTGAACGGCATCTTCGATGATCCAGCGGGCAGAAAATATGTCGCCGCCATTAGCCGTCATGAACAACAAATTCCAGCGCGCTGGGTTTGCCTTCGTCCCCATTGACTGGAGTGATATCTTGCGGGCAGGCCGACATCACGGCGTAGACTGGCATCTCAGCTTTGAATGTCATGCTATCCCCCGCCTTTGACACCGGCGCAGCCCAGGCAAGGCTGCCATCAGGGTGAACTGGGACGTTCATCCACAGATTGAAGGGCGCTGGCACATGCGGTGCTTTTTTCCCGATAGCAAGCAAGGCCTGCCTCAAGTTGTCGGCGCAATTGTCGTGGTAATCTGTAACGCCCAATTGCTTGTACCTGTTGGCATCGCAAGCGGCGACCGTTGTGTCATGCACACCCGGCGATGTGTCTTGGGTCAGCGTCAGAAGAGGATTGCGCAGATTGCTGACCAACCTGTCACCAACCTTTGGGAAAACAGACAGAAGATCCGTATGCACATGCGGCATAGACAAATATTCATGCAGCTCTGCCGCATTGAACGCCCAGAAATCGCAGACTTGCCAGCCGGTCGGATTGGTGATGGTCAATGTCTGCCCGGCTGTCAAACGCACCGCGGCACCGCAACGTGCTGGCACTGTATACCGTTGTGCAATGACCGGGACGCCGTCGGCAGAGACCGTGCTTTCCAGAGTTTGATTGAAACCATGGGGTTGGGAAGGGTCAAAACTTTGCATGTGCAAGAACTCCTGGTTAGGGGTTCAGAAACGCATGCTTCTCGGCAATTTAGAAATGACAAAAATTCAAGCGACGGATTAGATCGTTGCGGACGCGCTAATCTTCAAAAAACCTTTGACCGACGGCGCTGTCGCGGAACTCATCTGCTTGGTCCAATAGCCATTCCCGGAACACACGAACGCGTGCACGATTGGCGTAAGTTTCCGGGCAGACGAGAAAATAGCTCTTGTTCTTCAATGCCGTATCAAAGGGGGCGACCAGCATATTACGTTCCAGAAAACGCGCGGCGGCCAAAAGGCTGACCAGGGCCACACCATGACCATCGCTTGCCGTCAGCAGGCAGATGTGTTCCTCGGAATAAGTGACATAGGGCTCGACATCACCAGTCTGCAAGCCAGCCGCGTCCATCCAGCGCTCCCAACTCGGATCCGCATCGGAAAACCCGCTCCATTGGTATTCGATCAGACGAGACTTCAGAAGCTCTTCGGGGGAACTCAGTGACTTCGCCTTTTCCACGCTGCAGACAGGGGCTACCCAGTCATTCAAGACCCAAGCCACATTGCTGTCAGGATAATCGCCAAAGCCATACCGAATGGCCACATCCACATCACTGGATTTGAAATCCACCAGTTGATCGCTTGACAGAACCCTTACCGAAATCTCCGGGTATTTCTCGTAAAAGCCTCGCAGCCGCGGGCTCAGCCAGTTGGCGGCAAAGGACCCGGTGGTTGAGATTGTCAATGTGCCCGCAAGGTCGTCTTCCTCCAGCGCGAGAGAGGCGGCTTCGATGTTCTTGAAGGCCTCAATAATGTGGGGCGCGTAATTGGCCCCATCCTCCGTCAATTTCAAGGCGCGGGTCAGCCGGTGGAACAGGGGTACCCCAAGTTGATCCTCCAGCGATTTGATCTGATGGGAAATGGCAGTCGGAGTGACGCATAATTCATCGGCAGCATCCTTGAAACTCAGATGCCGGCAGGCTGCTTCGAAGGCCTGAATGCTTTTCAACGACGGTATCTTCGCCATGACGCGCGTCTTTGCTCTCCTGATGCGATGCTATTTCGTCGTTCCACTCTAACCCGATTGCCAGTTCTCATGTGGACGAATTTCTCAGCTATGAGGTGAAAACATCTAATTTGAGAAGATAGGACATTCTCTCTTGAATTTGCGTGAAAGTTGGGAGGTTGTCTTGGATCCATTTTTGAAAGTCACCGGCATCGACAAGTCGTTTGGCGCCGTTCGTGCATTGCACGATGTCAATCTGCTGGCCTCGAAGGGCGAGTGCATTGCGATTCTGGGCGAGAACGGAGCGGGGAAAACCACGTTCGCAAGCGTTTTGATCGGCCTGTATCAGCCCGATAACGGCGAAATCAAACTAGGCGGAACACCTGTTTCGGTGACCAGCCCAGCAAAAGCTATTGAGCATGGGATCGGTATGATCCACCAGCATTTCAGCCTGGTCGGCGCGATGAACGCCGAAGAGAACATTCTGATCGGCTTGCCCAGCACAAAGAGGGGTGCCGAAGCGCGGGCGCGCATTCGGAAGCTTTGCAGCGACTTTGACTTTAACGTCGATTTCGACATCCGCGTCACGGAAATGCCTGTGGGCATGAAGCAAAGGGTGGAGATCCTTAAGGCGCTGTTTCGCGATGTATCGATCCTGATCCTGGATGAACCCACCAGCGTTCTTGCCCCGACCGAAGTTACGCCGTTTCTCAAAGGGGTGCGCAAGCTAGTTGCCAACGGCTGCCTCGTCTTTTTCATCAGCCACAAGCTCGATGAAATCCGCGAAATTGCCGATCGCGTCATGATAATGCGACATGGGCATGTCGAGGGAGTCCTTCCGGTTGCGACCACGCCTATGGCCCAGATGTCAGCGCTTATGATGGGAGACAAGCCGACCGGCGAAACGGTCGAGACGCCCAAGGTCAAAAAGGCGCGCAACGACACCAGCTCAGCACCGGACGCTCTGGTTGTCTCTGATGTCTGCCTGATCGATCCAGGCGGCGCGGAAATCCTGCAGGATCTGACCCTCTCCGTGAAGGCTGGCGAAATTCTTGGAATCGCTGGGATCGACGGCAATGGCCAGACGGAGTTGAGCGAGGTGATCACCGGCCTCAAAAGACAAACCAGCGGCGCCATCCACCTTTATGGCACGGAGATATCAAGCGCCTCCATCGCTTCGCGCATTGCAGATGGCATAGGCTTCGTTCCCGAGGACCGCCATGCAGAAGGCTTGGTCCTGTCGCTCAGTGTCGAAGAAAATATAGCCTTTCGATCCATTGGCGAAGACAGGTTCATGTCTGGCGGTCTGATTTCCCGGCGCGCGATGCACGAGATCGCAAGCGACGTGGTCGCGGCCTTTGACATTAGGCCCCCTGACCCGAAATTGAACGCCTCGGCTCTATCCGGTGGCAATCAACAAAAGATCGTTCTGGCCCGTGAAGTGGCCCGGGCACGCAATCTTTTGGTCGTCGTACAGCCGACTAAAGGGCTTGATGTCGGCGCAACGGAATTTGTTCAGAACAAGATCCGTGCCGTCGCCCAAAGCGGCGTGGGGGTTCTCTATATCTCCACTGAACTTGAACATGTGCTCGACATCTCTGACCGCGTCGCCGTGATGGCCTTTGGCCGGATCACGGGTGTTGTCGATCCAGAAAACACAACTCTTCAAGACATCGGGCTCTTGATGACCGCAGCGCCGGAGGAGGTACAATGAACAGATTTACCATGCAACGCCGGATTGCGATTGCTTTACTTTTAGCGCTGAGCGTTGGCGGCGTGCTGATCCTGCTCGACGGGCACAACCCGTTTGAGGCCTATGAGGTTCTGTTTCTGGAATCCTTCCTGAATTACTGGGGTTTCTCCAATACTTTGGTCAAAGCCTCGCCGATGCTTCTAGCGGGGCTGGCCGTGATCATTCCGATGCGTGCCGGTGTGTTCAACATCGGTGGCGAGGGGCAGATCTATATTGGTGGGTTGTTCGGCGCCGTCTTTGCTTTGGCGATCCCCGATCTGCCCGGTCTATTGGGCGTGCCGCTGATATTTATCGCCGCCGCCGCCGGTGGGGCGTTCTGGGCGGCAATTCCTGCGTATCTCAAAGCCTATCGGGGCACGAATGAGGTCATTGTCACACTGCTGATGAATTTCATTGCGATCCACATCGTCAGCTACGCCGTGGCTGGGCCGCTATTGGCCGAAGGTGCGCCATATCCTTATTCCGAGGAAGTCTCAGAAGCCTATCGTCTGCCTATTCTGATACCGCGATCTGATACCCATGTGGGCATTGTATTTGGGCTGGCAATGACGGTTATCTTGTATTTCTGGCTGCGCTTCACGCCATCGGGCTTCCACCTAGACCTAGTGGGGCGCAATGCGCGCGCTGCGGCCTATGCCGGCGTGGACCAGAAAAAGACCATCATTCGCGCCATGTTGATTGGCGGCAGCCTTGCAGGCACGGCCGGCGCAATCGAGGTGATCGGGTTGAAGTACCGCCTGTTTCACCTGTTTAGCGATGGCTACGGCTATGACGGAATTGTCGTCGCCTTCCTTGCGGCTCTTAACCCAATCGTCGCGCCTTTGACCGCGCTGTTCCTTGCCGGGCTTTCTGCTGGCGCGGGAACGATGCAACGTGCCGTCGGGGTCGACAGTTCCGTCATCGAAGTGGTCGAGGGGCTCGTTGTGGTTCTGGTCGCCGCCGCCCTCGTGACACCGCAAACCAAGTCAACATCCATACTGAAACCCCTGGCAAAAAACCTGCGGCTGCGCCGCCAAACACAACGACAAAAGAAAGAGGCATAGGCTATGATTGATCTTGTTTTGCTGGGCGACGTCCTTGCCGGAACCGCCCGATTGGGTACGCCAATTGCTTTTGCGGCCGTTGGCGGGGTGATTGCGGAACGTGGCGGGCTGTACAACATCGGCCTCGAAGGTCAGATCCTCGTCGGAGCGCTTGGCGCCGCTGCTGGTTCTTTCGCAACGGGCTCTGCCTTAATCGGGCTCGGATGCGGGATCATTTGCGGCCTGATCTCAGGCCTGCTGCTTGGGTACATGTCGATCCGGCTGCGCATCAACCAGCTGGTTGGCGGTATCGCGCTCAACCTGCTGCTGGCCGGACTCACAGCTTTTCTGTCCCGTCAAATATTCGGGGCTCAGGCCGGAGGGGCGCGGGTAAACGGATTCTCGCAGATCGATATTCCCTTCTTGTCAGATCTTCCCGTCGTTGGCCCGTCCCTGTTTTCCCAGGATCCGCTGTTCTACCTATTGATCGGATTGGCAATAGCAGCCTGGTTCTGGTTGATGAAATCCCACAAGGGTCTGGACCTGCGCGCCGTTGGCGAAAACCCGAAGGCCGCGGACTTGGCCGGGGTTCCTGTCTTTCGCATGCAATATCTCGCGATTGCAGTCAGCGGAGTCCTCGCTGCGCTGGCAGGGGTGCATCTGGTCTTGTCGCAAGTCTATGTGTTTGCGGAAGGCATGAGCGCGGGCAAGGGCTTCATTGCGCTTGCGGCAATCATCTTAGGACGTTGGTCGCCCATCGGCGCGATCTGCGCGGCGCTTTTCTTCGGCTTCTGTGATGCGGTGCAATTTAAACTGCAATTCACCTCGCCAGAGATTCCCTATCAGCTCTTCCTGATCTTGCCTTACCTCGCATCGCTCATCGCACTCGTGGTCCTCGGTGCCAAGGCCAGCGCACCTGCAAGCGTCGGACTGCCCTACGACCGAGAGCATCGATAAATCTCAGCCGTGACGTGAGAAACCATCGTTTTTCACGTCGCGATCCTCCCGTCACCCTGACAACACATATCCAATATGGGAGAACAACAATGCAATTGAAGTCCAAACTATTGGCTGGGTTTGCGGCACTGATGTTGGCCGGGCCAGCGGCCGCTGAGGGGATCGAACGCGCCGCGATCGTTATGCCCGGATCGATTTCTGATAATGGCTGGAACCAGGCCGGATTCGAAGGTCTTACTAAGGCAGGTGAAGCGCTCGGCTTTGAAGCCGCATTTTCCGAAAGTGTGCATCAGCCGGAACAAATCGAAGTTCTGAGTGACTACGCACGCCGGGGGTATGACCTTGTGATCGGTCACGGCGGAGAATTCCAGGACGCAGTGGAACGTGTCGCAGCACGCTTCCCGGAAACCATGTTCATGGTGAACAACGGGCTGGGCACCAAAGACAACATTGCCAACGCGGATTTCTATTTCAGCCAAATCGCTTATCTGATGGGCTACGTCGCAGGCTCTATGTCAGACACAGGCACCATCGGCATCATCGCCGCGCAGCAGTTCAAATTCACGACCGACACGGTCGCCGGCTACGAAGCGGGCGCCAAAGCGGCCAATCCGGAGGTCCGAGTTCTGGTTACCTGGACTGGCGACTGGGATGACATCGCCAAAGGCAAGGAAGCTGCCTTGAACCAAATTTCCCAAGGCGCCGATGTTGTCTGGCCGACAATGGACAGTGCGACGCTGGGCTCCATGCAGGCCGTTCAGGAAAAAGGCGTCTATGGCATCGGCATCTATCGCGATGCGATCAACGAATGGCCGAAAATCCTGCAGTCCGCTATTCTGGATGTCCGAGGCAACATGCGGTCCTACCTGGAACTGGCAGCTGCTGGCAAACTGGAAGGTGCGCTCTACCGGGCGGATATGGGCAATGAACTGGCCATGCGGATCGGGTCGTTCCACCCAGATATCCCGGTGGGCGTTGTGGATGAAGTCAACAAACTGATCGACGCCATGAAGTCCGGCACTTTGGTTGTGCATCCACAATAAGGCATCCCTAATAATCGCTCCTCTTAATACTCTCGCCCCCAAGTCTGGGGGCATTTTTTATTGTTAGAGAAATCAATGATTGAAGCCTTTCGCTTGTACCGCGTGGGATTGCGTTACCCCCAATTTCTCCGGATTGGCTATGCTTTCTATTCCTGGTTATCAGTTCGACAACACCGGAAAATGAACAAATCCAGGTCTGCCTAAGATCCAACCATGCAAAACGCTCAATCAACGTCATCCTTGCAAAATCTGTGACCAGACATCCATGCGCATTGCAACATCGGTCAAACTGGGCTCGAATCAGACGTTCCTCGCGCACAGGATCAATGACTGCTATCCGGCGGATTGAGTTGCTGGTTCGTCTGGTCCGCAGGGGAGTTGATCACTCAACCTGAGATCACTTCACATAACACCCATGCAATAAAGTTCGCAATTTGCCACGGTATCGCCAATCACCCGGTGGTTGCGAAACTTGCCATTCAAGATGCCTTTACGCGACAAGCGCAACGCGGACAAAGCTGACTTCTTTCGGACCGGAAAAATCAAATAAATGTAGTCACACTGGAAACTCTACTTCTTTCAGAACCACGCCACATCGCAACTAACTTCATTGAGTCGCCTGGCGCTCTTTTTCCGGCCAGAATTCATCCACCACGACATATGCGATGATTACAAAGAAGGCGGCGCTGGCAACTTGCAAAACTCGAGTGATGCTCTTGACGTCAGCCTCGTCTGAAAACGGTGCAACCGACCCGCCGTATACAATCAGAGCCGTTGTAATAGCGGAGCCGGCGGCGGCGGCGAGCGGAACTTGAGATTTTCCAAGTGCTCCGAGTGTCAAGCAAAAGAAAAAACACAGCAAAATGGGGGTGAGAATAACCGGAGCTATTACGTTTATTTCATAACAAATGATGGATACTGCCGCCCCAAGAAGGTTTGCCGTCAGCATAGCTTTTGCAACTGTTTTGCCTGCAGCGGGCATTGCCGCAAGTTGCTGGCTCAGTAGGGCGACAAAAAACAGAACTAGTAATGCAGATGCGCCGGAAACAAAAAACGCCATGGCAAACGGCACTGTTACAAGCGACATCCTGACGATTCGGCGATGTGGGTCGAAGTTCGGCGACGATGCGGCCTTCTTTTGAGCGGGCGTTTGAGGTTCAGCGGGTATCAACACGAACATCAGCGTCGATACAAAGCCCGCAAACAGCAGGTTCAACGGTATCCAATACACGAGCACCAAGGCCAGATCCTGTGATTGCAAAACCAAGTTCGGGATCATCAGTGCACCCATCAGGGCAATGACGCCCGGTAAAACTCCGGCTCCGGAAACCGACCACATGAAAGACAGGATTATTCCTATGGCCACCAGAATGAGAAAAACAAGAGGATATGGTGAGAAGATTGACGACACCAGGAACGAAATGAACATCAATCCAATCGAAAAGACAAACAGCTTAGCAAATGCTGCCAGAGGCAATGCGGCTGGCGCCTGCAAAAACAGTGCAGTGAACACCGCCCCAACGACGGCAAGTGGCCAGCCAAGAAACAAGCCCAAGGAAAAGACGCCGGTAACACCCACCGCAAGCCGGGCGACAGAGCGTTGGTCCTCAGTACGCATAGGACAGTATTGAAACCACGCGGATGTAGGTGCGGCCTACGAGATTCAGCAACGAGTTGTCACTTAGATACATGATCACATCGGCCTGCCCGTTCAGCTGAAAGCGAAGATCATCTTCTGCACTTCCAGCTTCATAGCCTGGCAATACGATCCTGACTGGGAACCTTTCCGGCTCCCGCAAGAAACCTTTGGTACTGGGCGGACTCGCCAGTTGCCCGGGCTCATCACCGCCACTTAGGGAAACGGCCGCGCTAAAGCTCTCAATGACGCCAGGAACAATCTGGCCGGGATGCATATCCAACACCACATCAACCGGAGACCCTATCGAAGCTCTTCCTAGGTTATTCTCGGTAAAATACGCCTCGATCCAGACGTCAGTTGCGTCCAGAAATGTCAACAGATCCTGACCGGATCGCGCATACGTTCCAGGGGCTATCAACAGATTAGAGATCACACCTGTCGCCGGAGCACGCAGTTCAGTCCATTCAAGGTTCAGTTCCGCATCCGCCAAGGCCGCCAACGCGCGCTGGATTTTCGGGTTTTCAATCCCATCTTCACCAAGCCTCTGCCTTGCTTTTTCCAGATCCGCTTTTGCATTCTCAAAGTTTGCCTCGGACTCTGCCAGTTGCCCTCGAGCATCATCGGCCTTTGAGACGGCAATCAACCCTTTCTTTTCAAGCGCAAATACGCGTTCCGTCTGAATGCGCATCGTATCCAGATCGCTCTGCGCCCTTGCTAATTTGGCCTGTGCCGCTCTTACCTCTGCCGAAGATGCGCCCACTTCTTGAGTGGCTGCTTCGAGATCAGCTTCCGCCTTGTCGCGCTGAATTTCGTAGGGTCGCGCGTCGATCCGGACGAGGACATCTCCGGCCGAGACGATTTGACCATTTTCGACCAAGACTTCAGTCACAGTTCCAGTCACCTGCGGGACGATCTGGGTCGCCACGGCTTTTACTCTGGCGTTCCCGGTAAATGGCGTTTTCCGATCAGCGACCAGGTACCAGACAAGAAAAATCAGAATGACCGCCAGGGTTGTCCAAATTGTCTTCCTCATTTCGCCGCGCCTTCAGCAGTGCCCTCGGCTTCGGGCGAGGTATCAATCCAAACCTTGAACAGCTCATAGAAAACAGCGAAGAGAACCGGCCCCATAAAGACGCCAATCAAACCGTACGCCATCATACCTCCGAGAACACCGATGAGGATGACCAACATGGGAGTCTCAAGGCCTTTTGAAATGAACACGGGTCTTAGGAAACTGTCCATTATCATGACGGGAACGGCCAATATGGTGAAGATCAAAGCAGTTCCGCCGGACATGGAACTCCATGCGTAGATAATAACCGGTATTAGAACCAATCCGGGCCCGATTTGGATAATCGAGAGTATCAGGCAGATAAATGCCAGAGTGGCGGCAGAAGAAATCCCGAACAAAGCCAACAGTATCCAAACGAAGACTGCCTGAATGGCTGCTACGCCGATCACGCCTTTTGTCACGTTCCGGATCGTTGCGCCTGCCAGCGTTACGAATTCACCGCCGCGTGGTGCAAAGACGCGGTTGGCAAAGCGCTGAAGACCCTGGACCAAACTTGGCCCGGGGCTGAACAATGCCCCCATAATCAGTACGGACAGAGCTAAGCCAAGAAGCCCTATTCCGATGCCCAGCACCTTTCCGAAGAGCGATTTGGTGATCTCAAGGATTTGCGCGCCATATTTTGCAAGCGCGCCGTCAAGATTGCGCTCAAACATTCCCCAGACATCGGCTATTTTGTCTCCCACCAAGGGCAACTCCTTGAGCCCTTCGGGCGCAGGTGGGACTTTCAACTCACCCTTGTCTGCTTGTTCCGCGAATTCAGACCCAAGTTCTGCGGCACCAGATACCGCCGTAGCAACTGGCCCGAGGGTCAGAACAAGGCCCAACAAAACCAAGATCGTCGTGGCAAGTTTTTTCCGCCCTCCCAGCTTGGACTGAAGCCAATCAAATGCTGGGTAAAGCGCCACACAGAGGATCGTTGCCCAGATAACCACGCTCGCAAGCGGGGCCACCATGACCAGGGCGCTGTAGAGGAATAGTCCGAGAAAGAGCAATCGTATCGCCAGATCGACAATCTTTGCGTCCTGTGTCTTTTCCATTCCATCCCTCCATATGATTTTCGAATGATACACTCAAAAAACATAATATGTATATTTTTTTGAATTTTAGTGATCATCTATCAGCTTGAAGACACAAATGAAATCCGGGCCACAGCTTGAGAGGCCCAGTCAAACCAATGCCTAGGCATGAACTCGATTTGGCCAAATTGGGATAATCTATTTGTCCGCTTTTTCGTCGTCTTGGGACAAGATTGTATCTGCAACTGTGGTCGCCGCGGTCACGAAGACACCGAGACCTACAATGATGTATACCATTGTGAAGATCTTCCCTGCCGCGGTTTCAGGTGAAAAGTCACCAAACCCCACGGTCGAAATTGTCACCACAGAAAAGTAGATTGAGTCGAGCCAACTCCAACCTTCGACAAAGTGATAAAAGATCGAGGCCCATAAAATCATTCCAATTGTGAAAGCAAGAATGCCTTTCACTCTACCGTCCTGGAAGGCGACGCCTATCCCTCTTGTTATTCTGGTAAGTGAGTTCATTGTGTCCTCGTCGATTAAAGAATTCACATATAGCAGTAATTAGATGAATGTGGGAAATAGAAGGGTGCTGTCAGACAAATTCGAACCAGTCTCAGTTTGCCGCGGAAACCGTGAACCTATCCGGAACAGAGTTGACGCCACTCAGCGAGAGCGGCGGTGCGCGTCAGCTTGAAGGTGTCTCGGCTGGCTAGCGATCATTCCTGGTTGAATTTGTTGTAGAGGGAGGAGTGGACGGCCGCGAACTTCTGCAAACTTCGCATGCGCCTGAAACGTTGCATCGCGCGTTCGCGTCTTCGAAACAGGAGGTGCGAATTCTCAACGCGGTTGTTGAGCCACCTTCCCGTCCTTTGTTTTTCGATAGCACCCAAATCTCTGATCGCCGCCTTGTAGGAAGCGAAGCGGTCTGTGATTACTTCCTCTGCACAACCGTGGCGCTTCATCAATTTCTTGATGAATTTCAGTGCTGCAGCTTTGTTTGGGCGTTTGGTGGCAACGGCTTCCAGCACCTCGCCTTCGTGATCCACAGCCCGCCAAAGATAATGCCGCTTGCCATTCACCTTCACAAACACCTCGTCCAGATGCCACTTCCATTCAGAGAATACACGAAGCTGTTGTACGCGTTTTCTTCGGATCTCAGAGGCGAACACTGGGCCGAACCTGTTCCACCAGTAGCGGACAGTTTCATGGCTGACATCAATGCCTCGCTCGTGAAGCACGATCTTCGACATTTCGCAACGAAAGTGGAAACCTGATGTACAGCATCACCGCCAGGCGGATGATCTCGGGACTGGTTTTGAAGCACTTGAAGGAGGCAGGTTTGGTTATTCCTAAATGCTATGCAACCGCCCTACCCCGCTCAAGCCAAGTTATTCTGACAAGACCCAACTGAGAACCAAGGCGCGAGCCCTTCGCTTGATAGGGAGGCACCTGCACAGGGCCTCCCAGCGATTTCAGTTGTGGCTGGACAAGTCAGCGCTGCACGTTCCCAGAATCCAGAACGGCAATGGCATCGACCTCAAAGAGCATTCCGTCGAGGGCAAGCCTTGGTACCGGCACTAACGTCTGCGCCGGCAGATGATCTCCGAAGACCGACTTGAGTTGACGTGTTAACACCGCCAATTTCGTCTGATCGTGATCAACGACGTAGGTGGTGAGTTTGACCACTTGCTCGGGGCCTGCTCCGGCAGCCGCAAGCGCTATGTCAAGGTTCTGGTAAGCTTGGGCGACCTGCGTCTCGAAATCAGGCGCGAGATTGCCTTTCTGGTTCTCACCGCCTTGACCCGCAATAAAAACAAGACCGTTTGATACCATCGCGTGACTGTATCCGTTTGGCGCAGGATCATAGAGCGCCGACGGGTTGATGGTTTGAATTTCACCGGCCAAACCCGGGTTGGTTGAAAGTGTATACATCGCAATGGCTCCAATGGCTTGGACAACGTTTCGCATGAATAGTCTCCGATTTTGCGGATCAGTGGATATGAACCGCGTCGAGATGGGTGAGTTTGTCTGGGTTTCGGACGATGTAGATTTCCTGAACCTTCTCTGCATCGTCGAACGCAAAGGAGAGCGCCGCCGTCGTCGTTTCCCCGAGCTTTAGCAAGGCACCGTGCATGCCGTTTAGATTGACGAGCACCCATTCGTGATCAACCCAGTATCGGTGTAGGTTGGAGGAGACGAAATTGCAGAGTGGCGTAGCGCCTTCAATCGCTTCGAGGATTGCCGGGACCTTGCCGCCGCCATCTGCGCTCAGACGAGCATCTGCGGCCAGCATCTGGGAAAGTTCGTCGATCCGACCTTCCGTAACGGCCGTCTTGAACGCCGTCAGGAAAGCCATCTGCCGCTCTGGGGATGCCTTGTGGCGAGTAACCGCTCGGCCAACGTTTCCACGCGCCCGAGATACCAGCTTTCTGCTGCTAATTTCGGAGGTGTCGAGTGTTTCCGCGACGGCGGCATGAGACATTTCGAAAATGTCGTGAAGCAGGAAAGCCGCCCGCTCCTTTGGGGTGAGCCGTTCAAGCATCATCAGGAAAGCCATTGAAAGACTGGAGGTTAACTCCGCTTCCTTCTCTGCATCATTCTCGCTGGAAATCTGTATCGGTTCCGGCAGCCAGGCCCCCACGTAATCCATGCGTGCCCGGTCGCCCGAGCGTCGCATGTCGAGGCAGCGCCGAGTGCAAGCGGTGACAAGCCAACCACTTGGATTCTCAATCGCTGCACGGTTCGTGCCCGCCCATTTGAGAAACGTGTCTTGCACCGCATCCTGAGCATCGCTTAGAGACCCCAGAATTCTGTAAGCGAGGCCCGACAGTCTTGGACGCATGCTTTCGAAAGCATCAAGTTCCGACTTTGTGAGTTCAGTGCTTTGATACATTTATCCGGTTCCACAGATTGATCATGGCGATTTCGGCAGTCAGCGCTCCGATCTCAGCGTCGGAAAAATGCCTGCTCAAACGTGCGCGCATGGCCGCAAGGTCTGATTTCAAGTGCAGGCTCGTCAAAGCCTCTGTCCATTCCAGCGCCGCTTTCTCTGCGTCGGTGAAATCACTCACCTGGTCCCAAGCAATCACCCTGTCCAGACGCTCGGTGGTCTCGCCGTTTTGCCGAGCCTCTTTCGTGTGCATTTTGATGCAGAAACCACAGCGATTAATCTGAGATGCCCGAAGTTGAACGAGGTGGCGGACTTTCAGATCAAGACCATGGTTGTCGAGCACCTGATGCACGCTGCCCATTGTCTGGAGTACGTCGGGGATCGTCTGTTCATATTGAGTTGCGGTTGAAGTACTCATCGTCACTTTCCTTTGTTTGACTATCCTATGCACTAGTGACGATTGTCGGTCAGGTTTTGTGACGCGCCCATCAGTGAATTTTCTTAGGGCACTGTTCTAAAATGATTTTTTGCATACAACTCGCTTGTGGGAATAAAGCGTAAGTCTTTCTGTCATCCGGCCGACCCGAATCTTGCGCTTTCAATTCTGCCAGTTGGGCATGCGCATGAATCGGGTCGAAGAACAGTTCGTCGCCACCTTAGTGGAGTGTCATGCAAATAAGGAAAGGCATGGCAATGAAACTCGAAAACAAGACCATCATCATCACTGGTGCCAGCAGCGGGATCGGCGCTGCTGCAGCTTTTCTCTTTGCCAAAAGCGGAGCAAACGTTGTTCTGGGCGCGCGTCGTAAAGCTCAACTGGATGATATTGTTGGGCAGATACGGCAAGGCAACGGCAACGCTGTTTCGCTTGCGGGCGATGTCACGGACGAGGCTTACGCTTGTGCGCTCGTTGAATTGTCGGAAAAGAGTTTTGGTGGCTTAGACGGAGCATTCAACAACGCCGGCACCACTGGCGACTTGGGTTCTATTCCAGATATGGGAAGTGACAACTGGCACAAAGTGATAGCTGTTAACCTGAACAGTGGTTTTTTTGCTGCAAAGTTTCAGGTTCCAGCGCTGCGCAAGAGAGGTGGTGGTTCTATTGTGTTTACGTCGTCATTTGTCGGGCACACTATTGGTCTTCCTGGAATGGGAGCCTACGCTGCTGCGAAGGCAGGCTTGATCGGCATGACACAAGTGCTGGCGGCTGAGCATGGCTCGGAGGGCATCAGAGTCAATGCACTTCTACCCGGTGGAACGATGACCGCTATGGCAGGTGAAGACGCCTCTTTCCATGAGGTTGTCAGGGGGCTTCATGCGCTCAAGCGCATGGCTGAACCCTCCGAAGTCGCCGCAGCAGCTCAGTTTCTTCTGTCGGACGACGCCTCATTTGTTACCGGAAGTGCGATGCTTGTCGATGGGGGCAACTCCATCAGCAAGTTCTGAAGGCAAAGAACAGACATTGGTTCGAGTTGAATCGATGTCTGATCAGTTCCAAGAGCCGACGTTCTACAAAATCCGCGCAACGACCGAGTTGCGGACAAAGCGGACACTCAATCGTTTGATTTTCGCCCCGATCTGTATTCTGGAAGTTTGGCCAAGGCCGATTTCAGCGCGTCACCCCATCCATCGGAAACAATGCGAAAGTATTGGTCGTCGGCTTCGAATCTTGACCGCGTACCGCCGTCAAGGCTGTCTTCATCGTAGAGAAGCAGGTCAAGCGGAGCCCCGACAGACAGGTTGGCCTTAATCGTGGAGTCAAAACTGACAAGCAAGAGTTTTACAGTTTCTGAAAAACTCATTTCCGGATCATAGGCGCGCACCAGAATTGGGCGACCATATTTTGTCTCACCAATCTGAAAGAAAGGGGTGTCGGCGCCGGCCTCGATAAAGTTACCTTCAGGGTAGATCAGAAACAGGCGAGACGGGCCGCCTTTGATCTGGCCTCCAAGAATGAGTGTCGCATGAAAGGCGCTGTCGGCTTGCTGACCGGATCGGGAATGCTCTTCTATAACGTCGTTCAACGTAGCCGCAACCAATTGCGCGACTTGGAACATTGTTGGTGCTTCCAGTATAGAAGGCGAGCGATCTTTTGGCGCTTTCGTTCGCTCTTCCAAAAGGCTGATTGTGGCCTGAGTAGTTGCCAGATTTCCTGCCGCTAGGATCGTGATCGAACGGTCACCTTCGACCGTCCAATTGAACATTTTGTTGAACGTAGAAATATTATCGAGGCCTGCATTCGTGCGCGTATCGGACATAAACACCAGCCCGCGATTCAGCCGCATACCCACAGCATAGGTCATCAAATTCTCCGTTACTGCTGTGCGACCTGCAACTGCACTGTCAATTGCTCACCCGCTGCCCCAATTCTGTTCCCTATTACTGGTGCAGCTTGGGAATAGTCCAGACCAGTCGCGACGCGTACGTATCGATCGTCGGGTGATATCCCGTTTGAAACGTCGAAACCTACCCACCCAAGCCCGTCCAAATGCACTTCCGCCCAGGCATGGGTCGCGTCCTGCAGTTCTGTTTCGTTCATCATCAGGTAACCCGATACATAGCGTGCTGGCACTCCGATCTTTCGTGCGCAGGTGATGAAGATATGAGAGTGGTCCTGACACACGCCGCACCCGGCGCTGAGAGCGTCTTCTGCGCTCCACCCCGGGTGCGAACTTCCAACCTCGTACGCGACCAGAGTGCGAATTCTTTCGGATAGGGCATGCATCTTTTCCAGCGGCTCGCCTTTGGGTAACGCCTCTACCACATCGGCAACCCCTTTCCCCGGCGTTGTTTGAGATGTGCTCCTTTTGAATAACCACAACGGCGTCGACCCTTCGTGATGGCCCAAGACGCCATGTGTGTCTTCCACCTCAATTACGCCTTCAGAAATCAACGAGATTCGCTGGGTATTTGCTTCAAAACTGATCAATTCCACGGTGTTGCGGTGATAGTCTTCAAAAGTCAGTTCTTTGCGCCCGCCGGTGATTTGGGTGCTCCAACTTACAATGCTCTGATTGCGGAATGACTTTGGTGTCTTCCTCAGCTGCTGCAGCCCGAAGGGAACTGGCGCGTCGTAGTCGTATAGTGTCTCATGTCGAATGTGCAGTTTCATTGGCTACTCGTAAAACCGATAATCGATTTCTATCTGACGGCTTAAGTTGCCGAGATCTGTCAGAAAATCCTGAATGTACTCATGCAGTCCGAGCTCGAAAATATCGGAGATTTTCTGATCCAGGTATTTCTCGTAGAGAACTTTAGACGCCTCGCACGAAGGCCCGGCAAAGCCATAGTCTTTCTGCAGGTATGACAGGTTCTCCTGAATTTTTCTGCAGCAAAAGTGCAGGCTGCGAGGCATGCGCTGATCCAAGATCAGAAACTGGGCAATATCAGACGGCCGCGTTTTCTCTCCATGGGTCATTCGATACCCGCCACCCGCACCAACAGAGCGGAGGATGCTTTCCCATTGTATATTGTCCAGTGATGAACCCACTGAAAAGGCCGTGGGCAAAAGAACATAGTACTTAACGTCCAGAATGCGCCCGGTATTGTCGGCCCGTTCGACAAACGTACCAATACGGGTGAAGTCGAAAATGTCATTGCGCAGCATGGTTCCTAATGTGGCACCACGAACCAAAGCCGCCTGTTGGCGGATAAGTTCCAGCGTCGCAGGCAAATCACGCTCATTCACACGGCGCTTCATTATCTCATCGATCTGCATCCAAGTGGAGTTTACTGCACTCCAGACGTCATGGGTCAACGCGGTTCGAACAAGGCGCGCGTTGTCTCGTGCCTGTTTGATGACTGACTTGATCGAGGATGGATTGTCAGCATCGCGCAGCACCCAATCCACCGCATTGTCTTTTGAAACATCATCGTATTTGGCGAAGTACGCATCCAGAACGCCGGCCGTTTTCAGAACAGAGCCCCATTCCTCGGCGGAGTTCTTAGTACGGGTCAACGCCATCCGCTGACCTGTTTCAAGCAGCCTGGCCGTGTTTTCCGCCCTCTCAAGGTACCGGGACATCCAAAACAACCCACCTGCAGTTTTTCCCAGCATGGTCAGTCCTCCAGAACCCAGGTGTCTTTGGTCCCGCCACCCTGGCTTGAGTTCACGACGAGAGATCCCTTCTTAAGCGCCACGCGGGTCAAACCGCCGGGCGTGATCTTGATCCCTTCGGGTGACACCAAAACGAACGGCCTTAAGTCAACATGTCTGGGCGCAAGTCCCGAGCGCGCAAAGATCGGAACCGTCGAAAGCGACAGCGTCGGCTGAGCAATGTAGTTCCCGGGCCGCGATTTGAGCTTGTCGCGGAAAGCTGAAATCTCTTTCTTGCTGGCAGTCGGGCCGATCAACATCCCGTAACCGCCAGACCCGTGCACTTCTTTCACAACAAGGTCGGACAGATTGTCGAGAACGTAGGACAGAGACTGGGGATCGCTGCAACGCCAAGTGGGAACATTTTGAAGCAGGGGCTTTTCACCAGTGTAGAACTCAACGATTTCAGGCATGTAGGAATAGATCGCCTTATCATCAGCAATACCCGTTCCCGGCGCGTTTGCGATCGTGATACCGCCAGCGCGATAGACGTCCAGAATACCCGGCACGCCCAATGCGCTGTCGGGGTTGAAATTCAGCGGATCCAAGAAGTCGTCATCCACTCTGCGATAGAGAACGTCGATGGGTTTATAGCCTCTGGTGGTGCGCATGCAGACACGCCCGTCGACAACCCGAAGGTCGTGGCCTTCGACCAATTCCACAGCCATCTGATCTGCGAGGAACGCATGTTCGTAGTAGGCCGAGTTATAGATGCCCGGGGTTAAAACCGCGACGGTTGGTTCCCCGTCGGCGCAAGCTGGCGCGCAGGCAGCAAGAGATCGTCTCAGATTGCGGGGGTAGTCCGAAACATTCCGAACATTAGTCGCGCTGAAGAGCTCGGGGAACATCTTTAGCATCGTTTCCCGGTTCTCCAGCATATAGCTGACCCCAGATGGCGTGCGGGCGTTGTCTTCCAGAACGAAAAACTCGTCCGGTCCGGTTCGCACTAGATCGACCCCGACAATGTGTGTGTAGACCTGACCGGGAGGCGAGACGCCAAGCATCTGCGGCAGGAACGCTTCGTTCCCGGCAATCATCTCGGCCGGCACACGCCCGGCACGCACGATTTCTTGGCGGTGATAGATATCGTGGAGAAAGGCGTTGATTGCCCGCACCCGCTGTTCGATACCGCGCTCCAGCCGCTGCCATTCCCGCGCTGAAATAACTCGTGGTACGATATCAAACGGTATCAGACGTTCCTCGGCCTCGGCCTTGCCGTATACATTAAAAGTGATGCCTGTCAGTCTAAAGACTTCTTCGGCTTCGCGCTGTTTCGCCCTCAGTCGTGATGCGTCTTCAGCATTGAACCAGCGGCCGATCTCTTCGTATGGACCCCTGAGTGATCCATCGCCGTTGAACATTTCATCAAAAAACTCACTCATGCTTTAAGTTTCACGCATAAATCAGAATTTTCAAGGCATTCAGGCTTGGTTGGATGCTGCCTTGGGAAGGAACGTCTAATTATTAGGCTAGCGGGGTAATGTGATGATCTTAAAAACATGGCGTTATTCGTGTTTCCAGTTGAAGTCACATTCAATGTATTGCGCTCAACAGTATCTGGTTTTGTGCTGCATCTAAACGTCCGCATTGGGCTCATTCCGGACCTCGGTGCCTTTGCAGCGCAGGCCCCTGCCCCGCCGTCACCTGATCGCGCAGACGGCCCAAAGCCGACATTCGTCACTTTCCCGGCGCTGCGGTGCGGCCTTCCCAGACCGGCCATTCGCTGCGTGCGCAAAATCTCGGGCTGGTCGAATTCACATATTACGCAACAAACCAGCCATTCACGAAGTGTTTTCTAATGTTAGGTTCGAACTTAAAAGTTCAAATCGAAACTTCGCTTCTTTCCCTTGCACACGTCGTCAAAGATCGTCTCTACTTTTTTCCACGACCTCAACAAAAGCGACCGCCGCGGGGGATGGTGTTGCGTGCGGATGCATCGCGAGGCCAATTTTCCGTGTCCTGACTGAATTCAGCGGTTTGCTGACCCAGCCTTCTTCACCATTCGTTGGCGGCAAGGCCATCTCGGCCACGACCGAGACGCCTTGGCTGCGTGCCACCATGGTCAAAGTACTTAGCATCTGCGATGTCCGATATCGCACATTTGGACTAAGACGGGACTGCGTGAACAGACGGCGAATGATCCGGGCAGAACCAGATTCCGGCATGATGAAAGGCATTTCGCACAGCTCTTCCAATCGGATTGAAGATTGCCTGGCCAAAGTACTGTCAGCGGCAACCAAGGCGACAAACTGGTCCTGTGCCACAGGCCAGGTCCGGAAGCGTTCATCTGGTAACACGACAAAACCAAGATCAATGCGCCGGTCTTCGATCCAACGGATAATCTCATCGTCAGCGGCTTCTTCAATCAGCACTTCGATACCAGGATGGGCTGCGTGAAATGCTTCGAGAAGGCGCGGCAATATCTGCAATGATGACGTCGCACCGAAAGACCCGATGCGCAGTCTGCCGGTCTGCACTCCACGATATTCCGACGCCTCCTGATGCATTGCATCGGCCAGCCCAATAATTTCACGCGCGCGGGATAGAAGTCGTTCGCCCAACGGGGTCAGTTCGATTGGGGACACGGTGCGATTAAAAAGCGTGACGCCAAGTTCATCCTCGAGACCTTTGAGGGCATGAGACACAGCGGGCTGGCTGATCCCAAGGCGCAGGGCAGCGGCCGTAAACCCACGCGTTTCGGCAAGAGCGGCGAAAATTTCAAGCTGACCAAAAGTCATAAGTAAATACTCATTTGACTATAACACAATATAACTGAAATTCGACATGGGCAATCCGATGTTTTAGGTGTTTCCATGTCCCAAGCCCTGTCATATCCCATAGCGCCGCAGAACGCTTTGCTTTACGTCCGGCTCTCAATGGTGGCCTTCCTGTGGGGCGGCACATTTGTTGCCGGTCGCGTCGTTTCGGGTGAAATGCCCCCTCTGGTCGCGGCAACCGCTCGGTTTGGCCTGGCATCGCTGGCATTGCTTTATCTCGTGTGGAAAACGGAAGGTGGCTTGCCCCGCCTCACCTGGCGGCAGAGCGTGTTGACGGTGCTTCTGGGACTGTCAGGCGTCTGCCTTTACAACCTGTTCTTCTTTGCCGCTCTTGCGGAGATGCCAGCTTCGCGAACGGCACTGTTTGTTGCCTTTAATCCGATAGCTGTGGCTTTGGCCGGGGGGCTGATTGCGCGGCGGCTTCTACCGATTGGGCAAGTTGCCGGGATTTGTGTAGCACTAGCCGGGGCCGTGATCGTGATTAGCGGAGGGGACGTTACCGGACTGATAACTGACGTCCGGCAGAGTTTTGGGCAGGGAGAACTGTTCATGCTGGCTGCGGTAGGCAGTTGGGTGGGCTATACGCTTCTTGGACGCAAAGTGCTTGGAAGCGTCTCGCCACTGGCGGCAACCACTTGGGCTGCGCTGATCGGTTTTTTACTTCTGGCATTGGGGTTGCCGCTGGCCGGTCCCGTGCAACTGCTGCAACTGCCCACGTTCAACTGCACTTTGGCCATCATCTACCTGGCCATTGGTGGAACAGTCGTGCCATTTGTTTGGTACTATCGGGGGGTACGAACGCTTGGGCCTGAACGTACTGCGGTATTCACCAATCTCGTCCCTGTCTTCGGGGTGGCCCTTGGAGCTGCTGTCTTGCACGAACCGGTTGAGGCTTCCATGCTGCTGGGTGGTACGTTGGTGATTGCCGGAGTTTCACTCACCAACCGAGGATGATGTCAAATGCCCAGAAACAGTCGGTTAGACAGGTTATTGTAGGTCTATTGCCGGCTTTCACTGCGGACCTGAACGTGTTTAAAATCCGCGGCAATGAAGACAGGCCAATGCTGAGCCGAATTCGGATGCGGTGCAGCAACTCGCGTCCACTGATACAGTACCCAAGCCAGAACGCCCCCAAGGAAACATTGGACCGGGGGTTCAAATGCTGCGGTTGCGCCCGCATTGCCGACCTTCGTACGCTGTGCAGCATTTCAACTGGGGATACTAGCGGCAGTAGCGGACAAATCTGCCGGCGGAGCTTCGGATCACATTCACCCAAGTTGCCTCGAAGCCCACCCAACCAATCCAGCACCGAAACCGAATCAACGATATCGTTAGAATCTTCATTCAGGGCTTTCTCGACGAAGCGCCCACGCGCATGCTCGGAAAAAAGGAGATGTGCCATGATCCGTTCAGCAACACCGGTCGTGCGGACCGGAGACTATCCGAGGGCCCATGCGTTTTATACCGAAGTTCTTGGGTTCACTTGTGTTGAAGAGGGCGGTGAACCTGCTAATTTTGGAATCTTCGAGCGCGATGGGGCCGTCATTTTCGTCAATGGTCACAATGGGGCTGAAGCCCCATACAACCACTGGCGTGCCTACTTCCACGTGGATGATGTCGACGGCTTATCGCAGGAAATTCGCGACTCAGGTAGCGCCTTGTCGAAAGATATATGGACGACTGTCTACGAGATGCGGGAATTTGAGGTTACGGATCCTGACGGTAACGTCCTCTGTTTCGGTGCTGATGCGTAATCGGTTCACTCCTACTGCTTCCAAACATTCGCAAGCGCGGGAATGTCTCAAATGGTCTCAATCCTTCCACACATTTTGCGGGATGTTAAAGAATTGCCTCTGAACCCACTGACCTGCTTTGCCCAGAACGTGTTGCTCCGTCCAGACAAGGTCAATGCCTTCCAGTGCGTCACTTTGCTGGAACGTATAATCCATTTGAGCCAGTTTGTTCGATCTTACCAGTTCTCTGACAACTGGTAGTGGTAGTTCTGCCCATCCCAATCCACGCAAAACCAATTCGACGATCATGTGGGGGTTTTCTGCATACCATATTGAAGCGCTCTTGATTTCACCGACCTGGCCAGGGACATCACGTGAGCGGCTTCTGAGCACTAATTGCCGATGTTGCCTAAGGTCTCGGTGAGCAACTTGGTCCAGTCTGGTCAGCGGATGCGATGTACCACAGACCGGAACCAAGGCCGAATATCCGACACCCCGAAACTGAAAGCCGGTCGGGTAACTTTCCTGTTCCGTCATGAGACCGAGTGTTGCACGCCCCTCTTTGAGCAAGGTCGCCGTATCGTTTGGGCCGGTGGTCAGAATTTCAAGCGAAACGTCAGGAAACTTATTTGAAAAATCGCTCAACACATCCAAAACCGGTGTCAGGTTGACCCCCTGTTCGATTGCAATGCTAATCTTGTCCTCTATCCCTTCCGACATAGATGTCGCCTTGGCGTGAAATTCCTGCTTCCCGAGCAAAATACCCTTGGCATAGGGTAACAGCGATTGGCCCGCCTGCGTAAGCGTCGGGGACCTGCTGCTTCTGTCAAAAAGCTGAAGATCCGTATCGATTTCAAGGTTAGCGATTGCAGTTGATACCGCAGACTGGGCTTTCTTCATCTTCCGCGCGGCCGCAGAGAAGGAGCCAAGCTCTGCGGCAAGTACAAAGGCCTGCAAACTCTCAGGTGACGGCATAGTAAACCTATCTGAATTTCAGATAGTAATTAACTACTAATATCTAATAATTTCAATAGAACACAATCCAGCAATGGAGTTGGACGTGTCGGAAAAAGTCATTCTAAGAACGGGCAAAGATCGTCTTCGTTATACAATCAGCTTTGAACTGTTGTTGATGGCATTTTTGGTGCCCGTCGGCGCTGCTTTCTTCGACAAACCGGTTGCTGAAATTGGTGCGCTTGGAGCCGTCCTCGCGGTCAAGGCGATGGTTCTAAATCTTGTCTATAACTGGGCTTTTGACAGAATTGATGCCCGTGCCAGGCGCGTTGCAAGTCAACGCTCGCATTTTGGGCGAATATTGCACGCGATAGGATTTGAGGCTTCGCTGGTAATAACGTCACTTCCTATCTACGCTTGGTGGCTAGGCATTGGTTTGCTGGAAGCTCTGATGACAGATGTCGTCGTCACGTCCTTCGTTGTTGCCTATACCTATGTTTTCACATTGGCGTATGACAGGTTGTTCCCACTGGAAATCAAACCGGCTTAGTTGGCTCTCTAACGGCGGGTTTCCGACATTTGTTCATCTAGCAGCGGTATGCGCATTGAGCTCATTCCAGACTCTGGATGCAGCGCTGCATTTGACCTGTGGAAGGCTGTCTGCACAATCAAGGACGGCCCATAGCCGACCTTGAGTACATCGTTTGATTTCTGCAGTCGCATCTCGCAATAAACCAGACATTCAACTTGCCAAATTGAATGTCTGGTTATTACTTTAAGCTAAGCATGGAATTTGGCGTCTTCCGTGCTGTGATGTGTACCCCCAAATGCGAGTACATGAACAGTTTGATCGCAATTGTTTTACCGTAATGCAGTCTCGACTGAGTCTGCCGCCAGCTCAAGTGAAATTAGTGCTTCCGGGTCTGCCAGGAGTTCAGGATACGGCGTCTGCTTACCGGCCGGGGTAAACCCAAATCGAGGATAGAACGTCGGCGCGACCAAGCCGGCAAAAAGGGTCGCGTAGAGGTAGGTATTGCAGGCTTCAAAGAATACTAGTTTCAACGGAGCAACGAACGGGAAACAAATTGTGATTAGAAATTAGACAATTACGGACCAGTTTTGTGGTAGACTAGGATGAACTTAGCGCGCTGGGACGAAGGAGTACGAAACCTAGAGGAATTTTTGAAAATGGAGATTTTCGAGCAGTTTGCAGAAGAGTATGGGCGGACAAAGCTCATCGAAATGACATTGCAGGACTATTTGCTGGAATGTCGTGAAGACCCAACTATGCGGGCTACCGCAGCCGAGCGGATGATCGCTGCGATTGGCGAGCCCGAGCTTATTGATACCAGTCAGGATGCTCGGCTCAGTCGCATATTTCTTAATCGAACAATCAAGCGATACAAGCCCTTCCAGGACATATATGGCGTCGAAGAAACCATCGAGCGCATCGTTGGCTTTTTCCGCCATGCCAGCCAGGGTCTCGAAGAACGCAAGCAAATCCTCTATCTGTTGGGCCCAGTCGGTGGGGGCAAGTCAACGCTTGCCGAGATCCTTAAGAACCTGATGGAGCGGCAACCGATTTATGTACTGAAGGCGGATGACCAGATCAGCCCAATATTTGAGTCGCCGCTTGGCCTTTTCGACCGTGCGCGGATGGGGGATCTTCTAGATAACAAATACAATATCCCCAAACGGTTGTTGAACGGATTGATTTCGCCCTGGGCTGTCAAACGCCTGCAGGAGTTTGACGGCGATATTTCCAGATTTTCGGTTGTCAAACTCTACCCGTCGAAACTGCGCCAGATTTGCGTTGCGAAGACTGAACCGGGCGATGAAAACAACCAGGACATCTCTTCGCTTGTCGGGAAACTCGATATTCGCAAGCTGGAGGAATTCAGCCAGAACGACCCGGACGCCTATTCCTATTCTGGTGCTCTGAACCGCACCACGCAGGGGTTGATGGAATTCGTTGAGATGTTCAAGGCGCCGATCAAGGTCTTGCATCCGTTGCTGACCGCCACGCAAGAGGGGTCTTATGCTGGTACGGAGAATATCGGTGCTTTCCCCTTCCAGGGTGTGATAGTTGCGCATTCGAATGAAGCGGAATGGCAGCAGTTCAAAAACAACAAGAACAACGAGGCCTTTCTGGATCGGATCAGTCTGGTCAAGGTTCCCTATTGCCTGCGTGCCTCGGATGAATCCCAGATTTACGAGAAGTTGCTTGAGGAAAGCAGCCTAGGTGAATCTCCCTGCGCACCCGAGACGCTGTCTATCCTGAGCCAGTTCAGTGTTTTGACTCGGCTGAAAGAGCATGAAAATTCGCCAACATTTTCTAAGCTCCGCGTCTATGATGGTGAAACACTGAAGGATACCGATCCCAAAGCGCGATCAGTGCAGGAATATCGGGATGCGGCCGGGGTGGACGAGGGGATGACGGGCACATCGACCCGCTTTGCCTTCAAAGTGCTGTCCGAGACCTTCAATCACGACACCGAGGAAGTGGGCGCCGACCCGGTTCATCTGCTTTATGTTCTTGAACAGGCGGTAAAACGCGAGCAATTCCCCGACGAGATTGAAAGCCGGTATCTATCTTTCATGAAAGACGATCTGTCGCCGCGATACGCGGAATTTATCGGCAACGAGATCCAAAAAGCCTATCTGGAATCCTATTCTGACTTTGGTCAGAACCTTTTTGACAGATACATCTCTTTTGCTGATGCATGGATCGAAGATCAGGACTTCAAGGATCCGGATACCGGCCAGATTCTCAATCGCGGCGTTCTGGAACAGGAGCTTGAAAAGATCGAAAAACCGGCCGGAATTTCCAATCCCAAGGATTTCCGAAACGAAGTGGTCAAATTCGTGCTGCGCGCGCGGGCCAACAATCGCGGTCGTAACCCTGACTGGCGCAAATATGAAAAGTTAAGAAGGGTTATCGAAAAGCGCATGTTCGGCCAAATTCAGGATCTTCTGCCTGTCATCAGCTTTGGCGCCAAGCGGGACAAGGAAACCGAAGCCAAGCATAACGAGTTCATTGATCGCATGATCGGCCGCGGCTACACGCGCCGTCAGGTCAGGCGCCTGGTTGAATGGTACATGCGGGTCAACAAGGCAGGATGAGGAGTCTATGCTCAAATGGCCCATTTCATCGATCGAAGGCTAAACCCCAAGGATAAGAACCTTGGGAACCGTAGGCGGTTTTTGCGCCGGGTTCGCTCTGCCGTCAAAGAGGCGGTTGACGAAAGTGTCCGGCGCCGGAAAATCGCTGATGTCGACCAGCAGGAAAATATCTCGGTATCGTCAGAAGGGATCGGGGAGCCGCATTTTCAACATGACAGCAAAGGTGGTTCCAGACACCGGGTTCTAACCGGAAACAAGACGTTCAAGGCAGGTGACCGGCTTAAGAAACCTCCGTCGGGTCAGGATGGGCAAGGTGGACGTGAGGGGACACCCGATGGGGAGGGCGAGGACGAGTTCATGTTCGTCCTGTCGCGGGACGAGTTTCTTTCCATGTTCTTCAAGGATCTCGAACTGCCCGACATGGTAAAACGCAGTCTGAAAGAGGTTGCCGTCTCCAAACCGCACCGCATGGGATATACTGCCGCTGGGACGCCTGCCAACCTCAGTGTTTCGCGAACAATGCGCAATGCGTTCGGGCGACGTCTCGCAATGCGGCGCCCGACAAACACAGAGATACAGGCTCTTACGCAACAGGTTGAAGAACTGGAGGCGTTGGAAAAACCAGATACGGCGCGAAAGACGGAAAGGCGGTTGCTGCGCGAGCAACTCGACAAGATGCTACGGCGACGCAAGATCATTCCCTACATTGATCCGCTGGACGTACGTTACAAGTATTTCGAGATGCGCCCCGAACCGGCAGCTAATGCGGTGATGTTCTGCCTGATGGACGTTTCGGCCTCGATGGGAGAGCGGGAGAAGAGCCTTGCTAAGCAGTTCTTCGTCCTGCTGCATCTTTTCCTCAAGCAACGCTACGACAAGATCGAACTTGTATTCATCCGCCACACCCAGATTGCCGCGGAAGTCGATGAAGACACCTTCTTTCACTCCCGCCAAACCGGTGGGACGGTCGTGAGCAGCGCGCTTAACGAGATGAAAAAGATTATCGAAGCCCGCTATCCGTCCGCACTGTGGAATATCTATGCCGCGCAGGCATCGGATGGTGAAAATTTCAGCGGAGATTCGCAACTGTGCGCCGACCTGCTGAACAGTGAACTGATGAAGTGCTGCCAATATTTCGCCTATACGGAAATCGTCGATGAGACCGAAGCCAATCTGATGAACAGCGAAGATAACGGTATGGAACTGTGGCGCTCGTACCGGCAGGTCGCAGAGGTCTGGCCAAATTTTGCAATGAAACGGATCGCACGCGCCAGTGACATCTATCCGGTTCTGCACGAGTTGTTTGCGCGCAAGACGAACGGAGTTTCCAATGGCTGATCGGACCGAAGTTAGGGGGCCGCTGTTTGAAGGCGCAGAATGGGATTTTGAGACTATCCAGCGCAGCTTTGACGCGATCGAATGTGTGGCGATTGATGATCTCGAACTTGACGTCTATCCCAACCAGATAGAAATCATCTCGTATCAGCAAATGCTGGATGCCTATTCGTCGACCGGGATGCCGCTCATGTATAGGCACTGGTCCTTCGGGAAGCGTTTCGTTCACGAAGAAAAAGCCTACAGCAAGGGCGCAAACGGTCTTGCCTATGAGATCGTCATCAATTCCGATCCCTGTATTTCGTACTGCCTCGAAGACAACACGATGGCGCTTCAGGTCCTTGTGATTGCCCACGCGGCCTTTGGGCACAATCATTTCTTCAAGAATAATCACCTGTTTCGCCAGTGGAGTGATGCACGGGGTATTCTCGACTACCTCGACTACGCGCGCGGCTTTATTACCCAATGCGAAGAACAGCACGGGGAACGCGAGGTTGAGCAATTACTGGACGCGGCCCACGCGCTCATGCCGTCCAGCGTTTTCCGGCATAGGCGCCCGCCCCACTCATCGCTCGCGGATGAGAGGACCAGACAGCGTGAGCGGCGTATCGAAGAGGAACGGGCGGTACACTATTTGTGGGACGCCTTCGATCATCCCACACAGTCATCGAAAACCGATGAAGAGGCACGGAAACGCAAGCGTGAAATGGGGTTGCCAGAAGAAAACCTGCTTTATTTCGTTGAACGCCACAGCCCGGTTCTGGAGTCTTGGCAACGCGAAGTTTTGCGTATCGTTCGCAACATAGCACAGTATTTCTACCCGCAGCGCCAAACCAAAGTGATGAATGAAGGGTGCGCCTGCTTCGTTCACTATTACATCACCAACGAGCTGCACCGCGCCGGTCTGCTGACGGATGGTGCCATGCTTGAAATACTGCACAGCCATACCAATGTGCTGACGCAGCCCGACTTTGACGCTCCGAACGCGATGGGGATCAACCCTTATGCGCTGGGTTTCGCGATGATGCAGGATATCCAACGCATCTGCACCGACCCGACCGAGGAGGACCGGGAATGGTTTCCGGACATAGCGGGAAGCGGTGCGTGGCGCGATATATTAAAGGATGCCTGGGCTAACTATCGCGACGAGAGTTTCATTCAGCAGTTCCTTAGCCCCAATGTCATGCGCCAGTTCCGCATGTTTTCACTGACTGATGACGAGGGGAAACCCTTCTACACAGTCGATGCGATTCACGACGAACGCGGGTATCACCAAGTGCGCGACACCTTGGCGCACGGTTTCGACGTTTCGGAACACGACCCCGATATTCAGATCGTTGACGTAGACTTGATGGGCGATCGTCACCTCAGGTTAAATCACTCCATGCGCAATGATGTGCCGTTGAACAAAAGGGCGTCCGAAGCGACTTTAGGCTATCTGCAGCAAATCTGGGGTTTTGATGTGGCGTTTGAAAACTAGGTTCGGGACCCATTGATATCCGCTTTGCGGCGTGATTCATCGTTCGAAGAATGAGCGGTGACATATCTGATCTTCTCTGGCTGAGCCATGCGCAGAAGGTACGTCTGTAGTCCTGTTTCCCAAAGCCCCACGGCAATCTTAGTAGGACACCCGGTAGCGACAGTACCAGCACATTCGAGCAAGATGATGTCGTGCGGATATCGATATCCTATGAACAGATTGCGCCGATTTATTGTTTTCTTCACGTTTGGGACAGTGGTACTTCTGTTGTAACGAAGGTTAATGCAACAGACACGCATCAAGAAGCCCACCAACCTGGGGCGATCCAATGCTTGCTTCAATCTAATAACCGATCGGGGCCAGTTCTTCAGCAACCCGAAGCCCGTCTACATCCGAACGGCTTAGTGCCAAATCGAGATCAAAACTCGCTCCGTAAACGCTTGAACTCAGCATGGCAGGCGCAAACAGTGATCCTTCTTCCTTGCCCCAGTTGGCAACATCTTTCAGAGCGTCCGTTTAGGTATGATGATTCTAAAAAAATGCACAATCTCCAAGCCTGTAAAAACACCGTAGTTGCTCATTAGAATGCCGCCATGCTGTTGCGTGTCTAGATGCCCGCCAAGGGCAATGGGCGACAGATCTGGATTTAGGCCTAGCCTGCGGGCAAGTATATTGGCCAACCGGTCATACTGACATAGCACTCACCCTCATCACATCTGACGGAACGTCTTGCGCGCCAGTCGGTGTTCGTCGGTTTAGGCCATACGTATGCAATCTCCACCAGGCTGTGCCCCGATTTATGTCATGCCCATCGGACATTGCCGCGGACGATCACCTTTAATGCCCAGATATTGGTCATGCGGCCTCGCGATGTAGGGCTTGACACAGGCAGTGAACGCCGCCGCCGCCCAAGGTGAACATCGACATATCAGGATCATAGACCTGGAACCCAAGGGCCCGCATTTTTGCGTTTAGGTCGGTAGCACCAGCCATAGACAGTACCTTGCTATCCCCTAGCGCCACCAGATTAACCCCGAGGTTTTTAGCTTCGCGGAACTCGACATCAACGATTTCAATGCCCCATCCTTTGATAACATCCACCAACCAAGGCTCCATCGCGTCAATGCAGGCCACGGCAAGTTTCTCGGCCAACGGAACGATTAACCCGTCCATGTGGACAAACTCGCGGCTGATTGGGGCAACGACTGCCTCCCAACCCTCGGCGCGTACAAATTCGGCTACTTGTTCCGATCCCTCTTGCTCAGACCGTTCACCACAATAGCCAATTAGGACACGGCCAGGTTCGATTATGTTGAAATCACCGCCTTCAAAGTGTCCTGCGGTCGCAAATTTCCAAATCGGGATATTGTTGTCCTGGTAGAATTTTATCGCAGTGGCATAGTCCGCACGCCGACACTTCAACTGCATATGGCAAATCAAAGCGCCCCAGGGGGTCATCGCCGAGCTGTCGCGGGCGAAAAAATTTCGGTGAAGGACCGGATCACTGTCCAAATAGTGACAGTTCACGCCGTTTTCTTCGTAAATCGACACCATTTCAGCATGTTGTGACATCGCCTGTTGTAGATCAAAAGTCGCGCCGGTTTTGTGCGCATTGGCCAACGTCCGACCGATCAATGGGCCTGCTTCAACCCATTTGAAGTATTCAGGACGACCAAGCAGAACATCCGTGAGTTTTGCGTAATCGTTGTTGATTCCCCATTTGGGCGCATTTTCCGCGTTCAACGCCATGGTGCCAATTCCTCTGGTCTCATTCCTTGTATTGCAAAGCTTGGCACGGCAATTACAATTATAAAATTACAAAGTAAGAGATATTATTTGCATAAATATACAAGTAAAGGCCATGTATGCTGCCTCCTTCCTTATCGAAAGCCGACATTCATCTGCTGCACGTGTTTTCTGTCGTCGTTGAAGCACGCAGTTTTTCGGCAGCACAAGTTGTTTTGAACGTGTCCGCGTCGACGATTTCGCGCCAGATATCCGATCTCGAAACTCGCTTGGGTCTGAGACTGTGCCAGCGAGGACGCAAGGGGTTCCGCCTAACCGACAAAGGAGAAATCGTCTATGCAGCCTCTCGTAAGTTGTTTGCGGCATTGGATCTGTTTGGTGAAACCGTAGACGGGACACGTGGGAAACTGGTCGGTCGGTTGACTATCGGAGCAATCGACAATTGGGTCTTCAATGACAAAGCGCCTATCGTACCTGCTTTGTCGGAGTTTGCTCGCATTGCGCCGGATGTAGCCATCGAATTGCATTCAATTGCGCCTGGCGATATCGAGATAGGGGTTCAGGACGGACATATCGCCTTAGGCATCGGAGTGTTCCATAATAAAAAACCGGGGTTGATATATGAGCCGCTGAAAACGGAACGGATTGGCCTGTATTGTGGACAAACCCATCCATTGTTCAAAGCAGGAACGAAGGCTGCCGTTGATGAATTTCTTTCTCAGGCAAACTTCTGCAATCGTGCTTATTTAAACGAGCAAAAGGTTGCGCCGGTTTCACGCGGCTTACGCTCTACGGCCACAGCACATCAGATCGAAGGCGTTGCCATGTTGGTGCTGACTGGTTGTTTCATCGGCTATCTTCCCGAAGGCCTGGCTGATATCTGGGTACGTCAGGGACGAATGCGCTCAGTCGGAAATGGTCGGTTCGATCAGAAGTCGCATATCACGCTCGTCCGCAAACGTGGTGACGAACCAAATCTGGTGGTTAAGACCTTCACAGAACTACTTGTACGCGCATGTAAATCTGATCTGTCTTCAGATTCCTTTCTGTGGGCAAGGTCTGCTACTCTCCCTAATGGCTGATTGTCTTGCGCTCGCAGCGAATGACCGCTTTCGGCCCTCTTCGACGAACGCTGTGGCCGCAGCGATGTCCGCTTCGGGCTCGATGCAGACATTCAGCCGATTTCGCTCAATGTCCGCTATGCGGGACAAAGCGCCCTTTCGCTGCACCTGCTCCAATGACTGCTTACGGAAATCGGGAACTGGCAAAAACGTACGAGTTCTGGCCACATGCGGCGTTCGAAAGCCGTGATTTTTGCACGCTTGTTCGATATCTTTAAAATCAAGCCCATACCGAGTGCGTAAGCGTCCAGTGTGGCCGCTTTGCCGGAAGACCGCTAATGTCGGATATCCGGCGTGATGTCCTTCAGATTGGGATTCCGCTCAACTAGTGCCCTTATGATCCGGCCATGGGCGCGGCGGCGATAGCAGTCACGCGATATAGTAAACTATGCGTGGTATCTGTAACACGGGACGGACAAAGAGACTTTTGACCACCGCCCAACACTGAGAACGCGCTGTTCAAGAGATTAAGGCCAACATTTCATGTGCTGAAAAGCATCAATCAAGCGCTACGATCCGCAGCATTCTGTCCGGTGCTGTCAGACTAATTCGAACCAGTCTCAGTTTGCCGCGGAAACCGCGAACCTATCCGGAAGAAAGTTGACGGCACTCGCTAAGAGTGGCGGCCCGGGTCAGCTTGAAGGTGTCTCGGCTGGTGAGAGATCTTTCCTGGTTGAAGTGGTTGTAGACAGAGGAATGGACGGAGGCGAATTTCTGTAAACTTCGCATGCGCCTGAAACGCTGCATCGCGCGTTCGCGTCGTCGGAAAGGAAGGTGCGAGTTCTCGACGCGGTTGTTGAGCCACCTGCCCGTCCTTTGTCTTTCGAGCGCGCCCATTTCTCTGAGCGCAGCCTTGTAAGAAGCGAAGCGATCTGTGACGATCTCTTCGGCGCAACCGCGCCGCTTCATCAATTTCTTGAGGAATTTCAGTGCTGCAGCCTTGTTTCG